>NZ_JAPFHA010000009.1 GCF_026586805.1 Niveibacterium sp. 24ML | reverse complement strand
TGCAGGACTGAAGTCATGAAAAACCGAATCGCAACGGCCATGCCAGGCGTGACGTCACAGCGTTTTGCATCGGCCTGCTAACCGGGAAGCCTGGCACGGCACTCAAACAAAAGGGCCCGGATTACTCCGGGCCCTTTTTTCCTGCCAGACGCGATCTGCGGTTTACGGCTTCAATGCGTCGCTGACGATTTCCTGCGCCTCTTTGACAATCTGCTGCAGGTGCTCGGCGCTGACAAAGCTCTCGGCGTAAACCTTGTAGATGTCTTCGGTGCCCGAGGGGCGCGCGGCGAACCAGCCGTTGGCGGTGGTGACCTTGAGGCCGCCGATCGACGCACCGTTGCCCGGTGCCTTGGTGAGCTTGGCGGTGATCGCATCGCCCGCCAGCGTGGCGGCGCTCACGCGCTCGCCGGTGAGGCCCTTGAAGGCGGCCTTCTGCGCCGGGGTGGCCGCTGCGTCGATGCGGGTGTAGAACGGCGCGCCGTACTTCGCGGCCATCTCCTGGTAATGCACGCCCGGATCCTTGCCCGTGACGGCGGTGATCTCGGCCGCCAGCAGGCCAAGGATGATGCCGTCCTTGTCGGTGGTCCACACGGAACCATCGCGACGCAGGAAGGACGCGCCGGCGCTCTCCTCGCCACCGAAGCAGAAGCTGCCTTCGAGCAGGCCACCGGAGAACCACTTGAAGCCGACCGGCACTTCGAGGAACTTGCGGCCGAGGCCATCCATCACGCGATCGATCAGCGCGCTGGAGACCAGCGTCTTGCCCACTGCCGCGCTGGCCGGCCACTGCGGGCGATGCGTCAGCAGGTAGTTGATCGCCACCGCGAGGTAGTGGTTCGGGTTCATCAGACCGACCGATGGCGTGACGATGCCGTGGCGGTCGACGTCGGCGTCGTTGCCCCAGGCGATGTCGAACTTGTCCTTCAGCGCGACGAGGCTGGCCATCGCGTAGGGGCTGGAGCAGTCCATGCGGATCTTGCCGTCATGGTCCAGCGTCATGAACGAGAAGGCCGGGTCGACCGCGTCGTTGACAATCTCGATGTTCAGACCGTAGGTCTCGGCGATGGGCTTCCAGTACGCTACTGCGGCGCCGCCGAGCGGGTGCACACCAATCTTGAGGTTTGCCTTGCGGATTGCGTCGAAGTCGATGACCGCGCCCAGATCCTTCACATACGGCATCACGAAGTCTTCGGCCTTCGTCGTCGCAGCAGCCAGCGCCTCGGCGTAAGGCACGCGCTTGACGCCCTTGTTGCCCTCGGCCATCAGCGCGTTGGCGCGGGCCTCGACCCAGCCGGTGATGTCGGTATCCGCCGGGCCGCCATGCGGCGGGTTGTACTTGATGCCGCCATCGACCGGCGGGTTGTGCGAGGGCGTGATCACGATGCCGTCGGCACGCGGGCCGGCGTTGTCGCGGTTGTAGACCAGGATCGCGCGCGAGATCACCGGCGTCGGCGTGAAGCCGTCGTCGGCCTGGATACGGGTTTCGACACCATTCGCGGCCAGCACTTCAAGTGCGCTGATCTGCGCCGGACCGGACAGCGCGTGGGTATCCTTGCCCAGGTACAGCGGGCCGGTGATGCCGGCATTGGCGCGGTACTCGCACACCGCTTGGGTGATCGCGAGGATGTGCGCTTCGTTGAAGCTGCCGGCAAAGGCGTTGCCGCGGTGGCCGCTGGTGCCAAAGGCCACGCGCTGCGTTGGATCATTCACATCCGGCTGTGTGGCAGCGTACGCAGCCAGCAAGGCGGCGATGTCGGTGAGAACCTCTTTCGGTGCCGGTTGGCCGGCCAGGGGGTGTGCCATCTTCTTATCCTCTGGGAATGCAGGTGAAAACCTGTGAATTTTGCCGCAGATCGGGTGACAAGGTCTTGACCTGAACAAACAGGCTTTGCCAAGAACAGCAAGTCTGGTCAGGCATGCCGCGTCATACCCCATCACCGTCGATTCAATCGGCGCTTGAAGTCGCCCCGAATTGTGCTGCGGCGTGATCGATGAAAGCCCGCACCTTGGGCGTCAGGTAGCGCGCACTGGGAAACAGCGCGCTGACGGGCACCGGCGCGCGCGCCCAGCCCGGCAACACGCGCTCAAGCGCCCCGGCGGCCAGTGCGTCCTGAACCACCATCAGCGGTAGCTGTGCAATGCCCAGACCGGCTTTCGCCGCATCCGCCACCGAGAAACTGTTGTCGACCCGCAGGCGAGGCTCCACCTCCACGGCCACCACCGCGGCACCGCGTTCGAGGCGCCAGCCTTGACGCTGATTGCCCCCGGCGAACGCCAGCAGCGCATGGCGGCTCAGATCATGCGGGGTTTCCGGGGTGCCGGCACGCGCGAGGTAAGCCGGGCTTGCAAACAGGCCGTAGCGCAATTCCCCCAGGCGCCGCGCCGCCAGGCGAGAGTCCGGCAGTTCGCCGACGCGGATCGCGAGGTCGAACCCCTCGTGCACCAGATCGACCAAGCGCCCGGTGTAATCCGCATCAACCCTCACGTCGGGGTAGCGTTGCAGGTAGCCGATCACCCAAGGGCTGACGGCCAGCATGCCGAACTCGACGCCGCAGGTCAGCCGCAACACCCCGCGCGGCTCGCCAAGCATCTGCTGCGCTACCCGCTCGGTGTCCTCCACCGCAGCGAGAATGCCGATCGCGCGCTCGAAGATTTCGCGCCCCACTTCGGTCAGCGACAGCGAGCGCGTGGTGCGCTCGATCAGGCGCACGCCAAGCTTGCGCTCCAGCCCGGTGACCACGCGCGACAGATGGGCTTTTTGTGTCCCCAGCAGATCCGCCGCGCGGGTGAAGCTGCCCGATTGCACCACTTTGACGAAAGCAGTCAGTTCGTTGAGTTCCATCGCCGCACACTTTTGTTGCCGAATTTGGCAACAGTATTTCTCATTGGGGCGCATTTTTCATCCGCCGCTTCCAGCGAATACTGCCCGCCATGCAAGACCACTGGAGCCAGCCGTGAGCCTGATGAATCCGAACCCTGTGAATGCCGCCGCGCGCAAGCGCGTCGCGATCGTCATTGCCAACCCCGCCGTTTCCAGCATCACCGGCTGGCCGGTCGGCTTCTGGTGGAGCGAGCTGAGCCACCCCTACCTCAGCTTCGTCGAGGCCGGCTACGAGGTGGAAATCTTCAGCCCGGAAGGTGGCGCCTGCGCGGCCGACGCGATGAGCGATCCGAACGACGCCAGCGGCTATTCGAAGACCGATCTGATCAGCCAAGGCTTTCTGCACACGCCGGAACTGCTGGCCCGCGTGGCCGCCACGAAACCGGTGCGCGACATTGCGCTTGAAGCATTCGACGCGATCGTCGTCGCCGGCGGGCAGGCGCCGATGTTCACGTTCGAATCCGCAAGCGCGTTGCAGGAAAAGTTCGTCGCCTTCTACACCGCCGGCAAGGTCGCCGCGGCCTTGTGCCACGGCGCAGCCATCCTCAGATACGCCCGCCTGCCCGACGGTACACCGCTGGTGCGCGGCAAAACCGTCACCGGCTTTGCCAACGTGGAAGAAGACTTCGCGGACAACGCGGTGTGGCAATACGGCCTGCTGCCCCGCGGCACCCATCTGATGCCCTGGCGGATCGAAGACGAGTTGCGCGCGCTTGGTGCCAACTATGTCCAGGCAGGGCTGTGGCGCAGTTTCGCGGTGCGCGACGGCAACCTCGTCACCGGCCAGCAGAATTTCTCCGGCGCGGAAACGGCGCGCCTTGTCATCGAAGCGCTCGGGCGCTGAACACCCGAAAGGAGATCGTCGTGAAAATCGCATTCATCGGCTACGGCAATGTCGGCGCGCCGCTCGCGGATCACCTGCAGCGCCTGGGCCACGAAGTCACGCTGGCGGCCAAGGACCCGGCCTCGGACAGCGTGCGCAAGGCACTCGCTCGCAATCCGGCGCTGAAGGTAGCGGAGCCGCTCGCGGCCGTGTCGGCGGCGGACGTGGTCTTTCTTGCCACGCCCTTCCAGGCCAACGAAGCAGCGCTCGCGGCCGTCGCGCCGGCGCTGGCCGGCAAGGTGCTGGTCGACTGCACCAACCCGGTCGGCCCAGGGCTCAGCCATGGCCTGGGCAGTCAGCGGTCCGGCAGCGAGATGGTCCAGGCCCTGGTGCCCGGCGCCCGGGTCGTCAAGGCGTTCACGATCTACGGCTTCGAGAATTTCGAGGACACGGCTTACCCGGCCTACGACCTCAAACCGGTGATGATGTACTGCGGTGCGGATGCCGGCGCCAAGGGCATCGTCGGCGAGCTGATCGCCGCGCTGGGTTGGGAGCCGCTGGATGTGGGCGGGCTGGAACAAGCCCTGCATCTGGAGCACATGACCTTGCTGTGGGTACGCATGGTGCGGGTGGAAGGCCACTCGCCCAACATGGTCTGGGCGCACCTCAAGCGCTGAAACGCGGCCACACGGCTGGCGGCAAGACTTGCGGCCAGCCACCACCACTCCAAGCGGGCACACCGATGGGCAAGAACCGACTCGAAGCCTTCAGCGATGGCGTACTCGCCATCATCCTCACGATCATGGTGCTGGAGCTCAAAGTACCGCACGGCGACCGGCTCGATGCGCTGCTGCCGCTGTTACCCACTTTTCTGAGCTATGTGCTCAGCTTCATCTACATCGGCATCTACTGGAACAACCACCATCACATGCTGCACGCGGCAACGCGCGTGTCGGGCGGCGCCTTATGGGCCAACCTGCACCTGCTGTTCTGGCTGTCCTTGCTGCCCTTCGTCACCGGCTGGATGGGCGAGAACCACTTCGCGCCGCTGCCAACCGCACTCTACGGCGGCGTGCTGCTGATGGCCGGTTCGGCCTACTGGATCCTCGCCCACCGCCTGGTTGCCGGCGAAGGGCCGGATTCGCTGCTGGCCCGCGCAATCGGCAAGGATCGCAAAGGCATGATGTCGGTGGCGGTGTACGCGGTCGCGATACCGCTCGCCTTCGTCGAGGAATGGCTCGCGCAAGCCCTGTACGTGGCCGTTGCCCTGATCTGGCTGGTGCCGGACACGCGCATCGAACGGCACCTCACGGCCGCTGAGTGAAGCTGACTACGCCCGGGCCGGCAGCTTCAGCACGCCGGTGGCCAGCGCAGTCCCCAGCACGACAACGGCCCCCGCACCCAGCATCGCCGCGCTGAGTGTTTCGCCAAGAAACACCCAGCCCCACAGCACGCCGAAAAGCGGAATCAGGAAGGTGACCGTCACCGCGCGCGAGGCGCCGACATGGGCAATGAGCCGGAAGAACAGCAGGTAGGCCAGCGCGGTGCAGCCGATACCCAGCACGATGACCGCCGCCCATGCCATCAGACCCGGCGTCTGCGCTGGCCACAGCCACACCGCAAACGGCAGCAGCACGATCGCCGAGATGAACTGCGACCCGGCCGCGTTCACCAGCGCCGGCACACCGGCGAGCTGACGCTTGGTCAGGTTGGCCGAAAAACCGTAGGAGAGGGTTGCGACCAGCATCGCAACGACCGCCCAGCCCGAGCCACCGGGCTTGAAATCCGCCTTGTCGGCGGCCAGCAGCAAGACGCCGGTGAACCCGATTGCCAGACCAAGCAGCCGCGATGCATCGAGCCGCTCGCCCAGCCACACGGCGCCGATCAGCGCCGCAAAGATCGGCACCGTTGCGTTGAGGATGGACGCCAGCCCGGCAGTGATCGACAAGGTCGCCCAGGCGATCAGTACGAACGGGAAGGCCGAGTTGAAGATCCCCATCAGCGCGATCTGCCCGGCATGCGCCCGCAGCGCGCCGAGTTGGCCGCGCATCACCAGCAGCGGCAGCAGGCACAGCGATGCAATCGCCACCCGCAACCAGATCAGTGCCACCGCGCCAAAGGCGGGCGCGGCAAAGCGCATGAACAGGAAAGAGCCGCCCCACAGGGCGGCGAGCAAAAGCAGATCGCTCAGGTCACGGGTCTTCATGAATGCAGCTTTCTCGCGGCCAGCTTGTGGGTGGCCGGGGCGACAAATGAGGGGTTGGAAAAACCTTCAGCCGGCGAACCGGAACGGGCGGCTGCCCGCTTCAAACGCCAGCAAGGCCCGCTTGCGCTCAAGCCCGCCGGCGTAACCGGTCAGCGCACCGTTACGCGCCACCAAGCGGTGACAGGGGACGATGATGGTGAAGGGGTTACGCCCGGTCGCCGCGCCCACCGCCCGCGCACTACCCGGCTTGCCCAGCGCGGCCCCAACGCTGCCGTAGTCTCGGGTTTCGCCGAACCCGACCCGCGCGATCTGCGCCCACACCGCACGTTGAAAACAGGTGCCCACCGCAGCAAGCGGCAAATCGAAGGCGGTGCGGCATCCCCCAAACCATTCATCAAGTTGGCGGGCGGCCGCACACAAGGAGGCGTCGGCCGGGTCCTCGCGCCAGTCGGGCAGAACGCCACCGAAGTGCGCCTGGCCGACAATCCAGGCGCCGATCAGGCCGTCTTCGCGGCCGGCAAGAACCATCGGCCCGATCGGGCTCGCATACGTCATCCAGCGCGTTGTCATCGCAGGTCTCCCACCGGGGTGCTCGGATCGTTCAGGCGCCGCCACAGGTGCAGCGTGGCGTAGCCGCGCCACGGCCGCCATGCTTCCGCCGCCGCGTCGGCCTCGCGCGCGGTGGCCACGCCAAGCGACTTGATCAGCGCGACGTCGCCGCTGGGCCAGGCATCGGGCCAGCCGAGCGCGCGCAGCGCGATGTACTGCGCCGTCCACCGGCCAATGCCGGGCAAGGCCTGGAGCTGCCCCAGCGTGGCATCGACGTCGGCCGCCGGGCCGATGTCAAGGCGCCCGGCCGCCACCTCGCGCGCCAGCGACAGGATGGCGGCGGTGCGCTGGCGGACGATGCCCAGCGAGGCAATCTCGTCCACGCTGGCCTGCGCCACCCAGTGCGGCGCCGGAAACAGGCGATTGATGTCAGCAAACGGCGTTTCAACCGGCTCACCCAGCGCGGCGGCAAACCGCCCGGCCAGCGTGTGCGCCGCCTTGACGGTTACCTGCTGCCCGAGCACTGCCCGCACCGCCATCTCGAAGCCATCAAAGGCCCCCGGCACCCGCAGGCCGGGTGCATCGGCCGCGAGCGGCCCCAGTGCGCGCGCCACGGCATCGGGCTCGCACGACAAATCGCATACCCGCCGCACCCCGGCCAGCACGGCGGGCAGCACACGGACCAGGCTGTTCGACATCGATACCGCCACCGCATCCTTGCCGGTGGCAAGCGTGATCGCAAGCCAGCCGCGATGCGTCGCCCCGCCGAATTCGACCCGCACGCTGCGCCGGTAGCAGCCCCCCTCCACCGCCTCCACCCCGGGCACGCAACGCCCTGCAAGGAAGGCAAGCAGGCGGGGCCAGTCAAACGGCGGACGGTAGGCCAGTTCAAAGCGCATGAAATCGCCTGCGGGCGGGCTTGCGGCGGCCTTGCGAAGCGCCGACGGGCTCAGCCCGTAGTGCGCATGGAAGACGGCATTGAAGCGGCGCAAGCTGCCAAAGCCCGCCGCCAGCGCAAGTTCGGTGATCGGCAAGGCGGTATCGGCCAGCAAACGCTTGGCCAGTAACAGGCGCTGGGTTTGCAGGTAAGCAATCGGCGTCACGCCAAACGCGTCGGAGAACACGCGCCGCAGGTGGCGGTCGGTGATGCCCAGGCGCGTGGCGAGTCCGGCCAGGCCGTCGGCATCCACCTGCCCGGCTTCAATCCGCTGCGCGGCAGCCCACGCCAGGCGCGAAGGCATATCCACCGAAGCAAGCCCCGGTGCCAGTTCCGGGCGGCAGCGCAAACAGGGCCGGAAGCCGGCCGCTTCCGCAGCGGCCGCGTTCTCGAAGAAATTGCAGTTGGCCGCCTTGGGTGTTCGCACCCGGCAGACCGGGCGGCAGTAGATGCCGGTGGAAGAAACGCCAACGAAGAAGCGGCCGTCGAAACGGCAGTCCCGGGCCACAAGGGCGGCGTATCGGGCGGAATGATCGCTTGTCATGGCGTGGATTATCCGCACTCGATCGGCTGATGCACGCCGTTTTCGGACTTCGAATCAGGCCACGGAGCTGGCGGCCCTGGTGTCACTCCACACACCGCCGCTTCCTGAGACTCAAGGTCGTGGCCCCCGCAAAGACGCGATGAACTCAAAACTCCCGCGGATGGCACGGACGCCGAGTGCCGCAACGGACCTTGATCAAGGCGCGGCCACGCAAGGGTGGCACTGCAGCAAGCAACTTGCGATGATTGCCGGCTTGACCGACAGCCCTTGCAGGAGATCACCCCCATGCGCACCGCTCAACCCGGCATCCTCGCGCCGCTGCCACCCGTTGCGCGCTACCTGAGCTACACCCTGCGCGCAGGCGCAGACCCGCGCAGCACATTGCAGGCACTCGCCATCGCATGCAGCGGCCCGGATACCGTGGTGGGAATCGGCGCCAGCCTCGTAGCCGCCTTGAACGCGCAAGTGCCGGGCCTGAACGCCTATCCGGCCTTCGCGGCCCCCGGCCTTGAATCGCCGTCCACGCCAGCAGCCTTGTGGCTATGGCTGCGCGGCGACGATCACGGCAGCCTGCTCCACCGCCACCGTGCGCTCGACGCACTGCTGGCGCCGGCCTTCGAGGCCCAATCGACGCTTGATGCGTTCGTCCACCAGGGCGGGCGCGACCTCACCGGCTATGAAGACGGCACCGAGAACCCGCAGGGCGACGAGGCACAGGCGGCCGCCATTGCGCCGGAATCAGCCGGCCCGCTGGCCGGATCGAGCTTCGTGGCCGTGCAGCAATGGCAACACAGCTTTGGCGCCTTCGATGCCATGTCGCGGACCGAGCAGGACCATTGCATCGGGCGCGAACGCGAATCGAACGAGGAACTCGACGACGCCCCCGAATCGGCCCACGTCAAGCGAACGGCACAGGAGAGCTTCGCGCCCGAAGCCTTCGTGCTGCGTCGCTCGATGCCCTGGGTATCGGGCGCGCGCGCGGGGCTCGTGTTCGTGGCCTTTGGGGCGTCGCTCTACCCGTTTGAAGCGCAGTGGCGACGGATGTGCGGACTCGACGACGGCACGCCCGATGCGCTCTTCCGCTTCACACGCCCGATCAGCGGCGCCTACTTCTGGTGCCCGGCCGTCGTCGGCGGCAAGCTCGATCTGGCACCGCTGGGCGTCTAGGCTGGGCGATGCAAGCCCTGTTCGTGCATGGCATGGGGCGCTCGCCCGCGTCCTGGTGGCCGACGCTTGCGCGCTTCAAGCGCGCCGGCATCGCGGCCCGCACCTTCGGATACGCGGTCACGCTGGAGGACTTCGATTCGATCGTCCGGCGCCTGACACACAGGCTCGAAGCGATTGCGGCACAAGGTGACTATGTGGTGGTCGGGCACTCGCTGGGCGGTGTTCTACTGCGCGCAGCAATCAATGCCATGCATCGGAACGTGCCGCGCCCGGCGCACCTGTTTCTGGTCGGCTCGCCAGTCCGTCCATCGCGACTGGCCAGGCACTTGGCCGGGAACCTGCTGTTCCAGGCGCTGGCCCGCGACTGCGGAAATCTGCTCGGATCGGAGGCGCGCATGGCCGGGATCGGGCCGATTCCGGTCCCCACCACCGCGATCATCGGCGTGGCCGGGCTGGCCCTGATGCGGGCGCACTTTGGCAACGAACCCAACGATGGTGTGGTCTCACTCGGCGAATGCGAACCGCACTGGCCGCACGAGCAAGTTCACCTTGCCGTGGCGCACACGGTGATGCCCGCCAGCCGCCGTGTCGCCGAGCTGATCCTCGATCGAATCCCGACGCGTAGCGCGTAGGCGCAGCGACGGCGCCCGGCGGGCCCGGTCAGGCCGGCGCGACCACCATCGCCCGCGCAACGCTGTGCTCGACAGCCAGTTCGGTGTGATCGCACTGGATCAGCGTCATCGGGCGTTGCTGCAACACGCTGAGCGTCTGGCCCACGGCGATGCCGTAAGCGAGAAACTGGTCTTGCAGCATGGTCTCGAGCGTGGCGTCAAAACCACGAAATCGGACCGTGCTGCCGGGGCTCGCGTCGGCAAGACGCATTTCTTGGGGGCTCATCGGCTCACCAGACCTGTTTCAGAATGAAATGGAAAATGCCGCCGACGAGGAAGGCGATCGGCATGATCAAACCCAGCATGCCCGATGCGATCTTGCCGCCATGCTCCTTGATCACGATCATCACGCTCGCGATGCAGGGCACGAAGAGCGTAATCGTGATCATGCCCACCACGGTTTGCAGATCGGTCAGTTGATGGCCCATCGCGAACAGGCCAGTGGCACCAAAGTCACGCCGCAGGAAACCCATGACGAAGGCAGCACTCGCCTCCTTGGGCAGGCCAAGCCAGCCGGTCACCAGCGGTTCGGCTTGGTCGATGATCCAGGGCAGCGCGCCGACACGGTCCAGCACATACATCAGGAAGGTGCCGAACAGAAACAGCGGGATCACTTCGATCAAATACCACTTGAGGCGCCCGCCGGTCTTCTTGAGCACATTGCCCATCACCGGCATGCGCATCGGCGGCATTTCGGTC
The DNA here is from genome assembly GCF_026586805.1 of Niveibacterium sp. 24ML. GTDB lineage: Bacteria > Pseudomonadota > Gammaproteobacteria > Burkholderiales > Rhodocyclaceae > Niveibacterium. The sequence continues at coordinate 144,491 of NZ_JAPFHA010000009.1, read as the reverse complement.
ACCAGCGGGATGCGGCGCCCCGGCACCAGCTTTGAGGCCAGCCAGCCCGACACGAACAGGATGATCAACACTGAGCTGAGCCAGATCAGCGTGGCCGAAAACGAGATGCCGGAGAGCATCCCCATCACCACGCCCAGCTGCGCCGAGCACGGAATGGCCAGCGCCAGCAGAAAGGTCGAAATCACGCGCTCGCGCCGGGTGTGCAGGATGCGCGTGGTGAGCGTGGCCATCGTCACGCAGCCAAGCCCCAGCACCATCGGCAGCACCGCGCGGCCATTGAGTCCGATGGCGGCAAAGGCACGGTTGGCGAGCACCGAAAGGCGTGAAAAGTAGCCCGAGTCCTCCAGCACCCCGAAGGCGATGAAGAAGGTTGAAACGATCGGCAGAATCAGCGCCAGCGCGTAGGTCATCCCCATCGTCCACAAACCGTACTGGCCGACGAACAGATCCGCCAGCCACGGATACGGCACATGGCCACGGACAAACCCCTCGACGGCCGGATTGAGCCATTCGCCGAACAGGGTTTCCTCGGTCAGCCCGACCAGGAACGAGGCACCGAAAACGCCAACGAATTCATACACGGCAAACAGTACCGCCAGCAGGATCGGTAGCCCCCACACGCGATGCACCGCAAGGCGGCCCACGCGGGTGGACAACAGCGTTGCCTTTGGCACCGCTTTGCGCAGGTAGATGCTGGCAAGGCGGTCGGCTTCGGCGGCGCGCGCCTGCGCAAGTGCGGTCGAGATGGGCTCGGCATTGGCCGCTTCGGCCATGTCGCGCATCGCCACCAGTTCTTGCGCCTCCGCCCCAAGGTGGGCCGCGAGCCAGCGTTCGACTTCCGCATCCCGCCCGAGAAACAGCACCGCCAGACCCCGCGGGGCGAGCGATGAGTTCGGCAACTTCTGGGCGAGCCAGTCGGTGGCTTGTGTCACCACGGCCTCGATCGCTTCTGGGTAACGCAAACGCGCCGCGGCCTGTGGCGATGCGTGAGCGTGCTTGAGCGCCTCTGGCAGCCTTTGCAGGCCTTCGCCGCTGGTGGCCACGGTCTCGATCACCGGCGCGCCAATCGCCTTCGACAGCCCCTGGAGATCAACGCCGACGCCGCGCGCACGCGCCTCATCGGCCATGTTGAGCACCAGCACCCAGGGCAGACCCAGGTCTGCAAACACCAGCGACAAGGCCAGTGTGCGGCGCAGGTTCTTGGCATCGCCCACCTGCAAGAGCGCGCGCAAATCCTCGTGAAGGAGCGCACGCATGGTGGCATGCTCGTCATCGGAACGCGACGGCAGCGCCAGCACGCCAGGGGTGTCGAGCACCTCGGCGCCGCGCTCGAAGCGGGCCGCCGCGCGCGATACGTCCACCGTGGTGCCGGGGTAGTTCGACACGTTCACATAGGTACCGGTGAGGCGGTGGAACACGACGGACTTGCCGACGTTGGGATTGCCCACCAGCGCAAACACCCCCGCCGTATTGCTCTTGGCGGGCATCGCGGCCGCCATGCCAAGCGCGGCGGAGCCAGAGGAAGATTGAGTCATGTACGCTAACCACCCTGATTGTCGGATTCGCCCATTCGCGCCTTAACGCCAACGCGAATCGTTATCAATTATAACCTGACCGCATCGCCGACGATTGTTTTGCGTCAATTACGCAGGAATCGAGCCAAGACCATGACACGCCATCGCAGCGCATTGATCGCCGGGGCCAGCGGCCTTGTCGGCCAGCACTTGTTGTCGGATTTGCTCCACAGCGAGGCCTATGGGCGGGTGATTGCGCTCGTGCGGCGTCCGCTTGCGGTGCAGCACGAGAAGCTCGAACAGCGGGTCGTGGACTTTGCGCGCCTCGCCGAGGCGCCCGCGCTGGCCGCCGATGATGTGTTCTGCTGTCTCGGCACCACGATCCGGGTCGCCGGCTCAGAAGCGGCGTTTCGCGCGGTAGACCATGATTACCCCTTGGCCCTTGCGCGGCTGGCGCACGCGAGCGGCGCGCAGCGCTTCCTGATCGTGTCCGCGCTCGGCGCCGATGCCGCGTCGAAGGTGTTCTACAACCGTGTCAAGGGCGAAACCGAACGCGACATCGCCGCGCTGGGCATGCCCGCTTGCTGGTATCTGCGCCCTTCCCTGCTGGACGGCGCGCGCACGGAATTGCGCCCCGGGGAACGGATCGGCCTGCTGATCGGGCGCATCGTCGCCCCCTTGATGCGCGGGTCTCTGGCGCGCTACCGCCCGATCGGGGCGGCGACGGTTGCCCGCGCCATGCTGCGCATCGCAACACGTGACGCCGCAGCACCGGGGGTCGTTGAATCGGAAGTGATCGCGCGCCTGGGCGCTTGACTCACGCCAACGTCAGCACCGCACCGGCCACCGGCGTTTCGGCCGCCAGCGCGAAACGATGCTGGATCGCCGCCGCCAACGCGGATCGTGCGGCGTCCTCGCCATGGGTCAGCACCACCCGCGGTGAGCCCGGCACCAGCGGCGCCAGCCAGTCCAGCAGCCCCTCCCGGTCGGCATGGGCGGAAAAGCCTTCAAGCTGGATCACTTCGGCGCGCACGGCGATCGTCTCACCGAGGATCTCCACCTCGCGCGCGCCCTCGGCCAAAGCGCGCCCCACCGTGCCGGGCGCCATGTAGCCGGGCAGGATCACCATCACGTCCTCGCGCCACAGGTTGTGACGCAGATGGTGCAGCACGCGCCCGCCCTCGCACATGCCCGCCGCGCTGAGGATCATGCAGAACTCGTTGCTGGCATTGAGCAGCTTCGACTCTGCCGCAGACTCGACAACCCGCAGGGTGTCAGGCAACTGACCACGGCGCCCAAGGCGGCGTGCGTCCTGCTCGTGCAGCTCGCCATGGCGGGCATAGATCGCGCCCGCCCGCGCCGCCATCGGGCTATCGAGAAACACAGGGAAAGACGGCACAACCCCCTCACGGAAGGCATGCGCCAACTCGTACAACAGCACCTGCGTGCGGCCCACCGCAAAGGCCGGCACGATCATGCGGCGGCGTTCAGACACCGCACGGCGCAGCAAGGCATGAAAACCCGCAACCACATCCGCACGCGCCGGGCGACTCCGATCGCCGTAGGTCGATTCCAGGAACACGACATCCGCCTTGGGCGGCGTTTCCGGGTCACGCAGGATCGGCGCATCGTGTGCCCCCAGGTCACCCGAAAAGACCACCGTGAGGGCTTGCGCGCCGGTGCGCTCAATGCACATCTCGACGCTTGAAGACCCCAGGATATGGCCAGCATCGAACAGACGGATCGCAATGCCGGGCGCGATTTCACGCTGTTCGCCGTAAGGCAGCGGCACGAAGCGCCGCATCAGTGCCTCAACGTCATCCACCGTGTAGAGCGGGCTTTGTTCGCGCCGTGCGGCCCGGCGCAGGCGGCGATTGGCGCGCGCCGTGTCTTCCTCGGCAATCTTGGCCGAATCGAGCAACAAGACCTCGGCCAGTTCAAGCGTCGCAGGGGTGCCGTACACCGCACCCTTGGCGCCATGCGCGGCCAGCAGGGGCAAGCGCCCCGAGTGATCAATGTGTGCATGGGTGAGCGCGCATGCGGCAAGCCGGCGCGGCTCGACCGGCTCGATCACCCGGTTGCGCCCCTCACTGTCGCGGCCGCCCTGGAACATGCCGAAATCAACCAGCACACGCGCCTGATCGGTTTCGATCCAGTACCCCGACCCGGTGACTTCCCCCACCGCGCCGCAAAACCTTACGCTGACCATCACGCTGCCCCCCGGCTTGCGCGCCGGGCAAGGCACCGGGCGCTCTTGCCGCAGATTGTCCGCCTGCGGCGTGCGCGACTCAAGCTGACTGCTGCAAGCCCCCGAGCATGACGAAGGACGCGCTGTTGGCAAGCTCAGCCGGGGTCACGGTTGCCGGATTGGGTCACGGATCTTCGATATCCAGCGCCGCATCCTGGCTTCACGCCGCGCCTGGATGCGACGCTGCCACTGATCGCGACCGGCTGCGCCCATGCCCGTGCCGGAGTCGCAACAATCAACGCCCGACCCTGTTCAGCTGTACTTTCAGCGACACGACGAATCCGCCCTCACGCTTCACGCAGGCACCCATTACCGGCACGCTGACCACAGGAGTCATCGACCCCCTTGAAGTGGACCAGGACCGACAGCGGCTCACGGGATCCGCGCAACGCAGTCCGCGCCACATCCAGCGGTTGAAGAATCGCGCGCCGGTTCAGCATGCCCGCTTGCGCGGTATTGCGAGGCTCGATCGAAAGCAGTGGCCGCGTCGATGTCAGATCGCCCTCCGGCACCGCCAGCAGATCGATCAGCAGCCCGCATGACGCAGGCGTTTCTGCAATGCCCTGCCGGCCTTCTTGGCGCCTCGGTCGATATCGTGCTCGGCGTGCGCCGCCAGCGCCCGCTGCGGCGACTCGCGCGCCAGGCGCACGCAGGTCTGGATGACTTGCGCGAGCGGCGCGGGGATGCTCTCGGCCCCGCGCTCCGCAACTTCGGCAATGATCGCGAAGGCCAGGCCGGGCTTGGACCGACGGCCGATGGCGCGCGAGATCACGCGATGCGGCGCGCCATAACCGGTGGGCGGCACGCCGGCGGCATCGCGATACACCCGATCGAAACCGTGGTTCCAGAAGCAGTGCTCGATGTCCTTGTCATGCAGCAGCGTAAGCCGCTCGGAAACGGGATCGTCGCCCAGCAGACGCCGGGTGGACTCGCCATAGACCTGGCCCGAGCGATCACCGTCGGCCAGCACATGCCACTGGATGTGCAGCGCCTGGGCCATCTTGATCAGGGGATCGAGGCCGCACTGCGCAAACTCGACACAGGCCACGCCTTCCTGCGCCAAGTCGTAACCGAGCACACGCGCCAATTCCGAGAGCGCCCAGAACTCGGTTTCACCTTCAACGAACAACCAGCAGCGCGCGAATGTCGCAACCCCATTGCGCACACGAAGGTGATAGCCGAACTTGCGCAATTCATCGGCCTTGAAGCGCAGCGGATCGACCTGGAAGGCGGCAAGTTCCCCGCCATGGCGGACCAGGCGCCGAAGCGCCTTCAGGGGGGCCGCCGCGAGCAGATCGCCCGACTGCGTGGTCACGATCTTCTGCAGGGAAATCGGCTCCAGCAGGCCCCAAAGCGCCGCCAGTGTCATCGGGTGAAGATGTGCCTCCGGGTCTTCGATCAACAGCAGGGGCCTTGCTTCAGGCGCCAGCGCGCCGGCGCCATCGCGCACCAGCGCGGCGGCAATCAGCAGCATCGCGATCTTGCGCGACGCGGTGCCGGACACCGGCAAACGCAGCGTGTTGGCATCGCTGACGGGCAAATCACCCACGATCGCGGCGATGTGCTCGCGCGACGGGCCATCCTCCAACCCCAGCCCGGGAATGCTCCGCAGCAGCAGTTGGCGCGCAGCGGCGTAGCCCGCGTTGAGGTTACGTTCAGCGTCGCCGCCTTCACCGGCATCGAGCGATGCCCAGTAATGGCCCACCGCCTGCGCCAGACGGTCAAGCTCGGTACTGCCATTGCTTCGCGCCGCCAATGCGGCCCCCAGGCCGAACATGCCGCGGCTGCGCGTCTGGATCAAGGGACACAGCCGGCGCACATCGGCAATCAGCGCTGCATCGGCGGCCGATTCAAGCCCTTGCGCATTGCGCACGACCCAATGCTGCTTGAGGCTTGACGCATTGACCCGCAAACCCAGCGTGAAGCTGCGCGGCCCCTTGCCTGCCCGCCCTGCGGCCGCGCATACACGCGCGCAGGCCGGCACATCCCATTCGCCCGGCGTGCGCTCGGCAAAGCGCAGGTCAATCGCGATATGGGCGGGCGGACCAGCGCCGCGGTTGGGCGCCTGATGGATGTCACTTTCCGAGAACTGCGGCGAGCCGTGCGGCCACGGCCCCAAGACCGCGGCCAGCGCATCCAGGATGGCGGTCTTGCCAACATCGTTCTCGCCGATCAGGACAGTGGAGGCATCAAACCCGACCCGCACCCGGCCGATGACCCGGTAGTTGTCGATGCTGATTTCGCTCAACCACATGCCAATGCTCCTGCAGGCAACACGCCAGTGGGCGCACCCGGCGAACCAGACGCTGCCGGCAGGGCGCTAGGGGCCGACAGGCAGTACGCGCGGAAACTCGATGGTGAAGTGTACGCCCTCGCCCGGCGACGATCGCAAGGCAATCGTGCCCCCAAGGCGGCCATGCACCAGGTTGTGCACGATGCTCAGGCCCAGCCCGGTGCCGCCCGCCGCACGCTGCGTGGTGAAGAAGGGTTCGAACACCCGCTGGTGCAGCTGGGGCGGAATGCCGCAGCCGTTGTCGGCATACACCAGACGCACCGTTTCGCCATCGCAGGTGACAGTAATCGTGATGGTCGGATCAGCCTGCGAGCCGAATCCATGCCGGCAACTGTTGACCACAAGATTGGTGACGATCTGCGCAATCACCCCCGCGTAGCCATCCACCACCAGTGTGGCAGGACAATCGAGCACCGGCGTCACCGGCACATGCTTGGTCACCGGCCGAAGGCTGGCGAGCAGCGCATCAAGGGTTTCCGACAGCGCGAAGCGATCGCGCGCTTCCGATATCTGGTCGACGGCGGTGCGCATGAAGTCGTGCACCAGACGCTTGGCCCGGTTGAGATTGCTCACCAGCAGCGACAAGGCCTCATCGGCGTGGCTGGTGAAGTCGGCAAAACTCGACCGCGTCAGCTTTCCGGACGCGAATGCGCCGCGAAGTTCATCGAGCCGCTCTTGCAGCGTTGACGCCGCGGTGACGGCATTGCCAAGCGGCGTATTGATGTCGTGCGCCACCTTGGGCGAGATGTCGCCAATCACGGCGACCTTCTCACGCGCGATCAGTTGATCGCGGGTGTCCATCAGATGCGTGAGGGCGTCCTGCAGTTCGCGCGTGCGTTCGGCGATCCGCCGTTCAAGCATGGCGTTATTTTCGCGAAGGGCGGCCTCGGCTCGCACCGCCGATTCCGCCGTCAGCGCCCGGCCCACCACATCGGCCAGTGCGGCTACAAAGGCCCCTTCCTCGCTCCGCCATTCGCGCACGCCCCCCACATGCTCACAACAGATGATGCCGACCATCTCGCCGTGGAAGCGCACCGGCACATCGAGCAAGGCGGAAATGCTCCTTGGCTTAAGGTAGCTGTCGCGAAACTCCGCGGTTCGCGGATCGTTCATGGCATCGTGCGCCAGCAGTGCGCGTTCGGTGTCGATCGCCGCGAAGTAGGCCGGATTGGCCTCACGCGCAAGCGTGGCCGATTCATGCATCACCGCGCCGGCACGCTGATCGCGCAGTGCGACGCAGCAAAGGCGGCCGCGCCCTTCGCCGAGCATCCACCCGCTTGCACGCTGCACCTTCAAGCCCGCAAGAACAGCGTCGAGCACCAGCTCCCACACCTCGTCGACGCAGCCACCGTCAATCGCCGGCGAGCGCGTCACGCCCAGGATGAGGGCTTCAAGATCCGGCTTTGGCGTGCTCACGAGTCGGGCACCGCAGCACGAACTGCTACGAATGTCGCGAAGTCGCGTAACAGGATCTCGACCAGGCGGGGGTCGAAGCGTTTGCCGGATTGCTCGGCCAGATAGGCGCGCACGGCCTCGGGGCTCCAGCTTGCGCGGTAGGGGCGGGCACTGCTGAGCGAATCAAAGGCATCGGCCAGCGCAACCACCCGGCCCGAAATCGGAATCGCCTCACCGGCCAGGTTGGCCGGGTAGCCCGATCCGTCCCAGTGTTCGTGATGCGAACGCGCAATCTCGGCCGCGAGCTTCATCACGTCGCGTCGCGAACGCTCCAGGAGTTGCGCACCAACCGCCGCATGCTGTTTCATCGACGCCCACTCGTCTTCATCAAGCGTGCCCGCCTTGAGCAGGATGGCGTCGGCCACCGCGATCTTGCCGATATCGTGCAGCGGCGCCGCATGCAGGATGAGGCGGGCGGTGCCCTCATCCACCCCGGCGGCCAGCGCAAGCGCCTGACTGAGTCGCGCCACCCGCTGCACATGTGCACCGCTGGAATTGCTGCGATGCTCGACCGCATCGCCAAGCATGCCCACCACTTCGCCCTGCGCGGCCTGAAGCTCCTCCAGTACCGTCAGGTTCTCGAAGGTCAGTGAAACATTGATCGCGTAGAGCTCGAGCAGTTCGCGTTCATGCACGCCAATACAATCTTTGAGTTCGACATACAGCAGGTTCTCCTGCCCGCTGTGGCTGCGGTGGTAGAGCACGTAGTCGGACTCGGAATGCAGGCTTTCCTTGTGCAGCAGCGCCTCGTCGAAACGATCACGGATCGCTTGCGGCAAGGTGTCGAAGTCGCCATGGTCGGCAAACTCCACCAGCGAACCGCTCGCGGCAAGCGTGCGTGCGGCGCGCCGGGACTTGTCGTTGGCAGGCAGCACCAGGCAATAGATGGCCGAATCCTGCAGGCCGAGCAAATCGGTCAGTTGCCCCAGCACCGCCGAGGCGAACTCGCGCAGCGAGCCGCTGCGCAGGATGTCTGAGGTGGCCAGGATCACGCGCCGCATGCCATCGCGCTGGCGCTCGATCGTCGTGATGTCGCGATAGGCCCGCAAGCCCGAATACAGCAAGGTGCGCAGCTTCTGCGCAGTCAGCTCGGTCTTTTCCTTGTAGTCGTCGATGTCGTAGTCACGGATCACGCGATCAACCGGTGCGTGGCCGGGCTGGCCGGTGCGCAGGTACACCCGTGTCGTGTGATTGGCGCATTCAAGGCGGATGTACTCCACCAGCCTCAGGCCCGCATCTTCGGTTTCCATCACGACATCGATGAGCGCCACCGCAATGTCGGGCACTGTGGCAAACAGCACACGCCCTTCGGCGCCGCTACTGGCGGAGAGGATTTCGACCTTGCGGCCAAGGAACTCGAATCCACTCAACGCAAGCTTGGTGACTTGGACGACCTCTGCATCGTCATCAACCACCAGCATCTTCCACGGGGAAACAGACTGATTACGCTGTGGCTTTGCCTCATCCGCTGGGTCATCGTCGGCGAAGAGAAAATCCATTACACGGGCTCCGATCTGAATCGGCGCCGCCACGAAAGGGCTGGCGCCTGACCTCTAATTACGGCAGCCGGGCAGGACTCTTAAGCGTCGATCGCCACCACGAGCAAACCGGCGCGCAGGCCCGGCTTGACGGCCGGGTTCGGAAACACGATGCATTCGCCGGGTTCGGCGTACCAGGCGGAGTCGCCGTCGCGGGCAATCAGGTCGCCGCGGGCCAGTGCGGTGAAGTTGGCCGTCGCCGGCCCCAGACAGAGCTCGAACGCCTCGCTTTGCTTGATCAGCTCGCGGCTGACGCGGAAGACGCGCGGCAGCCCCGCCGCAGGCGGGAGGGCTACGCCACGGATGCAGGCGCGCAGGCAGGCACCGGCCGCCGCAAACTCATCGACGGCGCCTGCGCCGATCTCGCGCACGCGCCCCAGCTCGAAGGTGTAGGCGGTGCAGCCGAGCTTGCGGGTGGTGTAGGCGCTGAAGGTCGGCGCAGTGGCCGTGGTGAGCAGCACCGCCTCGATCCCGCAGGCAGCCAGCAAGTCCAGCGGAATCGACTCGGCGGGCGCGCCTTGCGCAAGTGGCGCGATGGCAAAGCACGGATAGCGCGAATCGCGGATCGCGCTATGCAGATCGAAGTGCAAGGCGCTTCCGTGAACTGCGCAGAACTGCGCCGTCGCCGCCTTCAACACGGCGGCTCGCGGCAGCTCGCGCGATGCGACGGGCTGCGCGGCCTCGCCGAACAGGCGGTTCAGATCATCGTCGAGGTAGCGTCTGCCGGCGCGCAACGCGGCCAGATTCCCGAAGGCAATCAGCAGCGGTACGCGCGGCGCCAGCGCGCTGCAGAGCAATTCATCCACGATGCTGCACAAGAGCTCGACCGGCGCCGTTTCATCGCCGTGAATGCCGGCCGACAGCAGCAGCGGCCGCCCACCCGGCGCGGGCGGCTGCACCGCCCAGACGGCAGGCGCAAGCGCCTGAACCTGTGCACCGCCCGGCAAGCGATCCGACAGTTGAACCGCGTCGGCACGCAGGAGTTCCGCAAGCAGCCCCATGTCAGGCCAACTGGAAGGGATACACCGAACCGATGCCGAGGATGCCGCTCAGCTCGTCAAGCGCGGTGCGGCATTCGAGCAGCAATTGCGGATCGGCCAGATCCGCGACCGCCAGGCGATCGCGGTAGTGGCGGCCCACCCAGGCCGTGAGGCGCGCATACAGTGCGTCGTTCATCCACACGCCGGGCGCCACCGCGGCCGCTTCCGCCTCGTTGAGCACCACGCGCAGGCGGAGGCAGGCCGGGCCACCGCCGTTCTTCATCGATTGCTTCAGGTCGAACACCGCCACCTCGGCAATCGGCCCGCCGCTGGCAAGCTGCGCTTCAAGGTAGGCCCACACACTCGCATTGCGCCGGCATTCGTCCGGCACCACCAGCAACATCCGGCCGTCTGGCCGCGCCAGCAACTGGCTGTTGAAGAGGTAGGTCGACACGGCGTCCGCCACGCTGACGGCCTCGTTCGGGACCTCGACCGCGCGCAAGGGAACCGAGCCAAGCCCGCGCTGCACGTCGGCCAGCAGCCGCGCTTTGTCGTGAAACGCCTGTTCATGGAAGAACAGCACATCGCGATTGCCCACCGCGATCACGTCGTTATGAAAGACCCCCGCGTCGATCACGTCCGGATTCTGCAAGGCAATCACGGTGCGATCCGGCGCCAGCCCATGTGCGCGGGCAATGGCTTCGCAAGCCTCGCGTGTTTGCCGCGCGGGGTAACGCACCGGCGCGGGCTCGTGGGCAAAGGCTGCGCGGCCGTATACGAACAACTCAACCCCGGCATCGCCGTACTCGCCACACAGGCGTGTGTGGTTGGCCGCGCCTTCGTCGCCAAACTGCGCGCAGGCGGGCAGCGCGGCATGGTGCGCAAAGTGGCGCGGATCGGCAAAGATCGCCTTGAGCACGCGCCCGGTGGTCGGATGCTCGATCGAACGATGGAACTTGTTGTTCAGGTTGGCCGGCGTGAAGTGCGTGCGGCCATCGGCGGTGTCGGCCGAAGGGCTCACGGTCGCGGCATTGGCCGTCCACATGCAAGAGGCGGAACTGATCTGCGGCAGCAATGCCGGCGCGCTGGCCGCCACCGCGCGCAGGACTTCGGCATCGCTGCCGGTGAAGCCCAGGGCACGCAGGCTGGCCACATCCGGCCGCTCATGCGGCGGCAACACCGCTTGGCGAAAGCCGCGATCGGCCAGCGCCTTCATCTTCGCCAGGCCCTGCAGCGCGGCTTCGCGCGGATTGGACACATCGCCGGTATTGTTCTGCGAGGCGACATTGCCAAACGACAGGCCACCGTAGTTGTGCGTCGGGCCCACCAGGCCGTCGAAATTCGCTTCAAATGCTGTCATCGGAAACCCCAGGTTCTACCCTCGCCGCCGTACGCGGCAGGGCAATGTCTTCATGGCTGCAGCGTCAGGCCCGGTGGCAGTTGCGCCGGCACCTCAACCCGCGCGGCCTCCATGCCAGCCACCGGATAGGCGCAATAGTCAGCCGCGTAGTAAGCGCTCGGCCGATGATTGCCGGAATGTCCCACGCCGCCGAAGGGCGCAGCGCTTGAAGCACCGGTCAGCTGCTTGTTCCAATTGACGATGCCGGCGCGCGCCTCGCGCCAGAAGCGCTCGAACAAGGCGGCGTCGTCCGACAACAAACCAGCGGCAAGGCCGAAACGTGTTGCGTTGGCCAGGCGCACGGCCTCGTCGAAGTCGCCGTAGCGTTGCACCAGCAGCAAGGGGCCGAAGTACTCCTCGTCCTGCAGATCGGCCAAGGCGCTCACGTCGACGATCCCGGCGGACAGCAGGCCGGTGCCCGCCACCAGCTGACGCATTTCGAGCAGCGCCTTGGCGCCGCGCCCCAGCAGTGCGCGCTGCGCCGCCAGCAGCCGCTCGGCCGCGGCGGGCGAAATCACCGCCCCCATGTAGGGCGCCGGCTCGGCATCCCACGCGCCTGCCCGCAAGGCCGCCGACACCTGCACCAGGCGGGCGAGCAGCGCGTCGCCCCAGGCGCCTTGCGGCACCAGCAAGCGCCGGGCACAGGTGCAGCGTTGTCCGGCCGAGATGAAGGCCGACTGAACGATGGTGAATACCGCGGCATCGGTATCGGCGACGTCCTGCACCACGAGCGGGTTGTTGCCCCCCATCTCCAGCGCCAGGATCTTCTCCGGCTGGCCGGCGAACTGGCGGTGCAAGTGCTCGCCGGTGGCGTGGCTACCGGTGAAGAAGAGTCCGTCCAGCTGCGGGTGCGAGGCCAGAGCGACCCCGGTGTCGCGCCCGCCTTGCAGCAGATTGATGACTCCGCCGGGCAAGCCGGCTGCCAGCCAAAGCTCAACCGTGCGCGCCGCCACCGCAGGCGCCAGTTCAGAGGGCTTGAACACCACGGTATTACCGGCGAGCAGAGCCGGCACGATATGGCCGTTGGGCAGATGGCCGGGGAAGTTGTAAGGCCCGAACACAGCCACCACGCCATGCGGGCGATGGCGAAGCACCGTGCGCGTGCCCGCCGCTTCAGTGCTGCGCTCGCCAGTGCGTTCGTGATAGGCGCGCACCGAAATGTCGATCTTGCCGATCATGGTTTGCACTTCGGTGGCGGCTTCCCAGCGCGGCTTGCCGGTTTCACGCCCGATCAGCGCCGCCAGTTCGGCGGCATTGGCGGCGAGTTGCTCACCGAAGCGTTTGACAACCGCCAGGCGTGCCTCCAGGCCCTGGTCGCGCCATGCCGGGAAGGCCGCGCGAGCGGCCGCCACTGCCGCATCCACCTGCGCAGCGTCGGCCGCACGGCCGGTCCAGACGGCCTCTAACGTAACCGGATTACGACTTTGAAGGCTAGCCGAGGCCCCGGCGGCCCAGTGGGCGCCAATCAGGTGGTCTGACATCGTGGATTCCTTGGATTTAGCGGGTTGCTTGTAGCGGCACCACGCGAACACTGTCGCCTGCCGAAATTTCAAGCGCATCGAGGTGCGCGCCGGTCAGTGCAAAGCGGCCGCCTTCGCCCACCGCACCGTGCGCCAGCACGACACGGAACTCATGCGGGCGCCGATTGCTGACCAGGAAGAGGCTGCCATCGGGCTTGTCGGCCGCGGCGGCTTCGCAGACCGCGCTATCGCGCACGGCGCGGATCGCGCTGGCCGGCGCCTCAACCGCCGGGCCGGCATCAAAGATGTCCACATAGCCCTGGTAGCTGAAGCCTTCAGATTCGAGCATCGCGCGCGCCGGGCGGGTCGAGGTGTGCACCTCACCGATCACTTCGCGTGCCGCCTCAGAGAGGAAGGCGGTGTACACCGGGTGCTGCGGCATCAGTTCTGCGATGAAGCTTTTGTTGCCCACCCCTGAAAGGTAATCGGCACGCGAAAAATCCATGCGGAAGAAATGGCGGCCCAGGCTATCCCAGAAGGGGGACCGCCCCTGCTCGTCCGACACGCCACGCAACTCCGCAATCACCTTGTGCGCAAACAGATCGGGGAATTCAGCGAGGAACAGGAAACGCGCTTTCGAGAGCAGACCGCCGTTGCCGCCACGCCGGTGTTCCGGGTGCAGGAAGAGCGAACAGAGCTCGGATGCGCCCGTCAGGTCATTGGTCAGAAACAGGGTCTGCAGCTGACGATAGACCCCAATCTCGCGCGAGCAATACACCGCGGTGCCAACACGATAGTTGTACCAGGGCTCATCTAGCCCGACCGCCGCCGCGATGCCGCTGGTGCCCACCAGATGCCCCGAGACGGTGTCTTCCAGCACGAACAGGTAGTTGGCCTGGGCCTTTTCGAGCCGGTGGTCGAAGGAATCAACCGAGACCTCGATCCGCCGGCCAAGGCGCTCTTCATTCGGCTGCAGGGTGGTCACGCCGATACCGGCGCCGCGCGCCAGATCAACAAGCGCAGCATGGTCACCGTAGGCAATGGGGCGAAGTCGCATTTTGGGTTTTCTGTTCAGAGCGGCGCGAGAATGACCGTGTCACCGGCCAATACATTGAGCGACTGCATGTCGGTCTCGGACAACCACACCTCACCCCGCTCGTCATCGAGCGCGGCATTGGCAAGGATTGCGCGGAAACCAGAAAGGTCGAGATTGGCGACGAGGTAGGCGCTGCCCCCCACGTCGGCCGGATGCGCCACCACCTTGGCTTTGCTGTGAGTGGCAATGGTGCGGATTTCTTCGGTGCGGGCCTGGACCACCGCGCCCGCGTCGAAGATGTCGACATAGCGCTCTGTCTCGAAACCTTCACGCAGCAATATCTCGCAAGGCAGCCGCGAGAACGGGTGGATCTGCCCGATCGAATCCTGCGCCTCGCGCGGCAGCATCGGCACGTAGATCGGGTGCTGCGGCAGCAGTTCGGCAATGAAGGAGCGGCCCTTCACGCCACAGTAGAACTCGGCCAGCGGATAGTCGATGCCGAAGAAGTGGCGCCCGACCGAATCCCAGAACGGCGCGCTGCCAGCCTCGTCACAAACGCCCAGCATTTCGGATACCACGTTGTCGGCAAAGCGCTGTCGGTGCGCCGCAATGAAGAGCATCCGCGCCCGTGAGAGCAGGTCCGGAATGTCACCATCCTTGTACGCCGGATCAAGCACGAACGAGGTCAGCAGCGTTGCCCCGGTCAGATCATGGCAAAGCGTGAGCACATGCACCCGGTGGTGAATGCCCAGCTCGCGACTGGCATGGGTCAGCGTTTCGTTGCGGAAGTTGTAGAAGGGCTCGGAAAAGCCAGCCGACGCGACGATCGCCGCCGTGCCAACCACCTCTTTGTCATGCTCGCGTTCGAGCACGAAGAAGTAGCTCTCTTCGCCACAACCGGATACGTCTGCCGACAGCGAAGCCTGCGACGAAGCGATCTTGTCGAACAGCTTGTCGCGGCTGCGCGGAAGGGAGGTAACGCCGACCGGGCTTGCCCCCGCGATACGTTCGACGGCAGGCAGGTCAGCGTAAGTGGCCGGCCTTAAAACGAGTCGATCCATGCAAGCCTCAGGCTGCGAAAACTGCGTTGACCGCTCGCTCAAGGCGCGCAAGGCCCTCGTCGATTTCGGCGTCGGAAATCACCAGCGACGGTGCCATCCGGACGATGTCCGGGCCCGCCATCAAGACCATCACACCCTCGCGGGTTGCGGCGGCCATCACGTCCTTTGCACGCCCGGCGAACTCGGGCTTGAGCTCCCAGCCGAACCACAGGCCGCGATAGCGCACTTCAGAGAACGCCCCACAGGCATCGCCGATCTGCTGCAAGCGCGCAGCGATGCGATCAGCCTTGCGGCCAACAGCATCGAGCACTTCAGGCGTATCGACCAGTTCCAGCACCGCATCGGCGACGGCACAGGCAAGCGGATTGCCGCCGTAGGTGGTGCCGTGGGTACCAACCTGGAAATGCTTGGCCCAGACTTCCTTGGTCAGCATCGCGCCGATCGGGAAACCGCCACCGATACCCTTCGCGGTGGTCAAGATGTCGGGCTCGACACCGTAGAGTTCATACGCGTAGAGCTTGCCGGTGCGGCCAACGCCTGACTGCACTTCGTCGAAGATCAGCAGCGCGTCGTTCTCGCGCGTCAGCTCGCGCAAGCCCTGCAGGAATTCCGGCGTCGCGGGGATGATGCCGCCCTCGCCGATGATCGGTTCAACGATGACTGCGCATGTGTTTTTCGAGATGACCTTGCGCACGGCATCCAGATCGTTGAAGTCGACATGGATGATGCCCGCCGGATTGGGGCCGAAACCGGAGGAATACTTCGCCTGCCCGCCGCACGACACGGTGAAGAAGGTACGGCCGTGGAAGGAGCCATTGAAGGCGATGATGTCGATCTTCTCGGGCCCGAAGCGATCAATCGCAACCTTGCGCGCAAGCTTGAGCGCAGCCTCGTTGGCTTCGGCGCCGGAGTTGGCGAAGAACACGCGCTCGGCAAAGGTGCGGCGCACCAGGCGATCGGCCAGACGCAGCGCCGGTTCGTTGGTGTAGACGTTCGAGAGGTGCCAGAGCTTGCCGGCCTGCTCGGTCAGCGCCGCGACCAGGCGCGGATGGCAGTGCCCCAAGCTGGTCACCGCAATGCCACCACCAAAATCGATGTAATCACGACCGTCCTGATCCCAGACGCGAGAACCCTCTCCGCGCGCCGGCAGGAAAGCCTGCGGAGCGTAGTTCGGCACCATGACTCGGTCGAAATCGGCACGGGTGAAACTTGCGTTCATCATCAGTCCTTGCAGTTTTATGTAAGCGATTGTAGGAACCCGATCCGTTCGCGCCTTACAAGAACGCGACAGCGTTTTCCCGATGCGGCGATTGCGTTGGCAAGGCCGCGGAAAGCTGATTTGCCTAGTCTTCGCCGCGCTCCGCAGCACCTGCCTGGGCAGGTTCCGGATCACCTTTAAGGCGATCCTCACGCGGCGTCATGCCGAAGCGATTTCGATAGGCGCTTGAGAAGTGCGGACCGGACGCAAACCCACAGGCAAGGCCGATCTGCACGATTGACTGCCGTGTTGCGCGCAAGAGTTGCCGCGCGCGTTGCAGGCGAAGTTCGAGGTAGTACTGCGAAGGCACCGCTTCAAGGTGGCGCTTGAACAGACGCTCCAGCTGCCTGCGCGAGACGCCGATGCGTTCGGCGATCTGGTCGGTCGTCAGCGGCTCTTCCAGATTGGCTTCCATCAGCGCCACCGTGCGGGCAACTTTCGGATCGACCGCAGGCCCCGCGCCCGAACCCAGCGGCACCGGCTGCCGTTCTTCACTGGCGCGTACCCGCGCAAGCATCCAGCGTGAAGCGAGCGAGTTCGCAAGCTCAGTCCCGTGGCCGGCGGCAAGCCAGGCCAGCAAAGCGTCGAGCACCGAAACGCCACCTGCCACGCTCCACCACTTCCCGGTTCGCGCAAAAATGCGATCGGTGTAGCGGTGGTCGGAGTTCTGCGCCAGATAACGCTGGGCACCGTGCCAGGGCAAGGCAAGCGTCAGCCCGGCCAGCAGTCCGTGCCGCGCCAGTCCGTGATGCGCACTGCCCACCACCATCACTTCAGCGGCATCGGTAAGCGCCTTGACGATCGGCGCCCGGGCACCGTCGCCCCCACGCACCGGGCCTTCGCCGCCGCAGACGATGAGCAAGTCGAAGGCGGGGGCGTCGGACAATGCGAAATCGCCTCGAACGATTTCACCGCCCTCACGGGCTTGCACCGAATCGGTGGAGGTGAGCACCACCAGGGCGTGCTCGACACCGCCAATGGCCGCCGCATCAGCCAGCATCCCCCGCACGAGCGCTGGCTCGGCGATCGAGAAACCTGGCATGAGTAGAAGTCCAACACGCAACATTGATTTCGGGCCCGTAAGCCGCATTGCATCGAAGGCGGCGAGTTTAGTTCATTCCAGCCCGCGTTCCGCGTTGCCGGATGCGACATTCGCTTGCACAAAAAGGCCGCAGACGCGTCTAGGGAAGGTCTGAATAAGTGAGCGAGACGGATGCAGCGCAAGGCGCGGCGCGCGCTGCAACCGCGACATATCAAAGGGATAGGCGCGGGAGCGAGTACGCCGCAACGCAGCGATGCACCGTCGCAGCCACTTGTTCAGGCCTTCCCTAAAGCGCGCCATGCTCCGATTCCTGCTCGGCACTTTGGGGCGACTGCCGCAGCAAGCGCACCAAAAAGACAGCCCCGCCTTCGTCCAAATTGTGCGCGCTGATCGTGCCACCGTGCGCCAGCACGATCTCGCGACTGATCGAAAGGCCGAGTCCGGTGCCGCCGGCGCCGGTACGCGTCTTGCTGCTTTGCACGAATTTTTCGAACACGGCATCGAGTTCGTTGTCCGGGATGCCGATACCCTCGTCTTCCACCCGCACTTCCAGTGCCGCGAGATCGCGCCCGTGCCGCGAGATCAACGCATCGGCAAAAACCAGACTGACCCGCCGCCCTGCCGGTGTGAACTTGATTGCGTTGGCGATCAGATTGCGCAGCACCTGCGAAAAACGCAGCGTGTCGACCCGCGCGCGAGCGTCCGCTGTCTGCACTTCGATCTGCAACTGCAGTTGCTTGGCCTGAGCCAGCGGCTCCAGGTCATGGATCACCTCGCGCGCAATCCCTTCAACATCGGCCAGCACGAGTTCGAGTGTCATGCGGCCGGCTTCGAGCTTGGAGATGTCGAGCAGATCGTTGATCAAGAGCATCAGGCGATCGCCTGAAGTGGAGATCCGCTCGAAGTAGCCACGCAGCTTTTCCGGCCCCGCCGTGGCGATGCGCTCGCGGCCCAGGCGCGCGAAGGAAAGAATCGAGTGCATCGGCGTGCGCAGCTCGTGCGACATGTTGGCAAGGAACTCGGATTTGGCCTGGTTCGCGCTTTCCGCCACCTGCTTGGCTTCGAGGAGGTCCGCGGTCTGTTCGGCCACCAGTTCTTCCAGATGATCGCGATGGCGCCGGATCTCTTCTTCCTGGCGGCGGCGCTCAGTGATGTCGAGGTAGAAGGTGACAAAACCTCCGGAAGGCAGGGGCGTGCCAGAGATTTCGAGCACGGTGCCATCGGCGCGCGTGCGCTCGAAGCGGTGGGCCGCCATTTTGCGGGTCAGCGCGATCCGGCTGCTGACCAGCTCTTCGACATCGCCCGGCCCATACTCCCCGCGCTGTGCGTTGAAACGAAAGATCTGTTCGAGCGTCGGCATGCCGTTCGCGAACAGCTCGGGCGGAAAACCCAGCAGCGCCTTGAAGCGCTCGTTGCAGGCCACGACGTCGAGGTTCGAGTCGATCAGCGAGATGCCGCCCGGCACGTTTTCGATGATTGCCTTGAGCATCGCCTCGCGGTCGCGCAAGGCGATCCGCGCGCGGGTTTCCCGGTCGATGTCCTGCAACACGCCGCGCAAGCGCACAACCTGCCCCTGCTCGACCACCGGCTCGCCCCGGGCACGAACCCAGCGCTTGCTGCCGTCGGGCCGCTGCAGCATGACTTCAAGCTCCCAGGGCTCCTGCTGCGTGATCGCCCGCTCAACCGCGCCAAGCACAAGCGGACGCGCCTCCGGCACGTACATCGCGATGCCTTGCTGCAAATCGATGGGACTGCCCTGCGGCAAGCCGTAGATTTCGTAGGTCAGATCAGAGAAGCGCGCGGCACCGCTTGCGAGCTCGACTTCCCAGCTACCCACCCGCGCAATCCGCCCCGCCGCCGCCAGCAGCGCATTCGTATTGCGCACCGCCGCCTGCGCATTGCGCAAAGGGGTGATGTCAAGCGCGATACCCAGCCAGCCACGGATGTGGCCGCCGCGCTCACGCAGCGCCGTCACCGCCAGCAGCACCGGCACATGCGAGCCATCGCGGCGCACATAGGTCCATTCGAATTCGCTCGGCAGGCCGCGCCGTGCGAGGCAGACAAAGGTTTCGAAACCCGGCTCGATGGCCTCGCCCAACACTCGGGAAAACTCGGCGGCGCGTGCCACCACTTCAGCTGGCAGATGCCAGATGGCGGGCGTCTGCTTGCCAACGATTTCTTCGGCGCAATAACCCAGGATGCGCTCGGCGGCCGGGTTGAAGCGGGTCACCACGCCATGCTCATCGGTGGCGATGATGGCAGAGCCGGCACTGTCGAGAATCGCGCTCTGCAGCATCGTTGTGGCCTGCAGCGCTTCCTGCACCTGCTTTTGCTGTGTGATTTCGATCCGGATCGCCAGGTAACGCTGCGGGCGGCCCTCGGCATCGCATTCCGGCGTGATGGTGGAGGCCACCCAGTAGTGGGTGCCGTTCTTTGCACGATTGCGGATTTCGCCTTGCCAAACGCGGCCAGACGCAATCGTGGCCCACATCGCGGCGAAGAATTCAGGCGGGTGATAGCCCGAGTTGAGTATCCGGTGATCGGCGCCGAGTAACTCTGCGCGCGAGTAGCCGCTGATCTGACAGAAGCGATCATTCACCGCGATGATGCGCCCCGCCGGATCGGTCATCGCCACGATGGCCGACTGGTCGAGCGCCCGATGACTGAACTCAAGCTCCGCACGAATGGCGCCTTGTTCGGCCAGACTCTTCTCAAGCGAGCGGTTGGCCTCCCCCAAGGCAGCGTTCTTTGCGCGCATCGCCTGCGTCAGATAAGTCAGCACTGTCATCAGGGTCAGCAGCAGCGCACCGCCAACCAGCACCAGGTAACGGATCACGCGCAGGCTGTCCGCGCCATAGCCTTCAGGCGCGTCGGCGAGCAGGCGCCAATCGGCCCCGGCAAAGCTGACCGGCGCGGCCGACTGCGCCACACGGCGGGCCACAGGCATTGCAGACACCACAACCGGCTGCACATCGCCGGTGCCCTCAAGGCTCAAGCCCAGCTCGCGCCGCGCCTTTTCGGGAAACAGTTGCGGGGCAAATGCATCAATGCGGAACACCAGGATCAGCGTGCCATCCGCCTGCCACTGCTTCTTGACCGGAACAAAGACCAGAAATCCGCGCCCGCCCTGCGCAAGTGGAAACACTGGCGTCGCGATCGGCTTGCCAGTGGCCTTGGCGCGCGCCAGCCGCTCTTTGCGCGCGCCGTTGCGGTTGAGGTTGAGGCCAAGCACCTTCTCGTTGCCGGCCAGGGGCTCGATCCAGCGGATCACGCCCGTCTCGTCCGCCCATTGAACCGCCTGAATGCCCGGCAAGTCGGCAAGATAGGCCTGAGCATCGCTGCGCCATTGCGCCTCGGGCGTGCCCTTGGCGGCTTCCCAGCGCAAGGCCATGCGGCGCACCGACCGGAGGCGATCGGCCATGACCGTCTCCGCCGCGCGCGCCAGCGCCGCCGTATCCGAGTCGAGCACTTGTTGAGTCAGCGCCTGTTGTTGCCGCCCCAGGGCGATCCACATGAGCACCAACAGCAAGGCCCCGCACAGACCCACAACGAGCGGAAGACTTCGGCGGCCAGGTGCGCCCATGCAAAGGTCTCCAGACGCTGCGAAATTCGCAGCCGTGACCAACTAACGGCCGGCGCGCCTTGCGCTTGAGCACATCGCGCCGCCCGGCCTTTCACTCCGCATCGGGTTGCCGGGCAGGCGCGGCATCGACAAACGCGGCCAGGCGCTGGCACGCAGCGTCAATCCGCACCAGGGTCGGGAAGGCGGAAAGGTCGATTTCGAAACGCCGCGCGTTGAAAACCTGGGGCACGAGGCAGCAATCGGCGATCGTCGGAGAGTCGCCGTGGCAGAACACGCCACAGGCCGGATCGCGCGACAACTGTGTTTCCAGCGCGCCGAATCCGGTGAACACCCAGTGCCGATACCAGTCCTGCCGCGCGGCATCCGCCACGCCCAAGGTCTTCGTCAGGTAGGCGAGAACGCGCAAGTTGTTGAGCGGATGAATCTCGCAGGCAATGCTTTGCGCAATCGCGCGGACACGCGCGCGCCCCGGCGCATCGGCTGGCAGCAAGGGCGGCGCGGGCACCACCTCGTCGAGGTACTCGATGATCGCCAGCGACTGCGTCAGCAGATGGCCGTCGTCTTCCAGCGCCGGCACCAAAGCCTGCGGGTTGAGCGCAAGGTAATCCGGCTGCTTCTGCTCACCGCCACCGCGCAGCAGGTGCACCGGCAGCGTCTCGGGCTTGAGGCCCTTCAGGTTCAAGGCAATCCGCACCCGATACGCGGCTGACGAGCGGAAGTAGGTGTAGAGCTTCATGGCAAGGCTGGCGACACGATCTGGTCGATCGCCCCAAAGATCGACTGCCCGTCGGCGCCGTGCATCTCGATCGTCACCCGCTCGCCGTAGCTCAAGTAAGGCGTGAGCGGCTTGCCGTCGGCCAGGGTTTCGAGCATCCGGCGTTCGACGATGCAGGCCGATCCGCGCGAGCGATCGACGTTGGAGATGGTGCCGCTGCCAACGATGGAGCCCGCTTCCAGCTCGCGGGTCTTGGCGACATGGGCGATCAGTTGCGGAAAGCCGAACACCATGTCGACGCCGCACTCCGGCCGCCCAAAATGCTCGCCGCGCACGGTCACTTCCAGCGGGCGATGCAGCCGCGCGCCGTCCCAGGCTTCGCCCAGTTCGTCCGGGGTCACCGCCACCGGCGAGAAGGCGGTGGCCGGCTTGCTCTGGAAGAAGCCGAAGCCCTTGGCGAGTTCGGCCGGAATCAGGTTGCGCAGCGTCACATCGTTCACCAGCATCAGCAGCCGGATCGCGCTGGCGCATTCTTCGGGCGTGGCGCCCATCGACACGTCGCCGGTGATTACCGCGACCTCGCCCTCCAGATCCACACCCCAAGCGGTGTCGCGCACCGTGATCGGGTCGCGCGGGCCGATAAACCTGTCGGAGCCGCCCTGGTACATCAGCGGGTCGCTCCAGAACTCGGGCGGCATCTCGGCGCCGCGGGCCTTGCGCACCAGTTCAACGTGATTGACGTAAGCCGAACCATCCGCCCACTGGTAGGCACGCGGTAGCGGCGAATGGCAGGCCGCGGCATCGAAGGGCTGCGCGTGGCGCGCATGGCTGTTGTTGAGCGCCAGCGACACTTCGGCAAGCTGCGGCGCGCAACGATCCCAGTCGTCCAGCGCGGCCTGCAGCGTGCGGGCGATGTCCGGCACCGCCTGGCAGCGTGTGAGATCGCGGGAGACAACGACCAGGCTGCCGTCGCGGCCGCCGGTCTTGAGGGTGGCGAGTTTCATGTTGGCTCTGTCTGTTCGCGGCCCTCAGGCCTTGGGTTTCCAGGAATCGACGTACTCATGCAGCTCAACCGCCCGCGCCGGCTCATTCACATCGAGCGGGAAGCGGGTGTCGATCATCACCGCGACCTCATCCGTCTCCTTGCGCTCGGCCTTGGCGCCCGCCGCGAAGGCCTTCGGATGCGGGCCGTGGGTGAAGCCGCAGGGGTGCAGCGTCGTCATGCCGGGGCGGATGCTGTCGCGCGAGAAGAAGCTGCCGCGGTGGTAGAGGATGAACTCGTCGTAGTCGTCGTTCGAGTGATAGAACGGCACTTTCAGCGCGCCGGGGTCCGATTCGATCGGCCGTGGCACGAAGGTGCAGACGACGAAGTTGCGCGCCACGAAGGTGGTGTGCGCCGAGGGTGGCAGATGGTAGCGGTGGCTCATCAGCGGCCGGATGTCGCGCCAGTTCACCCGGCAGGCCGCCAGATCGCCGTGCCAGCCCATCGCATCGAGCGGGTTGAAGGGGTACTCGATCGTGGTCAGCTTGCCCTGGTGCTTCACGAGCACCTGCCACGGGCGGCTACCCGCCTCGCCATCGCGCTGCGCGGCAAAGGCCTCGTCGAGTTTTGGCGTGTCGAGCGCGGTCGGGTCGAAGATCGCATGTGGGCCAACCAGCCCCTTATCCGGTAGCTGATAGCTGCTGCCCGTGGCTTCAACCAGCATCACCCGCGTCGGCGTGTGGGGTTCGAGCCGCCACAGGGCGCCGCGCGGCAGCACGATGTAGTCACCGTCGCGGTAATCCAGATGCCCCCAATCGCAGAACAGCGCGCCTTCGCCTTCGTGGATGAAGAGCAGTTCATCGCCGTCTGCGTTGCGTGCGAGGGCCGGCATCGGGGCATCGAGCAGCCACCAGCGGATACGCACATCGCCGTTGGCCAGCAGCGGATAGGCCTGGAAGGGGCTGGCGGCGCGCACTTCGAGCCGGTTCAGATCAAACGCGTGCGGGCGCAGCGGCCCCTCGAAGTGGGTCCAGCCGGTCGGGGCATGTTTATGGTGGAAGTGGCAGGCTGGGCCAAAGAAGCCTTCCTTGCCCATTTCGCGCTCGAAGGTGCCTTCCGGCAGGTCGCAGTGCGCCTGGCGGGAGAATTCACCCTCGGCTTTCGGGTAGCTGATCCAGCGTTTCATGCGTCGGATCTCCGGTTGAGGTCGTCGTGGCGTGCCGGTTGCACCAATGCATCGCCCGCCACGGTGACGGATGGATCGATGGTCGGCAAGCCCCGCAGCCGCGCGTAGAGCGGCGCGAAATCCTGAGCCGTCTCGCGGAACAGCTGATCGTAGCTGTCGATCACGAAGTAGGTGTCCTGGTAGCGGTCGATGCGGTACTCGGTCTGCATCACCCGCATCAGGTCGAAACGCACCCGGTGCGGCGCCGGCGCGTCGATGCAGTGCAGGATCTCGCCGCCCGACGACAGAATGCCCGCCCCGTAGGTGCGCAGGCCCTGCGGGGTGTCGATGAGGCCGAATTCCACCGTGTACCAGTACAGCCGCGCGAGGTAGCCCAGCCCGCCGAGCGACAGCGCCTTCACGCCACCGCGGCCGTATTCCTGCAGGTAGTCGGCAAACACCGGGTTCATCAGCAGCGGCACATGGCCGAAGAAATCGTGGAACACGTCCGGCTCGACGATGTAGTCGAATTCCTCCGGCTTGCGCAGCCAAACCGTGACCGGAAAGCGCCGGTTGGCCAGATGCCTGAAGAACACGTCGTCCGGGATCAGCCCCGGCACGCCGACGATCTGCCAGCCGGTGGCGCGGCCGAGGCGTTCGTTGGCACGCTCGAAGCGTGGAATGCCGTCGCTGGCCAGCTCATACACATGCTCGATGAACTCGTCGCAGGCATAGCCCGGCAAGCGGGCTGCCTGGCGTTCGAACAGGCGCCGGTACAGCGCATGATCCTCGGCGGTATAGGCCGCCCAATCCTGGGCGACGGTGTAGTCCGCCGCCATGTGCGAATAATCGCCACGCAGCGGGTTTTCGGGAGTGAGCATCGCAGGCTCCTTTCCGGTTTCAGAAAGGCGAACACCCAAAAGCATCACCACGAAGAAACAAAGAACTCAAAGGGCCACCCAGGAAACCGGAGTTCTTTGCGGCCCTTTGCGGCCCTCTGCGCCTTTGCGGTGAGCGGTTTTCGCCGTTCAGTCCATCACGCCGCCGCGGGGTCGAGCAGCACGCCGCGGCGGATCTGGTCGAGTTCGATCGAATCGAACAGCGCCTTGAAGTTGCCCTCGCCGAATCCCTCGTTGCCCTTGCGCTGGATGATCTCGAAGAAGATCGGCCCGATAACCGTTTCGGTGAAGATCTGCAGCAGGTAGCCCTGCCCTTCGCTCGGTGCACCGTCGATCAGGATGCGATTGGCGCGCAAGCGGGCGACATCCTCGGCATGCCCCTTCACCCGGGTATCCACCATGTCGTAGTAGGTGTCCGGCGTGTCGAGGAACTTGATGCCCTTGGCGCGCATGCCTTCGACGGTGGCGATGATGTCGTCGGTACCCAGCGCGATGTGCTGGATACCCTCGCCGTTGTAGGCATGCAGGAATTCCTCGATCTGGCTCTTGTCGTCGGAGGATTCGTTGATCGGGATGCGGATCTGGCCGCAGGGGCTGGTCATCGCCTGGCTCTTCAGGCCGGTGAGCTTGCCCTCGATATCGAAGTAGCGGATCTCGCGGAAGTTGAACAGCTTCTCGTAGTAGCTGGACCACACCTTCATGCGACCGCGCTGCACGTTGTGCGTGAGGTGGTCGATGTAGGTGAGGCCAAAGCCCTGATGCTCCACCTCGTCATCGAGCGCAACAAAGTCCACGTCGTAGATCGAGGGGCCACCGTAGCGGTCGACAAGGTAGATCGGGCAGCCGCCGATGCCCTTGATCGCCGGAATCTGCAACTCCATCAAGCCATATTGTTGCGCATGGGGCTCGGCGCCAAGAGCCAGGGCACGTTCGTAGGCCGCCTTGGCATCACGGACACGAAATGCCATCGCGCAGGCGCTGGGGCCATGTTCACGGGCGAAGGATTGCGCAAAACTGTCTTTTTCCGCGTTAACGATGAAGTTGATCTCGCCTTGGCGGTAAAGTGTCACGTCTTTGGAACGATGGCGCGCAACAGCCTTGAAGCCGAGCTGCAAAAACAGCTCGCCGAGCAGGCGCGGATCTGGGGCGGTGTATTCGACGAATTCGAATCCGTCTGTGCCCATCGGGTTATCCCAGAGCGAACGCGGCTCTGCCCGAGGCCGAACGAGGTTCAGCGGCATAGTTTGTCTCCTCTGTTGGGGGCCGCTCAGTAGGCGACTCCTCGTACGGAGAAGGATAGTCAAGCACGCGCAGCATTACATTGCTTTTATTGCCGAAAAATGATCTACAACAGCAATATTCAACCAATACAAACAGAGTCAACGCAACTTCAATGAATACTCCTGTCAAGCTTGACCGCACCGACCGTCGCATCCTTGAAGTGCTCCAGCAAAACGGCCGCATTCCGAACGTTGAACTGGCGAAGAACGTTGCGCTTTCGCCCTCCCCCTGCCTGCGCCGGCTGCAAAGGCTGGAAGAAGACGGCGTGATCAACCACTACACCGCGATCCTCAACCCCGCCAAGCTGGGGCTCACGCTGCTTGCGTTTGTGAGCGTGTCGCTCGACAAACGCGCGGGCCAGGGCACGGATGATTTCAAGGGGGTTGTACAGCAATGGCCGGAGGTCACCGAGTGCTATGCAATGACCGGTGAAATGGACTACCTGCTGCGCGTGCTGGTGACGGATCTGCAGCACTTCTCCCGCTTCGTCATGGAAAAGCTGCTGCGCCACCCCGGCGTGCTGGATGTGAAATCGAGCTTTGCGCTCGAAGAAGTCAAGCGAACAACCGTACTGCCAGTGGATGAACTGATCGAATGATCAGACGCGCAGCCGCGAATGCTGCCGGGCATGGCCAAGCAGGCGCGAGGCGCACCAGCCCACGCCGTAGCCGGCCAACCCGGCCAGGCTTGCAATCACCAGCAGGCCGACAACAAACGCGCACGCGGCGCCGCTCCACGATGCAGAGGCGGCAGCCTGCGTCAGCGCATCGAAGCTGAAGGCCTCGATCCTGGGCGCGGGCCCCACGCCAAGTGCGTCCAGGCCGCCGGTCAGGCTGGCACCCAGCTGATACGCTGCCAGGTAGATGGGCGGGGCCGTGAAGGGATTGGTAATCAAAGTACCCAAAGCGGCCACGACCACGTTGGCGCGCACCATCGTCGCCGACCCCACGGCGAACAGCATCTGCGCCACAGGCATCAGAATGCCGAAAAACATCCCGAGCGCCACGCCAAGCCCGATGGTGTGGGGGGTCGGCCGCCAAAGGCGCCGGTCAAGCAGGCGCTGTGCGAAGGGCCGCAACCAACGGTTGCGAACCAGTCGCAAAGGGGACACTCGAAGCCATTCGGGACGATTCACTTTAGCCTTCACAACAGGGGCGCTCAGTTGAAGTTAGTCAGCCATCGCAGGTTGCAGTTCCCGGAAACACACTTCCAGGCCCGGAAGCGCTGATGCAGATCGAGATACTGCCTGCGATTGCGCGCATTTTGCCAGAGGAATGGAACGCGCTGGCCGGCGCCCAGCCCTTCCTCCAGCACGCCTTTCTGGATGGACTGGAGCGCACGGCTTGCGTTGGTGGCGACAGCGGCTGGCAACCGATGCACGCGACCCTGCGCGGCGACAACGGCCAGTTACTCGCCGCGATGCCGCTGTACGCAAAATCGCATTCCTACGGTGAGTTCGTGTTCGACTGGGCTTGGGCCGAAGCAAGCGAGCGCGCCGGCATCCGCTATTACCCGAAGGCGCTGGCGGCCATTCCGTTCTCGCCGGTTCCCGGGCTGCGCACACTTGCCCGCGAGGATGCGCACCGCCGCGCCCTGCTTGCGGGCGTAATTGAAGTTAGCCGCAGCAACGGACTTGGCTCGCTTCACATCCTGTTTGCCGATGAGGCCACGCTGGCCGCCGGCGACGCGCTCGGTATGCACCGCCGCCATGCGGTGCAGTTTCACTGGCACAGCGCCGGCGAGCAGTGCTTCGACGACTTCCTTGCCCGCATGTCGCACGACAAGCGCAAGAAGATCCGGCAGGAACGGCGCAAGGTCAGCGAGGCCGGTGTAAGCCTGCGCTGGATCGAGGGGCCGGACATCACAGCGGCCGATTGGGCCTTCTTTGTCCGCTGCTATGAAGTCACCTACGCCCTGCACCGCTCAACGCCTTACCTCACGCTCGATTTCTTCCTGCAACTGGGCGAACGCCTGCCGCAGGCCTGTGTGCTGGTGGTGGCGGAGCGCGGCGCAAGCCCGATCGCTGCCAGCCTGATGCTGCGCGACGAACAGGCGCTGTATGGCCGCTACTGGGGCGCAGTGGAATACGTGCCCTGCCTGCACTTCGAGGCCTGCTATCACCAGGGTATCGAGTACGCCATTGCGCGCGGGCTCAAGCGCTTTGAAGGCGGCGCACAGGGCGAGCACAAGCTGGCGCGGGGCATGGACCCGGTGCAAACCACCTCGCTGCATTGGCTGGCGGACCCCGGGCTTGACGATGCAGTCGGCCGCCATCTGCAACGAGAACGCGCGGGAATCAGCGCGTATGTGGACGAACTGAGCGAGCACAGCGCCTTCCGCACACGGCCCGGCGGCTGAGATCCGGGCCCTCGCCCAATCGCCAAGGGCAATCCGGGTTTCCCCCGGCTCAAGTCGCCGCAAGCTCGGCCGACAACGTTGATAACGGCGCGACTAGCGCACCGCCCCTTGTCCGAACGAGGTCTATGCCACCCGAACACATTGATGCGTTGACCGGGTTCCGTGATCGCGCCGGCTGCCTGACGCTGGTAAGCGAACTGCTTGGCCCGCATGCAGGCGTGAGCGAGCCGTTCGCCATCATCTGGCTAGATCTGGACCGTTTCAAGATGGTCAATGAGTCATTTGGTCATCTGGGGGGTGACGCGGTGCTGGCGCGCATGGCCAGCCGCATGGCGGAGCGGGTCGCCAATCGCGCGCACCCATGCCGCATGGGCGGCGACGAGTTCGTCTTCCTTGCGCAAGGCCCGCATGCCAGTGCTGCCGAGCAGATCGCAGCCGATCTGCTGGACTGCATCAAATCGCCGCTTGAAGTGGGCAACATCCGCCTCTACCCCACCGGCAGCATCGGCATCGCCCAGCGCGAAACCGACGAAGACGCCGTCAGCGTGCTTGAACGGGCCGATCGGGCGATGATCGAAGCCAAACGCCTCGGTGGCGACCGCATGGTCGTTTCCGGTGCCGAGCGCGTGACCGGGCGCCTGGGCACCCTGCTCGCGCGCGAAGAACTGGCGGTGGAAAACAAGCTGCACCTGGCCCTGGAAACCGGCGGACTGGCACTGCACTACCAACCCATTCTGGCGCTGGACGGCAGCATTCACGCCGTCGAGGCCCTGATGCGTTGCACCGCCGACGGCGAATCGGTGTCACCGGCGCACTTCATCCCGGTGGCAGAAAAGACCGGCCTTGTGGTGCGCCTGGGCGAATGGAGCATGCTGCACGGCGCCCTGTTCGCCCACCGGCTTGCTGGTCTTGGCATGGGCACCAAGGTCGCCATCAACGTCTCGCGCGCCCAGCTGACCGCCCCCAAATTCTCGCAAGCCCTGCATGCCGCACTGCTTTGCAGCGACGTAGCACCCGAACTGATCGAGCTCGAGTTGACCGAATCCCTCTTCATGGACGTCTCGGAGGTAGTGCAAAGCAACCTGCTGGCAGCGAAAATGGCCGGCGTGTCACTATCGATCGATGATTTCGGCACCGGGTACTCTTGCCTCGCAACGCTCAAGGACATCCCGGCCAGCAAACTCAAGATCGACCGGGCCTTCGTCAAGGTGCTCCCGCACGATTTGCGTGCGCTGGCGATTGTCCGCGCAATCACCCACATGGCACGCGAGCTGGGCATGACCGTGGTGGCAGAGGGCGTCGAAACGCGCGAGCAGCTCCAGTCACTGGAAGACGTCGGGGTCGACGCAATCCAGGGCTTTTTGCATGCGCGCCCGATGGATGGCGACTCGCTGGTAGCCTGGATGCAAAAAAGGAAGGCGACATGAGCCCCGAGCAAGCAGCAGGGATCGACGGTGTACTCGACAGTGCAATCCGCGACATCGGCATCCCGCCGCGGCCGCGCATTCTCGACAGCATCGGCGCCGAAATGCTCAAGGACGCGCCGGACTTCAACCGCCTTGCGACGCTGATCTCCAGCGATGTCAGCCTCGCGGCGGGGCTCATGAAGACCGCCAACTCGCCCTACTTCGGCTTCCGCTTCCGCGCCCGCACCGTCTCGCAAGCCTTGATGATGTTGGGGCTGGATGTCGCCAGTCGCGCTATCGCCGGCCTTGTGCTGCGCAAGGTCTTTGTGTCGGTGCCGGCACTCGAACGTTTCTGGGACGCCTCGGCCCGGCTTGCAATCGTTGCCGGGTGGCTTGCACAGGAACTGGGCACCCGCAACGGCATCCGTGCCGAAGAGGCCTACACCTTCGGGCTCTTTCGCGACTGCGGCATCCCGGTCTTGATGCGCAAATACAGCGACTACGGTGCCACGCTCAAACTGGCCAACGAAGCCCGCGAGCAACGCTTTACCGACGTCGAAGAGACGCGCCACCCCACCAACCACGCCATCGTGGGCTGCCTGCTCGCCCAGAGCTGGTGGATGCCGGAAGAGACCTGCCTTGCGATCCGCCACCACCACGACGTGATGGTCCTGTCAGGCAGCAGCGGGCTTCCCGCAGCATCGCAGCGAATGATCGCGATGGTGCATCTGGCCGAGCATCTGTATCAGGACGCAACCGGACTGAGCGTCACCTGCGAGTGGGAAAAGCTCGGCGAAGCCTCGCTACGCCTGCTTGAGGTGAGCCCGGAGGGGTTCGCCTCACTGCACGAGCGCGTCAAGCCGGTGCTGGCCGAAATCGACCCTTGAGCCGCTCAGAAAGCCCCGAGCCCCTTGAGCATCACCAGCGCAATCAACACCGGCGATACCCAGCGAACCAGCACGAACAGCGCCCCCGCAAGGGCCTGATTCGCCAGTGCGCCATCGTTGGAGAGCTCACGCAACCAGGCCCCGCGCCCCCAAGAATGGCCAACAAACAGCGCAATCAGGATGCCCCCGGCCGGTAGCAGCAGGTTCGATGAGACAAAGTCGAACAAATCAAACGGATTGAGCCCGAACAGCTTCCAATCCGCAGTCAGGCTGCCCGACAAGGCGGCCAACGACCCGACCGCGCCAATCACCCCCACGCTGATCAGCGCCGCCTGCCAGCGCTTCAGACCGAAGCGCTCGGCAATGACGGCCACCGGCACCTCAACGATCGAGAGCATCGCGCCCAGCGCCGCAAACGCCGTCAGCACAAAAAACGCCACCATGAAGAATGCGCCGCCAGGCATGCCGGCGAACACCGCCGGAATCGTGATGAAGACCAGCGAAGGCCCCGCCTCGGGCTTGAACCCAAACGCGAACACCGCCGGGAAAATCGCAATGCCCGCGAGCATCGAGACGGTAAGGTCCGCGAGCATCACCCGTGTTGCGGTCATCGGGATGTTCTGATCGGCGCGGAAGTAGCTGCCGTAGGTCACCATCGTTCCCATGCCGATCGACAATTTGAAGAAGGCCAGGCCCACCGCAACCAGCACGACCGCGGGCGTGATCTTCGAAAAATCGGGACTGAACAGGAAGGCAAGGCCGGCGCTCGCGCCTGGCAAGGTCAGCCCGCGCACACAGATCAGCACCAGCAGCAGGAACAGGATGGGCATCAGTCGCTTGGTGACCGCTTCAATTCCGCGCGACACCCCGAACGAGAGGATGCCCCCCACCAGCGCCAGCACCACCCACTGCCACATCAAGGCACTGACCGGGTCCGCAACCAGGGCACCAAACGCGTCGGAGAGCAGCTTCGGGTCACTGCTGAGCAGACCACCGGCCGCCGCCTTCGCGACATACGCGAATACCCAGCCGGCCACCTCGCTATAGAACGCCATGATCAACAATGCGGCCAGCAAGCCCATCACGCCAATCATGCCCCAGCCACGCCCGGGCCGCAGGCGTTCGAATGCGCTGACCGCGTCACCGCGCGCCGCGCGCCCGATCGCGATCTCCGCAATCATCACGGGCAGGCCCACCAGCAAGGTGGCCAGCAGATAGACCAGCAGAAAGCCCGCGCCACCGTTGCTGCCGGTCAGGTACGGGAACTTCCAGATGTTGCCAAGGCCGACCGCCGAGCCAAGGGTCGCGGCAAGAACGCCAAAGGTAGAGCTGAAACCATCTCGATTTGAGGACATCTGGGCTCGCACAACAGGGGCGTGAGGAATGAAGGCCGCAGGCTAGCATCTGCCGCCTTGGCAGGCTTTGATCCAGCCTAGGATGGGCGGCGTGCGCTGAGCAGCAGGTTTCGCGGCGTGAGGCGCCGATCGCAGAACTCACGGATGCCGACTTCAAACCCCGCCCCGAGCAAAGGCTCGGCAAGATCACAAACGAGCCAAAGCTCCATCACGCGGCGAAAGGCCAGCCGCACTGCCGATCGCCGCATCATCACGTTCAAGCGATGCAGGGCCTCACGTTCCAAGGCCGGCACCGCTGCCTCCGGTGGCGGTGAAATGCCCTCCCGCTCACACATTCGCGCCAGGAAGTCCGCCAGATCACGCCGCATCCAGGCCTCCGGCACCGGTTTGAAGCTGCGGTAGGGCTCACCCAGCGAACGCTCGCGCCAAGCCACAAAGGCAAGCTTCCAGCTTGTTTCACGATCGCGTCCACGTATCTCGCGTGCTGGCGCCGTAACCGTTTCGGTCACTGCAAGGTGCAAATCGTCACGCGTCAACCGCAGGCGAGACGCGCGAGAGAAAGGCGAATACTCGGGCGTACTCAAGCGGTAGTAGCAGCACGGT
The DNA here is from genome assembly GCF_026586805.1 of Niveibacterium sp. 24ML. GTDB lineage: Bacteria > Pseudomonadota > Gammaproteobacteria > Burkholderiales > Rhodocyclaceae > Niveibacterium. The sequence goes on along the minus strand of NZ_JAPFHA010000009.1, from coordinate 111,973 downwards.
GCAATATCGACCCCCAAACTGCCCCTTGCCGCGGCGTGTTCGGCGAGTCGGCGATGCAGGTCACCGCAGGCGTGTAGCGCCAGCGCATGACGCCCCTTCAACAACAAGCCCGCATCGGGCGCCAGCGCGTCACCGCAAACGAACCGGTGCGCAGTAGCACCCGCCCGCGCCGCCAGCGCCTGCCCCTGCCTGCACAGGGTTTCATCAATTTCAAGCGAGACGACGGGCGCATGGGTTCGCAGTTGATGCAACCGCCCCAGATGCCCTTTGCCGGCGCACCATTCCAGCGCATCACCCGTCAGTTCACCAGCGCTGCTGAGAAAAGCCTCAATCTGTTGCAGTTTGCGCCCGGGAATCCCCCAGACTTGGCGTGGATCGCCGGCATCCGCCGCGGCGTGCGACACGCGCGGCACGGCAATCAGCCCCGCAAAGAGCGCAGATAACCCGGCGCGCTGCGTCAGCCAGGTCACCAACGCAAGATTGTTGTCCAGCAAGGCAGCCAGGCCTTCGCTCGACATCGCCATCAACTCGGCATCGATTTCTGGATAGCGATCAACCCAGCCCGGCCGCGATACACGAAAGGGCATCTCCCGCCAGAAAATCTCGCCGGCGAGCAACGCTGCCTCCAGCGCGACACGCCGTTCGCGCAATGCGTCTCCGCAAAGGATCTTGGTTTCTGGATTCGTTGCGCAATGGGTCACGCTTTTGCAGCCTCGGCAGAATTAAGGGTTAATGCGCGACCTCCGATATAATCGTGGGTTCGCTACAAGGAGACTGTATATGGGTTTTCTCGCCGGCAAGCGCATCCTGATCTGCGGGTTGCTCAGCAATCGTTCCATCGCCTATGGCATCGCCAAGGCAATGCACCGTGAAGGCGCCGAACTGGCCTTCACCTATCAGAACGACCGCTTTCATGATCGGCTTTCAAAATTCGCAGCCGAATTCGGCTCGGACATGGTTTTCCCATGTGACGTCAGCGAAGACGACCAGATCACCGGCCTGTTCGACGCCCTCGCCAAGCGCTGGGACGGCCTCGATGGCATCGTGCATTCACTGGCTTTCGCACCGGGAGATGCGCTCGAGGGCGACTTCCTCGACGGCTTGTCGCGCGAAGCATTCCGCATTTCGCAAGAAGTCAGCGCCTACAGCTTCCCGGCGCTGGCCAAGGCCGCTCGCCCGATGATGAAGGGCCGCAACGGATCGCTGCTAACCATGTCCTATCTGGGCGCCGTCCGCACCATGCCGAACTACAACATCATGGGCCTCGCCAAAGCCAGCCTTGAATCGTCCGTCCGCTACATGGCAACCTGCCTTGGCCCGGAAGGCACGCGCGTCAACGCAATTTCGGCAGGTCCGATCAAGACGCTGGCGGCCTCCGGCATCGGCAACTTCAGCAAGCTGCTTGGTTTCAATGAGAAGCACGCTCCGCTGCGCCGTAACGTGACGATCGAAGAAGTCGGCAACGCCGCCGCATTCATGTGCTCCGACCTGGCCTCCGGCATCACGGGCGAAGTCATGTACGTGGATGCAGGCTTCAACACCACCGCATTGGGTACCGCCGACTGACACCAGCCAGCGGCATCAATACAAATGAAAACGGGCCCGATCGGGCCCGTTTCTTTTTGACAAACGCCGGACTTACTCCTTGGCGTCGCCCGCTGACTTGCTCAACTTCACCGGATAGCGGTCCCGCAGGGCGGCCACGTAGGCACGCAAATCCTCTTCCGCCAACAGGCGCCCGTACTGCGACGCGAGATCAGCGCGACGCGGGTCGTTCGGCGCCAAGGCAGGCTTGGTCACCTTCGAGATCTTGAACACCGCGTAACCCTGCCCCGGAACTTCGATGCCAGCGAATGCAGGCAACTTGTCGACCGGCGTGCGGAACACGGCCTTCAGCGCATCCAAGGGCAAAGGCCCCGGCTTGGCGCGCGACACCTCACCCGTTTGACCGAACTTGGCTTCAACAGCCTCACCCTTGCGAAGCTTGGCGATCTGCGCCTCGCCATCCTTGGCTGCCAGCTTGATTGCCTCGTCAACCGTGAGCTTCTGCTCGATCGCAGCACGCACCTCTGCAAACGGACGGATCGCCGCTGCTTTGTGCTCCAGCACGCGAAGCGAAACCATCGAGTTGTTGCCAAGATCGATCGCCTCAGTGTTGCGGCTATTCTTGACCGAGTCAGCCGAGAACACGGCCGCCATCACCTTCTCATTGTTGAAGGGCGCCGGGAGCCCACGGCCGCCTTTGGCAATCCAGTCGCTTTGACGAAGCACAAGCTTGTACTTCTCCGCAGCAGGCTTGAGACTATCGGGTTGCTCGTAAACCGTATTACCGAAGCTGTCGGCGACTTCCGCATAGCGCTTTGCGGCAGCCGACTGCTTGAGCTCGACGGCGATCTCACCCTTGACCTGATCAAACGACTTCACACCGCCACCGCGTACCTCTTCGAGCTGAATAATGTGATAGCCATAGTCGGTCTCGACAACTGCGCTGATCTGCCCAACCTTAAGGCCGAAGGCGGCATCCTCGAAGGGTTTCACCATCGCGCCACGCGCGAAGAACCCAAGATCACCGCCATTCGCCGCCGAGCCGGGATCCTGCGAATTCGCCTTAGCCAGCACAGCAAAGGAATCGGGCTTGGCCACAACTTGCTTATGCAGCGCCTCTGCCTTGGCCTTGGCCGCAGCGCGCTTGTCGGCGCCGGCATCCTTGGCGGCCTCGATCAGGATATGCCGTGCGCGACGCTCCTCCGGCGCCGCGTAGCGCTTGGGGTCCGCATCGTACTGCTTGCGAATCTCATCGTCTGACACGCTAACCTGAGCGCCAAGCTCATCCTGCGAAAGCACCAGATACTCGACCTTCACCTGCTCCGGCGTTTCGTAGCGAGCCTTGTTCGCGTCGTAATCCTTCTGGGCAGCATCTGCAGCCAGCTTCACCTGTGGCAGATAAGTCGCCGCAGACAATGACCACATGGAAACTTCGCGCGTCTCATCCTGCAACGTGAGCCAGCGGTCAACAACCGCGGCCGGCACAATCGCAGAACGCCCCACGCCAGCAATCAGTTGCTGCTGCGCCAGATCCTGCGCAAGGCCGGCCTCAAAGCGATCGGGCGAGTACCCGCGAGCGGCAAGCATTTGCTCATAGCGCTTCTGCGAGAATTTGCCCTCTTCCTGAAACGCGGGGATGCCCGCAATCATCTGCCGGAGCGATTCAGGCGTTGCACGCATGCCGCTTGAGTCCAGCTGCAAGCGCAACAAGCGCTGATTGACCAGACCATCCACCACCGAGCGCTTGAGCTCCGGCCGCTGCATGATGGAAGGATCAAACGCCTCACCGAGCTGACTGCGCAGCCGGTCCTGCTCTTCACGCAAGGCTTGATCCAACTCTTGCGCGGTAATCTTGCTTCGACCCACCTTCGCAACGTAATCATCCTTACCCAGAAACTGCAGGTAGGACTCGATACCAAAGAACGCGAAGGTAATCGCGATGAGCGCCAGAATGACCTGGACAATGCGTTTGTTACTGCGGACGGCGTCGAACATGCTTCGAACGGGGGACCAAGAAAAGTGGATACAAAAAAGGCGAACTTCCGTTCGCCTCGTGTTGGCGGAGTGGACGGGACTCGAACCCGCGACCCCCGGCGTGACAGGCCGGTATTCTAACCGACTGAACTACCACTCCGCGCTTGATTGTCCAGCCAGCCATGGCTGGTGGGTGCTGACGGGCTCGAACCGCCGACATTCGCCTTGTAAGGGCGACGCTCTACCAACTGAGCTAAGCACCCGCCTTGCCGACCCGCAACCGATTCAGCAGCGAGCCAGTAAAGCGCATTAGTTTAGCGCATCCTTCAAAGCTTTGCCAGGGCGGAACTTTGGCACCTTGGCCGCCTTGATCTTGATTGTGGCCCCAGTGCGCGGATTGCGGCCAGTTCGCGCCGCGCGCTTGCCTACCGAGAAGGTACCAAACCCAACAAGGGTAACGTCATTACCCTTTTTCAACGATTGTTTGACGGCAGCAATGGTTGCGTCCAGCGCGCGCCCCGCCGCAGCTTTTGAAATTTCAGCCTGCTTTGCAATGACTTCGATCAGCTCGGATTTGTTCACAAAAGCCCCCTCATTTTTTCGGTAGTGGGAAATGGAATCCTGCAAGCCAATGCTGGCGCGGGTAAATGCCAATTCCCACGCATCCAAAAGCCTGTCAGGACTTTATAAACGAGCGGAAAGCGCGGTGTCAAGCCGCTTTGCGGCGGATCCGACGGGGACGGCGCAGGCCAAAAATGAGGAAGGGGCGATCCGCCGCAAAGCAGATCACCCCCTTGAATTCCGACCCGGGAACTCAGTGCTTCAGAATTACACCAGCAACGTCTTCAACCGCTTGCGGTGGCGTCGCATCCCCATCCGAAACGAGTTCTGCGATCGGCTCTGGTGCGCGCTCAAGCGCCAGTTCAAGCACCTTGTCAATCCATTTGACCGGAATGATCTCCAAGCGATCACGAATTTCAGGTGGAAGATCCTGCAGGTCCTTCACATTCTCTTCTGGAATCAGGGCCGTACGAATGCCGCCCCGCACCGCCGCAAAGAGCTTCTCCTTCAAACCGCCAATCGGGAGAACCTCGCCGCGCAAGGTGATTTCGCCAGTCATCGCAACATCCGCGCGAACCGGGATACCAGTCAAAACGGACACAAGGGCGGTCGCGATCGCGATCCCTGCTGACGGGCCATCTTTCGGGGTGGCACCCTCGGGCAGGTGAATGTGAATGTCGCTCTTCTGGTAGAAATCGTCTGAAATCCCGAGCTGCTTGGCACGCTTGCGCACCACAGACAGCGCGGCCTGGATCGACTCCTGCATGACTTCGCCAAGCTTGCCCGTTGTCTGAACCTTGCCCTTGCCGGGCAAAACAACTGACTCGATGGTCAGGAGCTCGCCGCCAACCTCGGTCCAGGCCAAACCGGTGACTTGGCCAACCTGGTTTTCCTTCTCGGCGACACCAAAGGCATAGCGACGCACGCCGAGGTATTTGTCTAGGTTTTTCGCATTAACGATGACTTTGCTCGTCCTGGCACGCAGCACGATAGCCTTGACGACCTTGCGACAGATCTTCGAGATCTCGCGCTCTAGGCTACGAACACCCGCTTCGCGCGTGTAGAAACGAACGATGTCTCGCACCGCATCTTCAGTTACAGACAACTCTTCGCGCTTGATCCCGTTGTTCTTCATCTGTTTCGGAATCAAATAGCGCTGAGCGATGCTGACCTTTTCATCTTCGGTGTAACCCGACAAGCGAATGATTTCCATCCGGTCCAGCAAGGGCGCAGGAATGTTCAGGCTGTTCGCAGTCGCCACGAACATTACATCTGACAAGTCGTACTCGACCTCGATGTAATGGTCGACAAAGGTGCTGTTCTGCTCAGGGTCCAACACTTCCAGCAGCGCCGAACTTGGATCACCACGGAAGTCCGCACCCATCTTGTCAACTTCGTCGAGCAAGAACAACGGGTTGCGAATCCCGACCTTTGTCATGTTCTGCAGGATCTTGCCGGGCATCGACCCGATGTAGGTGCGGCGATGCCCCCGGATTTCGGCCTCGTCACGAACGCCGCCAAGACTCATCCGGACAAACTTGCGGTTCGTGGCTTTGGCGATCGACTGCCCAAGCGAAGTCTTGCCAACGCCAGGCGGCCCAACCAAACACAAGATTGGCGCCTTCAATTTGTCGACGCGCTGCTGCACTGCCAAGTATTCGAGAATCCGCTCCTTGACCTTATCCAGGCCAAAGTGGTCTTTATCGAGCACCTTCTGTGCTTCGGCCAGATCCTTGCTGATCCGCGACTTCTTCTTCCACGGAAGCCCAACCAGGGTTTCAATGAAATTGCGAACGACGGTCGCCTCGGCAGACATCGGCGACATCATCTTGAGCTTCTTGAGTTCGGACTGCGCCTTCGCAGCCGCCTCTTTGCTCATACCGGAAGCCTTGATCTTCTTTTCGAGCTCTTCGAGATCCGCACCCTCTTCGCCTTCGCCAAGCTCCTTCTGGATCGCCTTGACCTGTTCGTTGAGGTAATACTCGCGCTGACTCTTCTCCATCTGGCGCTTGACGCGGCCACGGATGCGCTTTTCAACCTGAAGAATGTCAAGTTCGGTCTCAAGCTGCGAGAGCAGCTTTTCCATGCGCTCAACAACGCTCGTCAATTCAAGCACGCCCTGCTTTTGCTCTAGCTTGAGCGGAAGGTGTGCGGCAATCGTGTCGGCCAGGCGCCCAGGCTCGTCGATGCCAGACAGGGAGGTAAGGATCTCCGGCGGAATCTTCTTGTTCAGTTTCACATACTGATCGAACTGCGCAAGGATCGCGCGGCGCATTGCTTCGACTTCGTGGTTCTGAACCTCGTCGCCCCTGAGCGGCGTTACTTGGGCAACAAAAACCGAACCTTGGTCTTCTACCGCATCCAGTTGGGCACGCTGAAAGCCCTCGACAAGCACCTTCACGGTGCCATCGGGCAGCTTGAGCATCTGCAGAATATTGGCCACGCAGCCGATGTCGTAGAGATCCTCGGCGGTGGGTTCATCCTTGGCTGCTGACTTCTGAGCAACAAGCAGAATGCTCTTGCCAGCCTCCATCGCGTTCTCAAGCGCCTTGATTGACTTCGGGCGCCCGACAAACAGCGGGATGACCATATGAGGGAACACGACAACATCCCGCAGCGGCAGCAACGGGAGTTCAATCTGTTCCGGAGGGAGGTCGGGCAAGCTTGACATGTTTGTTTCCTTGTAAGCGTGTTCCGGGGATATGGGGATCCCCGGTGCGCGTTTCAAGCCGACCAGTCTGTCGGGTCAGTTTGCGCCGGAGACTTTGGGCTGATCCGCGTAAATCAGCAGCGGCTTGCCTGTCCCGTCGATCGTACTGTCGTCGACGACGACCTTCGAGACGTTCTCCATTCCCGGCAACTCGTACATGATGTCGAGCAGTGTGCTTTCAAGAATCGATCGCAAACCACGCGCGCCGGTTTTGCGCTTCAGCGCCTTGCGGGCAATCGCCTGCAAAGCGGTGGGACGCACCTCAAGCTCGACACCTTCCATCGAGAAGAGCTTCTGGTACTGCTTGACCAAGGCGTTCTTCGGTTCGACCAGAATCTGGATCAACGCCGTTTCGTCCAACTCCTGCAAGGTCGCAACGACCGGCAGGCGCCCGATGAACTCGGGAATCAGGCCGTACTTGATCAGATCCTCAGGCTCGACCGAACGCAGTGCCTCACTGACGTTACGACCGTCACGACTGGTCACAGCAGCACCGAAACCGATACTTACCGCCTCGGCACGATTACGGATGACCTTGTCGAGCCCGTCGAATGCACCACCACAAATGAACAGGATATTGGTCGTGTCGACCTGTACGAAATCCTGATTCGGGTGCTTCCGCCCGCCTTGGGGCGGCACGGCCGCGACCGTACCTTCGATCAGCTTCAACAGGGCCTGCTGAACCCCCTCACCCGATACGTCGCGGGTAATCGAAGGGTTATCCGCCTTGCGCGAAATCTTGTCGATCTCGTCGATGTAAACAATACCTTGCTGGGCCTTGTCGACATCGTAGTCGCACTTCTGAAGCAACTTCTGGATGATGTTCTCGACGTCTTCACCCACGTACCCGGCTTCGGTCAGGGTGGTTGCATCGGCCATCACGAACGGTACGTTAAGCAAACGGGCCAGCGTTTGCGCGAGCAACGTCTTGCCCGACCCGGTAGGTCCGATCAACAGGATGTTGCTCTTCGAAATCTCGACATCGTCGTTCCGGTTCTGATGCCGCAGACGCTTGTAGTGGTTGTACACCGCTACAGAGAGAATGCGCTTGGCCGGATCCTGTCCAATCACATACTGATCAAGGATGGCACCGATCTCTTTGGGAGTCGGCAAATCGGTCCGATCTGCCTTCGCGGCGGTGTCGCCACCGACCTCATCACGGATGATGTCGTTGCAAAGCTCGATGCACTCGTCGCAAATGAACACCGACGGGCCCGCGATGAGTTTGCGGACCTCGTGCTGGCTCTTGCCGCAGAACGAGCAATACAGCAGCTTCTCGCTACCGGTTTTCTTGTCAGCCATGCTCGCGCTCTCGTTCAGTTACGTACAGATTACCCGCTGACCTGCGCACGGTTCGCCAGAACCTTGTCGACCAGTCCGTAGGTCACCGCCTCATCGGCGGACATGAAGTTGTCCCGATCCGTGTCGCGCTCAATCTGCTCGACCGACTGCCCGGTGTTGCGGGCAAGGATGTCGTTGAGCTTTTCACGCAAGGAAAGGATCTCGCGTGCGTGAATCGCGATGTCCGAGGCCTGCCCCTGGAAGCCGCCCAAGGGCTGGTGAATCATGATCCGCGAATTCGGCAGAGAAATCCGCTTGCCTTTGGCGCCCGCAGACAGCAGGAATGCCCCCATGCTTGCGGCCTGCCCGACACACAAGGTGCTAACGTCCGGCTTGATGAACTGCATGGTGTCGTAAATCGCCATGCCGGCAGTAACCGAACCCCCGGGAGAGTTGATATAGAAATAGATATCCTTGTCCGGGTTGTCTGCCTCGAGGAAGAGCAACTGCGCGACCACCAGATTGGCGGTTGCATCATTGACGGGTCCAACGAGGAAGACAATGCGCTCCTTGAGCAGACGCGAATAAATGTCGTAGGCGCGTTCGCCACGACCACTTTGTTCGACGACCATCGGGACCAGACCGAGGCCCTGAGGATCCCAGTCTGACTGCCATGAAGCGTTGGTTCGGTTGCCGTTCATATAACCCTTCCGCTTAGCGGTTGGTGTTTCCCATCAATTCGTCGAAGGCCACCGGCTTGTCGGTTGCCTGCGCGGTCTTGAGAACCCACTCAACCACGTTGTCTTCAATCACGATAGCTTCCGCTTGCGCCAGGCGCTGCGGTTGCGAGTAGTACCACTTTACGACTTCTGCCGGATCTTCAAAGCTCGACGAGTAGTCATCGACCATAGCGCGAATCTGTTCCGGCTTGGCGTGCAACTGATTCTTCTTGACGACCTCAGCAAGAACCAAGCCAAGCTTCACGCGACGCACAGCCTGATCGGCGAACCATGCCGGCTCGATCGGCATCTTGGCAACGTCCATGCCACGCGATGCGAAATCCTGACGGGCATTCTCCGCCAACTGGGCGCTTTCCGTCTCGACCAGCGCCTTGGGCACTTCGATCGGATTGCTTTCCAGCAGCAGGTTCATCGCCTGCTCCTTGACCTTTGCCTGAATGCGGCGACGCACTTCGCGCTCAAGGTTGGCCTTCACTTCATCGCGCATCTTCGACACATCGCCGTCAGCAACGCCGAGCGACTTGGCAAATTCCGCATCGATTTCGGGCAGCTTTGGCGCTTCGACCTTCTTGAGCGTGATCTCGAACTGAACGGTCTTGCCCGCCAGATCCTGCGCTTGATAGTCAGTCGGGAAGGTCAAATCGAAAGACTTGCTTTCACCAACACTGACACCCTGAACCTGGGTCTCGAAGTCGGCCAGCATGCTTCCGCCACCAATGACGAAGGGGAAGTCTTCTGCCGTGCCGCCCTGGAACGGCTCACCGTCCTTCTTGCCAACAAAGTCGATCGTGACTCGATCACCAGCCGCTGCTGCGCGATCTGCTGCCTCGAACGTGGTGCGCTGCTTGCGCAGGATTTCGATCGTGCGATCGACTTCCGCATCGCTGACAGTCAGAACCGGACGCTCGATCTGCTTGCCACTGATGTCGGCCAGCTCGAACTCGGGATAGACCTCGAACACGGCGGAGAATTCCATTACATCCTTCGCATCGCCCGGCTTGGCTTCGATGCGCGGATAGCCTGCAACGCGCAGGTTTTGTTCGCGAACTTTGTCGCCGAATGCCTTCTCGACTGCGGCGCCGATGGCTTCTGAACGAGCTTGCGGACCATGCGTCTGCGAGACGATCTTGAACGGCACCTTGCCCGGCCGGAATCCAGCCATCTTGACGGTGCGGGAGAGCTTCTTCAGGCGCGCTTCGACTTCGCGTTCGATGTCAGCGACAGTCACCGACATGTCGATGCGGCGCTCGAGCGCGCCAAGCGTCACTTCGTTGGTCTGCATTCAGTGTATTCCTTGGATGACGACAGATGGACGCTTCACAAACAGCAGGCAGCCGCTCGCGCGCGCCGCTGTCAGACGAAGAGCCCGCCGGTAGGTTACGGTGGTTCTCGAAACCTTCGATTCTAACACAGCGGATTCCGCCATTCCGAGACTGAGCATGCGGCGCGCTGCTCCTGACTGGGCGCGCCGTCATGTCGGGCCACGGCGCCTTGGCTGGCGTCGGCGGCGCATGTGCTTGCAAATCCGGCTGGCGCAAATGGCGTTCGGGAACCAGACTCACATCAAGCCGGTCTTCACCCAAGACGATCTGCAAAGATGGACTCAACTTCACCCGCAGGACGTCCGTTAAGGAATGAGCGTACGGCAAACGCCCGAACAGTCGGGCTCGACGTAGAGGAGGTTCGGTCATGAGCATCTTCGCTGCCTATCAGGCCCGTTTTGACGCAACCAAGGAGGAGGAGCTCTCGATACAGGAGTACCTCAACCTCTGCCGCTCCGATCCGCTTGCCTACGCAACCGCGGCCGAGCGGATGCTGATGGCGATTGGCGAGCCGGAGATGCTGGACACCCGGCTTGATCCCCGGCTTTCGCGGATCTTCTCGAACAAGGTCATCAAGATCTACCCCGCGTTCAAAGAGTTCTACGGCATGGAAGAGGCGATCGAGAATATCGTTGCTTACTTCCGCCATGCAGCGCAGGGGCTGGAAGAAAAGAAGCAGATTCTCTATCTGTTGGGGCCGGTGGGCGGGGGCAAGTCGTCGTTGGCTGAGAAGCTCAAGAGCCTGATCGAAAAGATGCCGTTCTACGCGATCAAGGGCTCACCGGTGCATGAATCGCCGCTGGGGCTCTTCGATCTGACCGAAGACGGCAAGATTCTCGAAGACGACTATGGCATCCCGGCCCGGTATCTCAATACGATCATGTCACCGTGGGCGGTGAAGCGTTTGCAGGAGTTCAACGGCGACATCACCAAGTTCCGCGTCGTCAAGTTGCGCCCCTCGGGCTTGCACCAGACCGCGGTCGCCAAGACCGAGCCCGGCGACGAGAACAACCAGGACATTTCCTCCCTGGTGGGCAAGGTGGATATCCGCATGCTCGACCGCTACTCGCAAAGCGATCCGGACGCGTACTCGTACTCGGGCGGACTTTGCCTGGCCAACCGCGGCATGCTTGAGTTTGTCGAGATGTTCAAGGCGCCGATCAAGGTGCTGCACCCCCTGCTGACTGCAACGCAGGAAGGCAATTACAAGGGCACCGAGGGCTTCGGGGCGATCCCGTTCGACGGCGTAATCCTGGCCCACTCGAATGAGTCCGAGTGGATGCAGTTCCGCAACAACCGCAACAACGAAGCCTTCCTCGATCGGATCTACACCGTGAAGGTGCCGTACTGCCTGCGGGTATCGGAAGAGATCCGGATCTACGAGAAGCTGCTGCAGAACAGTTCGCTATCGGCAGCGCCCTGCGCGCCCGACACGCTGCGCATGCTGGGCCAGTTCGTTGCGCTCTCGCGCCTGAAAGAGCCAGAGAACTCCAGCATCTACTCGAAGATGCGCGTCTACGACGGTGAAAACCTCAAGGACACCGACCCCAAGGCCAAGTCGTATCAGGAGTATCGCGACTACGCGGGTGTCGATGAAGGCATGGCCGGGCTATCCACCCGCTTCGCCTTCAAGGTGCTCTCCCGCGTGTTCAATTTTGACCATCGCGAGGTAGCTGCAAACCCGGTACACCTCATGTACGTACTCGAACAGCAGATCGAGCAGGAGCAGTTTCCGCCCGAGGTAGAGCAGCGCTACAACGCCTTCATCAAGGAGTTTTTGGCGCCCCGCTACGCCGAGTTCATCGGCAAGGAAATCCAGACCGCCTACCTCGAAAGCTACTCGGAGTATGGTCAAAACATCTTTGACCGTTACGTGATCTACGCCGATTTCTGGATCCAGGATCAGGAGTATCGCGACCCGAACACCGGCGAGATCTTCAACCGCTCCGCGCTCAACGACGAGCTGGAGAAGATCGAAAAGCCGGCCGGCATCAGCAACCCGAAGGACTTCCGCAACGAGGTAGTCAACTTCGTGCTGCGGGCACGCGCCAAGAACAATGGCAAGAACCCGAGCTGGACGTCCTACGAGAAGCTGCGGGCGGTGATCGAGAAGAAGATGTTCTCGAACACTGAAGATCTGCTTCCGGTGATTTCCTTTACGCCCAAGGGCAGCCAGGAAGAACAGAAGAAGCATCAGGACTTCGTCAACCGCATGATTACCAAGGGCTACACCGAAAACCAGGTACGGCTGCTGTGCGACTGGTACCTGCGCGTGCGCAAGTCGTCGTAAGCGCAACGCTTCCCTGAACGATGGCGCCGCCACGCAAGTGGTGGCGCGAGGATGCCCACGATGGTTCGCATCATCGACCGGCGGTTCGATAGCAAGAACAAGAGCGCGGTTAACCGCCAGCGCTTCTTTCGCCGTTTCAAGCAACAAATCCGCAAAGCGGTTGCCGACGCGATCGACGGTCGTTCGATTCGCGACGTCGACAACGGCGAGAGTGTCTCGATTCCGACAAAAGACATCTCCGAGCCGCAGTTCGGTCTGGGCCGCAGCGGCGAATGGGAAACCGTGTTTTCCGGTAACGACCAGTTCGCAGCCGGCGACGAAGTGGACCGCCCGCTCGGTGGCGCCGGCGGATCCGGCAAAGGCAAGGCGAGCAACGAGGGCGAGAGCACCGACGACTTCGTCTTCCAGCTCTCACGCGAAGAATTCCTCGATGTGTTCTTCGACGACCTCGCGCTGCCCAACCTCGTAAAGACGCAGCTCGCCGCGATTCCGGAATACAAACTGCAGCGCGCGGGTTTCACCTCCAGCGGCACGCCCGCCAACATCAACATTGTGCGTTCGCTGCGCGGCGCACTCGGGCGGCGCCTCGCGCTGGGCTCCCCGTTTGCGGCCGAACTGCGCGATGCGCGCGAGCGGCTCGAGCAGCTCCGCCTTGAGCGCGCAGAAACCGACCCCGAAGTCGAACAGCTACTCGAAGAAATCGCCCGCCTGCGCGCCAAGATCGAAGGCATCCCTTTCATCGACAAGGTGGACCTGCGCTACAACAACCGCATCCGGATTCCCAAGCCCTCGACCCGCGCGGTGATGTTCTGCGTGATGGACGTGTCCGGCTCGATGGACGAAGACAAGAAGGCCACCGCTAAGCGCTTCTTCATGCTGCTGTATCTCTTCCTGACGCGGAACTACGAAAAGATCGAGGTGGTGTTCATCCGGCACCACACGGTTGCGAAAGAAGTCGACGAAGAAGATTTCTTCCACTCGCGCGAATCCGGCGGCACGGTGGTCTCAAGCGCACTCGAGCTAATGAAGGACATCATCCAGGAGCGCTACGCCACCAGCCTCTGGAACATCTACGGCGCGCAGGCGTCCGATGGCGACAACTGGGAGAACGATTCACCGCATTGCCGCGAGCTGCTCGCTGACAACATCCTGCCCTTCGTGCAGCACTTCGCTTACATCGAGATCACGCCGGGCGAGCCGCAGAACCTGTGGCGAGAATACGAGAAGCTGCAAGGCAGTCATGGCAACTTCGCGATGCAGCGGATCGAATCGCTCGCCAACATCTATCCGGTGTTCCGCGAACTCTTCAAGAAAACCACGGCATGAAGAAACGTCGCAGCAAGCCCCTCCCCGCGCCAGCCGAGTGGACCTTCGAGTTGATCGACGAGTATCAGCGCGAAATCGCTCGGGTCGCAGAGAGCTTTGGGCTCGACACTTACCCGAACCAGATCGAGGTGATCACATCCGAGCAGATGATGGACGCCTACGCCTCGGTCGGTATGCCGGTGAACTACCACCACTGGAGCTTCGGGAAGCATTTCCTCTCCACCGAAAAAGGCTATCGGCGCGGCCAGATGGGCCTGGCCTACGAGATCGTGATCAACTCCAACCCTTGCATCGCCTACCTCATGGAAGAGAACACCATGACGATGCAGGCCCTGGTGATCGCGCACGCAGCTTACGGCCACAACTCATTCTTCAAGGGCAACTACCTCTTCCGCACCTGGACCAATGCGGACGCCATCGTCGACTACCTGATCTTCGCGCGGAGCTACATCAGCCAGTGCGAAGAGCGCTACGGCGAAGAAGAGGTGGAACTGCTGCTCGATTCCTGCCACGCGCTGATGAATGTGGGCGTCGACCGCTACAAGCGCCCGCCGAAGTTGTCGCTCGAAAAGGAACAACTGCGCCAGCACGAGCGCGAGGAATACCTCCAAAGCCAGGTGAACGACCTGTGGCGAACCCTGCCCGCGCACGACGTGCGGCCAAGCGAAGTGCAAGCCGTGCGTTTTCCGCCCGAGCCGGAAGAGAACGTGCTGTACTTCTTCGAGAAACACGCGCCGCTGCTGGAACCCTGGCAACGCGAGGTCGTCCGCATCGTAAGAAAGATTGCGCAGTACTTTTTCCCGCAACGGCAGACGCAGGTCATGAACGAAGGCTGGGCCACGTTCTGGCACTACACCTTGCTGAACACGCTGTACGACGAAGGTCTGCTGACCGACAGCTTCATGATGGAGTTTCTGCATTCCCACACCAACGTGGTGATGCAACCGCCCTACAACGTGCCTTGGTACTCCGGCATCAACCCCTACGCGCTGGGCTTTGCAATGTGGACCGACATCCGGCGCATCTGCGAGCACCCAACCGATGAAGATCGGCAATGGTTCCCGGACATCGCTGGCGGCAACTGGTGCGAAGTGTTCGATTTCGCGATGCGCAGCTTCAAGGATGAAAGCTTCATCGCGCAGTTCCTGTCGCCCAAACTGATGCGCGATTTCAAGCTTTTCGCGGTGCTCGATGACGACCGCAAACAAAAGCTGCACATCTCGGCGATTCATGACGAAGCGGGCTACAAGCTCATTCGCCAGAAGCTTTCCGACCAGTACAACATTGGCAGCCGGGAACCGAGCATCCAGGTCTGGAATGTCGATCTGCGCGGCGATCGCTCGCTGACCCTGCGCCACCACGCTTACCATCGCCGCCCGATCGGCGAAAGCATGGACGAAGTGCTAAGGCATGTTGCGCGGCTGTGGGGTTTTAACGTGCGGCTGGAAACCCAGCACGAGGACGGCCACGTCGAAACCCTGCGCGAGTTACGGTTCGAGCGGCGCCAGCCGCGCACGCCCTGAGGCCAAGCAATGGGCCCGGTCAGCCGCCAGGCGTCTGGAATGCGCCAGGCGACCAGCGCTTGGGTGCCACTGCACGTATCTGCACCGGATGCACATATTCCGCCGTGGGCGTGAGGTCGAAACTACCGGCAAACCCCGCCTTCTCGGCCGCACCCAGTAGCTTCGAATCGTTGCGCAGTCGGTAATCGTCGCGCTGCGGGCGCACGAAATCCGGCCAATCACCCTCCACGTTGCCCAGACTCTTCTGCGCGGGCAGATCAATGCTCGCGGCACGCCCCACCAGCACATTGTTCACCGCCAACAGCGACACCCCATCCCGGGCATCAAGCATTCTGGCGCCCTGCGGCCTATCGTTAACAATCGTGTTATGCGACAGGTAGAGTGCATTCGTCGGCCAAGCCAGGCCCTCGGCACCCATGCTGATGATCTTGAAGTTCTCGCTGCTGCTCGACTGCTCGATCAGGTTGCCAATCACCACCGCGATGCCACCTGACGGAAACTCCAGCTCATAACTGGCCTTGCCGGCGATCTCGTCAGTCAGGCGGTTGTAGAGGATGCGGTTGTCGCGGGCGCGCGACTTGAGCAGATGCCCCACCTTCGCATGGTGAAAGTAGCTGCCAGAAACCTTCAGACTCGCAATCTTGCCGGCGTACAGGTTGTGACTCTGCCCGTCGCCAGCGCCGTTGTGGCCGAACTCACTGCGTTCTACCTGGAGTTCGATCTGCTCGTTGTTCGAGGTCAGGATCCCGTTCTCGTTTTCGAGAAACTTGCAGCCCACCACGGTCAGCTTGCCGGTTTCGAGACGGATGCCTGCGCCGTTCTTGTCGCGCACCTTCGCGCCGCGAAACTCCAGGTTCTCGATCCGTACCCGCTCTCCGCGCACCACGAAGATGCCCTTGCCTTCGGCCGACGCCCCCATCGCAAGCAGGCGGGGCATGCCTCCGACACCACGAATCGTGAGGTCCTTCTGGCTCCACACCGCCACGTCGCCACGGTATTCACCCGCCGTGATTTCGACGACGTCACCGTCTTTGGCCAGGCGCGCGGCATCTGCAATTGTGCGGATCGCTTCGTTCGGGCCCACGCGCAGCGTTTCGGCGAGCGCCGGGGACGCGCTGGCCAAGGCCATGAGCAGTGTCAGGATTTGAGTTTTCATGCGACAAGGATGCCGCATGCCGCGCAGATCGTGAAGCCTAGGTGTTTGCAGGCGCGACCTTCGCATCGCAGTGCGTTGCCGCCGGCATCAGATGGCGCATCCGAACCGCCGGCGCAAGACAATACCCTTGGGGCGCTTTGCGCGCCGGTCAAAACCTGTCGGCGTAGCGCTCGGTTTCCCAGCTATGCACTGCGCGTGAATACTCGATCCATTCCATTCGCTTGAAGCGACAGAACTCGGCGGTGAAAGCCGAGCCAAGGGCTTCGCCCAGCACGGTATCCGCCTCCAGCGCACTCACCGCATCGCCCAGATTGCCGGGCAACTGGCCAAGACCGCGTTCCCGCAGCACGCTCAGCGGCAACTCATACGCATCGTCGCCGAAGGGCGCGCCAGGCTCAAGCGCGCGGGCCACCCCATCAAGCCCCGCGGCAATCACCGCCGCCAGCGCGAGGTAAGGGTTCGCCGACGCGTCAGGCAGGCGCCATTCAAGCCGCGAATGCGCCACGCGGACGAGCATGGTCCGGTTGTTGTCGCCATAGCCGATATGCGCGGGCGCCCATGTCGTGCCAGAAAGGGATTCGCCCACCACCAAGCGTTTGTAGGAATTCACCGTGGGCGCACACAGCGCCGCGAGCGCCGGCGCGTGATGCAGCAGCCCCGCAAGAAAGTGATACCCCGTTCGCGACAGGCCAAGCCCTTGCGCATCACTGCGATCAGTGAACACCGCGCCCCCTGCTTCGTCTGCAATCGACAAGTGAAAATGCAGGCCGCTGCCCGGCATGTTCGCGAAGGGCTTGGGCATCATCGAGAAGACCATGCCCAGCGACTCGGCGATCGAGTGCGCCGCCATCTTGAACAGCATGAATCGGTCTGCCGCCGTCAGCGCATCGCTGTAGTGGTAGTTCAGCTCGTACTGGCCACTCGCGTCTTCATGGTCGATCTGGAAAACGTCGAGCCCACAGGCCTGCAAGGCATCAGTCAGCGCACCGAGAAACGCCTGCTGGCGTGTGAGCGACTTGTAGTCGTAAGAAGGCTTCTCGAGGTGATCGTGCGCGTCAGCCGGGCGCACACTGCCATCGGCATTACGTTGCAGCAGGAAGAACTCCGGCTCAAGGCCGGCATTCAGCGTCCAGCCGCGCGCGGCGAGGCGTTCGACCTGGCGGCGCAGGATCTGGCGCGGGCAAAGATCGAATGGCTCGCCACCGACGTAGCCATCGCACACGATGCGCGCATGGCCCGGCAGCCAGGGCAAGACCTGAGCCGTCGTGATGTCGCCACGGCCATAGTACTCAGAGCGCAGACCGTGCCGCGGCAGGCCGGTGCCCCAGATCGAAGGGCCGGAGAATCCCGCGCCCGGCAAGAACACGTCCTCCAGATGCGCGAGCGGAATCGTCTTGCCCTTGGCAACCCCCTGGATATCGGTGAACTGCGCGAAAACATAGCGCACGCCCGCTTCGCGCAAACGGGCCTTGAGCATTTCAACGCTATTGAGTTCTGCACCGTTGGCCATGGTCATGGCGATTCCCTCTCTTTGTCGTGTTTCAGCGTGGCGCGTGCATCGCGCGCCACCTCTTGTGTCAATGCAGGATCCGCCCGTCAGTGCCCAGAACGACGAGTTCGCCGGCGTTACGGTCGCGGTCCTCGCGTTGCAGGTGTAGCACCACGCCCCCCACATCCACCGTCTTGCTGCTTTCCAGCGCCTTGCGCAGCGACTCACGCGTCGGATTGGCAGCAGATTTGCGCATCGCATCGACGATCACTCGCGCAGCCATGCAGCCCTCGAACGTGAATTCGTCAGTCGTCTTTCCGGCCTTGCGCATCAACGCGTCGAGGTCGCGCGCCAGCGGCACGCTCTGATTCGCTGGCGAGGGCACAGCCAAGCCGATACCGACACCGCGCACCGTCGCACCCATCAAACGGGTGAGCGGGCGCGAACCGACATCGCCGAAAGCCAGCAACTGCCCTGCGAAGCCCGCCTTGCGCAAGCGCAGGAACAGGTCGGCCGTCGATTGATACCCCGAAAGGGCAATCACCCCTTCAGGCTTGGCGTTGAGTATTGCGGCAGCCTGCTTGTCGAGTTCGACCGAACCGAGTTCTGCCTCTGCAATTGCCACCAGCTGCACCCCGTTTGCCGCCGCTGCTGCACGCACGATCGGCACCAGTTCGACGCCTTCTGCGTCACGCGTCGCCAGCACGGCAAGGCGCTTGATGCCCAATCGTGCGCCCTGCGCAACCAGACCGCTCACGATGACCTTGTCCGGGCTGCGGATCGGGAACACCCAACCACCGCCATCGCCGATGACCGCCGCGCCACCTGACATTGGCGCGACCAGCGGAATCTTTGCCGCGTTGGCACGCTTCACCGCAGCGCTCGACGCGGGGCCGCTGAAGAAGCCTGTCAGCACGAGCACACCGTCCTTGCCGGGCGCCTCCCAGCCTTTCAGATCTTCCGCGGCCAATTCCGCTTCCGTCTCGTCGGAGACGCGCAGCGCAAGCGCTCTTCCCACCGGGTCGGCCGCCAGGCAGGCCTTGAAGCCATCCAGAAAGCTCAACCCGATTTCCGCCGAAACCCCGGACAGCGGCAGGCTGACACCTACCGCCGCCGCGGGTCGTGCGGTCTGTGCGGCACTCCCCCCGGATGCGCACAGAAATGCCAGCGCGCCGGCAATGCCGACCAGCGCGCGCAGCAGAGAGGAGCCGGGCATCAACAGCCCTGCAAAGCTTCGGCGAGGATCCCCAGGGCCTCGTCGAAGATCGCGTCGGGTGTCGTCAGCGGATACAGCAGGCGCAGCACGTTGCCGTAGACGCCGCAGGTCAGCAGTATCAAGCCCTTCTCCAGCGCCTTGGCCTGCACGCGCTTGGTGAAATCGGCATCCGGGTTGCCAGTGGCCGGGTCGTTGAACTCGACCGCAATCATCGATCCAGGCCCGCGCACATCAACGATCTGCGGCACCTTGGCGCGCAGGCCTTCGAGGAAGCCGCGCAGCTTTTCACCCAACACGTTCGCGCGCTCGATCAGGCCCTCCTCTTCGATGACTTCGATCACCGCGTGCGAAGCAGCAATCGCCATCGGGCTACCAGCATAGGTGCCGCCGAGGCCGCCGGGCAACGGCGCGTCCATGACCTCGGCACGACCACAGACGGCGGACAGCGTGGTGCCGCCGGCCATGCTCTTGGCCATGGTCATGATGTCCGGGAGCACCGGGTAGTGCTCCATCGCGAACCACTTGCCGGTGCGGCCGAAGCCGGTCTGCACTTCGTCCACAACCAGCAGGATGCCGTGTTCGTCGCACAGCTTGCGTAGCGCGACCATGAAGTCGACCGGCGCCTGATAGAAGCCGCCCTCGCCCTGCACCGGTTCGAGGATGATTGCCGCGACGCGCGCGGGTTCGATGTCGGACTTGAACAGGTGTTGGATGTAATCGAGCGAATCCTGCACGCTCACGCCGTGCAGCGGCACCGGAAACGGTGCGTGGAAGATCTCGCCCGGGAAGGGGCCGAAGCCAACCTTGTAGGGCACCACCTTGCCGGTGAGCGCCGCGGCCATCATCGAGCGGCCATGGAAAGCGCCGGAGAAGGCGATGATGCCGGAGCGCTTGGTCGCAGCGCGCGCGATCTTCACAACGTTCTCGACCGCCTCGGCACCGGTGGAGAAGAACGCGGTCTTCTTGGCGTGGGTGCCGGGCGTCAGCTGGTTGATCTTCTCTGCCAGGGTGACGTAGCTCTCGTAGGGCACGACCTGGTAGCAGCTGTGCGTGAAGCGTTCGAGCTGCTCGGCGACGGCGGCCATCACCTTCGGGTGACGGTGGCCGGTGTTGAGCACCGCGATGCCGCCGCCGAAATCGATGTAACGGCGCCCTTCGACATCCCACAGTTCCGCATTCTCGGCGCGGTCGATGAAGAACGAATTGCCGACAGCGATGCCGCGCGGCGTGGCGGCGAGACGGCGTTCGTGGAGTTCCTTGTTGCTTGGCATGTTAGTGGTCCATCAAAGTCAAAATCGTTCACCGCAGAGACGCGGAGACGCAGAGGGCCGCGGAGAAATACAACAGGGCGCTCGGATGGCGGTTCGCTCTGCGGCCCTCTGCGACTCTGCGCCTCTGCGGTCAATTCCGCCGTTCGCTCAGTCCAAGCCGATCCAAGTCGTCTTGAGTTCGGTGTATTTGTCCATCGCATGCAGCGACTTGTCGCGGCCGTTGCCGGACTGCTTGTAGCCGCCGAAGGGCACGGTGATGTCGTCTTCGTCGTACTGATTCACATGCACGGTGCCGGCACGCAGCGCACGCGCGATGCGGTGCGCTTTGTTGATGTCGCGCGTCCATACGCCGGCTTGCAGGCCGTAGATGGTCTGATTCGCCTGGCGGATCGCGTCATCGACTTCGTCGAAGGCCAGCACCGACAGCACCGGCCCGAAGATCTCCTCGCGCGCGATCGTCATGTCGTTCTTCACGCCATCGAAGATCGTTGGTGCGACGTAGAAGCCGCCGGTTTCGGCGCGGGCCTGCTCGCCGCCAACAAGCAACTTGGCACCTTCCTTGCGGCCCGAGTCGATGTAGCGCATCACCGTATCGAGCTGCGTCTTGTCGACCAGCGCACCCATCACCGTGTCGTCGGCAAGCGGATCGGCCGGCTGGTACTTGGGCATCAGCGCCAGGGCGCGTTCGAGGAAGGCATCCTTGATCGAGCGCTCGACGAAGAGGCGCGACGGCGCGTTGCAGCTCTCGCCCTGGTTGTAGAAGATCGAGCCGATCGCAGCGCCCACTGCGCGATCCAGGTCCGGGCAGTCGGCACAGACGATGTTGGGCGACTTGCCACCCAGTTCCGCCCAGGCCCGCTTGAGGTTGCTCTGCCCCGCATTGACCAGGATGAGCTTGCCGACGCGGGTGGAGCCGGTGAAGGCGATGCAGTCGACATCCATGTGAAGCGACAGCGCGTTGCCCGCTTCGTGACCAAAGCCCGGCACCACGTTGAACACACCGGGCGGGATGCCCGCTTCGAGCGCCAGCTCAGCAAGACGCAGCGCGGTCAGCGGTGACTTTTCGGAGGGCTTCAACACCACGCTGTTGCCCACTGCCAGCGCGGGGGCGATCTTCCACGAGGCCATCAGCATCGGGTAGTTCCACGGCACGATGGCACCCACCACGCCCACCGGCTCGCGCGTGATCAGCGCAAGGGCCTTGTCACCCGTCGGCGCGATCTCGTCGTAGACCTTGTCGATCGCCTCGCCATACCAGCGGATGGTGTTGGCGCAGGCGTTCACGTCGGTCGCACGGGCGTTGCGGATCGGCTTGCCCATATCGAGCGTTTCGGTGAGCGCAAGCTCGTCCTTGTGCGCGAGGATCTGGTCCGCGAAGCGGATCATGATCTGCTTGCGCGCACGCGGCGAAAGTCCGGCCCAGCGGCGGTCTTCAAAGGCAGCGCGAGCGGCCGCAACCGCCGCATCGATATCGGCTGCATCGCCCTGTGCGACTGACGCAAGGAAACGGCCATCGACCGGCGAATTGCAGTCGAAGGTCTGTCCGCTCACGGCAGCGACCCGCTCACCGTTAATCAGCGCGCGGCCATCGAAGCGCAGGCGCCCCGCCATCTCGGTCCAGGAATTCAGATTTGTCGTCATGACGCGTACCTATCTTCTTTCACCACGAAGGCACTAAGAATCGCAAAGGGCCGCCAAGGAAAGCGTTCAATCTCGCTTAGCTTCGTGGCCCTTTGTGCTTCTTTGCGTCTTTGTGGTGAACTTCATCTATCGATACCACCCAGGCAGATGTACTTGATCTCGAGGTAGTCCTCGATGCCGTATTTCGAGCCTTCACGCCCCAGCCCTGACTGCTTCACACCTCCGAATGGCGCAAGCTCGTTCGAAATCAGGCCGGTATTCACGCCGACCATGCCGTACTCCAGCGCTTCGGCAACGCGGAAGATGCGGCCGATATCGCGGCTGTAGAAGTAGCTGGCGAGGCCGAACTCGGTGTCGTTCGACATCGCGATCACGTCGGCTTCATCCTTGAACTTAATCAGCGGCGCGACCGGGCCAAATGTTTCTTCGCGGAAGATCTTCATGTCGCGGGTGACGCCGGTCAGCACGGTGGGCTCGTAGAAGGTACGGCCGAGCGCATGGCGCTTGCCGCCCGTCGCCAACGCGCCACCGGCAGCCAGCACATCGCTGACATGCTCCTCGACCTTGGCGAGCGCCTTGGTGTCGATCAGCGGCCCTTGCTGAACGCCGTCTTCCATGCCGTTGCCGACCTTCATCGCGGCAACCTTGGCAGCGAGCTTGGCGGCGAAAGCGTCGTACACGCCTTCCTGCACGAAGAGCCGGTTGGCGCACACGCAGGTCTGCCCGGTGTTGCGGAACTTGGAAATCAGCGCGCCCTCGACCGCCTGGTCGAGATCGGCGTCATCGAACACGATGAAGGGTGCGTTGCCACCGAGTTCGAGCGAGAGTTTCTTGATCGTGTCGGCCGACTGGCGCATCAGGATGCGGCCCACTTCGGTGGAGCCGGTAAAGCTCAACTTCGCGACGGTCGGGTTGCTGGTCATCTCGCCGCCGATCTCGGTCGAGGATCCGGTGATGACGCTGAAGAGCCCCGCCGGAAGCCCCGCCTCCTCGGCGAGCACCGCCAACGCGAGCGCCGAGAAGGGTGTCTGGGTTGCGGGCTTGAGCACCATTGCGCAGCCCGCCGCGAGTGCCGGCCCGGCCTTGCGGGTGATCATCGCATTCGGGAAGTTCCACGGCGTGATCGCCGCGCACACGCCGATCGGCTGCTTGATGACGATGAGCCGCTTGTCGGCCTGGTGCTGCGGAATCGTGTCGCCGTAGATGCGCTTACCCTCTTCGGCAAACCATTCAATGAAGGATGCGCCGTAGGCGATCTCCCCCTTCGCCTCGGCGAAGGGCTTGCCCTGCTCGGCGGTGAGGATGCGCGCGAGATCGTCCTGATGCTTCACCATCAAGTCGAACCAGCGGCGCAACACTGCAGCGCGCTCCTTGGCAGTCTTCGCGGCCCAGGTTTTCTGCGCGACTCGCGCGGCTTCGATTGCGCGGCGCGTTTCGGCGACACCGGCCATCGGTATCGTCCCCAGTTTCTCCCCCGTCGCCGGATTGATGACCTCGGCAGTCTTTCCACTGTCGGCGTCGCACCAGCGGCCGTCGATATAGGCCTGCTGGCGCAGCAGGTCCTTGCGTTGCAATTCCATGAGATTTTTCCGTCAGCGCTTTGGACCGCGCCGGACGCCCGCCCGGCGCGAAAATACCGGCCGCTCCGCCCCCCAGCGAAGCGGCCGGCGAAGGATCAGAACGATACGACCGTTGCGACCCCGAACAACTGGTTGGACTTCTTGTAGCTGCCGTCTTTGACGACCTCGAAGACTTGCTTGTTCGACGCGTCGTAGCGGTACTCGGCCTTGAAGGTGGTATTCAGGTTGTACAGATAGCCGAGGCCGAAGGTCAGCGCATAGCGATCGGAGCCGTCGCTGGCCGGGTCATCACACCACGACGCCCCGCACAACGTCATGTCGTCCGTTTGGAACTTCCCCGGGCCGATGCCGTTGCGGCCATCAGAGAAGTTGTAGCCAAGCAGCCCGCCGCCGTTCTTCTTGTTGCTGACATAGTCGGCACGCACGATGCCTTCGAACTGCGGTGTGAACTTGTAGGCGGCCAGGCCCGACGCGCCCCACCAGCTGGCGTCCTGCAACTCGCCGGTCTCTGCGTTGGCGTAGATGGCTGCGTCTTTCTGTGTGCCGTAAGACAACTGGCCCTGCACCGTCCAGTCGCCGCGAATGAAGTAGCCGTCGATTTCGAAGAGGTTGACCGCGGTGTCTTTCAGGTCATAGGCCTCACCGGTGATCGGGTTGCCAACGCCATCGTCTGCACGGAAGTTCGCCGCCTTGCCATGCACGCCGGCAAAGCCGAAGCCGTTGAACTCACCCTTCGCGTAGTCCACGCGGTAGGCGAACACCGGAGTCTTGTCACCGGTGTTCTTCTTGCTCGCGTTCATGTTGGCGAGCAGGCCTTTCATGATCCACTTGCCGCGGGTCAATTCCAGACCCGCGCCGGTGTAGGCGGTGGGCAAGGTGAAATCGAACAGCAGGTTATGGGTGATCAGTTTGTTCTGCGTGCCGGGCAGGTATTCGTAGCCCGACCAGTCGGGGATCTGGCCCGCGATCATGCGCGTCTGCAGGTCGCCCAAGGGGACCGAAACCGAGGCTTCGGCAATGATGTTGCCGGCGTTGAAGACTTCGCCTACACCACGGTTGGGCTGCAGCGTCAAACGCCACTTCGTGCCGCCATCCATTTCTTTCTGGATGTCGAGCTGGGCCATGCCGAAGTAGCCGTTGTCGTAGTTGTAGCCGTCGTCGCCCACCTGATTGAGGAACTGGAATCCGGCGGTGTCCTGGTTCTTGTTGTAGATGAAGGCCGGGTCCATGTAGCCGCTGATCTTCAGGCCACGCAGGCCGGAGGATTCGCGCGCGTCTTCGATTGCCTCGGTCTTGACGGCGATGCGGTTGAACTCCTGCTGCTGGTCCACCGTCATGCCGGCAGGTGCAGCCTCAACGGCCACCGGCGCGGGCTTGCTCGCCTTGGCCGCTTCATCTGCCTTGACCTTCTGCTCCAGTTCCGCAACGCGCTGCTTGAGCGCACGCAGTTCATTGAGCAGCTCTTTGTTCGACTGTGCCTGTGCAGTCGCCGGGAATACTGCTGCCAGCGCCAGCGCCAAAGACGTGACCTTCAAGGCATTCATCGGGCTCTCCTCCTGGGTGAAATCGGATCTGTGTCGGGGTTGGGGTCAGGATGCGCGTTGGGCTGCGGCCATTTCTCGGGCTCGCTGGCGCTCAGCGCGCGCAATCAGATAACTGGCGGTGACAACGGCGATGCAGACCACCACGATGATCACGGTGGCCACCGCATTCACGCTCGGGTTCAAACCCAGGCGCGCACGCGAAAAGATCACCAGCGGCATCGTCGTGGAGCCGGGGCCGGAGAGAAACGCCGAGAGCACCACATCGTCGAGTGAGAGCGTGAAGGTCAGCAGCCAGGCCGACGCCAGCGCCTGCCCGATCATCGGCATCGTCACCAGGAAGAACACCTGATGCGGCTTGGCGCCCAGATCCATCGCGGCTTCTTCGATCTGCGGATTCAGATCCTGCAAGCGCGCCTGGATGACGACGGTTGCGTAGGCCAGACCAAGCAGCAGGTGGCCCATCCAGATCGTCATCGCGCCGCGCTCCGGGAATCCAAGCCAGCGCTGCACCGACACCAGCATCAGCAGCAGCGAAAGCCCGACGATCACTTCAGGCATCACCAGCGGCGCGTTCACCATGCCGCTGAACATCGTGCGGCCGGTAAAGCGCTTGTACTTGACCAGCGTGAAGGCGGCGAACATGCCCAGCACGACCGAAGCACAGGCGGTGAAGAACGCGACTTTAAGCGAGAGCCAGAAGCCCGAGATCATCTCGGTGTCGTGCATCAGCTTGCCGTACCACTTGAGGGTGAAGCCCCCCCAGGTGGTCGGCAAGGGCGAATCGTTGAACGAGTAGATCACCAAGGCGATGATTGGCAGGTAGAGGAAAGCAAAACCTGCCGCGAGCCACGCCTTGCCAAAGCGGCGGTTGAACGCGTCGCCGAAGATCGGGGGCTTCTTGCCGTTCATGAACGGGCCTCCTGCGCTTCAGCCTGGTATTTGTTGAAGATGGCGAGCGGCACGATGATCAGCAGGATCATCACCACCGCCACGCTGGAGGCCATCGGCCAATCGTTATTGCTGAAGAACTCGTCCCACAGCACGCGGCCGATCATCAGGGTTTCCGGCCCTCCCAAGAGTTCCGGGATGACGAACTCGCCCACGCAGGGAATGAAGACCAGCATCGACCCGGCAATAATGCCGGCCTTCGACAGGGGCACCGTGACCTTCCAGAACGCCGTCCAAGGCGTCGCCCCCAGATCTGCAGCCGCTTCAAGCAAGCGCAGATCCATCTTCGCGAGGTTGGCATACAGGGGCAAGATCATGAACGGCAGGTAGGTGTAGGTCATGCCCAGCACCAGCGAGAAAGGCGAGTTCATGAACTTGCCAAGCGCCGGGATCACGCCGAGCGCGAGCAAGAGGTGATCGACATGAAGCCACTCGAGCAGGTTCGCAACCCAGCCGTTCTCGCCCAGCAAGCCCTTCCACGCATAGACACGCAGCAGGAATGAAGTCCAGAAAGGCAACATCACCATCATCAGCAGCGCAGGCTGTATCGAGGGCTTGGCGCGTGCCATGAAGTAAGAAAACGGGTAGCCGATCAGCAAGCAAAAGAGCGTGGTCGCCGCCGCGTACTTGAGGCTGGCCAGATACACCTTGAAGTACAAGGGGTCTTCGGCAATGAACTCGTAGTTGCTGAACTTGAGCGTGAGCTGAAGCAGACCATCCTTGTAGGTCAGCAGGTCTTTGAAATGGACCGTCTCCATTTCCGACACGCTGATCTTCAGAACGATCAGGAAGGGCAGCAGAAAGAACACCAGCAGCCACACGTAGGGGACGCCGATGACTGCCGAACGCCCGCTCAGCAGTTTGGAATTGCGCAGTTGCGTCAGCACAGCTTGAGGGCTCATCGCGGCGTCGCTTTCACTGCGTCAGCACAACCTGCGAGAGGGGCGTCCAGCTTGCCCACACTTCATCCCCCCAGGTGAGCGGATCATCGCGATGACGCGAGACGTTGCTCTCGCTGATCTTGAACACCAGACCGCTGCCCAGCTGGATGTGATAGACGGTATGGCTGCCGAAATACACCATGTCCTTGATCGTGCCGCGAACATGGTTGTACTCACCGTCGGGCTTCTCGCGGGTGACGTGAATCTTCTCGGGGCGGACGGCGACCGACACCGCCATGCCCTCGGTGCCGGTGATGCCGTGCCCAACATAGTGTTTGCAGTCGGCACACTCGACGATGACGTGATCGGGGTTGTCGTCGATCAGCGTGCCATCCATCAGGTTCACGTTGCCGATGAAGTCGGCCACAAACCGGTTCGCCGGTGTTTCGTAGATCTCGCTCGGCGCGCCGATCTGCAGGATGTTGCCCTCGCTCATGATCGCAATGCGCGAGGCCATCGTCATTGCCTCTTCCTGATCGTGCGTGACCATCACGACCGTCACTCCGACTTGCTCGATGATGTTGACCAGCTCGATCTGGGTTTCTTCGCGCAACTTCTTGTCGAGCGCGCCAAGCGGCTCGTCGAGCAACAGCAGCTGCGGCCGCTTGGCCAAGCTGCGCGCCAGCGCCACGCGCTGCTGCTGCCCGCCCGATAGCTGATGCGGCTTACGCTTGGCATACTTGCCCAGCTGCACCAGCTTGAGCATTTTCTCGACCCGCTCGGCAATCTGGTCTTTGGGCATGCCGTCGCGCTTGAGCCCGAATGCGATGTTTTCTTCCACGCTCAGGTGCGGAAAGAGCGCGTAGGACTGGAACATCATGTTGATCGGGCGCAGGTAGGGCGGCAGGCCCTCCAGATCCTGACCGTTAAGGATGATCTTGCCGGAGGTCGGGCTGGAAAAGCCCGCAAGCATCCGCAAGAGCGTGGTCTTGCCGCAGCCGCTCGAACCGAGCAACGCGAAGATCTCGCCCTTGGCGATATCAATGCTGACGTGATTGACTGCCTTCACGCCGCTGAAGTCTTTCACGACATCCTTGATCTGCAAGAACGCCGGTGCTTGCGAAGCCACCATTACCCTCCCTCCGTCCGCGTGACGCGGATTGGTTACAGACCGGTCTTGAACGACGTGTAGATGCGCGTCATCTGACGGCGGATATCGTTGTTGATCGAGTCGGGCATCGCCATCTTCTTCATTTCAGCTTCGGAAACGAAAACGGTGGGGTTGCTTGCCACTTCAGGCTTGACGAACTTCTTCGACTCCTTGTTCGGATTCGCGTAGAAGACCTTGTTGGTCAGCGAGGCATGCACTTCCGGGCGCAGGATGTAGTTGATGAACTTGTGCGCGTTGTTCGGGTGTGGCGCATCAGCCGGAATCACCATCACATCCATGAACACCACGCCGCCGGTCTTGGGCAGCAAGGCCTGGATGTTCTGACCGGTCTTGCCGTCGATCGCACGCTGACGCGCAATGTTGATGTCACCCGACCAGCCGAGCGATACGCAGATCGAACCATTGGCCAGATCGTTGATGTAGCCCGAAGAGCTGAACAGGGTGACCGAGGGGCGCACGCTCTTGAGCAAGGCGGGCACCTGAGCATAGTCAGACACGTTCTTGCTGTAGGCCGGCTTGCCCAGGTAATGCAAGGCGGCCGGGACTACTTCGGTTGCCGAGTCGAGGAAAGACACGCCGCAGCTCTTGAGCTTGGAGACGTATTCGGGCTTGAAGACGAGATCCCACGCGTTCTCCGGCATCGGCATATTGCCCAGCGCGGCCTTTACCTTGTCGACGTTGATGCCGACCGTGGTGTAGCCCCACAGCCAGTTCACCATGAACTGGTTGCCCGGATCGAGCTTGGCCAGAGCGGCCTGGAAGTCAGGATCCAGATTCTTCAGGTTCGGAATCTTGCTTTTGTCCAGCTTCATCAACAGGCCGCCGTCGGCCTGGATCTTCGCCCAGTAGGACGAAGGCACCACGATGTCGTAACCCGTCTTGCCGGCCACCAGCTTGGCGTGGACGATCTCGTTGTTGTCGAAATTGTCGTAACGGACCTTGATGCCGGTTTCTTTCTCGAAGTTCTTGAGCGTGTCCTCGGCGATGTAGTCAGACCAGTTGTAGACATTCAGGACGTTTTCTTCTTGCGCATGCGCAGCAAAAGAGAGCGCGGCGCACACACCCACCGCACATCGTTTGAGGGTGCGGCTCGAGAACACTTTCATTGGAAGCCTCCTGGTGGCTGGAAAACGAGTTACTGAGAAACACTTCAACATCAAGTCTGTCGCAGCCAGCCCTTCCG
Source organism: Niveibacterium sp. 24ML (assembly GCF_026586805.1). Classification (GTDB taxonomy): domain Bacteria; phylum Pseudomonadota; class Gammaproteobacteria; order Burkholderiales; family Rhodocyclaceae; genus Niveibacterium. The sequence continues at coordinate 82,621 of NZ_JAPFHA010000009.1, read as the reverse complement.
GCAGGGCCGCACAGACTTGGTCCATGTCACGAACTTAGCAAAAATCGGACCTGTACAACTGCCCAAAATACGACAAACGTCAGATCCAGTTCCGCTCTTTCAGATCAGCGTAGGTTTTATCGAGGCAAAGGCGGATCAGGGCAATCATCTCGTCGATCTGCGCCTTCGTAATTACTAGCGGCGGCGCGATGATCATCCGGTCGCCCACCGCACGCATGATCATGCCGTTACCGAACATGTGACCACGGCAAACCATGCCCACTTCCAGTGCAGCATCGAAGGCCTCAAGCGTGGCTTTGTCCTTCACCAGCACCAGACCGGCCACCAGGCCACAGGTTTCCGCAATCCCCACCAGCGGGTGGTCTGCCAGCGCGCCGAATTTCTCTTTGAGATAGGGGCCGGTTTCGTCGCGCACCTTTTCGACCAGGTGCTCACGGCGAATGATGTCGATGTTCTCCAGCGCCACCGCGCAGGCAACCGGGTGGCCAGAATAGGTGTAGCCGTGGTTGAATTCCCCGCCCTTTTCAAGCAAGACGGTGGCAACGCGGTCACCCACCATGACGCCGCCGAGCGGGATGTAGCCCGAAGTCACCCCCTTGGCAAAGGTCATCAGGTCGGGCTTGTAGCCAAACTTCTCGCAGCCCCACCACTCACCCAGGCGGCCAAAGCCGCAGATCACTTCGTCCGATACCAGCAAGATGCCGTACTTGTCGCAGATGCGCTGGATCTCGGGCCAGTAGGTTTTCGGCGGGATGATCACGCCGCCGGCGCCCTGCACCGGTTCGCCGATGAAGGCGGCCACCTTGTCCGGACCCAGTTCGAGAATCTTCTCCTCCAGCCAGCCGGCCGCCTTGAGGCCGAATGCATCCGGGTCCATGTCGCGGCCGTTTTCATACCAGTAGGGCTGCTCGATATGCACAATATTGGGGATCGGGAGATCCCCTTGTGCGTGCATGCCGCTCATGCCGCCGAGCGAGGCACCACACATGGTCGAGCCGTGGTAGGCGTTGTGGCGGCTGATGATGACCTTGCGCTGCGGCTGTTCAAGCAGATCCCAGTAGCGGCGCACCATGCGGACCACCGTGTCGTTACCCTCCGAGCCCGAGCCGGAAAAGAACACATGGTTGAACTGTGGCGGCGTCACCTCGGTGAGCAGCTTGGCCAGTTGCGCGGCCGGTACGTTGGTCGTCTGGAAGAAGCTGTTGTAGTACGGCATCTCGCGCAACTGCTTGTAGGCTGCGTCGGCCAGCTCCTTGCGGCCGTAGCCCACGTTCACGCACCACAGGCCCGACATGCCATCGAGGATTTTGTGCCCCTCCGAATCCCAGATGTAAATGCCCTCGCCTTTCACCATCACCCGCGCGCCCTTCTTTCCGAGCGCCTGGTTATCGGTGAAGGGGTGCAGGTAATGCGCACCATCGATTGACTGGATCGCCTTGGTGTCCAGCTTTGCGTCCTGGCCGAGCGTCATTTCGGTCATGTTCATCTTCCCTGGTTCTTTCAGATTCATTCAGCGAACGGCAAGCGCAGCGCCGGGCAACCGGTGGGCGCGCGGTCAGGCGCGCGCCTCGCCGCACGGCGCATCAGACGTGCAGCAGCAGGTGCTCACGCTCCCACGGGCTGATCACACGCATGAACTCTTCGTACTCGTGGTCTTTCACCGCCGAATACACGGTCACGAAGCGGTCGCCGAGCACCTTGCGAAGGGGCTCGCAACCGCGCAGCAGACTCAAGGCTTCGGCCAGACTGCGCGGCAACTGGAAGTCCGAATCGTAGGCGCTGCCAACCATCTCCGCGGTGGGCTCGATCTTCTCTGCAATACCCAGATAGCCGCACGCGAGGGTGGCCGCGAACGCCAGGTAGGGATTGGCATCGGCGCCGATCACGCGGTTCTCGACGCGGCGGTTGCGCGGGTCAGAATGCGGCACCCGCAAGCCCACGGTGCGGTTGTCGGCGCCCCATTGCACATTGATCGGCGCAGCGGTGTGGCGTGCCAGACGGCGATACGAATTCACATACGGGGCCATCAGCGCCATGCAGGCGGGCAGATATTTCTGCAAGCCGCCGATGTAGTGATAGAAGGCCTTCGACGCAGTACCGTCGGGGTTGCTGAAGATGTTCTCGCCAGTCTTTGCATCCACCACGCTCTGGTGCACATGCATTGCCGATCCTGGCTCGCCCGCCATCGGTTTGGCCATGAAGGTGGCGTACATGTCATGCCGCAAGGCAGTTTCGCGCAGCGTCCGCTTGAAGAAGAAAACCTTGTCGGCCAAGCCCAGGGGATCGCTGTGAAGGAAGTTGATCTCCATCTGCCCCGCGCCGATCTCGTGGATCAGCGTGTCGACATCAAGCTCCATCGCATCGCAGTAGTCGTAGATGTCCTCGAACAGCGGGTCGAACTCGTTCACCGCGTCAATCGAGTACGCCTGGCGGCTCGTCTCTGAACGGCCACTGCGGCCAATCGGCGGGCGCAGCGGGATATCCGGGTCCGGTGCGCGCGCGATGAGATAGAACTCCAGCTCCGGCGCAATCACGGGCTTCCAGCCCATCTCACCATACAGGTCGCGCACATGGCGCAACACGCTGCGTGGCGCGAAGTCCACCAGGCTGCCATTCGAGAAGTAGCAATCGTGGATGACCTGCGCGGTCGGGTCGGTCGCCCAGGGCACCAGGCGCACCGTCACCGGATCTGGCAGCAGAACCATGTCGCGGTCGTTGCTGGAGATCACCTCGCTGTAGCCCTCATCCTTGTCCGGGTACTCACCGGTCACGGTGCCGGCGACCACGGCTTCGGGCAGGCGCATGCCGCGATCCTGGGTGAACTTCTCGCGCGGCAGGATCTTGCCGCGTGCCACCCCAGTCAGGTCGGGGACCAGGCACTCCACTTCGGTGACCCGTTTTTCATCGAGCCATCGCTCCATGTCTTGATGTGAAAAGTTGTCGCGCAGTGTCATTTCGTTCTCTCTGAAGGTCTTGTCCGGTGCGGCGCAAGCCCGCGGCTAGGCAGGCCGGGCGCGCCGCGCGCCCGCAGCGGTAGTGGCAGCTAGGGCAGGCGGGCAAGCCAGATGTGGAAACGGGTTTCGCGATTCATGCTCTGCCCCGCGCTGCGGCGTACTGCCGGCATGCATTGCCGAAAGCACTGAAGATCTTCACCGACACCGGGTTCTGCGCGGCCTTCCACTCCGGGTGCCACTGCAACCCCATAGCGAAGGCGCTGGCGGCGCCAACACGGAAGGCCTCGATCAGCCCATCGTCGGCATGCGCCTCGGCCACCAGGGCATCCGCCAGCCGGCCGATGCCCTGGCCATGCACGGAATTGACGCCCACCCGATCGGCGCCAACGATCGCGCGCAACGTGCCGGACAAGTTGACCGGATGCGCCTCGCCGTACTGCACATCCAGCGGCGCGTTCTTGTCCTCGCGGTGGTCCTTGAAGCCGGCGACTTCGTGCACCGCCTGATGCAAAGTGCCGCCAAAGGCCACGTTCATTTCCTGAAAGCCGCGGCAGATCGCAAACAATGGCACGCCGCGTTCAATCGCACGGCGTATCAGCGGCAAGGTGACTGCATCGCGTGCCGGATCAAGCGGCAAGGCCGGATTGTGGATTGGCTGGTCGAAGTGCGAGGGATGCACGTTCGAGACCGAACCGGTCAGCATCACCCCGTCGGCCAGATCGAGCAGCGCATCAATGTCGGGCGTATCTCCCAGCACGGGAACCAGAAGCGGTTGGCAGAGCGCCACATCGGCAACCGCATCAAGGTATTTCTTGCCCACCGCATTGAACGGATGGGCGCCAAGCTGCTTGCTGCAAGCCGGCACCAGTACGACAGGTTTCTTCATAGGCAGCTGCGCCCTCAGAAATCAGCGTGGTACGGATAACCCAGGTCGCGCGCGACCGCCTCGTAGGTCACCTTGCCACGGTGGATATTGAGCCCGTTGCGAAGGTGGCGATTCTCTTCAAGCGCCTTGCGGTAGCCCTTGTTTGCGAGCTGAAGCACAAAGGGCAAGGTGGCATTGGTCAGCGCCAGCGTCGAGGTGCGTGCCACGCCGCCGGGCATGTTGGCCACGCAGTAATGCACGATGCCCTCGACGATGTAGGTCGGGTCCTGATGGGTGGTGGCGCGGGTGGTCTCGCAGCAGCCGCCTTGATCCACGGCCACATCCACAATGACCGAACCGGGCTTCATCAGCTTGAGCATCTCGCGGGTGATCAGGCGCGGCGCCGCCGCGCCCGGCACCAGTACCGCACCCACCACCAGGTCGGCTTCGCGCAGCGCCTCTTCAAGATTGGCGCGGTTTGAGTAGAGGGTCTGCAGGCGCGGGCCGTACAGGGCATCGAGTTCCTTCAAGCGCGGTAGCGAAAGGTCAAGAATCGTCACCTGCGCGCCAATCCCCATCGCCACGCGCGCGGCATTCACGCCCACCACGCCACCGCCCAGCACCAGCACTTTGGCCGCAGGCACACCTGGCACGCCCGGCAGCAGCACCCCCGAGCCACCCTGCGATTTTTCGAGCGCCTTCGCGCCCGCCTGAATCGCCATGCGCCCCGCAACCTCGCTCATCGGCGCCAGCAAGGGCAAACCGCCGCGGTCGTCGGTCACCGTTTCGTATGCGATCGCCACCGCATCGGATTCGATCAGCAGACGCGCCTGCTCAGGGTCCGGCGCCAGATGCAGATAGGTGAAAAGGATCTGGCCAGGGCGCAAGGCACGGCATTCCTCCGGCTGCGGCTCCTTGACCTTGACCACCATGTCCGCCTGGGCGAACACCGTGGCCGCATCGGCCGCGATCTTGGCGCCCGCGGCAATGTAGTGATCATCCAGAAACCCCACCCCGGCCCCGGCCTGACTTTGCACCAGCACCGAATGGCCATTGCGCACAAGTTCCGAAACCCCCGCAGGCGTAACGCCCACCCGGTACTCGTGGTTCTTGATCTCCTTGCATACGCCTACAAGCACGGTTTCCCCCTCGCTCGTCTGTCGCCCCGCAAGCCCATAGTTTGGTCGCGGATCCATCCAATTGGTAGGTGCAATGTAACGTGTTTTGGTATTATTAAAAGCACCACTTTTGCAACCTCAATGGTGCCACCATGAGTTCGCTCCCGATTGCAGACCTGATCCTGGCTGAAATGGACCAGCGCGCAAGCGCCGCAAACGTGCCACGACACCGTCGCCTGTATGAAGCGATTCGCAGCGCGGTGCTCGCACGACGCCTGCCGGTGGGCAGCAAACTGCCTTCAACCCGCGATCTGGCAAAGGATCTTGGGCTTTCGCGCAATACCGTGGTAACCGCCTTCGAGCAACTTCTTGCCGAAGGCTACGTCAGCGCGCGAACCGGCAGCGGCACCTTCGTTGCCGACACCCTGCCGGAGCCCGCGGGCCGCGAAGTGGCACCAGTACCATCGAGTACTTTTACGCATCAAGACGGTGCCACTGCACCGCAGCATGCACCAAACCTTGGCACCATTGCCGCCGACTTCGCCGCTTTGTCGGTGCGAGGGCGGCGGGTGGCAAAACACGCGGCCGGCCATCGCTACGAGATCCAGCCTTTTGTTCCGGGTGACGACGACTACTCGGCCTTCCCGATCAAGCTCTGGCAGCGCCTGCAGAACAAGTACTGGCGGGAAGCCCGCCCAGAGCTGCTTGACTACGGCCAGAACGGTGGCTACCTGCCGTTGCGGCGCGCCATCGCCGACTACCTGCGGGTATCGCGTTCGGTGCGGGTCACCGTGGAGCAGGTGCTGATCACCGGCGGCACGCAGCATTCGCTTGATCTGTGCGCGCAGTTGCTTGCCGACACCGGCGATACCGCCTGGGTCGAAGACCCCTGCTACTGGGGGGCTCAGCGGGTGTTCGAATCGCGCGATCTGGATCTGCACCCGGTGCGAGTCGACGACGAGGGCATGAACCCCTTGCCCGAAGACCTGCAACGTGTACCCCGTCTGATCTACCTGACACCCTCGCACCAGTACCCGAAGAGCGTGGTGATGAGCCTGGCGCGGCGCCGCTTGCTGCTCGACATCGCGGCGCGCACCGGCGCCTGGATTCTGGAGGACGACTACGACAGCGAGTTCCGCTACACCGGCCGGCCGCTTTCGTCGCTGCAGGGGCTCGATGCAAACGAACGGGTGGTCTACATGGGCACTTTCTCGAAGATCCTCTACCCGGGCATCAAGGTGGGCTACATGGTGGTGCCACCGGCCCTGGTCGCGCCCTTCCGCAGCGCGCTCTACGACTTGCAGCGGCCGGGCCAGATGATGCAGCAGGCCGCGCTGGCCGACTTTCTCGAGCAAGGGCACTTCGCCACACATGTGCGCCGGATCCGCCAGATCTACGGCCAGCGTCGCGAACTGCTGCAACGCACCCTCGCCCCGATCCTGGGCAGCACGGCGACGATCTCGAAAGAGGAATCAGGGCTGCATCTGGTCATCCAGCTACCGGCCGGGTCAGACGACGAGCGCCTCGCCGAAGAAGCCGCCGAGCAGGGGCTGCATGTCCGCGCGCTATCTTCGTACTACATCGGGCCGGAGAAGGAACGCGGCCTGGTCGTCGGCTATGCCTATGTACCAACCGACAAGATTGCCTACTACGGGCGACTGCTTGGCAATGTGGTCAAGGCCGCAGCCAGCGGGCGCCGTTGATGGGCCTTTTGATCAGCCGCAGAACAATCGCAGATCGCGGCGAATACGCTGAACCAGCACCTACACTGCTGGCCCTGACAGACTTGTGGTGTATGGTGCGCGGGCGCCGCGAACCGGCCTCAGGTACAGTAGTGCAGCTTTGTGAACGTAACCCGGCAAGTTCGCCGAGAAGTTAACGGCCCAGCGCCCCCGATTCCGTGCCAACAGGAGGAACGACCATGACCAAAACCCTCGACGTCTCGCGCACGATCCCAACGCAAGAGGAAATGCTCGCCGCTCCGGCAGACGACTACATGTCGCCGCGCCAGTTGGCCTTCTTCCGCGACTTGCTGCGCAAAGAGCGCGACGCCCTGCTTGCTGCCGCCAAGGACACCACCCTGCACCTGCAGGAGAATGAAGCCACGCCCGACCCATCAGACCGCGCCACGATGGAAGAAGACCACACCCTCGAACTGCGCGTGCGTGATCGCGAACGCAAGCTGCTGCACAAGATCGACGAAGCGCTCGACCGCATCGAAGGCGGCAACTTCGGCTGGTGCGAAGAAACCGGCGAGCCAATCGGCATCGCGCGCCTGATCGCCCGCCCCACTGCAACCTACAGTGTCGAAGCGCAAGAGCGCTACGAAAAACGCCGCAAGATGCGCGGCGGCTGACACCGGCCACGGCAAGGCCGGGCCACCCCCGCCTTGCCCAGCCAAAGCTCGCCTTCTGGCCCGGGCACGCCTGGGCACCCCCCTTCAAGGCAATCCACACCAGGTCACCATGGCAAGTTACATCGAAGGCGCGCTGACACCCGGCGAAGCGGTCATCCACGTCGGGCGCATCAGCCTCTGGTCGCAAGCGGGCACCATCGCGCTGGGATTCCTGCTGTTGCCACTGTTCGGCATCGGCTTGATCTTCTGGATCATTGCCTGGATTCGCAGCCGCTCAACCGAGCTTGCGATCACCAACAAGCGTGTCATCGCCAAGTTCGGCTTTATCAGTCGGCGCACGATCGAAATCAATCTGGGCAAGATCGAGAGCATTCAGGTGGACCAGACCGTACTTGGTCGCATGCTCAACTATGGCTCACTGGTGATCGCCGGCGCCGGCGAGGCGCAGGCCCCGATTCCGCACATTTCCAACCCCATGCGCTTCCGCCAGATGTTCATGCAGGCGCAAGAGCAACTGAACAACACCGCACGCTGAGCGCAGGGCGCGCACACCAGCTTCAGTCTGCCGCGCCCCTACCCCCGGATGCCGCTTGTACCAGCCAAGGCCACTTCGAGCGCCCTGATGCTCGCGGTGTTCGCCGCCACCTGGATCCGCCCGATCTGGCCCGCCGAGCAGACGCTGCACTGTTCGCTGACGCTGGCGGGCCTGGCCGTGCTGTGGCGCCACCTGCGACAGCATCCGATGAGCGATCGCGACTTCTTCCTGATCGCGCTGTTCATCATCACCCACACTTTTGCGGCGCGATGGCTGTACTCGAACGTGCCTTACGATCGCTGGCTGACCGACGCCCTTGGCTTTTCGTTTGAGCGTTCGTTCGGCTGGACGCGCAACAACTTCGACCGCCTGGTCCATTTCATGTACGGCGCCTGCCTGACCCCCGCCATTGCGGCACACATCGGCGGCAGGTTTGCGCTCGGCGCGCGGCAAGCGCTCACGCTAACCGTCGGCATCATCATGATCAGCAGCCTTTGCTACGAATGGTTCGAATGGCTGGTGGCAGTATGCCTATCGCCTGCGGATGCCGAGTCCTACAACGGACAGCAAGGCGACATGTGGGACGCGCACAAAGACATGCTGGCCGCGACGGCCGGCAGCCTGCTCTGGGGGTTCAGCTCGCGGCGCGCGACGCGCAGGGACAGCCCCGCCCCACCGTAGCCACGCGCACCCGCTCCCACCGCGGGCCTCATGCAATGCGGCAGATCACGTAATGCTTGCGGCAATAACGGATGGTTTCCCAGACCCCGCGGAAACCCGCCTCGATCACGAACGCATCGCCCGCATGAAATTCGCGCGCCACGCCCGCCGCGTCGGTCAAGCGGATATGGCCTTCGAGAATCTGGCAGAACTCGTACTCATCCTCGTCGTAAACCAGACGCCACGCACCGGGTTCGCAACGCCACTCGCCCGAAAGCAAACGCCCGCCCGCACCTTCGTAATGGTTGAGGGCGATCTGCTGCGGGTTGCCGCTCAGGACGCGGTCGGCGGCGGGCGCAAAGGCCTCGGGCTCGGCGGGGCTATCGCTGAAACTGATCAGACGGGGCGACATGGCAGGAAACGCTTGAACATGAACGGCATCTCACGAAGAAATCATCTGAAAAGTCCGCAGGCAGCTAGCGGGCTGCGGGGCTGAAAAACAGGCGCTGCAACAGCTTGCGCGCCTCTTCGAGCAACAAGGTGGACGAGGCCACCGCCACGGCGAGCCCCCACTCCGCCCAACTCAGGGCAACCGTATCGAAAACCACCTGTGCCGGCCCCCAGTGAACCACGACGACCTGCAGCGCAAGGACCGCGAAGAGCGCCAGCCACAGTTTGCCGTTGCTGAAGAACTGCGAGTTGAAGGCACTGCCATGCTCGGCACGGGCATTGAAGATATTGAAGAACTGGAACAACACGAAGGTGGTGAAGGCCAGGGTCATCGCCTTGGTGACGTCGCCCGTATTCATCGCCCATGCGTAAACGCCCAGCGTGCCCACCGCCATCGTCGTGCCGTACAGGCCGATCCGCCACAGCCGCGGCACTGAGAGGATTGCCGCTGCCTTGTCACGCGGGCGTTCATGCATGATCCCCGGCCGCGCAGGCTCCACGCCCAGCGTCATCGCCGGCGGCCCATCCATGATGATGTTCACCCACAGGATCTGGATCGCGGTGAAGGGGGTGGCAAACCCGAGAAACGGGGCCGCCAGCACGGTCAGGATCGCACCGATGTTGGTCGAAAGCTGGAATCGCACGAACTTGACGATGTTGTCGTAGATGGTGCGCCCCTCTTCGACCGCGCGAACAATGGACGCGAAGTTGTCATCGGTGAGCACCAGCGTGGCCGCCTCCTTGGTGACCTCAGTGCCGGTGATCCCCATGGCAACGCCGATGTCGGCGGTTTTGAGCGCTGGCGCGTCATTCACGCCGTCGCCGGTCATCGCGACAACATGCCCCTTGGCCTGCAAGGCTTCGACAATCCGCATCTTGTGTTCCGGCGAAACGCGGGCAAGGACGGCGCTCTTTTCAACCAGCGCGACCACCGCAGCCTGATCCAGCCCGTCAAGTTCGCGCCCTTCATGCGCCTCGCCCTGCAGGCCGAGTTCGCGCGCAATAGCGGCGGCGGTGATGCGGTGATCGCCGGTGATCATCTTCACGTCAATCCCCGCCGCGCGGCAGGTTGCGATCGCGGTGCGCGCCTCGGCGCGCGGCGGGTCGATGATACCCACCAAGGCATGCAGGCTCAGGCCGCTCACCCAGGGCAGCAAGTCGCCGGCCGGATCGAACTGCGCCGCCGGAATGCGGCGGCTGGCCAGCGCAAGCACGCGCAGCGCCTGTCCCGCCAAGGCCTCATTCTCCGCAGCATACGCAGCGCGAAGCTCGGCATCGATCGGCAGCGCAAGCCCCTGCATCAGGTGGTGACTGGCCAGCGCCAGCACGACGTCCGGCGCGCCCTTCACATGAAGGAGGACGTGATCGCCATCGCGATGAAAGGTCGCCATGTACTTGCGCGCCGAGTCAAACGGAATCTCGGCGATGCGCGGCCAGCGCTCGCGGCTCTGCTCGCAGTCGAGCCCCGCCTTAGCCGCAAGCGCCAGCAAAGCGCCCTCCGTCGGATCGCCGATCAACAGCCCCTGCCGGATGCTGGCATCCACGCACAACACCGCCGGCAGCAGCAATGAGCGTAGGTCGCCGCCGCCTTCAAGCTGCCCTTCCGCGCCATAGCCCTCGCCCGTGACGGCATGGCGCTGCCCGTTGCAGTAGAGCGCCCGCGCGGTCATCTGGTTAAGCGTCAAGGTGCCGGTCTTGTCCGAACAGATCACCGTCGTGCAGCCCAGGGTCTCGACCCCGGCGAGCTTCTTCACGATCGCGTTGCGGCGTGCCATCCGGTGCATGCCCAGTGCAAGCGTCACCGTCACCACCGCCGGCAAGCCCTCGGGGATCGCGGCCACCGCCAGCGCGATTGCCGTCAGCGCGGTCGCCAGCAAGGGATCGCCGCGCAGCAGGCCGAACACGAACATCAGCGCGACCACGCCACCGGCAATCAGCGCCAGGCGCTTGCCCAGACGGTCAAGTTGCTGTTGCAGCGGGGTTGCGCCCTCGGCCGTCGCCGCGAGCAAACCGGCAAGACGGCCCATCTCGGTCGCCATGCCGGTCGCCGTCACCACCGCTTCGAGCCGCCCCCGCGTGACCACCGTGTTCATGAACACCATGTTGGCCCGCTCGGCCAGAGCGGCCGCTTCATCCACGGCATCGGCGTGCTTTGCAAGCGGATGCGACTCGCCGGTGAGCGCTGCCTCGGCCAGCTCGGCGCTGCGCGCCAGGAGCACGCGGGCATCGGCCGGCACGCGATCGCCCGCTTCGAGCAGCAGAATGTCACCGGGCACCAGCGCGGCGGCGTCGATCACGCGCACATCGGCGTCGCGGCGCACGCGTGCCGTCGGCGCCAGCATGTTCTTGAGCGCCGACAGCGCGGCCTCGGCACGATGCTCCTGAAAGAAGCCCAGGCTCGCGTTGAGCAGCACCACCACCGCGATCACGATTGCATCCTTCAGGTCGCCCACCGCGCCAGCAAGCACGGCGGCCCCCAGCATGATCAGGATCAACAGGCTGGTGAACTGGTCGAGAAACTTGCGCCACGCGGCGCGGCCAGGCTGGCCAGCAAGCTCGTTACGGCCGTACTGCGTGAGCCGTTCGCGCGCGATCGCATCGCTGAGCCCGCACGCAAGGTCTGACCCGGCCCTGCGCAGCACCTCGGCAGCGGGGAGCGAATGGCTTGCGGGGAGAGGAGCTTGAGACGTCACAACCGGACCCTTTGACGCGCTACACCCTGACACAGCCAGCATAGCCTACCAAGCTGCCCTCCCCGCAAGCCAGCGGATCGGATCAATCAAAGCAGATCGCGCAAGCGGTACCACGCCATGCCCAGCACCAGGGCTGGCGTGCGCAGCATCGCACCGCCCGGGAAGGCGTGGTGCTTGAGGCGGGCATAGAGATCGAAACGCTCGGCTTGCCCTGCAATCGCCTCGGCCACCAGGCGCCCCGCCATGCCGGTCAGCGAGAGGCCATGGCCAGAGAAGCCCTGCAAGTAGTACACGTTGGGCGCAAGGCGCCCGAAGTCAGGCGCACGATTCATCGAGATATCGACAAAGCCGCCCCACGAGTAGTCCACCTTCACGCCCTCGCCCAATTGCGGGAAGGTCGCGAGCATGCGCCGCTTCATGCCGGCAACCAGATTGGGCGGCGTCATGCCGCTGTAGCTGACACGACCACCGAAGATGACACGGTGATCGGGCGATACGCGGAAGTAGTCGAGCACGAAGTTGCTGTCGCACACGGCGGCACGCTCGCGGATCAGCGAGTCTGCCAGTGCCGGCGCAAGCGGCTCCGAGGCAACAACGTAAGTCCCGACGGGCATGATGCGCGGCTGCAGTTCGGGCACCAGCGCACCGAGGTAAGAGTTGCCCGCAAGCACAACGAAGCGCGCGCTGACCTCGCCGAGCGCCGTCTTCACGCGCGCAGGCTCGCCCTTCGAGATTGCCGTTACGCGGCTGTCTTCGAAGATGCGCACGCCAAGACTTTGCGCCGCCCGCGCAAGGCCCCTGCAGTACTTGAGCGGATGCAGGTGCCCCGAGAGCGTGTCGTGCAGGCCCGAGTGGAAGCGCGGACTCGCGATGTGCTCGCCGACTTCCTTGCGGCCAACCCATTGCCAGTGCGGGTGCTGGTAGAAGCCGGTGATGTGTTCGTACCAGGCATGCAGCGCGCGGGCCTTGCGTTCGTTGACGGCCAGGTACTTGTAGCCCGGCACGAAGTCGCAATCGATGTTGAACTGCGCGATGCGCTCGCGGATCAGATGCAGCCCTTCAACCGTAACGCCCCAGGCGGTGCGCGCAGCATCATCGCCCAGCTGGTTCTCGATCGGTGCGTCCGATGCGTGGCCGACGATCGCCTGGCCACCATTGCGGCCAGAGGCGCCCCAGCCCACCTGCTCCGCTTCGAGCACCACCACCCGGTAACCACGCTGCGCCAGCTCGATGGCGGCAGAGAGGCCGGCAAAGCCGGCACCGATCACGCAGACATCGGCCTCAACGGCGCCTTCAAGGCGCGGCCATGGCCCCGCAGCCGGTGCGGTGGCAAGGTAGTAGGACTGTGTGGTGAGCGACTGTTCGCGGGGGTCTTCAGAAAAACGGCGGGCGTAAGGATTCATCGGGCTTGTCCAGAAAGCCAGGTCCACAGGAAGGTGGCGGCGGCGTTGGTGGTGAGATCAGATACGTCATACGGCGGCGAAACCTCGACACAGTCCATCCCGATCCACGGCAGATCTGCCGTTTCCTCAAGGATCGTGAGCACCTGCGCGCTCGTCATGCCGCCGGGTTCGGGGGTGCCGGTGCCGGGCGCGAAAGCGGGGTCTAGACAATCAATGTCGAGTGACAGGTAGACCGGCGGATTGCCCGCTGCCGCAACCCGGCGGCGGATCTCGTCAATAACGAACGCAAGCTGCTGCGGGCTCTCGGCGCCCCGCAACTCGCGCGCGGTGAACACCCGCCCGCCAAGCGTGTTCACATACTCGCGCGCCTCGCGCACGCCGGCAGAGCGGATCCCCACCTGGATCGTGGCTTGCGGCAACACCAGGCCTTCCTGCAAGGCTTCGTAGGTCCAGGTGCCGTGCCCGGAAGGCTCGCCAAAATGATCGGTCCAGGTGTCGCAATGCGCATCGAAGTGCAGCAAGGCAAGCGGGCGCCCCAGCAGCTTGCGATAGGCGCGCAGCAGCGGCAGGGTGATCGAATGATCACCACCGATCCACGCCATGCGGTGCGCGGCAATCAAGGCCTCTGCCTGCGGTTGCAATGCCGCGCGCATGGCCTCCAGGCTGGTGTTGGGTAGCAGCAGATCACCCGCGTCGCACACCTGCTCATGGGGCGACCGGTTGAACACGGGGTGCTCGGCATCGCACAGCATCTGGCTCGCGTGACGGATCGCGGCCGGCCCGAAGCGCGCGCCCGGGCGATTGGTCACCGAGCCGTCCCACGCAATCCCCGCAACGCACAACGGACGATCGGGCGCCTGTTGCCGCGTGGGAGCAAGCAAAAACGTGCTGGAGGATAGATACGGAAAAGCATGCTTGCTCATTGCCGCTCCCTTGATTGCCGGCGATAGAGAACCCTTGCACCAGCACGGCGCCTTGCACGCCAAACCGGCACCAGATTGGCACCATCAAAATATATCAATTCAACACATTGATCGTACCACTGAGCACCCTCTCGCCACAAATGCGGCCCCGCTGCAATGCGAGCACCCACGGCCTGCACCGCGCATGCCGAGCAAATAAGCTCGGCGTGCAATCCATCACTCAAGATTGTCTTTCGGGCGCCGTAAACCTGCCCTATAAGCAAGGGCTTGGCAGCAAAACGGAACTCATGGCTTGCAAGGCAAGCCGGAACTTACAACTACAAATCGCCCCCAGCCCCTGGCCGGAGCGCCTATCCGATGACTGAAGATCGCTTCACGGCACTTGCCGCGGGGCTTGACCTCGTGATGTGGGAAGCCGAACTGCCCTCGCGCCAGTTCAGCTCCGTTTCGCCCTACGCAGAAACCTTGCTCGGCTTCCCGCGCGACGAATGGCTCAAGCCCGGCTTCTGGCAAACGCACATCCACGAAAAAGATCTCGGGATGACGCTCGCCCTCGACACCGCGCACACCCTTGAGAGCGCCCGCTTCGAGATCGAATACCGGCTTGTGCATGCCGACGGACATGCGGTGTTCGTGCGCGACATGGTCGTGGTGGAGCACGATGCACAGGGCAAACCCTGCCGCCTGGCCGGTGTGATGATCGATGTGACCACCGATCGCGCCCTCAACCATGCCCTGCTCGACAGCGAACAACGCTTTCGCAGCGTGATGGAGCAGGTACCGAACATTTCAGTGCAGGGCTACGACGCCCATCGCCGCGTGGTGTTCTGGAACAGCGCCAGCGAAGAACTCTATGGCTTCAGCGCAGCCGAAGCGCGCGGCCAACTGCTGGAAGACCTGATCATCCCGCCGCCCATGCGCGATGCGGTGGTGATGCTGCACGGACGCTGGATCGACCACGGCGAGCCGATTCCCGCCGCAGAGCTCACGCTCCAGCGCAAAGATGGATCACCGGTTGCCGTCTACTCCGCTCATGTGATGACGCAGAATCGTCACGGTGAACCCGAGATGTATTGCCTGGATGTTGAACTGACTGACATCAAACGCACTCAGGCAGCGCTGGGTGAGAGCGAAAACCGGTTCCGCCTCACCGTCGAAAACGCCCCGGTCGGCATCGCGATCCTTTCACTCGACGAGCACTTCATCCAGGTCAATCCCAGGTTCTGCTCGATCACCGGTTACGACGAATCAGAACTCAATGCCGCCTGCTTCTCTGCCTTGCTCGACGACGAAGCACGTGAGGCCTTTGCGCTGGAGCTGGCGCCCTGCCTTGCCGGACACAAGGCCAGCTTTCAGTTCGATGCCCGTGTGCAGCACCGGCATGGCAAGGAGGTGTGGATCAGTAGCACTCTGGCGATTCTGCGCAACGCAGGCGGCGAACCGGAGCAAGTGATCTGTTCAATCGAAGATGTGACCGAGCGCCGCGCTGCGCGCGCCCGGGTGGAGTGGCTGGCCCACCACGATCCGCTGACCGACCTGCCCAACCGCACACTGCTGCGCGACCGCCTGCAACAAGCCATGGCCCGTTCGCTGCGTGCCAGCAAGCGCGCGGCCCTGATCTTCCTTGATCTTGATCGCTTCAAGAATGTGAACGATTCGCTCGGCCACGCCTTTGGCGATCACCTGCTGCGGGCGGTGGCCGCACGCTTGCGCATGTGTGTGCGCGAAAGCGATACCGTTGCCCGACTCGGCGGGGACGAGTTTCTCATCGTGCTCGACTGCATGGACGACGCCAAGGACGTCGCCCTGGTTGCCGCCAAGATCATCGAGCGCCTGTCCACCCCGATCGAAGTGCAGACTCAGACGCTTTCGACCGGCGCCAGTCTGGGAATTTCGATCTACCCGGATGACGGCATCGACGTAGACTCCCTGCTCAAGAATGCCGACGCCGCGATGTATCACGCGAAGGAGTCGGGGCGGAACATGTTCCGCTTCTTCACCGAAGAGATGAACCTCGCGACGATTGACCGCCTGCGGATGGAGCACGCGCTGCGGCAGGCGATCGACAACAACGAGCTGGCACTGCACTTCCAGCCCCAGATCGATCTTGCCAGTCGGCGCATCATCGGCGTCGAGGCCCTGCTGCGCTGGAACAGCCCGACCCTGGGCAACGTTTCGCCCGCGCGCTTCATCCCGGTGGCGGAAGAAAGCGGGCTGATCGTGCCGATCGGTGAATGGGTGCTGCAGGAAGCATGCAAGCAAGCGATGCGCTGGCACGAGCAGGGCATCGACGACATCACGGTGGCAGTAAACCTGTCCGCACTCCAGTTCCGCCGCACCGACATCGTCGCCGTTACCCGCTTGATGGTCCAACGCCATGGCATTCCCTCACGGATGCTCGAACTGGAGCTGACCGAATCGATCCTGATGCACAACGTCGAAGAACTTTTGCAAACACTCAACGATCTGCGTGCGCTGGGCGTGAAGCTATCAATCGACGACTTCGGTACCGGGTATTCGAATTTTTCGTATCTGAAGCGATTCCCGCTCGACCGGCTGAAGATCGACCGCAGCCTTGTCGCGGATGTGGCAACCGACGAAGACGATGCGGCCATCGTCCGCGCCATGCTTCAACTCGGACGCAGCCTCAAGCTCGACGTCATTGCTGAAGGCGTCGAAAACGCCGAGCAGGTGGACTTCCTCGCCAACGAAGGATGCCATTCGGTGCAGGGCTACTTCTTCGCGCGGCCGATGCCGGCGGCCCAGGTGACCCCGATGCTGCTTGCCGAACGCCCGGATGCTTGCCCCGCCAGTGCGGCAGACGCTGCCTGAGTACGCGCGGCACACGCACGAATCCAGGCCGCTGAAGCGAGGCTACGTGCGATAATTCAAGGCTTTACGTCTTTCGCGGGCGCGCGCCGCCTGCCGCCAGGTCCAACACCATGTCCGATGAATCGCCGATCGCGCGCGAAGTCGCCCGTCGCCGCACCTTTGCAATCATTTCCCACCCCGACGCGGGCAAGACCACGCTGACGGAAAAGCTGCTGCTCTTCGCGGGCGCGATCCACATCGCCGGCAGCGTGAAGGCGCGCAAAGCCAGCCGCCATGCGACCTCCGACTGGATGGAGATCGAAAAGCAGCGCGGCATCTCGGTCGCCTCGTCGGTGATGCAGATGGAGTACCGCGACTGCGTCATCAACCTGCTCGACACCCCGGGCCACCAGGACTTCTCGGAAGACACCTACCGCGTGCTGACTGCGGTGGATGCCGCGCTGATGGTGATCGACGGCGCCAACGGCGTGGAATCGCAGACGCTGCGCCTGCTGGAAGTCTGCCGCGCGCGCAACACCCCGATCATCACCTTCATCAACAAGTTCGACCGCGAGGTGCAGGAGCCGCTGGTGCTGATCGACGAGATCGAGCGCACCCTGGGCATGCCTGCGGTGCCCTTCACCTGGCCAGTCGGCATGGGCAAGGGCTTTGGCGGCGTGTTCGACATGCCGAAGAACCGCATGCGCGTGTTCCGCGCCGGCGAGGAACGCGTCTCGGGCGAGGAAGAGTCGATCGACGGTCGCGAGAACCCGGAAATCGCCAAACGCTTCGACACCCGCTGGGAACACGCCCAGCACGACATCGAACTGGTCGAAATGGCTTCGCCCGCCTTCGATCGCGAGGCCTTCCTCGCCGGCAAGCAGACGCCGGTGTTCTTCGGCTCGGCGATCAACAACTTCGGCGTACAGGAAGTACTCGATGCGCTGGTCGACATGGCGCCGCCACCGGGCGACCGCACGGCGATCCAACGCTATGTGCACGTGAATGAGTCCAAGTTTGCCGGCGTAGTTTTCAAGATCCAGGCCAACATGGACCCGGCGCACCGCGACCGCGTCGCCTTCGTGCGCATCTGCTCCGGCCGCTTCGAGCGCGGCATGAAGCTCAAGATCTCACGCAACGGCAAGGAACTGCGCACCAACAACGTGGTGAGCTTCCTCTCGCAGAGCCGCGAGATCGTGGACGAGGCCTTCCCCGGCGACATCATCGGCATCCCCAACCACGGCCTGCTGCAACTGGGCGACACGCTAACCGAAGGCGAGGTGTTGCAGTTCACCGGCCTGCCCTTCTTCGCGCCGGAACTGTTCCAGACCGTCGAAGTGAAAGACCCGCTGCGCACCAAGCAACTGCGCACCGGCCTCGGGCAGTTGGGCGAAGAAGGCGCGATCCAGGTCTTCCGGCCGCATGCGGGCACGATGATCCTGCTCGGTGCGGTCGGCACGCTGCAGTTCGAAGTGGTGCAGCACCGTCTGAAGACCGAGTACGGCGTCGAGGCGCGACTGGGCAGCACCAACTACCGCCTGGCGCGCTGGGTCACCTGCGAAGACCCGAACATCCTCAAGCGCTTCATCGACGCCAATGCGCACCGCATTGCCTACGACGTGGTCGATGCGCCGACCTTCCTCGCAAGCCATAGCGCCGAGTTGCAGGTTGCAGGCGAGCGCTACCCGGAAGTCAAGTTCCACGCGCTGCGCGAGCACGCCGGGCTGGTCTTCCAGTCGCGCATGGGTGCTTGAGACGCCGTGCACACAGTGCCGCGCCGACTCATGCTAATTTCATTTTCCGAGCGTTTGCAAAGCGGCGCTCAGGCAACCCATACCAACGAACCACTCAGGCTAGTCAGCACATGAAAAGAATCGCTTCCGTTCTTATCGCCGCAGCATTTGCGCAGAGCGCCTTCGCCGCCGACCGCGTTGTGCTGATGACGCCCGTGACCTACACGCCCGACTCAAGCATCGTGCAAAAGGTGAAGGATGAATGTCAGCCGGAGCAACAAGTCGCGCGTCAGGTTGAGAGCGCATTGAACAAGAAATTCGGCGGCGGCAGCCCCATCACCAGCCTGGCGGACGCCAACGGCGCACAGGTCATGAAGATCCAGGTCTCGCACGTTTTGGGCGTTGGCGGAGGCGCATGGAGCGGACCGAAGGCGATCACGGTTTACGTGGATCTGCTTGAGAACGGCAAAGTTGTGCGCAAGACCCGCGTCAATCGCTGGTCTACCGGTGGCATGTGGGGCGGCTTCAAGGGTACCTGCTCGATCCTCGATCGCTGCGCCGCCGCCCTGGCCAAAGACCTGACACGCTGGGCAGCAGACCCGAATGTCAAGCTCGAAGACGATGCCGTTCCGAAGGACGCTGCACCGGAAGACAAAGCCGCAGCACAATCGCCAGCGAACTAAGTCGGTATCCGCGTCGCAATCACAACCGGGGGCACATGCCCCCGGTTGTATTTCCGCAGGCCCTGCGCGGTATCGCCTCAGTGCCGATGCAACTGTGCTTCTTCGTCCTTCATGTGCTTGCGCGCGAAGTGCCACAAGTAGCCACCCATGCCAAGCACGAACACGATCGTGAACAGGCTCAGCAAACCGATGTCGGTACCGAACAGGATTTCAAGTGCCATGATGAGCGCCCCCTTTTTCAGTTGCCACGTTGTCAGGGCATCATGAAACTGGCCTTTTCGCGCAGTCTCAGTTCCTGCCCTTCATCACTGCGAATGTCGAACACGATTTTGTGCGAGCCCTTCGGCGCGGCGTCGACCGGCACACGCACATGAATCGTGACCGCCTTGTTGCCTGACGGCGCGAGGTCGAAACTCGGGCCTTCCACCAGCGTGATGCCCTCGATTCCCGAAACTTCCAGTCGAACTCGACGCCCCGCTTCGGCCATGTTCATCATCTGCAGGGTGTAGATGTTCTCGATCAGGCCACCCTCGACCTCGCGTGACAGCGTGGTGCGATCGCGGATCACATCCACGCGCAGCGTCTCGCGATGGGCAAGCGACCACGCGGCGGCGGCGATGATCGCCAGCAGCACCGACGAGTACACCAGCACGCGGGGGCGCACCACATGGCGCAGCACATCGCGCATGCCCCAGTGCTGTTTCATCGCGTTCTCGGTGGTGTAGCGGATCAGGCCGCGCGGCGAGCCCACCTTGTCCATCACCTGATCACAGGCATCAATGCACGCGGCGCAACCGATGCACTCGTACTGAAGACCGTTGCGGATATCGATGCCGGTCGGACACACCTGCACGCAGATGCCGCAGTCCACACAGTCGCCCAGTTTCTGCTCGGTGTTCTTCCGTTTGGCGCCGCGCGGCTCGCCCCGTTCCGGGTCGTAGGTGATGACCAGCGTGTCCGGGTCGAACATCACGCCCTGGAAGCGCGCGTAGGGACACATGTACTTGCACACCTGCTCGCGCATCACACCGGCCATGAGGTAGGTGAAGGTCGAGTAGAAGACGATCCAGAACATCTCCCACCCGCCCAGACCAAAAGGAATGTTCGGGATCAGCTCGCGGATCGGCGAGAAGTAGCCGACGAAGGTGATGCCGGTCCACACAGCCAGCAGCCCCCAGGCGCCGAACTTGGCCGCCTTGGTCGCGTACTTCGCGACGCTGGGGGCCGCGTTGTCCAGCTTCATCCGCTTGGCGCGGTCGCCTTCGATCTTGCGTTCGATCCAGAGGAAGAGCTCGGTGTAGACCGTCTGCGGGCAGGCATAGCCGCACCACAGCCGCCCTGCCACCGCAGTGAAGAGGAAGAGCGAGTACGCGCAGATGATCAGCAGCACGGTCAGGTAGAACACGTCCTGCGGCCAGAACACCCATCCGAACAGGTAGAACTTGCGCTCGGTGAGGTGGAACAGGACCGCCTGGCGGCCGTTCCACTGCACCCATGCCAAACCGTAGAACAAGAGCTGCGTGAACCAGACCATCGCCCAGCGCCAGCGAGCAAAGATGCCGCTCACTGCACGCGGATAGACCTTGCGTCGCACCTCGTAAAGCGCCTGCTCCTCACCCGCTTTGCCGGCCGGCGCAATCGGAACCACAACAGACTTTGCCTTGCTCATGACCGCTCGCACGTTGAAGTTTTCGCAATTCTTGCGGCGCCCGCAGCAGCGACTTTTGATATAGCCCAATAGCTATAAAGCTTTTTGGAAATTCTATCGAATCGGTGCACCGATGCTGCCTGGGCCGATCTAAAATCCGTCCATCGCTATTTAGTTATTTAGAATCCATTTAGCCTGGAGATCCCCTCATGAAGATCGTCATCATCGGAGGCGTCGCCGGTGGCGCCACGGCCGCTGCCCGCCTGCGTCGTAACGACGAGTCCGCGCAAATCGTGATGGTTGAGCGCGGCCCTTACATCAGCTTTGCCAACTGCGGCTTGCCCTACCACCTCTCCGGCGCGATCGCCGAGCGCGAACAACTGCTGGTGACCAGCGAAGAGGCCTTCGAGGCGCGCTACCGGGTGGATGTGCGCAGCCGCACCGAGGCGATCGCGATCGACCGCGCCGCCAAGTCCGTGCGCCTGCGCAACCTGGCCAGCGGCGAGGAATACGACGAAGCCTACGACCGCCTGCTGCTCTCGCCAGGCGCCGAGCCATTGCGGCCGAAGCTGCCGGGCATCGAAAGCAAACGCGTATTCGGCCTGCGCAACATCCCCGACCTCGACCGGATCATGGATCACCTCAAGGCCGCGCAGCCGCGCCGCGCGGTGGTGATCGGCGGTGGTTACATCGGCATCGAAGTGGCAGAGAACTTCCACGAACGCGGACTCTTCACCACCCTGGTCGAAGGCGCGGACCAGATCCTCGCGCCGCTCGACTATGAGATGGCGGCGATCGTGCATGCCCACATGCGCGAGAAGAACGTCGAGCTTTACCTCGCCGACAAGATCGAGCGCTTCGAAGACAAGTCCGATCACACGGTGGTCTACCTGCAAAGCGGCAAGCGGCTGCAAGCGGACGTGGTTGTGCTGGCAATCGGCGTGCGGCCGGAAACCACGCTCGCACGCGCCGCGGGGCTCGAACTTGGCGCCAGCGGCGGCATCAAGGTGAATCAATACCTGCAGACCTCGGACGAAGCGATCTACGCGGTGGGCGACGCGATCGAGGTGACGCAAACGCTCAACGGCCGCCAGGCGCTGATTCCGCTTGCCGGCCCCGCAAACCGCCAGGGCCGCATCGCGGCGGACAACATGCTGCGCGGAAACCAGCACGCCTACCGCGGCACGCTGGGTACGGCGATCCTCAAGGCCTTCGACCTCGCGGCCGCCTCGACCGGCCTCAACGAAAAGCAACTCATTGCCGCCGGCATCGACTACCGCAGCACGATCACCCACGGCGGATCGCACGCCAGCTATTACCCGGGCGCCAAACAGATCAGCCTCAAGCTGCTCTACGCACCCGACGGCAAGGTGCTGGGCGCGCAAGCGGTGGGCGCGGATGGCGCCGACAAG
Source organism: Niveibacterium sp. 24ML (assembly GCF_026586805.1). Lineage (GTDB taxonomy): Bacteria > Pseudomonadota > Gammaproteobacteria > Burkholderiales > Rhodocyclaceae > Niveibacterium. Next base: position 60,377 of record NZ_JAPFHA010000009.1, on the reverse strand, counting down.
CGCATCGACGTGATCGCCACCGCCATCCATGCCGGCATGAGCGTGGAAGACCTGACCGAGCTGGAACTCGCCTACGCGCCGCCGTTCGGATCGGCCAAGGACCCGGTGAACATCGCCGGCTACGTCGCCAGCAACGTGCTCAACGGCTCGCACGCGGTGCTCGACTGGCGCGCGCTGCAGGCGCTCGAGCCCGCGGCGATCCAGCTCATCGACGTGCGCACCGCAGAGGAATTCGAACTCGGCACGATCCGCGGCGCCCGCCACATCGACGTCAACACCCTGCGAGAGCGCCTTGGCGAACTCGACCCGGCCAAGCCCACCGTGGTGTTCTGCCAGATCGGCCTGCGTGGCTACCTCGCCTACCGCATCCTCAAGCAGGCGGGCTTTTCCGATGTGCGCAACCTCTCCGGCGGTTACAAAACCTACGCCTGGGCGATCGACAAGCAATCAAACCCGGACATCTTCGACTACGAAGACATCAAACGCCGCGACCCGGCCGAGATCGAAGCCGAGCGCGGCGGACGCTGCGCCATCGTGGCCCAGGCCGGCAACCGCCACACGCTCAACGCGGTCGGCCTGCAATGCCCCGGCCCGATCATGAAAACCTACCGTGCAGTCGAAGCGATGGGTGCGGGCGAACTGCTTGAAGTCACCGCCTCCGACCCCGCCTTCGGCCGTGATATCCGAGCCTGGGCGAAGAAGACCGGAAATGAAGTGCTGGCGGTCGAAACCGAGAAGGGCCTGGTGACGGTACTGATCCGCAAGGGCAAGGAGGCGCCAGCCACCGCGCTCGCACCCATCGCCACGCAGCCGGTGCGCGACAAGACCACGCTGGTCGTTTTCAGCGGCGACCTCGACAAGGTCATGGCCAGTCTGATCATCGCCAACGGCGCGCTGGCGATGGGCAAGCCGGTCAGCATCTTCTTCACCTTCTGGGGCCTCAACGTCTTGCGTCGGCCGGATGCCCCCGCGCTCAGCAAGCCCTTCATGGACAAGATGTTCGGCGCCATGATGCCGGCCGGCACTGAAAAGCTGAACTCCATCTCGAAGATGAACTTCGCCGGCATGGGCGCATGGCTGATCCGCACCGTGATGCGGCAAAAGGGCGTTGAAACTCCGACCGCGCTGCTGCACAACCTGGTCGAGGGCGGCGCCCAGCTGATCGCCTGCAACATGTCGATGGACGTGATGGGCATCCGCAAGGAAGAGCTGATCGACGGTGTGGAGCTGGGCGGCGTTGCGGCCTTCCTTGGCGAAGCGGCGGAGTCGGGTACCACGCTGTTCATCTGACAAACGCCCAGCGCGCGTCGGAGCCCGCAGGCCCGACGCGCATCGCAGGCAGGAAGGGAACAATTCCCGAGTATTTCCGTCAACCATTCGGGAGGCAGACCCCGATGGAGATCGACGACCCACGCTTCACCCTTGAAACAATCACGCACATCCACGACTGGAGCGCTCGCCAGCGCACATTGCGGATCACCCGCCCGCGCGGTTTCCGTTTCACGCCCGGACAGTTCGCACGGCTGAGCATCGCAGTGCCCGGCAACGGCCGCCTCGGGCGCGCGTTTTCGATGTGCTCTGCCGCGTGGGACGATGAACTGGAGTTCCTCGTCGTCCGCATCGAAGGCGGGCCGTTCTCCAGCGCGCTCTGGCCGCTCAAACCCGGCGATACCCTGCAACTGGACAAAGCACCTCAAGGCTTCCTGACGATCGACCGTTTTGTCGATGGCACCGATCTGTGGCTGCTGGCCACCGGCACCGGGCTCGCTCCGTTTGTCTCTATCCTGCGTGACCCGGCCACCTGGGAGCGCTTCGAGCGGATTGTGCTGGTGCACGGCGTGCGCGAATCATCTGAACTCGCTTACCGCGGGGGGCTGGAACCCGCCCCCGATCACCCCTTGTTCGAAAACCGCCGTGCCGCGTTTTGCTACCTGCCCGTCGTCACCCGCGAAGCGGCATTCCCGGGCCTGCGAGATCGCATACCCGCCCTGCTCGCCACCGGCGCCCTTGAAAGCGCGGCAGGTATCGCGCTAAGCCCGAAACGCTCACGCTTCATGCTGTGCGGCAGCCCGGCAATGGTTGAAGACACCCACCGCCAATTGATGAAGATGGGCTACCGCCTGAGCCGCTTGCGCGCCCCCGCGCACATCGCTCTGGAAAATGGCTGGTAAATCGCTTTGCAGCAAGGCGCAAAAACGCAAAACGCGGCCACTGGGCCGCGTTTTGCGTTGTTCTTCGGGTGCCCGCACCCCGGCAGCAAGGTGCCGGCTCAGCCAAAACGCCCGGTGATGTAATCCTCGGTCGCCTTCTTCGTCGGGCGCATGAACACATCATCGGTCGCGCCGTATTCGATCAGCTCGCCGATGTACATGTAGGCGGTGTAGTCCGAAACCCGCGCCGCCTGCTGCATGTTGTGCGTCACGATCAGGATCGTCACGCGCTCGCGCAGTTCGGTCACCAGTTCTTCGATGTTGGCGGTTGCAATCGGGTCCAGCGCCGAAGTGGGCTCGTCGAACAGCAGCAGTTCCGGATCGGTCGCCAGGCAGCGCGCGATGCACAGCCGCTGCTGCTGACCACCGGAAAGCGCAGTCGCCGGCTGGAACAGGCGGTCCTTCACCTCGTTCCAGAGCGACGCGCCACGCAGCGCGCTTTCAACCTTGCCGTCAAGCACGCTGCGGCTCTTTTCGCCACGCACCTTCAAGCCGTAGGCAACGTTCTCGTAGATCGACTTCGGGAAGGGGTTCGGCTTCTGGAAGACCATGCCGATCCGCATCCGCACTTCGATCGGGTCGACCTTCGGATCAAGGATGTTGGTGTTGTCCGGGTGCAGCACGATCTGGCCGTCGTAACGGTTGCCGGGGTAGAGGTCGTGCATGCGATTGAAGCAGCGCAGCAGGGTCGATTTGCCGCAGCCCGAAGGCCCGATCAGTGCGGTGACGCGCTTTTCAACCACCGGCAGATTGACCGATTTGAGTGCCTGGAAGGCACCGTAGTAGAAGCTGAAGTCGCGGGTCTCGGCCTTGGTGGGCAGGTTCACGTTGGTCGTATTCATGAAATTGTCTTTGCTCGTTGGCGGAGTCGTGAATCGGGCGTTCGGCTTACCAGGAGATGCTCTTGCGCAGGCGGTAACGCAGCCAGATCGCAACCGCGTTCATCATCAGGGTCATGAACACAAGGATGAAGCCGGCGGCGGCCGCGTTCTGCTGGAAGGCCTCTTCAGGGCGCGACGTCCAGTTGAACATCTGGATCGGCATCACCGTGAAGCCCGACCAGAGCCAGTCGAAATTGATGTACGGCGCTTCGCCGGTAATCGGCGTCGGCGGCAGGAAAGCGATGAAGGTCAGCGCGCCGATCGTGATGATCGGGGCGGTTTCGCCGATCGCACGGGACATACCGATGATCACGCCGGTCATGATGCCGGGCGTGGAATACGGCACCAGGTGATCGCGCACCACTTGCCAGCGCGTGGCCCCCACGCCGTAGGCGCCCTCGCGGATGTGCACCGGAATCGCCCGCAAGGCCTCGCGGGTTGAGACGATCACCACCGGCAGGATCAGCAAGCCCAGGGTCAGGCCAGCCGAGAGGATGCTCTGGCCAAAACCGAAGGCATACACAAACACGCCCAGCGCGAGCAACCCGTACACAATCGACGGCACACCGGCAAGGTTCGAGACGTTGATCTCGATCAGGTCGGTCAGCAGGTTGCGCGGTGCGTACTCTTCCAGGTACACCCCGGCCGCAATGCCAACCGGAATCGCCGAAATCGCGGTCACCGTCATCACCGACAAGGAACCCACCCACGCGGAAAGGATCCCCGCGTTCGCGGCCCGCCGTGAGGGGAAGGAGGTGAAGAACTCGGGATTCAGGCGCTCCCAGCCGGTGGCAATCATCTGCGCAAACAAGGTGATGAAGGCCAGCACACCGATCATCAGCGCGAGGAACCCGGCGGCTGCGAAGATCACGTCAAGGCGGCGATTGGTCTTGATGACGCCGCGCACAAGTTCAAGGTCTTTTTTGTCCATGGTCTGGTCCGCCTCAGTAGGTTGCGTGATAGCGGCGACGAATGTAGTGGCCGAGGATGTTCAGGCACAGCGTCATGAGCATCAGGCTCAGGCCCGCGGCAAAGATCGACTGGTAGCCGATCGAGCCATGCGGCAGATCGCCCATTGCCACCTGCACGATGTAGGCGGAGATCGTTTGCGCCGGCTCGGCCGGGTTCATCGTGAAGTTCGGCTGCATGCCGGCAGCGACCGCCACGATCATCGTTTCGCCCACCGCGCGCGAAATGCCCAGGATGTAGGCCGACAGCACGCCCGAAATGGCGGCCGGCAGCACCACCCGCACGGCGGTCTGGAAGCGCGTGCTGCCCATCGCGTAGGCGCCCTCGCGCAGGCTCATCGGCACCGCGCGCATCGCGTCTTCCGACAAGGAGCTGATGTAGGGAATGATCGCAATACCCATCACCAGGCCCGCCGACAGCATCGTGAAGCCAGGCAGTTCGGGGAAGAAGTACTGCAGCACCGGCGACATGACGGTGACCGCGAAGTAGCCGTAAACAATCGTCGGAATGCCGCCCAGCAGCTCAAGGAAGGGTTTGACCACTTCACGAACGCGCGGCGAGGCGAACTCCGACAGGTAGATCGCGATGATCGTGCCCAGCGGAATGGCAACCGCCAGCGCCACGAACGAGGTGGTCAGCGTGCCCATCAAGAGCGGCAGGATGCCATAGCGCGGCTCGGAAAAGAGCGGCGTCCACATCGTGTCGGTCAGGAAAGAGAGCACCGGCACATGTTCGAAGAAGTGGTAGGACTCCGACACCAGCACCCAGATGATGCCAAGCGTGGTCATCACCGAGATGAACGCGGCGAAGAAGAGCAGCGCCTCGATGGCCCGCTCCTTCGAGTTGCGAAGAATCTTGCGCGATAGACGATCGCTGACGGTTGTTACATGCATTGAGCTGCCCTGCGCCAAAGTGTGGGATGCATTCACTGCGGTCTCCACTAAACGTAAAACAGCCCGGGCAGCAGCGCCGCCCGGGCATGATAGGCCGGACTGGAATTAGAGCTTGGCTTCGCGGGCGATCAGCTCTTCGATCGTCACACCCACTTCGGCCTCGCCACCGAACACCGTGCCAATCTTCTTCTTCGCGACGTGCTCCAGGTTCGAGGTGTAAGCCTTCGCCGGCAGCGGCACGTACTTCACTTCCGAGGCCAGCTTGGCGCCGTTCTTCATGTAGAACTCGACGAACTGGCGGATTTCCGCACGCTCAAGCGACTTCTCATTCACATAGATGAAGATCGGGCGCGCAAGCGGGTTGTAGGAACCGTCGATCACCGACTGCTCCGAGGGCAACACGGCCTTGCCCTTCGAATTGACAACTGCCACCGCCTTGAGCTTGTTCTTGTTCTCGACGTAGTAGGCGTAGCCGAAGTAGCCCAGCGCATTCACGTCACGCGAAACGCCCTGCACCAGCACGTTATCGTCTTCCGATGCGGTGTAGTCGCCGCGCGAAGCCTTCGATTTGCCGTTCACCGCCTCGGTGAAGTAGTCGAAGGTGCCCGAATCCGAGCCCGGCCCGAACAGCTTGAGCTTGCCATCGCCGAACGACGGGTCGATCTGGTTCCAGGTCGCCACCTTGCCTTGCGCACCCGGCTCCCACATGGCCTTGAGCTGGGCCACGGTCAGCTGGGTGATCTTGCTCTTCGGGTTCACCACCACCGTCAGTGCATCAAAAGCCACCGGCATTTCGTAGTACTTGATGCCGGCCTTGGCGCAATCGTCCATTTCCTTCTTCAGGATCGGGCGCGAAGCGTTCGCGACGTCGATCTCGCCACGGCAGAACTTCTTGAAACCACCGCCGGTACCCGAGATCCCCACCGTCACCTTGACCGCACCCTTGGTCGACTTCTGGAAGTCCTCCGCCACCGCTTCGGTCACCGGGAACACGGTGCTGGAACCGTCAACCTTCACCATCGACTGAGCGTGAGCGGCTGTCGCGAGCAAAGCGAAACAGGCCGAGGCAATAATGGTCTTGTTCATTGAACGCATTGAATTCTCCAAAGGTTTGCATCAAGGCCCGTGACCGCGGGGGCGGCTGGAACCCAATGCGATGGAGGATGCCGCAGATTTGTGACAGCAATATGAAACGTCACATTCAAGCATCCATCACGGCAAACAGCAACCGGCAGATCGCTGCAAGGCTTTGAAATTGCGCCACAAACGCGTGCAGCAAGCAGCGATTTCTGGTTTCATCACGCCTCTTTCAACACAACGGATTCCGAAATGGCCGGCGCCAGCCTCCTCACCCTGCTCGACGACATCGCTTCTGTACTGGATGACGTCGCCGCGATGACCAAAGTGGCCGCCCGCAAGACCGCCGGCGTGCTGGGCGACGACCTGGCCCTGAACGCCGAACAGGTTTCGGGCGTGCGTGCGGAACGCGAATTGCCGGTTGTCTGGGCCGTTGCCAAGGGCTCGTTTCGCAACAAGCTGATCCTGGTGCCCTCGGCACTCGCGCTGTCGGCCCTGTTGCCCTGGGCGATCACCCCGCTGCTGATGATCGGCGGCGCCTACCTGTGCTTCGAGGGCTTTGAGAAGCTCGCCCACAAGTACCTGCACAGTGCCCATGACGATGCCGCTGCGCACGCCGCCGAGGTCGCCGCGCTGAGCGCCGAATCGGTCGACATGGTGGCGTTCGAGAAAGACAAGATCGCCGGCGCCATCCGCACCGACTTCGTGCTTTCGGCGGAAATCATCGTGATCGCACTCGGCACAGTGCAGGACGCCGTCTTCATGTCGCGGGTAGCCGTGGTGGCCGGCATCGCGCTGATCATGACCGTCGGGGTGTATGGCCTTGTCGCAGCCATCGTGAAGCTCGACGACATGGGCCTTCACCTGATGAAAGACGCCGCTTCAAGTGCCTGGGCCGCGGGCAAGCGCGCGCTCGGCCGCGCTTTGCTTGGCGCCGCGCCGTATCTGATGAAGGCGCTCGCGGTCGTCGGCACGATCGCGATGTTCCTGGTGGGTGGTGGAATCCTGGTGCATGGCCTGCCGGCCGCCCATCACGCGGTCGAACACCTTGCCCAGGTCGCAGGTGGCGTGCCGGGCATTGGTGGCGCACTGGCGGCGGTGACCCCGACCCTGCTCGATGGCCTCATCGGCGTGCTCGCGGGCGCGCTGGTGCTGATCGGCGTTACCGCGGCCAGCCGCGTGATCGGCATGTTCCGCAAAGCCGGCTGAAGCGTCGCCGGGCAAAAAGAAAAGGCCACCTCGGTGGCCTTTTCTGTTTAAGCGAGGGCGATTTCACTCCAGGGCCAAGGCCCGCGCGATGTCGGCCCAGGGCACGTACTTGAAGTTCTGCGGCCCGTCGGGCAGGCGTTTGTGGCCGTCCTGCACCACCAGCATGCCCTGCTGCCAGGGCGCGCCGAGGTTCGCGGGGCTCACGTCGAGGCCATCGGTCTCCGACGCCGCGTCGATGCCGGCTGCGGCATTGATGCCGATGCGGAAGGCGCCGCGGTAGCGATGCGGCGGCAGCGCTTCGAGCACCACGTAACTGTCGTTACCCTGGCTCGACACGATCAGGTAAGGCGTTTTGCCGCCACGGTAGATCGCCATGCCTTCGACATCGGCCCGCAGCTTTTCGCCCACCGCCATCACCAGCCGTGGCGCAGCCGGGGCATCGGCGGCGGCATTGAGCACCCAGATGCCGCGATCTTCCTCGCCGATGAAGAGCTGCCCGCTCGGCTCGTCGGCCACGCAGCCTTCCGGCTGGCTCGCGAGCTTGAAGCGGCGCACCACCTCGCCCCCAAGCTGCTCACCGGCAAGCGTGAGGCGGATCTGGTGGAAGCGGCCGTCCTTGTCGTTGACCAGCGCCTCCAGCCCGCCCGCAGCCGGCTGATAGAGGCAGGCGCCGTAGACCTCGTCGAGCCCGGTCGCCAGTTGCGCGCGTTCGCTTACCGAGCCGTCCGCCGCGATCTGGTACACCACCAGGGTGCGCCGGTCGCGCTGGGTCGCCACCGCAAGGTCAAGCACTTGGCCGCCGAGCTTCACACCCTGCCGCAGGTCGACATTGTTGATGCGGCCGGTGGCGAGGAACTGGCGCTCGCGCCCTTCCAGGTCGTACACCAGCAAACCCTGCTTCTTGTTGGTGGCGAGCACGCGGCTTTCCTGCGGCTGCGCCGGGTTCACCCAGATCGCGGGGTCGTCCGCCGCGTCGCCCTGCTGCGCCACCGAATCGGTCTGCCGCTGCGGCAAAACGATCGGCAGGGCTGCGTTGCTGGCGCCGGGCGTGCCGCGCCACGCGATATTGCGTGCGCGCCAGGCATCCGACGCCTTCAGCTGCAGAGCCGCCGGCACGCCGCCATGCAGATCGAGCCCGATCGCTTCGGCCGGGTGCGCCAGCGCGAGCGGCGCTTGCGCCTTCCAGCGCCCCGCTTCCGCGCGCAACAGGTGCAAGCGCTCGCCGCCACCATCAAGCACCGCCAAACCGCCCGGCAGCAAGGCCAGCGCCTGCGCGCCACCCTTGAGCGGGCCGTAGGGCGCTCGCAAGGCCACCGGCGAGCGTTCGGCCTTCAGTTCGGCGTCCGCCGGGTAGGCCCAGACGCCGAAATCGCCCTCGGCCACCAGCAGCTGGCCACTCGCATCATCCACCCGGCAGGCGCTCACTTGCGGCGGCAGCGCGAGGCTGCGCAGCTTGCGTGCCTCGCTCCCGCTGAGCAGCCACTGTTCGGCCTGGCCGTCTTCGCCGATCAGGAAGGCGTGCAGCAGTTGCTGCGGATCGCGGTAGAGACACAGCGCCTCGACCGAAAAGGCCTGCGGCGGAATCGTCGCGAGCCGTTCCAGCCGCCCCGCCGCGGCATCCACACGCAGGGTCTGGACCTGCTGGCGATCCTGGTCGAGCACCAGCGCGACGAAGCTATCGCCGTTGGCACGCAGATCGAGCGATTCGCTGCGCAGTTCAAGCCGCGCCACTTCGGTGTTGGCCGCGCCGATCAGGCGCAGGCGTTTCTTTTCCTGCAACAGCCAGGCCTTGCCGGGCAGCGCGGCGATCTGCTCGGCGCGCTGGGCGCCGTCGGGCAGCGTTGCCGCCGGCGCCGCGAAGGCCGCGTTTGAAGCCAGCAGCACCAGGGCTGTGGCCAGTTGGATCATGCCTTGCATCGTTTTTCCGTTTTCTCGCCCCACGCACCGCTTCCGGCACGCGGGGCGTTGGGGATCAGTAGAGCGTGAACTTCAGGCCCAGCTTGTAGGTGCGGCCGTACTGTTCGTACTGCGCGTTGCGGCTGCGCTCGCCGCTGTACACGTAGTACGGCTCGTCGCCGATGTTGAGCACCTCGAACACCAGTTGCGTCTGCTTGCCCAGCGCGTAGCGGGCCGACAGGTCGAACTGCGTCTGCGCATCAACGAACTGGTCGCTGCGCGCATCCTGCACATTGCCGACTTCAAGCAGGTACTCCGACTTGTAGTTCGCCGCAAGCCGCACGCTCATCGGCCCCGCCTCGTAGCCGACCATCAGGTTGGCGGTGAGATCGGACTGGCTCGGCAGCGATACCTCGCGCGACACGTTCGCGCCAGCATCGGCGTCGTAGCGCTGGATCGTCGCCTTCGACTGCGAGAAGGTGGCATTCACGCCCAGCAGCAGGCCGTTCCACGGTGCCGGCAGTTGCTTGAAGGCCTGCGAGTAGGCCAGTTCGAGCCCGCGTACCGTGGCCTTGTCGCCGTTGGCGTAGGTTTCGGCCTGCTCAAACGCGATCCAGTCGCCGCTGCCGGCAAGGTCTGTCGCGTAGACGAAGTTGCGGATCTGCTTGTTGAACAGGTAGGCGGAAACCACACCTGCTTCACCGAGGCGGCGTTCGATGCCCAGATCCAGGTTGCTCGATTCCCAGGGCTTCAGATCCGGGTTGCCGAAGCTCGCCTCATCGCCGTCGATCACGAAGCCCGGCGCGAGCTGGCCGAAGGTCGGCCGCACCACCGAGTTGGTCCAGGCAGCGCGAATGCTGGTCGCGTCATCAAGCTCGTGGCGCAGGTGCAGCGCGGGCAGCCAGTTGCCGTAGTCGTGATCGTGGGTGCTCGCCTCGAAGCTGCCGTCGCGCACGCCAGTGCCTTCGGTGTGCAGGCGGGTGCCCTCGTAACGCACGCCGCCCAGCAGATACCAGGCGCCCTTGCGCCACGCAGCCTGCAGGTAGCCGGCGTTGATGTCTTCCTTGATCAGGAAGTCATTCACCCGCGAGGCTTCCTCGTCGTAGTAGGCGTTGCGGTCAAGCCCGCCGATCAGGCCCTGCACCGCGCCCGCACTGATGCGCGGGCCGAACTGGCCGAAGCGCCAGTCAACCGTGCCGTTCACGAAGTTGGGCATGGCGAGTTGCGCGTCGCTCAGCGAAGCGGGGTCTTCGTCCAGATCCTCGAAGGTCCAGATGTCCTCGTCCATGCGCTTTTCGCGGCGGCTGGCCTTGGCGCCGAACTTGAACTTCACCTCGCCCGCATCGGCCAGCACCAGCTTGTGCGAAAGATCAACGCGCAGATTGTGTTCCTTGTCGGTGGTTTCGCTGCGTGCGAGTTCCACTTCCTTGAGGCTGTAGGCGCCTGCGTCGTACAGCGATGCCGGCCCGAAGAGATCCGGCCGCTTCGTGTCGCGGAAGCCGACCTTGCCAAAGGCATCGTTGCCCTCGAACACCGCGCCGGCGATATGGTCCGGCGTGTCTTCGCCCGAACGGCTGCTGCCGAAGGCCAGATCGAGCTTCCAGTCGCCAAACTTCTGCTCGGTACCCAGCGTGATGCTCTGGATGGTTTGCGTTTCCTTGCGCTGCTTGAGCTCGCGCGAGGACTCGGCATCGCCCTCGGCGCCCGGTGTTTGCGCGTCGTCGAACTCGATACTGTGCGCCTGGCGCTCTTCCTCATCGGTAAAGCGGCTGGCCAGCGTGCGGACGAAGTAGCGCTGGCCCTTGGCCGGCTTCCAGTCGAGATTGAGCACACCGCCCAGACGCTCGCGGGTGATCTGGTAATCACGGCGTTCGAATTCCTCCAGCAGCGCGTTGCCGGCGTCGTCGAAATCCCACTTGCCGCCGGTCTCAACGTTGTCGGAGCCGAACTTGCGCTTCTCCCACGACACCCCGGCGGCGACGCCCAGCGTGCCGTCGAGGAAGCGGTCAGACCAGGTGCCGGCAAGCTTGGGGCTGGTCTCGCCGCTGTTGTCGTCGTAGCCGGCGCCCGCCTCCAGCGAGAGGAAGCTGCCGGCGTGATCGAAGCCCGACAGGGTCTTCACCTCGACGGTGCCGCCGATCGAGTTGGCGTCCTGATCCGGCGTCAGCGTCTTCTGCACTTCAAGCGAGCGCACCAGGGCGCTCGGGATCACATCCATCATCACCGCGCGGCTATCCGCTTCCGGTGCCGGAACCAGGCTGCCGTTGATCGTGACGCTGTTCAGATCCGGGCCGAGGCCGCGGATGCGCACGTAGCGGCCTTCGCCCTGATCCCGTTCGATCGACACGCCGGGCACGCGTTGCAGCGCTTCGGCGGCATTGGTGTCGGGTAGCGCGCCGATGTCGTCGGCGTGCACCACGCTGACTACGTTGTCGGCGGCTTCCTGCACATCGAGCGCGCGGCGCATCTGGGCGGCCTGGCCGTGCACCACGATGGTGGCGACTTCCGGTTCGGCGGCGTAGGCACTGCTGCCGAGCGCCGCAATGCAGAGCGCCAGCGTGCGGCGGCGCAGGGGTTGAACGGGCCGCTTGGGCGGGCGTTGGCGATTCATGTGTGCTGCTCCCTTGAAACGTTGCCGCACTGGGCAGTGGCGGCGCTGGAGCGGCACCTTAGGCGGGGGGCGTGTCGGATTTGTTACGCAACCCCAGCATCGACGCGGGTTTGCCGGCGATTGACAGGAAATCTTGCGGCTTCTGAGCCGAATTGCCGCGGCCACCTTGCCACAGCCGGCCAGCCTTGCGGGCGGAAACCGCGCATGGAGGGGCACAGGCCTCAAGTCATGTGAGCCGAATTGCCGCGCGGGGGCCGCTGCAACACCCCTGCCACGTCCGGCCCTTAGGCTTGCGTCACTGAATCGACGCCTTCCACCGCCATGCGCCCACCGCTCTACACACCGCTCGCCCTGCTCGGCACCGCCGCCCTGATGACCCTCGCGCTTTACGCCACGCAAGGCACGGCCAAACCGCCAGCGGTGTGGAACTGGATGGACATCATCGGCGAAGGCGGCACTGCGCTCTTCGCCGGCGTGTGGCTGGCGCTGATCCTCAGCAGCCGGCCTGGCGGGCGCGTCACCACGCTGCTCGCGCTGGGCTTGGGCGCGATCACGCTCGGCGCCCTCGCCGACTGCCTCGACGAGTTCTGGAAGATCGCCCCGCAGGCGCACTGGGACCACTGGCTCGAAGGCGTGCTGACGCCCGGCGGCATGCTGACGCTGACGGTGGGCCTCTACTTCTGGCGCCAGGAACAGTTTGCGCTGAACGAACACCTGCTGCGCCGCGAGCGCCTGTTCCGCGAACACCGGGCCTTCGATCGCATCACCCAGCTCGCCAACGCCGACTACCTGCGGCGCCAGATCACGCTGGAACAAGCGCGCGCACCGGATGCCCCCTGCGCACTGGTGCTGCTGGACATCGACCGCTTCCACCTGATCAACCGCGAATTCGGCCGCGCCGAGGGCGACCGCGTGCTGCAGGCGCTCAGCCACCTGCTGCTGCTGAACCTGCGCAACGACGATCTGCTCTGCCGCTATGCGGGCGACCGCTTTGCGGTGCTGCTGCCGGAAACCGACGACGCCGCCGCGCAGGCAATTGCCACCACGCTGCGCAATGCAGTCGAGCAACTGGCGTGGCATACCCGCAGCGGTGCGCGCCTGGCGCTTTCGGCGCGCGTGGTTGCGGCAGTAGCCGACACCTCGCCCGGCAGCCTGCTCGATGCGCTGAACCACGCCATCGAGCCCGCCGCGCGCCGCCCCGGTGGCGCCCTGCAAGCGGCCTGACACCGCCAGCGATGCCCGCGCCCTGCTACCACGCCGATACGCCGCTGATCCCGGCGCACTACCAGCCTGCGCTGGTGCTGGAGCATGCGCGCGGGCTCGATCTGAACAGCCACGTCCTGCTGCGGCACAGTGGCTTGTTTGAAGAGGATTTTGCGAGCGAAGCGCGTGCGCTGTCGCCCGCCCAGCTGCTCGCGATGCTCGCGAATCTTGCACAGCACGACGCGGCCCGCGACGCCGCCTTCCAGCTCGGCCAGCAGATGCTGCCCGGCCACTACGGCGCCGCCAGCCTGGCGCTGATGCAATCGCCGGATCTGGGCAGCGCGCTACGGCTGCTGGTGGCGCATCAAGCGCAGCTATGCCCGCTGCTCGCGCCACGCCTGAGCATTGCCGGCGGCGAAGTCTCGCTCGACTGGTTCGACAGTTGCGGTGCCGGGGCAACGAAAGCCCTGCTGGTGGATCTGCACATGACCGCGGTGACCGCGATGTGCCGCTGGCTCGGTGGCGAGCACCTGCCCTGGCGCTACCACTTCAACCGCACGCGGCCGCGCTCGCCGGAGCATCACCAGGTGCATCTGGGCAGCGCGCTTCACTTTGGCGAGCAGACGGACAGCATGCGGCTCGACGCCCGCTGGCTCGATCAGCCCTGGCCGCGCGGCAACGCCCGTGCACTGGCGCTGACGCAGCGTGAGCTGGCCGACACCGCCGGCCGCCGCAGCCTGCTGCAAGCAGTGCGCGAGCAGCTGTTCGACACGATCCGCCTGCCGCCCACGCTGGAGCACACCGCGCAGCACTTCGGCGTGAGCCCGGCCACGCTCAAGCGCCAGCTCGCGCGCCACGGCACGCACTTCCAGGCCCTGCTTGACGAAGTGCGCACCCATGTCACGCTGCAACTGATGCAGCACGGCGGGCTCGACCACGACGCGATCGCCAGCCACCTGCGCTTTCACGACGCCCGCAGCTTCCGCCGCGCCTTCCAGCGCTGGACCGGGCTGGGCGCCGCAAGCCCCTGCGCCTGAACGCAGCGTCAGCCCTGCGCGGCGATCTGACGCAGCGCCTGCACAAAGGTTTCGGGTGGCTGGCCCCCCTGGATCAGGTGCCGGTTGTTGATGATGACGGCAGGCACCGAATGGATGCCCGCATTCAGATAACGCGAAGCCGCCGCCCGCACCTCGGCCGCGAACTCGTCCGAGGCCAGGATGGCTTGTGCGCGCGTGACATCCAGCGATACCTCGGCGCACGCGGCGAGCAGAACTTCGTGCGATGAGGGCGCCTGGCCCTCGGTGAAGTAGCGCCGGAACAAGGCTTCCTTCAGCGCCAGCTGGCGGCCTTCGAGTTCGGCCCAGTGCAGCAGGCGGTGGGCGTCGAAGGTGTTGTAGATGCGGTCGCGCTTGCCGACCGCGAAATCGAAGCCCAGCGCCGCACCACGCTTGCGGATCGCCTCGCGCGTCTGCGCGAGTTGCTCGTCGCTGGCGCCGTACTTGCGGCGCAGGTGCTCGCCAATGTCTTCGCCTTCGGGCGCCATCTGCGGATTGAGTTCGAAGGGCTGGAAGTGAATATCTGCCGTCACCTCCCCTTCCAGTTCGGCGAGCGCCTTCTTCAGTGAGTACAGGCCCACTGCACACCAGGGGCAGGACACATCGGAAACGAAGTCGATCTTGATCTGGGTGCTCATGCTGCATCGCCCTGAAAGTGAATACGGGAAGTGTCCGACGTGGGGCCGGCTCGCCTGAACGCAAGAGCGGCCACTCAGCGCCGCTTCGACTGCCCCTTGATCTGCGCAATCGTCGCCGCGGGCGTGATCACCTCAGGGTTGGTGCGCAGTTCGATCAGCGCCGGGCCGCCGGCCGCCAATGCGCGCTCGAACGCCGGCGCGAAGTCCTCGGTGCGGGTCACGACTTCACCAAAGGCGCCGTAGGCGCGCGCCAGCGCGGAAAAGTCGGGGTTGGCCAGCTCGGTGCCGGAGATCCGGTCCGGGAACTCGCGCTCCTGATGCATCCGGATCGTGCCGTACATGCTGTTGTTCACAACGATGAACACCACCGCCGCGCCGTACTTCACCGCAGTGGCGAACTCCTGCCCGTTCATCATGAAGCAGCCATCGCCGGAGAACGACACCACGATCCGCTCCGGGTGCGCGATCTTGGCTGCCACCGCCGACGGCACGCCGTAGCCCATCGAACCATTGGTCGGCGCCAGTTGCGTGCCGAACTGGCGGTAGCGATAGAAGCGATGCAGCCAGATCGCGTAGTTGCCGGCGCCGTTGGTAAGGATCGCGTCGGCCGGCAGGCGCTCGCGCAGCCAGCGCATCACTTCACCCATCTGCAATTCACCCGGCGTCGCGGGCGGCTCGGTCCAGGCGAGGTAGTCGGCGTGCGCGGCTTCGGCGCTGCCGGCCCAGTTCAGGCTTGCAGGTGGCACCAGCTCGCTCGCCGCAGCGGCGAACTCGGGGTAGCCGGCGTTGATCGGCAGGTCGGCGGCGTAGACGCGGCCCAACTCGTCGATGCCCGCATGCACATGCACCAGCGTCTGCTTCGGGCGCGGGATGTCGAACAGCGCGTAGCCGCTGGTGGTGGACTCGCCCAAGCGCGGGCCGACCGCGAGCACCAGATCCGCCTCGCGCACGCGTGCGGCAAGCTTGGGGTTGATGCCCAGGCCCACGTCGCCGGTGTAGAGCGGATGCGTGTTGTCGAACAAATCCTGGTAGCGGAAGGCGCAGGCCACAGGCAGCTGCCAGGCCTCGGCGAAGCGGCGAATATCGGCGCAAGCCGCGTTGCTCCAGCCGCGACCGCCGAGGATCATCAGCGGCCGCTTTGCGGCGGCCAGCCGGCTACGCAGCTCGGCCATGTCGGCCTGCGCGGGCGATGGCATCACACGGCGATAGGGCTGCGGCTGCGCCACCGAGCAGGGCTCGTGCTGCATGTCTTCCGGCAGCGCCAGCACGACCGGGCCGGGGCGGCCGGAAGTGGCGATGTGGAAGGCGCGCGAGACGAATTCCGGAATGCGCGAAGCATCGTCGATCTGCGCCACCCACTTGGCCATCTGGCCGTACATGCGGCGGTAGTCGATTTCCTGAAAGGCCTCGCGCTCCAGCATGCCGCGCCCGACCTGCCCGATGAACAGGATCATCGGCGCCGAATCCTGAAACGCCGTATGCACACCCACCGCCGCGTTGGTCGCGCCCGGCCCGCGTGTGACGAAGCAGATGCCGGGCTTGCCGCTGAGCTTGCCGTAGGCGTCCGCCATGTAGGCCGCCCCGCCCTCTTGCCGACACACGACCAGCTTGAGCCGATCACGCACGTCGTAGAGCGCATCGAGCACCGCAAGGTAGCTTTCGCCCGGCACGCAGTAAGCGGTGTCGGCACCGTGGGTCAGCAGGGCATCGACCAGCGCGCGGGCGCCGGTGGGGTGGGCTGGGGTCATGAACGCTCCGTCAGTGGCGCAATGTGCGCGCAGTCTGTGCGCGTAGCGCTACGGAGGCAGTCCGGAAAGTGACAAGAGATTGCGTTCAGGCGTCGCGGCGGACCCGGCAATCCGGACCGCCTGCGTGGCCGCTTGATCGTGGGCTTACTCCGGTGCGATACGAACAAGATATCGACACGCATCCCTGCGGTGCGTCGCGCTGCACCTTCGCACGCACGGCCATTCACACGCGAACCTCGCCACACCGTTGATGCGGCGCATACCGGGCGCACACAGGCCGCGCGAAGATGCCGCGCAACAAGATGTGCACATGTGGCGCATCCGGGTTCCCCTCGCAGGCGGTAGTGACTACCTTGGGCGCACCCGCGATCAACACAGGTCCAGTTCGCGGAGAACGCCTTTCTTAAGCAAGTTCGATCGCAGTGACATCAAAACTGGAGGTTGATATATGAAAAGAAATCGCACGCTCGCGGCCCTTGGGGCGGCGGCACTCTTCATGGCGTTGCTGTCCTCGTGTGGCAAGCAGGAGGACGACCAGGTTGCAAAGGCCGCCACCGAGCTCAAGGCCAAGGCCGAGGCCGCCGCGCAGGCCGCCGCGCAGGCCGCAAAAGCGGCAGCCCAGGAGGCGGAAGCCCTGGTCATCGCCACCGAAGCCTATGTCTACGCCTACCCGCTGGTGACCATGGAAGTCACCCGGCGAATCATGACAAACGTCGAGGCACCGAAAGGCACGCACGCGCCGATGGGCCAGTTCAGCAGGGCCCGCTCCTACCCGGATGCCTCGTTCAAGGACGTAACCGCGCCCAACGCCGACACGCTCTACACAACGACCTGGCTTGACGTCTCGAAGGAGCCCTGGATCCTGAGCATCCCCGACATGAAGGGGCGCTTCTTCCTGTTTCCGATGCTGGACGGTTGGACCAACGTGTTCCAGGACCCGGGCAAGCGCACAACGGGGACCAAGGCGCAGAAGTACGCGATCACCGGTCCGGGGTGGACGGGCAGCTTGCCGGCCGATGTAACCGAATACAAATCGCAGACCGGCATCGTCTGGATTCTCGGCCGCATCTACTGCACCGGCACGCCGGAGGACTACAAAGCCGTGCACGCCTTGCAGGATCAGGTCTCGGTGGTACCGCTGTCGGCCTATGGCAAACCCTACACGCCCCCGCCCGGCGTGGTCGATCCGTCAATCGACGTGAAGACCGCCGTGCGCGATCAAGTGGACGCGATGGACGCTGCAAGCTACTTCAAGCTGTTCGCGGAACTCCTCAAGACGAATCCGCCTGCGGCTGATGACGCACCGATCGTGGCCAAGCTCGCCAAGATCGGCGTCGTGCCCGGGCAGGATTTCGACGTATCGAAACTCGAGCCCGCGGTCGCCAAGGGCCTCGCCCGCGCCCCCAAGCCAGCGCAGGAACTGATCATGGGCTGGATGAAGGGGGGCATCGCCGCTGGCGACATGAAGCTCGAGAACGGCTGGCTGTTCACCACCAAGACTGGCCAGTACGGCACGAGTTACCTGCAGCGTGCGCTGATCACCGCGATCGGTCTGGGTGCCAATCGCCCGCAGGACGCGGTCTATCCCACCTCGGAAGGGCCGAATGTGCTCTCGAAGTACAGCGGCGAGAAGAAATACGTCATGCGCTTCGAAAAAGGCCAGCTCCCGCCGGTGAACGGCTTCTGGTCGCTGACCATGTACAACGCAGGCTATTTCTTCGTGGACAACCCGCTCAACCGCTACACGCTGAGCCAGCGCAACAAGTTCAAGTCCAACCCGGATGGATCGGTCGACCTCTACATCCAGCACGAATCGCCCGGCAAGGACAAGGAATCGAACTGGCTGCCCGCACCGAAGGACGAATTCATCCTGATGATGCGCCTGTACTGGCCGAAGGAAACGCCGCCCTCGATCCTTGATGGCTCCTGGAAGGTGCCCGAGGTGAAAGAAGCGTCGTAACACCGCACTGAAGCCCCGCGCGGCGCACGCACCGCAGCGGGGCGTTCACCGCGCCGGACGGCCAAGGGCTCACCCTTGCCGCCCGGCACTCTGCAGAGTCTGTTGAAAGTCACTCTCCTCTGCACACGCCATTGCCATGGTTCCCTGCGGCGCGCAAGTCCGGTTCGCTGCGTCATGTGGAATACCATCCGCCGGTGCCGCCGGCCACGCCAGTCAATCCCTTGTGTGATGCGCTTGAAGCAGCCATCGCCGCCAGCGGAACAAACCGGGGGCTCATCCATGTCGAGACAATACCCGCTGCGTCTGTGACTGGCGTGCCAGCCGAGGGGCTGCGCTGAGCTCGCACCCGGTTTGTTCAAATCGGGCACTACCCGGACTGTGGTAGTGCGAATACACGCTTGCATGTATTTCCATCGCTACCGTGAGTTTCTATCGTTGGTGGGACGACGCCCTTCAAACGTGCTGCGGATGAATCTGCATCGCGGGTTGGGGCGTTGCCCAAGCACACAACAACCCAATCAACTGTGTTGATTGGGTTGTTTCACTCGCGCGAGACGTTCTCGCTCGTGAGTCATTGACGGCAACACGTCCGTCGAGCAATGGCAGTCATCAGGGATGGGAGGAGTCATGTCATACAAAAAACGGTTGATGTGCATGTCCGCAGCCTGCGTTGTTTCATTTGCATTAGCGCCCAGTTGTCTGGCGGGCTTGCAGGTCGTTGATTTCAGCGGTGGCGCATCGTGGCGATCAACGGACGACTCGGTGCTCGGCAACCGATGGGCGCATGGGATCTTTGATGCTTCCGATGGGGTGGCGGCTTACGCCCCCTATTCAAACTCAGGCACCACCGCGCTCAATTCAAATCGAATGATGTGGTACTGCGGCACCGGGGGTGACGCGTGCCGATCGCAAACCGGCGAAATCACCGGCGCCTCGGGCCCGACCGAAGTCTTCTTCGGCTATTCGTTCTACGTCAAACCTGGCGCCTCGATTCGTGGCGCGCGCGCGGCGATCATCGGCGATGACTTCTTCACGCTGGTGGTCAACAGCCAGCGAGTCACGTCCGCCGTGCTGGACGAACATAAGCGGCCCGATGGTCAGCCAGACCCGCTGATCGTCGATCTGGCGGCCTACCTCCATGAGGGTTGGAACGTCCTCGCGATCCGGGCGATGGATGGCTATCTGAAAGGCCCTGAGGAATGCGGTGGCGGCTATATCACCGCCCCAACAGCGATGGGCGCTTTCTGCAAGGGCGATCGTGGCAACGAGTACATGTTCGTCAGCGGCAGCGCCATGGTTGTGCCGGAGCCGGCGTCAATTTCCCTGGCTGCAATCGGCTTGCTCGGCGTCGGTTTGCTGCGCAGACGCCCCCCCACGGCCTGAGTGGCTGCGCCATGAAGTAGCCGGCAGCCTGAGCGTTGCGCCCAGGCTGCCTCCTCCTTCCTGACTGCGCCGGCGCAAGCGGCGCGATGCCTGAACGGCATGGCTAGGTTTTCCGCTTACGCTCAAGGGTTGCAACAAAGCCCGTCAGCCCAAAGCGAGTGTTCGTCATATCCAGACGTTTGGGTGGCGTCACTCGGCGCATCGTTCAAACCGCTGCCGCAGCCTTGGTCTTCAAAGCCTGTCTGGCCCTGCGAACCTCTGCACAGCGCAGTGCAACGTAAGTGCCCCAACCGATCACGCCCATGCCGACGATGAAGGCGCCGAACGAGATCGGCCACGGAATACCCGCCGTCATCATCGAGAACTCGGACATCCCGCCGACACCGGCGAGGATGTTGATCGGCATGAAGACGACGCCGAATACGGTGAGCTGCGAGACCCGCCGGTTCTGGTTGATGTTGATGAAGCCGATCGTGGCGTCCATCAGGAAGTTGATCTTGTCGAAGAGGAACGCGGTGTGGCTGTTGAGTGATTCGATATCGCGCAGGATCTGTTTGGCGTCTTCGATTTCGGCGGGCGACAGCATCTTGCAACGCATCAGGAATGAGAGCGCACGCTGGGTATCGAGGATGTTGCTACGGATGCGCCCGTTGAGGTCTTCCTCTTCGGCGATATCCGCCAGGATGCCAGCCGCTTCCTCATCGCTGATCGTTTCGCTCAGCACCTGACGGCCCACCTTGCCAAGCGTGTTGTAAACGCCTTCCAGCGCATCGGCGGAGTACTCGACATCGGCGCCGTACAGATCGAGCAACACATCCTTGCAGTCCGACACATAGCCCTGCTGCATCCGCGCCCGACGCCGCTGCAGGCGGAACACCGGCAGCTCTTCGTTGCGCACCGAAAACAGGATCTCGCCATGCAGCACAAACGCCACCGGGATACTGCGGGAGTTGCCTTCGCGATCGAGCAGGAAGTTCGAGTGCAGGTGGATTTCACCCGCCTCTTCGACATGGAAGCGCGAACTGACCTCAAGGTCGGTGGTATCGCCGGAATCGGGTAGCACCAGTCCGTAGTGGGCGCCCACGTAAGCCCGCTCGGCCTCGCTGGCGTGGAACAGATCAATCCAGATCGGCTGCACGCCTTCCAGATCTGCACGGCAGGTGATCGTGCGCTGGCGCAGGCGGCCATCGACAAGCTCGAAGGCATTGATCTGGCTCTGCGGAACATCAACAGCGTGGTCAAGACTCAGGCGATCTTTCAGTTCATCCGAGAGTTCCCACAGCACTTCGCCGCGGCGCTCGCCCGGCAACTGCTGCCACAGGAAGGCGGCGTCATCGAAACGCACCGATTCGAGCACCGCTCCAATGTCCGCAGCCGGTGTGCTCTCGAGCAGGTGCAGCACCTCACTCAGGTGTTTGCGATGAACGATCGCCTCGACCAAGTCTTGCGTCGCCATCGGCTGGCTATGCACCAAGCCCTCGACCAGTTTCTGTTTGTTGAGTAAGGCGTTGATCTGTTGGAGGGACATTGCAGCGTATCCGGGTAGTTCAGGCGCAGCCGGGGGCAGCGCGGCGCGGTGGTGATCGGGAATCATCTGTCGACGTCCGCAGACGTCGGGTATGACGACAAGCCGCCAGAGCAGCCGAGGTGATGCCCACGACACATCGCCGGGACAAAGCGCCGCACTGTGCCAGCTAACGGAGCCCGCAGGCGCCCAGCAAATCAAACGCCATTCAGGTTCCCGGCGCGCAGGCCCGATTCATCCGCTCATTGACACCATGAGCGCCACGGAGCAAGCCAACCAGCAGATTCAGTGCGCCACAGTGTACGGCGCCGTGATTGTGTTGGAATGGCGTGCCGCCAGCCCGAGCAAAGCCCCGAGCAGGATCGCGCGGGGGATGAAGGGCCTGGCGTTGGCGGCGCCTTGCGGCCAACGGGTCGAAATTGAACCACGGGGGCCGATGATATTTGCTGTGGGCTTGAAGCTGTCAGTCGGGCGCAGCCGATGCATCCAGCCAGGCAAGCACACCCTGCGCGGCGGCGCGGCCGGTAGCGAAGCAGGCGGTCAGCAGGTAGCCCCCGGTGGGGGCTTCCCAGTCGAGCATTTCGCCGGCGCAGAACACGCCGGGCAAGGCCTTGATCATGAGGCGGCTGTCGAGCGCTTCGAATCGCACGCCGCCGGCGCTGCTGATGGCTTCGTCGATCGGGCGTGGCGCGATGAGCCTGACCGGCAGCGCCTTGATTGCGCGGGCCAGCGCTTCGGGGTCGTCGTAGGTTTCGCGCGGCGAGCATTCGCGCAGCAAGCCCGCCTTGACGCCCGCGATACCAACGCGGCTTTGCAGATGGCTGGCCATCGAGCGTGAGCCACGCGGGTGCGCGACTTCCGCCCTCACCCGGTCGAGCGACTTGCCGGGGGCCAGATCGAGGACGAGCGTGGCCGAGCCGTGCGCGGCAATGGCGTCGCGAATCGGTGCGGACAAGGCGTAGATCAGGCTGCCTTCGAGGCCGCTTTCGCTGACGACGAACTCGCCCTGCCGCTGCCGGCTTCGCCCTTGCGCATCGGTGAACTGGGCAACGACGGCCTTCACCGGCTCACCGGCGAAACGCCCGCGGAAGTGTTCGCTCCATGCGGCGTCGAATCCGCAGTTGGCCGGCTGCAAGGGCGCCACCGCGACGCCCTGCGCCTGCAGCCAAGGCACCCATGCGCCGTCGGAACCCAGCCGCGCCCAGCTGCCGCCGCCAAGCGCGAGTACCACCGCATCCGCCTGCAGGTGCTGTTCGCCATCCGGCGCTGCAAAACGCAGCGAGCGGTCGGCCGCCCAACCCAGCCAGCGGTGCCGCACATGGATCGCGACGCCCGCTTCGCGCAGCCTGTGCAACCACGCACGCAGCAGCGGCGCGGCTTTCATGTCGGTGGGGAAGACGCGGCCGGAACTGCCGACGAAGGTGTCGATGCCGAGCGCATGAATCCAGCTGCGCAGCGCGGCCGGATCGAACGCGTCGATGAGCGGACTCAGCACATCCTGCCGCGCGGCGTAGCGCCCAAGGAAGGATTCACGCGGCTCGGAGTGCGTGAT
Source organism: Niveibacterium sp. 24ML (assembly GCF_026586805.1). GTDB lineage: Bacteria > Pseudomonadota > Gammaproteobacteria > Burkholderiales > Rhodocyclaceae > Niveibacterium. The sequence goes on along the minus strand of NZ_JAPFHA010000009.1, from coordinate 37,567 downwards.
GTTCATGCCGCCCTTGCCGGCCATGAGGAACTTGCGGCCCACCGAGGGCATGGCCTCGTACACATCAACCCGCAAGCCGGCTTGGGACAGAACTTCGGCCGCCATCAAACCCGCTGGCCCGCCGCCGATCACGGCGACGCGGCGCGGGGCGTCAGCCATCGGCTTCTTCGCCGAGGCCCAGGCGCGAAGCCAGCACCTTGTCGATGCGCTTGCCGTCCATGTCCACCACTTCAAAGCGCCAGCCTTCCCACTCGATCGCGTCGGCCGTGTGCGGCAGGCGGCCCAGCAAGAGCATCACCATGCCCGAGAGGGTGTGGTAACGGCCCTTGTCTTCTTCGGGGACTTCCTTGAGGCCGAGTTTGTCCTTGAGCTCGGGCACCGGGATCAGGCCGTCAAGCAGCCAGCTACCATCGTCGCGCTGCACCGCCCAGGCGTCTTCGACATCGCGCGGCTTGAATTCACCGGTCACGGCTTCGAGCAGATCCTGCAAGGTCACGATGCCCTGCACTTCGCCGTACTCGTCGATCAGGAACACCATCTGCGTGGCCGAGGCCTTGAAGTGCTCCAGCAATTCCATACCGGTGAGGGTTTCGGGCACGAACACGCAGGGGTGCAGATGCTTCTCGAAATCGGGCGATTCGCCGCGCAGGGTCTGCCCCAGGATCTGCTTGGCGTGCACCACGCCAACGATGTGATCGAGCCCGCCACGGCAAACCGGAAAGCGCGTGTAGTCCGAACCGGCGATGTGCTGCAGGTTCGATTCGAGCGGCTGCTCCAGATCGAGGTAGACGATATCGGCGCGCGGCACCATCAGCGAACCGATCTCGCGTTCGTCAAGGCGGAACACGTTGCGCACCATCTCGTGCTCGCGGGTTTCAATGACGCCCGATTCCGAGCCCTCTTCAAGCATGAGGTGGATTTCTTCTTCGGTCAGCGCCGGGCCGCCGTTTCGCTTGATGCCCACCAGGCGCAGCAGCGCATCGGTGGAAAACGTAAGCAATCGAACGAAGGGGCGCGTGACCAGTGCAAGGCCTTCCATCGGCCGGGCCACGATGCGCGCGATCAGTTCGGGGTTGCTCTGGCCGATGCGCTTGGGCACCAGCTCGCCGATCACGATCGAGATGTAGGTCACCACCACCACCACCAGCACGGTGGAGCCGATCTCGGCGATGTTGTTCTGCAGCCCGAGTCCTTCCAGCCACAGCGCCAGCGGTGCGGCGAACACGGCCTCACCGACGATACCGTTGAGGATACCGATCGAGGTAATACCGATCTGGATGGTGGAGAGGAAGCGGGTGGGTTCTTCGCCGAGCCGCACCGCCGCCGCTGCGCTGGCATCGCCTTCGGCGGCCAGTTTCGCCAGCCGCGCCTTGCGCGCGGTGACCAGAGCGATTTCCGACATCGCGAACAGACCGTTGATAACGATCAGGCCAATCAGCAGAAAGAATTCCATCGAACCTTGTGAACACGATTGCGGCCCGAACTGCGGCCGCGGAGTCTGGATTATAGCTGCACATCCACGGGCCGCTCCCACCCGCGCCGACGCCACGCCAGCATGGGATCAGTGCGTGCCTGCCATGAAGGCCAAGGTACCATCGGGCAGGCTCAGGGTGAAGATGCTGCCCTCGCCCGGCGTGCTTTGCACGGCGATGTCGCCGCCCATCAGGTTGGCCAGCTTGCGCGAATGCGCCAAACCGAGCCCCGTCCCTTCGACCTCGCCACGCCGCGCGCCCACCCGGGTGAAAGGTTCAAAAATACGGGCAAGGTCTGCCGCGTCGATGCCGATGCCGGTATCTGCAAAGTGCAGCGCAAGGCACCCGGCCGCAGCCGCCGTTGCGGTAATCGTCAGGCTGCCGCCCGGGCGGTTGTACTTGCAGCCGTTGGAAATCAGGTTGATGACGATCTGCCGCGTGCGCCGGCGATCGGCCAGCACCGCCAGCTTGAGCCCCGGTGCGACACGGATGTCCACATTGAAGCTGCGGGCGACCGGCGCGGTCATCGTGCAGCACTCGTTCATCAGCTCGGCCAGATCAAGCTGCTCTGGGTGAAGGTCTACCTTGCCGGCTTCGACCTGCGCAAGGTCCAGCACATCGCCGATCAGCGCCAGCAAGTGCTGGCCAGCGGTGTGAATATGCTGGGCGAACTCGGCCTCGGCAGGCGGCAGCTCTTCGCGCAGCAGATCGGCGAAGCCAAGAATCGCGTTGAGCGGGGTCTTGAGCTCATGGTTCATCGAGGCAATGAAAGCGGACTTGGCCTGATTGGCGCGATCCGACGCTTCGCGCGCCGCCAGCAGTGCGGCCTCGTAGCGCTTGCTGTCGGTGACATCCGAGAACGCGTAAAGGCGGCCCACCGGCCGGCCGCGCAGTTGCTGGGGGCGCGCGGCGCATTCGACAAAGCGATCATCGGCCAGCGCCAGCGTGAGCACCCGCTCGGCCTGCGGATCGTCGGCTACCTCGACGAGCATGGCATGCCAAGGCGCGGGATCAACTTGCAGCGCCGCCACGGCGGCGGCGACCGCCGCACCATCCAGATCGCTGCCGGCAACACCGAACATGCGCGCGAAACGCCGATTGAAATTGCGCAGCCCGCCCGACAGATCGGTCACCAGGACACCATCAGCAATCGATTCAAGCGTTGCCGCCAGCAAGGATGCAATCTCGGCGGTCTCGTCCGAGCGCGCGAGTTCGGCAGACACATCGGTGAGCGTCAGCGCGATGCTCTGCGCCGGCGGCGCCCCGAGGATCCGCACCTGCTTCTGCACATGCACCGTGCTGCCGCTGGCATGAAGGTAACTGCCGGGCGCGCAGTCCAGATCGTGTGCCAGCCCAGAGGCGACTTCCTCCCAGAAGAACATGTCTTCGAGCCCGACTTCGAATTCGCTGATCGGCCTGCCGAGTAAAGCCGCCGCGGGCACCCCGAACAACCGCCCCAGCGCATCGTTGGCAAAGGCAATCGTGCGCGTGGCGCCATCAACCAGCAGGAAGGGGCTGGCGCTGCCGCTGGCTACCAGCGCAAGCAATTGCTCGGGCGCCGTGTCCTGTGCGCTCATCCGCCCACCCCGCCGCCCGATTCGGCATCGAAGTAGTAGGTGACGCGGCGGCGCGGCGAGAGGTACTCGAAAACCGGCCGCGGCAACTGCTGGGGTTTGAGCGTGCGGGCGATGCTCACTTCCGCCTCTTGCTCCAGGTCGACCAGGATGGCTTCTTCCTTGGGCACGGCGGGGTCGTACACCAGCACGGTGGGCTTGAGCGGGCGCGTGCTATTGACCGACACGACCATGCCGATGGTTTCGTTGGACAAGACCACGATCGAGCCCGGCGGATACACCCCCATGCAGCGGATGAAGACCGACAGCGCGTTGGCGTCGAAGTGGGCGCGCTGCTGCGCGTACATCACCGACAGCGCCTCATGCGGCGTCATTGCCTTGGCCGGGTTGGGCGGGTTGCACAGGTTGTCGTAGGCATTGACGATGGTGACGATGCGCGCCAGCAGCGATATCTGATTGCCCTGCAGCCCGCGCGGATAGCCGCTGCCATCGGCGTGCTCGTGATGCTGCGCAACGATCGCCATCACTTCGCCAGAGAGTTCAAGCTTCTTGCCGATCTCCAGCCCGTACACCACATGTTGCTGCATCAGCACGGCTTCAGCATGCGTCAGCGGGTCGATCTTGCGCAGCACCTTGTCGGGGATCTCGACCTTGCCGATGTCGTGGAACAGCGCGCCCACCCCCAGCGACTTGATCGCCTCGGCCGGCGCCTTGAGTTCCTTGGCCAGCATCATCGCCAGCACGGTGACGTTGAGCGAGTGGTAGTACACGTCTTCGTTGCCGGCCTTGTCGCTCATCAGCGTTATCGCCACATCGGCGTCGGTCAGCATCGAATCGACCATGGTGTCGGTCAGGCCACGCGCCGCTTCGTAAGACTCTTTGGGCCGCGCGAACAGGTTCTGCGTAATGCTCTTGATCGCCTTGGTGGCGGACTGGAATTCGCGCTCGCAGGCGTTCACCTTGGCGCGCTGGGCGGCCAGCCGCTCGACCCGCTGGCGCTTGGCCGCGTAAGCCGGGTCATGTTCGCGCGAAAGCGCCGGCGGCGGCGCAGAAACTGGCCCGGTTGGCACCGCCAGGGGCTCGGCCTCGCTCTTGCCGGGCGAGTAACGGATCCGCGTCAGCCCCAGCGATTGCAGGGTCGCGATCTGATCAAGGCTCTTGATCTTGAAGCTGGAGAAGGTGAACGGGTGATCCATCCACGACAGGTCAAGGTGGATCTGCAAGCCAATGCACAGTTGCTGTGGCGTGATGTAGTGATCGTTCGGATGCTCTTCGCGCTCCAAGGCCCAACCTCCAGAAAACGCGGTGCAGGGTTTCCCCTGCTATAGCGGCAGGCGCGGAAGAACCTTGAAGGCCTTGATGACCGCGACGGCCTCCCGCCGCCACAAAGCTGAAATAAGCCCTCAATGGCGCTGAAACACGGCGGAGCCAATCTTTGCGCCTTTTCGCGCCGGCTTGCCATCCGCATCGCCGGCCTCGACTGAGCCCAGACAAAACGAGGCATCGAACCCCATGAAATACCACCCCATCGCCTGCGCGCTGCTTGCCGCAGGGCTTGCTCTCCCTGCGAGCGCCGCATCGCTGGTGATCAGCCAGGCCTACGGGGGCGGCGGCAACACCGGCGCCACCCTGAAGCACGACTTCGTTGAACTGTTCAACCCCGGCACCACCGCCGTGTCGCTCAGCGGCTGGAGCCTGCAGTACGCCTCGGCCAGCGGCGGCACCTGGCAAGTCACGGCGCTGAGCGGCTCGGTCGGCCCCGGCCAGTACTACCTTGTGCAGCAAGCTCCGGGTTCGGGCGGCACGCAGGCACTGCCCGCGGCCGACGCGATCGGTAGCATTGCGATGAGTGCCAGTGGTGGCAAGCTGGCGCTTGTCAGCCAAGGTGCGGCACTCACCTGCGCGAGCGCCTGCGCCGGCACCGCTGGCGTGGTGGATTTCCTCGGCTATGGCAGCGCCAACAACGCTGAGGGCAGCGCCGCCTCGGGCGCATCGAACACCCTGGCGCTCCAGCGCAAGGCGGGCGGCTGTACCGACACCAACAACAATTCGGCCGACTTCAGCAGCGCCAGCCCGGCGCCGCGCAACAGTGCAAGCGCGGCCCTGGTGTGTGGCGATGGCAGCGGTGGCGGCGACGGCGGGAGTGGTGGCGGCAGCGGTGGCGCAATCAGCGCACGCATCCGCGACATCCAGGGCATTGCGCATCGCTCGCCGCTGGTGGGGCAGGACGTTGCCAACGTGCCGGGCATCGTCACCGCCGTGGTGGTCAACGGCTTCTACATGCAGGATGAACAGGCCGACAACGACCTGCGCACCTCTGAAGGCATCCTCGTCTACACCGCCAGCACGCCAGGCGTTGCTGTCGGCGACGCGGTCACGGTGAGCGGCAAGGTGGCCGAGTTCCGCCCCGGCGGCAGCGGTGGCACCAACAACCTGAGCATCACCGAGATCACCACCCCCACCGTCACCCGCATTTCAAGCGGCAACGCCCTGCCCGCGCCCGTGCTCATCGGCAACGGTGGTCGCCTGCCGCCCGGCAAGTCGATCTACAGCACCGGCAGCGGCGATGTCGAAACCCTCGGCGCGCTGAACCCCACGGCCAACGGACTCGACTTCCTCGAGAGCTTCGAAGGCATGCGGGTGCAGTTGAACAACCCGGTCGTGAGCGGCCCCACCAACCAGTTCGGCGACATGCCGGTGCTCGCCGACGGTGGTAGCTGGGCCGCAACCCGCACCACACGCGGCGGCATCGTGATCGCCAGCGACGATTTCAACCCCGAGCGCCTGATTGTCACCAAGGGCGCGGTGGCAACGCCCAGCGCCAACGTGGGCGACAGCTTCAGCCGCATCACGGCGGTGGTCGATTACAGCTTTGGCAACTACAAACTGCTGGCGACCGAACTCAATGGTTTTGCCAGCGGTGGCCTCGCGCCCGAGACCACGCGCCGCCAAACCGCCAACGAACTCGCCGTGGCCTCGTTCAACGTAGAGAACCTCTCTGCGGCTGACCCGGTGGCCAAGTTCGACCGCCTCGCCGGCCAGATCGTGAACAACCTGCAATCGCCGGACGTCATCGGCCTGATGGAGATCCAGGACAACAACGGCCCGACCGACAACGGGGTGGTCGATGCGAGCACGACTTTCGCGCAACTGATCGCCGCCGTTGGCCGCGCCGGCGGGCCCGCCTACCAGTACCGTTCGATCGACCCGGTCAACAACCAGGATGGCGGCCAGCCCGGCGGCAATATCCGGGTCGGCTTCCTCTTCAATCCGGCGCGGGTGAGTTTTGTCGATCGCGCCGGCGGCAGCGCCACCAGCGGTGTCGGCCTCATCAATACGGCCGATGGCATTGCGCTGTCGGCCAGCCCGGGCCGCATCGACCCGACGAACAGCGCCTTCGCTGCCAGCCGCAAGCCGCTGGCAGCAGAGTTCCGTTTCAATGATCACAAGGTCTTCATGATCGCGAACCACTGGAACTCGAAGGGGGGCGATCAGCCGCTTTATGGCCGCTTCCAGCCGCCCGAGCGCAGCTCCGAGGTGCAGCGCAACCAGCAGGCTGCGGTGGTGTCGGGCTTCGTCAAGTCGATCCTGACGGCAGAACCCGCTGCGAACGTGGTGGTGCTGGGCGATCTGAACGACTTCGAGTTCTCTGGCGCGGTCGGCCAGCTCAAAGCCGTCGGCATGACTGACCTGGTCGAAACCCTGCCCGCCGCCGAGCGCTACACCTATGTGTTCGAAGGCAACTCGCAGGCGCTCGACCATATCCTGGTCAGCCCGGCGCTCGCCGCGCGCACCGAGTACGACGTTGTGCACGTGAACAGCGAGTTCGCCGACCAGAGCAGCGATCACGAGCCCGAAGTCGCGCGCCTGAACCTCGCGCCCAAGGCGATCAATCTCTCCAGCAACTTCACCTGGTACGCCTCGGGCCTGAGCTACAACCGCGCCACCGGCCTGTACTCCGGCACCGTCACGCTCGTTGCCAAAGCGGCGGTGGCGGCACCGCTGGCGATGGCGCTGGGCGATCTGCCCGCGGGTATCACGCTGGCCAACGCCACCACCAGCGTGGGCGGCAAGCCGGCGATCCGCATCAACACGCCGCTCGCTGCCGGCCAGTCGTTCGCCGTGCCGGTGCAGTTCCGCAACAGCGGCAGCGCGAAGATCGGCTACACGGTGCATGTCTTCGGCGGCCTGTAACCGCGCGCACGCGCACTGATCGAAACAACCGGCGGCAAGGCGCCGCCGGGCTTGAAAGAGGAATCCAAGCATGAACACCCTGCAACGCAGTCTGATAGCAGCGCTCGCGGGCCTGGCCATGGCCCTGCCCGCTTCTGCCGCCACTTACGCGGTGACGGTTGATACCAGCAGCCTCGCCGGAGAAACCGGCTACCTAGATTTCGGCTTTGCCGGCCTGGCGGACTCGCCAGCGGCCATCAGCACCATCTTCGGCCTGGCCGGCGGCAGCGCACTCGGCGCTGCCCAGCTCGACGGCGCAGCATCAATCACGACCGGTGGCTGGCAGCTTGGCACCGGAGAAGCCTTCAACGCGGTCTTCCAGTCGTGGCAGTTCGGCAGCCAGCTGAGCTTTTCGGTCGACTTCAGCGGCGACTGGCTCAGCGCCGGCAGTGGCAGCGGCAACAGCTTCTCGCTCAAGCTGTGGGATGGCGCCGTCAGCAACACCCTGCTCACCGCCGATGGCGCCGGCGACGTGCTGCGCTTTGAACTCTCCCCCGGTGGCAGCATCGGCGTCGAAACCTTCGCGCGCGATGCGTTCGGCACGCCCTCGGCAGTGCAGGTGAGCGCGGTACCCGAACCGCAGACCTACGCCATGCTGTTGGCGGGCCTCGCCCTGCTGGGCGCCGCCAAGCGCCGCCGCGCCGGCTGAGCGTAACCGTGCACGAAAAAACGGCGCCCCAGGGCGCCGTTCTTGTTTTTCACCCGCCGACGCAAACACGCGTCGCCGGCCGGGCAGCGCCCTAGAACCCGAGCGCCTTGAGCACCCGGCGGTTGTGCGCCGCGTAGTACGGATCTGGCATGCCCAGTTCGTAGATGCTGCCACTGATCGTTTGCACCCGGCGGGCCGCACCATCAAACGCGGTTATCGCCGAGGTGTTGCCAGTCGCGGTGCAGACAGATGCGCCAACGATTTCCTCAGGCCTGCGAATTGCGCCCACGCCGGGCGCTTCGATTCGCCATCCCTTGATCTGGCCATGCGCTTCGCCCGGAATCCGGATCGAGATGGCCACCGGATCGAGCGAACGCTCCACCTCCGCCATCATTTGCAGCAAATCGCCCGCGATATTGGTGCCGGCAAAATCCAGGTCAGCGGTGTCATGGCCCGCGTCTTGCAAGGGCGAAGCCATGCCACGTTGGCGCAAGGGGGATTCAGGCCGCGCCGGGCCCAAGGAATTGCTCATGTTGATCTGTCTCGGTTTGTCTTGTTGTATCGCACGGGACGCCCGCACGAGGGCCGGGCATGCCTTCGAGGGCCTGCGTCCGGAACTGCCGGAAGGCTTCCGCCGTGTCGTGCCGCGGCTGCGTGGGTACGCCAGCACTGTATGCACGAGAAAGCGAAGGCTGAGATTTTCACCGTGCGGGCCGGCAAGAGCAAGGCTTCCCGATCAAGCCACCCAGGCATCGTGCTGGCGACATCCCGCCGCAGCGCCAGCCCGTGCCCGCATGCCCGGCGGCCGCGTCGCCCGGCGGGTCGGCCGACTTGGTTTTTCGCCAGCAGCCTCAACATGCCTCATCATGGAAACACTGCAACACGGAGCCCACTCATGAACGACCAAATGTTCCGCATTGCCGCCGAGGAAGACCTGGAAGAAGGCATTGCCAAGGCCCTTTCCGAGATCGACGCCGGAAACCTGGACGACCTCGTGATTCAAGCGCATGGCCAGGACGAGCATCAGCAGATGTTCCGTCAAATGCTCGCCGAATTTGCCAGCAGCCACGCGCGGCGACTGCTCGAAGACGAAGCGCGCGGCGTTTTCTACTTCCTGCCGCTGCGTCTGCAATGACAAGGCGGCCCGCCGCGCAATGACAAGCAGCCCCGCCACTGAAACACAAGCCATGTCGAACCAAGCATTGATCAGCGCGCTCGCGCGCCTCCTGACGTCGCCCGGGCGTCTGCCAAGCACGGCGTTCTCGTCGGAAGAACGCTCTGCAATCGCAGAGTTCTCGCGTCACAAGGGCGGGCTGCGACTGGTGATGATTGCGCGCAACGCCAGCTACGCCATCACCAACCGCAGCGCGCTGGAAGCGCACCTCGCTGATCTGGACCCCGCCGCCCTGGCGAGCTGCCGCGCGGCAGGCGCCTCACCCGAAGCGGGCGCAAGCCCCGATTCGCCCGCCGAAACGGCGGGCGTTCTACTCAAGGGCCCGTTCTATCTGCTGCTCAAATCGATCAGCCCGTCGGCAAGCTGGCAGGATGCGACTCGCACGCTGAACGTAGCGCAGATCGAGCAGAACGCCGGCGTGGCCGCGCTTGCCCTGAAGACGCACGACAGCTGGCACACCGCAGAGCCGCTGTGGCTGGTCGCATCACAGGCGCGCTTCGAGCACACCGAATGGCTACCCGCCACCGCCCGCGGCACCCTGGCCTATTACCCGCCCCAATACAGTGCATTGGTGCGCCAGTGGCTCGCCTTCACCGCCCGGGCGCCACTGCTTGAGCACTACACCGACCCGCCCACTTGACGGCAACACGCAAGGCGGGCGATCACACACGGAAATTGCCGAGGGACGGCGCGGCCATACCGGGCACAGCCCAGGACGCTCATCCGCCGTACCCAGCCGCGACAGATCAGGGCACCACCGTCACCGGCACGCGGGCGTGGTGGATCACCTTTTCGGTCACCGAGCCGAACAGGAGGCTTTCGACCAGGTTCAGGCCGCGACAGCCGATGATCAGACCATCCACCGACAAGGCCCTGGCGCATTCGAGAATGCGCTCGGCCGGGTCGCCCATCGCCACATGCAGGCGCCAGGCCAGTCCGGTGGAGTCGAGCATGGCGCGCGCCTGGGCGGTGGCACCGAGTGCGCGATGCGCCAGTTCGGCGTCGGCGGCTTCTCTGGCCAGCCAGGGCACCACATGCACCAGATGCAGCGCCACACAGCTCATTTCTCGCGCGTGCTCGGCGGCATGCGTGAGGGCGCGCAAGGCGTTGTCCGACGGATCAATCGCGACCAGCCAGACCTTGCCCGCCACGGGTGGCGGCGGCGTGCTGTCGTAGCGGAGCGCAACCAGCCGGCCGTCGTCGTCATGCTCACGGCCGATAAGCACCGGTTCAGGCTGCACGCGGTTCATGGTTTTTCTCCGGCGGGAACGGGCTTTCGTTTCGAGAGCGCCAGGCTGGCGACGACCGAGATCAGGATGATGCTGCCGACGATCGACAGCGACCACTGGATCGGCATGTGGAACCAGGGCATCGCAAGCATCTTGCCGCCGATGAAGACCAGCACGATCGACAGGCCGTACTTGAGCAAATGGAAGCGATCGGCCATGTCGGCCAGCAGAAAGTAAAGCGCGCGCAGCCCCATGATGGCGAAGATGTTCGAGGTGAAGACGATGAAGGGGTCGGTCGTCACCGCAAAGATCGCCGGGATGCTATCGACGGCGAAAACCACGTCGCTGGCTTCGATCAACACCAGCACGAGGAACATCGGCGTCGCCCAGAGCACGCCGTTCTGCCGGATGAAGAAGCGCTCGCCGTGAAACACCGGGGTAATGCGAAGGTGCCTGCGCAGCCAGCGCAGCAAGGGATTCGATTCCAGATCGGGCTCGGCCTCGGCGAAGATGAGCATCTTGATGCCGGTCATCGCCAGGAAGGCTCCGAACACGTAGAGGATCCACGCGAACTGCTGCACCAGCCAGACGCCCGCGAGGATCATCGTGGCCCGCATGACGATCGCCCCGAGCACGCCGTAGAGCAGCACGCGGCGTTGCAGTTCGGGCGGCACCGCGAAGTAGCTGAAGATCATCACGAAGACGAACATGTTGTCGACCGAGAGCGACTGTTCGATCAGATAGCCGGCCAGGAACTCCAGCGTCTTCGTGCGCGCGACCTCGGCGCCCTGGGTGCCGTTCAGGTACCACCACAGCAGCCCGGCAAAGGACACCGCAAGCAGGCACCAGGCAATCACCCAGGCCAGCGCTTCCTTCACATGCACGCGGTGCGCCTTGCGCCCGCCAAACACGAAAAGGTCGAGCGCCAGCATCGCCAGCACGAAGCCAACGAAACCGGCCCACATCGGGGCGGTGGCAAAGGTCTGCACGCCCGCGCTCATCGGGGTTTAATCACTTCTCGTGGGTGGCTTGCGGGTTCGGCGCGCCGCTGTCACTGCGCCTGGCGGCGCAAGGCTTCGATCCGCTCGGTAAGCGGCGGGTGCGTCATGAACAGCCGCTTGAGCCCCCCGCCGCCGCCACCGGCAATGCCGAAGGCCGCCATCTTCTCTGGCAAGGGTTGCGGATGCAGGCTGTTGAGGCGTTCGAGCGCCGCAATCATGTTCTTCCGGCCCGCCAGGCTTGCGCCCCCGGCGTCGGCACGGAACTCACGGCGGCGCGAGAAGTACATGACGATGATGGACGCCAGCACGCCCAGCACCAGTTCCGCGATGATCATCGTGACAAAAAAGGCCGGCCCCTGGCCGCGCTCGGTCTTGAACACCACACGGTCGACAAGGTGGCCGATCACGCGCGACAGGAACATCACGAAGGTGTTCACCACGCCCTGGATCAGGGCAAGGGTGACCATGTCACCGTTGGCGGCGTGCGCGACTTCGTGGCCCAGCACGGCTTCCGCCTCTTCGCGCGTCATCTGCTGCAGCAAGCCGGTGGACACGGCGATCAGCGAACTGTTCTTGCTCATGCCGGTCGCAAACGCATTGACGTCGGGCGAATCGTAAATGCCGACTTCGGGCATCTTGATGCCGGCCTTGTCCGAATACTTGCGGATCGTTTCGTAGAGCCAGAACTCGGTCGAGGTACTTGGTGAATCAATCACGCGAACGCCCATCGAGCGCTTCACCGACCATTTTGAAATGGCCAGCGAAATGAACGATCCGCCAAAGCCCATCACTGCCGCGAAGATCAGCAGTGAAGACAGGTTGAGCCCATTGGCGTTGAGGTAGGGCTCGACGCCCAGCAAGCGCATGGTGACTGACAGCACCAGCACAATTGCCATGTTGGTTGCCAGAAACAGGAAGATGCGTTTCATGAAGTGGCCTTTTACTTGAAGGTAAATCGGTGCCGGGCGGCCCGCGCGACGCGCGCGGGGCCAGTCCGCAGTGTTGGCAGAACAATCGGGCGCATTGCCATCGGCTGCCTCAGTTCGTGCCGCCGCGCGATCGACGGATCAGGCGCAGATCGGTAATGAATTCAAGCGGCTCACCAATCTGGATCTGGTGGAACGCCGGGTGCAAGGGATTGAGCAAATAGTTGGTTTCAGACGGAATCACCGCGCTGGGTACTGCCAGCACAGCGCTGCGTGCACTGCGCGCCCACTCCGAGCCGATCTGCTGCAGATGCTCACGCGCCGCCATCTCACGCCAGCCCTCGGGCAAGGCATTTGCGGCGAGTTGTTCAAGCTGCACCTGATCAGGAATGAAAGCCGGGATCATGACGTATCGCGCGCGTAGGGGGTCGTCCTGCACCAGCAGTTCGAGCATCGCAAGAGACTGCGTGGCGGCCGTGTAGACCATCGGCACATGCTTGCGGTTCCAGCGGCCGCCGTAGAGCCGCGCGCCTTCGCCGCTGAAGGCGGTGTCGGCAAAACGCGCGGTGACGAGCCGCCAGACGGTGAGCGACATCAGGAAAAGACGCCGTGCTCGATACGGCCCAGGGTATCGAGCACACTCTCGGCGCCGATATCGGTATCAAGCAGCGAGATGGGCGTGGCGCTGCACAGCGCGGCGTTGGACGACTTGAGCCAGTCGAGCGCCACGTCGAGGTCTTCGAACACCTCTTCCGCGCGGTCCACCACCCGGGCAAGCCGCACCACCTTGGCCGACTCTTCACTGTTGAGCATGCCTTCACGCTTGCGGCGTGCGAGCGTGCGCTCGGGAATGCCCAGCGCGCCCGCCAACTCCGCCTGCGTCAGCTTGACCATGCGGGCCAGCGCCTCGACCGACTGCGATGGAATGCCGTGGCGGATCAGCGTGACCCATTCAAGCGGCGTACGCGGCGCACTTTGCAGCACGCCCCGCCCGCCCAACAAGCCTTCGATTGACAGGTCTTCGCGTTGCAGCGCGGCTGAACTCATGATGCACCCCCCAACTCTTGCCATATGGCAATCAATATAGGCAAATTTGGCGCATCGCTCAAGCCCACCCCGAATTGCTCGCGTGCATGCGGTGCCGCTTGCGCAGGGTTTGACGGCCGCGATCTGGCCCGATTACTGCATGCGGCGCCACGCCAGGGCCGCTGCGCAAAGCAGGCCGCCATGCGTGCGTGGCAAACCGCTACGGCTCTCCGATGCTTGAGCGAACCAGGCCCCGCGAAAAATGTCTCAACACCGCACCGGACAGACAGGACCGCCCCCGAGGACTGAACCATGCCGCCACAGCTTGCCTATCGCCGACTCAATCCAGCCAAGCTCTTGCTCAGCAAATGGACCGCCGCCAGGCCGAGCAATCGCGAGAAGCACTTCCTCGTGACAAAGCTCTTCGAGCCCGATGAAGCCGGATCGGGCATCGAGTGGGTTGAAATCGAGGCGATTCACTCCCGCCGCTGCGAACGCATTGCATGGCGCGAGCTGTGCGACGGCAGCCGCTGGCTGCAGGGCTGGAAGTAGCGTCGGCGCAGGCGCGCTCAGCCGGCCGCGGAGCGGTGCCAGCGCCAGCTGTCCATCGCCAGTGCGGGGCCATCGCCGATTGCCAGCATGCGTTCAGCGCGTGCGCCCTGCCCTGCGGCGCCAAGCGCAACAAACAGCGGCAGAAAGTGCTCCGGCGTCGGATGCGCACGCGCAGCGCCGGGGGCCCGTTGCGCCCAGTCCAGCAGATCATCGATCCGCTGCTCGGTGATTGCACTGGCCACCCAATCGCTGAAAGCCTGCACGTAGGGCAAGGGTGCCATCGACTGGCCAAGCAAATCGGGGCGCGCGAAGGCGTCGTTCAAGTTGTGGGTGGTATGGCCGGAGGCGAGCACCAGCACATCGTCACCAATCAATGGCGCGAGCGCCTGCCCCAACGCGAAGTGATGGCGCGCGCCCAACGCCGCCTGCACCGAAAGTTGCAGCACCGGCACATCCGCATGCGGAAACAGGTGCATCAACGGCACCCACGCGCCGTGGTCCAAACCGCGCGAGCCATCGATTCCGCTTGCAATACCGGCCGCGGCAAGCATGCCGCGCACGCGCCCGGCCAGCTCTGGCGCGCCCGGCGCCGGGTAGCGCAAGCGATACAAGGGCTCGGGAAAACCACCAAAATCATGGATGGTCGGCGGCGACACGGCCCCGGTCAGCATCGGTGTCCCGGTCGTCCAGTGCGCCGACACGGCAAGGATTGCGCGTGGCTTGCGCATCTGCGCGCCCAACTGCGCCCACAGCCGTGCGGCATCACTCTCCAGCATCGCGTGCAGGGGCGAACCATGCGAAAGAAACAGGACCGGCATGCCTTCGATTCGTGTCATCGCGGTATCCATTACGGCGGCGCGAACTTGCCACGCCGCCTTGCCATGACTACTTGAGCAATCCTTCAGCGCGCAGTGCTTCCTGCACCGCCGGCCGTGCCGCCACCCGCGCATGGAATGCGGCCAGCACAGGCCATCCAGACAGATCGATGTCCACCCACTGGCACCAGTTAAGCACGGTGAACAAGTAGGCATCGGCCACGGTGAAGCCAGCGCCCATCAGGTAATCGCGCCCGGCAAGCTGGCTTGCGACATAGTCGAAACGCTTGCCCAGCAGCGCCACCGCGGCACTTTTTGTCTCGGCGGGCGTAGCCGGGTTGAACAAGGCGCCGAAGGTCTTGTGCAGCTCGGAGTTGATGAAGCCCAGCCACTCCTGCAAGCGGTAACGCGCCAGGGTGCCGTTGGCCGGGGCAAGCTGCGCGTGCGGCTGCAGATCAGCAATGTACTGAACGATCGCAGGCCCTTCGGTCAGCAGCTCTCCGCCATCAAGTACAAGCGCCGGCACATAGCCCTTGGGGTTGATCGCGCCAAAGTCCGCCCCGTCGGCCGTGGTTTTGCGCTTCAGATCAACCTTGACGAGTTCAATCGGCAAACCCGCTTCGCGCAAGGCAATGTGCGGTGAGAGCGAACAGGCACCCGGGGAAAAGTACAGTTTCATCGTAAGACTCCTTGTTTTGAAGGCGAATCCAGAACGGTGGGACAGGTCATGCATGCGCTCGGTTCGATTCAGCGCTGCCGATGTTCAGCGCAAATGCGCCGGCACCAAGCAATGCCTGAACCGCAACGGCCAGGCTCAGAAAGGCAGGGTACTCCCAGCCACCACCGGGCGCATTGCCTGCGCGGACAACGGCCCCGCTGACCCAGGGCATCGCAACATGACCTGGAACACCGCTTCAAGATCCATTTCAGGGAAGGCAGTATGTGCGGGCGGCGCGAATTACTTTCCTTACGACGGAACAAGCCCCCAGAATGGCTGTCGGGAAACAAGAGACGCCGATTCAACAGTCCAAAACAGCACGACACGGCCGCCCAGCGAGGAATCAACCCATGCCCATGCAAAAACCCCCGCGCCTGGCCACAGGCACACTTGCGTTCTTTCTCGACTTCGATGGCACGCTCGTGCCCTTCGACAAACCCGACGAATCCGTGCCCCTGGTGGATGACGGTTTGCGCTCGCTGCTCACCGAGTTGCGCAACCGTTCAGATGGCGCACTGGCCATCATCAGCGGCCGCAGCATCGAAGTGATCGACGAGTTGTTCGAACCGCTGAAGCTTGCCGCAGCAGGTGAGCACGGCGCGGAGTGGCGCTTCACCCCCCATGCGCACCGCGAGCAGATCATTGCGCCGCCGGGCCTGGTCACCGCACATGCCAGCTGCGAGCAGTTTGCCAACCGCACCTTGGGCGTGCGCTTTGAGCGAAAAGCGCTGTCGATGGTGCTGCACTTTCACCGCCACCCGGAACTGCGCGACGCCGCAGCCAAGGCCGCCGAAGCGGGCTGCCTGCCCGACAGCGGGGTACGAGTGATGCACGCACGCGGCATGGTCGAAGTCAAACCGGTGGATGCCAGCAAGGGGCATGCAATCAACCGCTTCATGCAGGCGTTTCCGTTCACGCGCCGAAAACCGGTTTTCATTGGCGACGATGTCACCGACGAAGATGGCTTCATTGCGGTCAACGCGCTCGACGGCGTCTCGATCAAGGTTGGCGCGGGCAACTCCCACGCGCGCTACCGTCTGCCCGATGAAGACGCGGTGCGCGAGTGGCTTGAATCACTGCTCGACTGAGCGGTAACTGCTGCGCTCGGCGTCATCACGGCTTGCCCGCCTGAAGGTTTGGCGCGGCAACATTACAACGCTGGCTCTCTACGGCGCGATCCACCGGGCTGCGGGGCCGCAACTGCGTGCGTTTTTCGCCACGCAGGGCGGTTGCCCGGTCGGCGAAGCGCGCATCACGCCAGGCTTTGGCTTGCCGGCCCGGCACATCCTTCCGAGCGCCTGCAGCACGATGCGATCGGCACCCACTGAGGAGCGCTGCTTGACGCCTTGCTAACGCGGTACGGCCGGAACCGGCTCGGGCGCGGCCTCCCGGTCGCGGATCAGGCGGCGCAAGTAGGGAATCAGTACCACCAAGGCACAGCCAACCAGCAGGCTTCCCAGGCCGAGGCGGCCAAACAGGCTTGAATACGCGGCATTGGTGGAAAGCGCTGCGCCTTCGGTCGGCTCTGGGATCATGCCGGAGAAATCCCCCGCGAACAGCGACGCAAGGCCGGTGACGAGCATCCAGCTGCCCATCATCACGCCCTGGTACTGACGCGGCGCCATGCGCCCGATCATGGCGTAGCCGATAGGCGAAATCAGCAGCTCGCCCAGACTCTGCAGCACATAGCTCAGGAAGAGCCAGCCAAAGGCCACCATGCCCTTATCGTCGGCCAGCGCGATCCCCAGCGGCAGAGCAAGAAAGCCCAAACCCATCAGGATCAGCGATACCGCGAACTGCTTCGGCACATCGATTGTCCAGCCACGATCCCGCAGCCGGAAGAACAAGGCCGCCATCAGCGGCCCGCCAATCACGATCACCACGGTGTTGATGTTCTGGATCCATTGCGGCGCCACTTCGAAACCCATGACGATGCGGTCCACGTTGTTGAGAGCGAACAACTGCAATCCGTTGGGCGCCATCTGGTAGAGCGTCCAGAACACCAGCGAGCCCAGCGCCAGGATCAGGTAGGCCCACATGTTGTTCCGCTCGCGCGTGTCACGATGCCGCACCGTCAGATAGACCAGCGCCAGCGCCACCGCCGCACAGATCCCCTTGAGCCACATCCCTGTTTCGGCCGGCGACTGCAGCATCTTCCACACCACGGGCACGAGGCCGAACAGCACGAGCAGCCCCAGCACAAAGCGCAGCCGGTACTGGGCCTGGCTAAGTTCGAGCAAGGGCGTGTCGCGATCCGCGAGTGTCTTCCAGTTCAGCACCGACAGAACAATCGCGAGCAGATTGCCCACCGTCGCGAAGATAAACAGGCTCGAGTAGTCGCCGTTGAGCTGGTAGTACCCCGCCACGGTGAAGCCCACAAAGAAGCCGACGTTCATGCCTGCGTAGTTCCACAGGAACGCCGCCTCGCGGCGCGTGTCCTCCGGCTTGAAGCGCTGCGTCAGCATCATGTTCAGGCAGGTCACATTGAGCCCGCTGCCGGTAAGGAACAGCGCCAGCCCAAGGTAGAGCATTGCCACCGTACCACCCGCAATGCAGGCGCTGCCCAGCATCTGTAGCACCATGCCGCCCACAAACAGATTGCGGTTACTCAGCAAGCGCCCGCCCAGGTATCCACCAAACAGGTGCAAGCCATAGTTGAAGGCGCCGAACACCCCCATCATCAAGGCCGCATCCTTGCTTGAAAAGTGCAGATGCTTGGTCGCGTAAAGCACCAGCGTCGAATACAGCACCGCAAAACCCAGCGTCGCGAAAATCTGGATGAAGAAGAGCGACGCAGCGCCTTCTGGAATGTCCGACAGCCTTTCTTTGACCAACACCACGCAATACCTCAGCCACTTTGCCCCGGCAAACGCCGGCTAGGCGGTGTATACCAGAGCCTCGCGAAGCGCCAAAATGCAATGAATGACGCGGAGGCACCGCACACCGTCTGGCGATGCTTGTTCAGCGCAGCCAAGCATGCCCCGCCGCCCGCACCAGACTGATCCAGTCCAAAGAGAAAGCCGAGACGGCCATGCCTATCCATCGCTTGCGTCACATCCTCACCAACACCTTGAGCCTGATGCTCGGTCTTGCGATTGCGGCCACGCCGGTGCTTGCCGAGCCCCCGCCCGGCAAGGGCAACAAGGGCGGCGGTCATGGCAAGAAGGGGCAGGACAGCGAAGAAGTGACGGCATCGATCACGCTGACCACCGCAGGCATTTCGGTCAGCGCGGCGCGCAGCATTGCGATCGATTCCGGCTATCGCCAGGGCAGTTACAAACCGCTGCCGCCCGGGATCCGCAAGAACCTCGCACGCGGCAAGCCGCTGCCACCGGGAATCGCCAAGAAGATGGCGCCGCCCAACATGATTTCGCAATTGCCGCGACATCCTGGCTACGAATGGCAGGTATGCGGGACCGATCTGGTGCTGATCGCGATTGGCACCGCCATCGTTGCCGATGTGCTGAGCGACGTTTTCAACTGATTCCGGCTGAATCGCGACCCCGTCGTTGGCCACGACGGGCGTCACGTTTTTGACAACTCCCGCCGCAGCGCGGCAAGCCGCCCTGGCCGGCTGCGTCTCTAATGCGATCTCTGGTCGTCGACGCATGGCGATGACTGGGGAGCGGACGCACACCACGGCTTGCCTGGTGCTCGCGGCCAACATGAGGGGGAGCCAATCCCCCCGCTTCGCCTCTCCTCGGGGTGAAGCCACTTCGCTTCTGGGGGGAATGCGAGTGGTTCGTGGCAGTGTCAAATTGCGCATGTTGGTCTTGAGCACACCCAAGGGGATTCCCGACGGTGCGTCCGCCCCGCTTTCTTGTGCCCACCTGTATCAGCCCCCCGCTCATGTGATGTGTCGCACTTGCCGACCCGGCAGGACCGCGCGCACACGCATTCCGTATCCGTTTCTACCCAGCTCGACACGCAACCCGCTGGCCATCGGCACAACCGGTCGGCCCAGTCACTAACGACCGCTATGAAAGCGGCGCACCTCCAACCCACAACGGTGAGAGAGACCCGTCATGTATCCGATCCTGATTCTTGGCGCCGGCAAGATCGGCGCATCCATTGCCAAGCTGCTCCACCAGAGCGGTGACTACCGGGTTACCGTCGCCGACAAGGACCCGGCCGCGCTTGCCAGACTGGAAAAGCAACTGCGAGTCGCGACCCGTGAAATCGATTTGAGCGAAGCCGAGCAGCTCAGGCTGGCACTCGATGGCCAGCGCGCGGTGTTTTCGGCCTGCTCCTTCGATGTGAACCCGGCCATTGCGCAAGCCGCGCTGGACGCGGGCGTGTCCTATTTCGACCTGACCGAAGACGTGGAGACCACACGCAAGGTTCGCGAATACTCGGCGCAAGCACGTGATGGGCAAATCTTCATGCCCCAGTGCGGACTGGCGCCGGGTTTCATCGGCATCCTCGCGCATGCAATGAGTCGCCGTTTCGACCGACTCGACAGCATCAAGATGCGGGTCGGCGCCCTGCCCCAATACCCGCACAACCACATGAAGTACAACCTGACCTGGTCTACCGACGGGGTCATCAACGAGTACTGCAATCCCTGTGAGGTGATCCACAAGGGGCGTCAGCTCGAAGTGCTGGCGCTCGAAGGGCTTGAGCGATTCTCGCTCGACGGCCTTGAATACGAGGCCTTCAACACTTCGGGCGGGCTGGGTACGCTATGCGAAACACTGGCCGGCCGGATCAACGACCTCAACTACAAGACCGTGCGCTACCCCGGCCACCAATACCTGATGGACTTCCTGATCAACGGCCTGAAGATGGGCCACACCACCGAGCGCCGCCACCAGTTGCGCGAGATCATGGAGTCGGCGCTGCCGATCACCAAGCAAGACGTCGTACTCGTCTATTGCGCGGTATCCGGCTGGAAAGACGGGCACTACTGGCAGGAAACCGATGCCCGGAAGATCTACCATCAGAATCTGTTCGGCGAAGCTTGGAGTTCGATCCAGCTCACCACCGCCGCCGGCGCCTGCGCGGCGGTGGATCTGCACCGCGAAGGGCGGCTGCCGAACAAGGGATTCGTGCGGCAGGAATCGGTGGACCTGGAACACTTCCTCGCCAACCGGTTTGGCCGCTACTACTCGACGGAATCGCATCACGCGGAACGCGTCACGCTTTGAGGCTGCAGCAATGACTGAAAACACCCTGCCGGTACTCGCCGGCCTTCACCCGCCGGTGCGCGGGTCTACCTACCCGGCCGCAATCATCGACGGCGAAGCGCGCTTCCCCGAGGGCGGCGCAAGCCGCCTGCTGAAGAGCCCGCTCGATGCCGCTCCGCTTGGCACGCAGTTGCTTGCCACCCCTGCACTGGCGGCCGAAGCGATCGAGCGCGCCGAAGCGGCCTTCCGCGCCTGGCGCACGGTACCGGCGCCGCGCCGGGGCGAACTGGTGCGGCGCATCGGCGAAGCGGTGCGTCAGCACAAGCGTGAGCTGGCCCGCATCATCACGCTTGAAGCCGGCAAGATCCCGGCCGAAGCCGAAGGCGAAGTGCAGGAGTGGATCGACATCTGCGAGTTCGCAGTGGGCCTCTCGCGCCAGTTGCATGGCCTCACCATTGCAAGCGAGCGCCCCGACCACCGGATGATGGAGCAATGGCTGCCGCTGGGCCCGGTGGGCGTGATCAGCGCCTTCAACTTCCCGGTGGCCGTCTGGGCGTGGAACGCCATGCTCGCCTTCGTATGCGGCGATTCGGTGATCTGGAAGCCATCGGAAAAAACGCCGCTTTGCGCGCTGGCCGTGCAAACCCTGGTGGGCCAGGCCATCGCAACGCTGGACGAAGCGCCAGTCGGCCTCTCGCAACTGGTGGTTGGCGAAGCAGAGGTGGGCGAGGCCATCGCGAGCGACCGGCGCGTGCCGCTGGTGTCGGCCACCGGATCGGTGCGCATGGGCAAGCGGGTAGCCGCCACGGTGGGCGCGCGCCTGGGTCGCAGCCTGCTTGAACTGGGTGGCAACAACGCGATGATCGTCACGCCCAGCGCCAGGCTCGATCTGGCCTTGCGTGCGATTGTCTTCGCCGCGGCCGGCACCGCAGGCCAGCGCTGCACCAGCCTGCGGCGCCTGATCGTGCACGAATCGGTGCTGCCGGTGCTCATGCCCAAGCTGATCAGCGCATACGAAAGCCTGCCGGTGGGCGACCCGCGCGTGCCCGGCACACTGGTCGGCCCCCTGATTGATGCTGCGGCATTCGAAGCGATGCAACTTGCGCTGGACGACGCCAAGACCCAGGGCGCGCGCATCGTCTACGGCGGCAAACGGATCAACGACAACGTGCCGGCGGGCGGCTTTTATGTGCAACCGGCGATTGTCGAAGTCGCCGGCAACCTGCCGGTGGTGTGCCATGAAACCTTCGCCCCGATTCTGTACGTGACCACCTATCGCGAACTGGACGAGGCGATCGCGCTCAACAACGAAGTCCCGCAAGGGCTCTCCTCGGCAATCTTCACCGAACGCATGCAGGAAGCCGAACGCTTCCTGGCAGCAGCCGGTTCGGACTGCGGCATCGCCAACGTCAACATCGGCACGTCCGGCGCCGAAATCGGCGGCGCCTTCGGGGGCGAGAAGGAGACTGGTGGCGGCCGGGAGTCCGGCTCAGACGCCTGGAAGGCCTACATGCGCCGCACCACCAACACGATCAACTATGGCGACAGCCTGCCGCTGGCGCAGGGCATCCGCTTCGACGTGTAGGCTGCCAGCAGGTTCAAGAGTCATGTGGTTTTGGGGTCGCCCGGTTGGCGGCCCCTTTTTCGTCTACGCTGGGAAGTCCTGAAAGCGAGCGACGCCCCGTTGAACACTCGAACCACCCTGAGCACTGTGCTTGTACTGCTTGCGCTCGACAGCGCGCATGCCAGCATCGCCAGCGACGCCGGCAATGTGCCGCCGGACTGGCACCGGATCGCACTGAGCGAGCACAAACGCCCCACCGAGTACAGCGCCGAACAGGACTCCGGGCGACTCGTCCTGCATGCCCACGCCGCGGCATCGGCCCTGGCGCTCGCGCACGCCGCGCCACCTGACTGGCGCAAGCGCCCGACACTTCGCTGGCGCTGGAAAATCTCCGCACCGCTGGAGACGGCCGACAACCGCGATGGCAGCCGCGAAGACGCGGCCGCGCGGATCGTGCTGACCTTCGAGGGCGATCGCCATGAGCTGAGCCTGCTGGACCAGGCGGCGCTCGCGATTGGCAGCCAATACGCCGGACGCACGATGGCCTACGCAACCCTGATGTACATCTGGTCGGCGCGCGATCCGGTCGGTACGGTCATCGATAACCCGCATACCTCGCGGGTCAAGATGATCGTTGCGGCAAACGGCCCGGGCGGCCGCTGGCAAAACGTCAGCGTCAATTGGGCCGCCGACTACCGCCGCTGCTTTGGTGAAGCAGCCCCTGAGCTGACGGGCTATGGCGTCATGACCGACACCGACAACACCGGCGAAACGGTTGATGCGTGGTACGGCGACATCAGTTTCGCCGCCCACTGAACAGCCCGCGGGGCCCGGCACGCCGGGCCACCGTGCGCTAGCGCAGTTGGCGAATCGACGAGATCTCGTCGTTCATGCCGCGCCGGTCAAAGTTTGAAACGCTGCCATAAATCGTTTCGCAACGGCCCTTGAAGCCGGCATCCGAGCAGACCTCCCAGCGCCCGCTCGATACCCGGATCGAGGAAACCTGATCGTTGAATCCCAGCCGCGCCAGATCCTGGACCGCCCCGCGCACCCGGATCTGGCGGCCACGATAGTCGGCATCCGCGTAAAGCACCACCGCGTCCTGCGGCGTATCGTCGAAGCCGCCCTCCTGCTGGCTCCAGCCGCCACCGTTGCCGCCCCACGCATTACCGCCGCCGTCATGAAGCCGCCGGATCGACGACACCTGATCATTGACGCCAAGCGCCGCGAAATTGCCCACGCTCCCGGTGAGAATCACGCAGCGGCCGCCGAAATCGGCATCGGTACAGGCCTGCCAACGCCCGCCCTTGAGGCGAACGGACGAAACGCGGTCGTTGAAGCCCCAGCGGCTCAAGTCGCGCGACGATTCGGTCACCGAAATCTGACGGCCAGCATAGTTGGCGTCTTCGTAGAGCAGCGCCACATCGCCGTCTTCGTCCTGATACCCGCCATCCTGGCCACCGAGATCAATTCGCCGGAGCGATGACACCTGATCGTTGAAGCCCAGGTTCTGGAAGTTGCCGATGCTGCTGCTGATCTCGATGCAACGGCCGCGAAACCCTGCGTCCGAGCACGCCTGCCAGCGTCCGCCGTGAATCCGCATCGACGAGACGCGGTCGTTGAAGCCCATACGCTGCAAATCAGGCGCGGCATCAATCACGGTCAAGCGGGCGCCGCCAAAGCCCGCATCTTCGAACAGCTCGGCCACACCATCGCCCCGGCCGCCACCAGCCGAGTCTGTGTCATGCCAGCCGCCCACCGGCCGCAGGCTGACAATGCTGTCCTGGAAAGGTGTGCCGGACAGGTTGTGCTCGCTGCCCTCAAACACATGGCACACGCCCTTGAAATCGCGCCGCGTGCACATCATCCAGGCGCCCGATTCGACTGCGAAGCTGGAAATGGCATTGGCCATACCCAGTTCCGAGAGATCACGGAAGGTCTTGCTCAGCCTTGCGCAGGGCGGCTCGAACTGCGCATTGGCACAAACCCTCACCGAGGGTTGATCGGCCAGCGCCGCGCCACCCAACAAACCCAGCCAAACCCCTGCAAACGCGTTTCGCATCGAACTGCGCATCGTTTCCTCCGGAAATTACTGATCAGACCTGCAGCAAGGCCAGGTCGCGTGCGCCGCAGCGGCCCACCGGCTCGGGCGGCGCCCCCTTCCACTCATACGCAAAGCATGCCGCATTCGTGCCGCATGCTCCAGCGCTTGATCCAGAACAGGCGAAAGCAGGATCCTGTCGCTAGGCTTGTCGGCTACCAGGATCTGCGCCAGACCGCGGGAGGACATACATGAGCAAGGCAATCGAACGAATCGGAAACATCACCGTCGGCCATGTCGGCCTTGGCGGCCATGGCAAAGGCATCGGCAGTATTCGAACGCTGGTGCACGATGGCGACACCATCCTGGTGCGCCCGCTGGGCAACCTCGCAGTGCGCTTCCTCGGCGTTGATACCCCGGAAATCAGCCTGCCGCTTCCTGGATCGAGCGCGTTTGTGCCAACCGATCACCCGGCATGGGACGCCTTCCTCAGTGACCCCTTCGCATCACATCTTCCGCCGATCGCGCTGGATCCGGGCCTGCGGGACTACCTCGCCGCACGTGTCGGCCCCGGCTGTGCCGCCAACCACCATCGGCATGCCGAAGCCGCAGAACGTGGCCTGGAAGGCGAGATCGCCTCAGACCTGGCGACGACCGGCCTGGAGCCCGAGGACTTCCGCTTCTACGTGACCTTCTCTCGTGAGGTGATGGATGGCTATGGGCGCCTGCTGGGCTGGATCAACCGGGAAGAAGCCTCGGATGACCGCCCGCCCACCTACAACCACCGGATGATGCTCAAGGGCCTGGCGCTGCCCTACTTCATCTGGCCGAATGTGGCGCCGTGGCGGCGCATGGGGGCGCTGCGCGAAGCCGTGCCTATCCCGGGCAGCCAGGCGCGGATCGCCGAGACCGACGCGCGGCTCAAACAGGCACGCGAATGGTTCCGCGCCAACCGCGAAGCAGGCGTTGGCGTATTCGACAGCGAAGATCCGCTGCGCCTGCAGGCGTTCGAGCTGCGCTACCTAACGCAGCGCAAAGCGCCGAACCGTTGGGTGATCGATCTGTCGAAGGCCGATCACCTGCTGGTGCCGCCGCAGAAGTACTACACCATCGAGAACGCCGAAGACCGCCTCTACGTGCCGGACGACTATCTCGAACTCTTCCTCGCAAAGGGCTGGAAAACCGCCACCTGAGGCCTACCCATCACAGCCGGCCACGACCGGGATCCGGCTCGGACAGCCCGGCCCGAATAACGGCAGCTACAAAACAAAAAAGCCGCCCGGCGCAAACCGGGCGGCTTTTCTTTGCTCCGCGTCATTGCAACGCGGAGCTGGCGTCACCGATTAACGGAAGGCGCCGTTGTCGATCTCGGTTGCCACGGCCGGGAGCGTGAGGCTGTAGTTGCCGCCGTTTTCCCAGGTGGTGTTGCCGTTGCCGATCTTCTGGAACTTGTACTCGATGCCGACACCGCTTTCCGGGAACTTGATCACGCAGGTCCATTGCGGGTAAGCGGTGGCATTGCACTGGCGGAAGGTATCCGGGTTGGTGCTCCAGTTACCGATCTCAGGGCGGTTGCCGACGATGTAGACGCTCTCGCCCCACGCCGTTTCGGCGGTGACCTTGAACGTCATCGTGACTGAGTTATCCACCGCAGGCGTCACCGGGAGGTTCCAGTTGCTGCCGTTGTTGTTATCCCAGTTAGTGCCATCGGTCACGACGAAGTTGATCGCGTTGGCACTCGGCGGCGGCGTGATGGTGGCCGACCAGAAGCCATCACCGCGCTTGGTCATCACTGTGTCGGTCACGTTGTTCCAGCCCGAGTAACCCCAACGCACCGTCAGTGCCTCGCTCGTCGCCAGGTTGCCGATGTAGTACAGCGTCACCGGCTTGCCACCGACAATGTTCGACGGCGTGTAGTCCAGCGGCGCCGTCGTCGGGCAGTAGGCTTCGACACACTCGGTGCCAGCCGTTGCGACCTTCCACTGACTGCTGACGCTGCCAACACTGAACTTCACCAGCTTGACGGTATGGTCGGTCACCGGTGCGGTAGCACGCAGCTTGAACGACTGACCCGGCTTGATCGTGACCGGGCCGGCGGTAAAGGCCGCGCCGTTCACGCTCACCAGACCATCGACAACGGCAAGGGTCGCCGGCTTGAAGTCGAAGTAGATCACCGGCTTCGAGGTCACGACCTGGCCGCGCGCCACGTTCAGGCGGTCAGCCACACGGGTCGGGAAGGTCTTCAGCACGCCGCTCTGCGCGATCGCACCAAAGTGCAAGGCAACAGCGCTGTTAGCCGGGATGCTGAGCGTTGCCTGGCCATTGGCCACGGTCACTTGCGCCGACACCGGGCAATAGCCGGTTTCCGGCTTGCTGCTGGCCACCACGTTGCAGTACTTGGCATCCGGCAGGTTGGTGGCAAAGGTCTTGTTCCACACGGTGGTGGTGTTGTTGATCGCAACAAAACCCTTGTTGCCGCGGCTGAACGAGATGCGGTTCTCGCCATCGGCAGCCCACTTGAGCAACGGTGAAGCGGCCGTGTAGTTGCGGAAGCCAACCATGTTCGCAACGCGGCTGTCACGGTGCACGCAGTCCCACTTTCCGGCTGCCGTCGGGTCGCTGGAGCAGTTCGACGGCGTCAGCTCGAAGCCCTTGTACGGCTGACCCACCGGGCCCATGTCGTGGCTATTGAAGTTGTAGCCAGACATCACCTGCGGGTAACCGTAGGGGTAGCCGAGCATGAACACGTTGGCGAGGAAGAGCTTGTCGCCATTGAAGACGTTCATCGAATCGCAGGCTGCGCCGGGCGCGTACTTGTCACAGTACTTGCGCTCGGTGTCGTGGTTATTCACGAACACGGTCGCCTTGTTGCTCGGGAACATGCCCCAGTTCGCAAACGCCTCAGGCATGCGCGAAAGGTTAAAACCGTAAAGGTTCATGAACATGTTCTTCATGGCGTAGACGTAGCTGAACTCGTTCACCGTCCCGATTTCGGGGTAGCGGTTGATGTCGCCCGAGTTGTACAGCGAACCGTCCTTGATCACTTCCTGCGTGAAGAAGTAATCGCCCGGAACCTTGGCCTTGATGGCTGCAAGTTCTTCAGGCTTGATGTGCTTCGCGGCATCAATACGGAAGCCGGCAACGCCCATCGAGAGCAGGTCTTTCAGGTAGGCCGCAATGCGATCCTGCACGGCAGGGTTCGAGGTATCCAGGTCCGGCAGGCCCGGCATCTCGCACTGGGTGACGTTCGAACGGATAGCGTCGTAGTCCGACGGCGCGATCGTGCACTTCGGATGGAAGCTCGATGCCGTGTACGGAACCGCGGGGAAGTTGTAGCTGCTGAAGGTCGAACCGGCGGTGCCGACCGCTGGCGTCGCCGGCGGCGTAGCCATGTGGTTGATGACAGCATCCACGTAGACATCAACGCCGGCAGCCTTACAGATCTGCACCATGGCGTGGAACTGCTCGCGCGAGCCGCCACGCGAGCCGAGCTTGTAGCTCACCGGCTGATAGCGGGTCCACCACTCAGTGCCTTTCACATGCTCTTGCGGCGGGGAAACCTGCACCGCGGCATAGCCCTTGGGCCCCAGCTCGGTCACGCACTCGCGTGCCACCGACGACCAGTTCCACTCAAAAAGGTTAACGTAGGCGGTGCGTGGCACGCCCGATTTCCAGTCGGCGGCTGACGCGGCCGGCGCGAGCGTCAGCCCGGCACCCGCGATTGCAAGCCAGATCGCGCAGCGGCGACCCAAAGTCGTAGTGGTCATACGAGTTCCAGTTGAAACCCGGGCACGGCATGAAACGGGGCCGCACCAGAGTGAATGAGGGAGCGACAGGTGCACACGGACACATGCCGGTCGCATTCTGAGACCACGCCCCAAACCGGATTAGACCAAATTTGCTATTTTCTGCGGATTGCTCGTTGTGATCAGGGGCGGCTAGGCGTTTATCGGGTAAACCCCTAGCGAATATCCGCTCACAAACGGCAGGAGCAAGAGACTCGCCCGTGTGCCTGCGTGCCTTATATGAAATAGGCGAAGAGGAACACCCCGAGCATGGCAACCGTGATGCCCAGTTTGGCGGCCATTGCAATCACGAAGCCGAGGCCGGCCGCGACCCCGGCCTTGGCCGCCTGCTGCGTGCTGCGCCGCGCATACAGCTCACCCGCTGCAGCACCGATCACTGGCCCAAGAATCAGGCCGGGAATGCCGCCAAAGAGACCCAGCACCCCGCCGATCCCCGCGCCCAGCATCGATTCCGTGCTGGCGCCGACGAGCTTTGTGCCCAGCATGCCGGCCGCAAAATCAATCGCCCACGCCAAGGCAGCCAGGACCGCCAGCACCACGACGGCAAGGACACCCACCTTGCCAAAATCATCCAGCCACGCCCCCAGCAACATGCCGCCGAACAGCAAGGGCGTTCCGGGCAGCACCGGCAGCACCACACCGGCGACCCCGATCAGCATCAGCGCAATTGCGATCAACCACAGCCATTCCATCGTCAGCTTCCTTGTTCAAGAGCGCCGCCAGATCGCGCCACCCAGTCACTGCGCAAGAGCGCAAAGAAATCGAGATCGTGATGCCGCCCATTCCAGAAGCCCGCTTCGCGCAAACGCCCTTCCTGCAAGAAGCCCAGCTTTGTCACAACGCGCGCCGACGCAGCATTGTTGGGATGAATCATCGCTTCGACCCGATTCAGGGCCATGTGTTCAAAACCCCAATCCAGCGCGCCGCGCAAAGCCTCAGCCATATAGCCAGCGCCGTGCATGTCGCGTGCCAGTTCGTAACCAAGACTGCAGCTGCGCCAAGCCGCGTTCCATTTGAACAGGCCGCACGTGCCGATCAGTGCGCCATCGGCCTTGCGCTCGATGCCCCAACGCACGCCCGGGTTAGTTTGCGTTCGCCACGACGCAAACAATTCAAC
Source organism: Niveibacterium sp. 24ML (assembly GCF_026586805.1). Taxonomy (GTDB): domain Bacteria; phylum Pseudomonadota; class Gammaproteobacteria; order Burkholderiales; family Rhodocyclaceae; genus Niveibacterium. The sequence goes on along the minus strand of NZ_JAPFHA010000009.1, from coordinate 8,544 downwards.
CAACTGGGCTGCCTGAGCCCGCGACCTCAGCGGATCAGCGCCGAACCAGCGCATCGTCTCCGCATCGCCATGGATTGCGAACAAGGTATCAACATCGTCCGCGACCAGTTCGCGCAAGCGAAGACGTGCTGTTTCGATTTGCGGGAAAACAGCTTCGGTGGCCGCCATCAATACGCCGCCGCGTGTGCGCGCAGCACCGCCAGGAAGGCCTCGCCGTAGCGTTCGAGCTTCTTGTCGCCAACGCCGGAGAGCGCGGAGAGTTCGTCGAGCGTGGCCGGGCGCCGTTCAAGCATCTGCTTGAGCGTGGCGTCGCCGAACACGATGTAGGCCGGTACGTTGTTTTCTTCCGCGAGCTTGCGCCGGCACTGGCGCAGCGCCGCCCACAAGGCGCGGGCCTCGTCGGATTCGAACTCGATCTCGCGGCGCACGCTGGTCGCCCCGCCAGGCGCGGCTTCGCGTACTTTGCGCGCCATGAAACTCGCTTCACCGCGCAGCACGGCGCGGCACGGTTCCAGCAGAAGCAAGCCACCGAACTCGTTCACGCCGACAAAGCCCTGCGCCACCAGTTGGCGCAGCAGCGAGCTCCACTGCACCTCGCTCACGCCTTTGCCCATGCCGAAAGTCGTCAGATGCTGGTGGCCACGTTCGAGCACCTTCGGGGTTTCACGCCCCTGCAGGATGTCGATCAGGTGCCCCGCGCCGTAACGCTGACCGCTGCGGTAGATCGTTGACAGGGCCTGCTGCGCGGCCACGCTCGCGTCCCAGGTCTGCGGCGGGTTGAGGCACATGTCGCAATTGCCGCACGGGCTTGAGCTTTCGCCAAAGTAACGCAACAACACTTCGCGCCGGCAGGCGGGCGCTTCGCAGTAGCCCAGCAGTGCGTCGAGCTTCTGCCGCTCCACCCGCTTGACTTCGTCCGGCGCTTGCGACTGTTCGATCATCTCGCGCTGCAGCACCAGATCCTGCAGCCCGTAGGCCATCCACGCATTGCTCGGCAGGCTGTCGCGCCCTGCCCGGCCGGTTTCCTGGTAGTAGGCCTCAAGCGACTTCGGCAGATCCAGGTGCGCCACAAAACGCACGTCCGGCTTGTCGATGCCCATGCCGAACGCGACGGTGGCGACCATGATCACGCCATCGCCGCGAATGAACTTGTTCTGATGCGTCGCACGCGTCTCCGCGTCGAGCCCCGCATGGTAGGGGTAAGCATTGAGCCCTTCGCTGCGCAGCCACTTCGCGGTTTCTTCCACCTTCTTGCGCGACAGGCAGTAGACGATGCCCGAGTCGCCATCGTGGGTGCTGCGGATGAAGCGCAGCAACTGTTTGCGCGGGTTGTCCTTCTCCACCACCGTGTAGCGGATGTTGGGCCGATCGAAACTAGAGAGAAACACCTGCGCGTCTTGCAGGCGCAGCCGCTCGATGATCTCGGTGCGGGTTGCGTGATCTGCCGTGGCGGTGAGCGCGACCCGCGGAATCTGCGGAAAGCGCTCGTGCAGCACCGAAAGCTGGATGTACTCGGGGCGGAAATCGTGCCCCCACTGCGACACGCAATGCGCCTCATCGATCGCAAACAGCGCAATCTGCGCCTGCCCCAGCAGCTGCTGAAAACGCGGCGTCATCAACCGCTCCGGCGCCACGTAAAGCAGATCCAGCGCGCCTTCGAGCAATTCGCGCTCGATCACCGAGACTTCGGTGAAGTCCTGCGTTGAATTGAGGAAGGCGGCGCGAACCCCCAGCAGCTTGAGCGCGCTGACCTGATCCTGCATCAGGGCGATCAGGGGCGATACGACAATGCCGCAGCCGGGCCGCAGCAAGGATGGGATCTGGTAGCAAAGTGACTTGCCACCGCCGGTGGGCATCAGCACCAGCGCATCGCCGCCACCGGCCACATGCTCGACAATGACTTGCTGCTGTCCCCGGAACGCGGGGTAGCCAAAGACATGGCGCAGCGTTTCGAGGGCCGGTTCAGCCGGGTTCGCAGATGGGAGCATCCGGGCGATTATAGCGGCCCACCCGGCAAGCCCCCCCGGCCACCGCTGTGGCAGCCGGGGCATCACAGCACTCAAGGTGCGAGCAAGGAGTCGAGCAAACCCTGGCGGAACGTCAGGCTGACCGGGTCATACACACCAAAGCCCGCGGCAAACTCCCAGTACGACCAGCTCATGCCGCGCGCTTCCATCGCATCGCGCATCGTGCGGTTGAACGCGATCCGCGACGCCTCGTCCGCCTTGCCGAAGGCCCCAAACTCACCCACGAATACCGGATATCTGGTGGTGTTCGACCATGACCTGGCGGTATCCAGCGGCGCCAGCATCTCCGCACGCTGCGCGTTGCTGCAGCATTTCACGCCAAGCGGAAGAGGCGGGCTGATCCAGTCGGCGCCCTGGTGAGTGAAGTTGAACGGGGCGTAGTTATGGATCGTAGCAATCAGGTTCGCATCGTTCGGCATCTTGAGCAGACGCAGATCGCTGGCGTTGTGCCAGCTCGTCGGGCCGATCACCACGACGCGCGCCGGGTTGGTCTTGCGCACCACGCCGAGCGTCCGCGCGGCCAGTACGTTCCACGCCTCACCGTTTATGCGCCCATGCGGCTCGTTGTAGAGCTCGAACAGCAGCTTGCCGCTGCGATCCTTGAAACGCGTGGCGATCTGCTGCCACATCATGACGAAACGCACATCCAGGGCCGCCGGCTCAACCCGGAATTCGCCGATATCGAGCGGATCACCGTCGAGCTGCCGGTAGTGGTGCATGTTCAGCACCACCACCAGGCCCTTGGCCAGGAGCTTATCCACCACCGACTCGACACGCGCCATGAACGCCGGGTCGATCGTGTAGGGCGCGCTTGCACCGGCGTGATTGCTCCAACGCACCGGCAAGCGCACCGACTCGAACCCGGCCGCGGCCACCTTGTCGATGAAATCATCGGTCAAGGTCACGCCCCACGCGCCTTCAACCGGTGCTTCAAGCATGTTGCCGAAGTTCACCCCGCGGCCGATTGCCGCCGCCGCAGCCAACGCGCTCGCCGACGCACCGGGCGCGGCATTGTTCGGCATAGGCGGGTAGGCGTTGATATCCGGCACCGGCGACGGACCGACCGGTCCAATCGTCACCTCGGCGCCGCCGCCACATCCAAGCAAGGTGGACGCGGCGGCCGCCAGCAGTGCCATGCGGATTGCACCTTTAGCATTCTTCATTGATCGTCTCGCTACGATTCATTACATGAGCAGCCGAAGCCCACGGCGACGGCCACTATCCACCTCCCCTGCGTTCGCGCCCGGTCTTTGCCGGGGCATTGCTATCCATTCCGCGCGCGATCGCAGCCGCCGAGCCCGCGCCCGCCGCAATCAGCCAGCAGATCGGCCATACGCCGGCCACCAACGTAGTGGCCCCAAAGACCAAAGGCACCGCAAGGCCGGAAGCATTGCCAAAGAAGGAGCGCAAGCCGATCGCCTCGCCGCTGCGCCCGGGCGGCGCATACCGATGCAGCAAGGACAAAACGTTCGGCTGCCCGCAGCCCACCCCGCAGCCCAGCAGAAAGGGCAGCACGAAGAGCGCGGGGCCCGCTGGCGCAAACGGAAACGCCAACCACACGGCCGATACCAGAGCCAGCGCCATGCCAAGCATGCGCCACTCGGTAAAGCGATGCCCCAGCGAGGACACCAACAGACGGATCGCGAAGGTGCCCACCGCAAAGCTAGCGATCATCGTGCCGATACCGGTTGCTGACATCTGCGCACGGTGCCCAAGCACCGGGCCAAGAAAGCTGAAGGCATCCCAGGCGATGGCGTTGGCGGTCGTCACCCAGTAGATCCGTCGCAAGCCCGGTTCGGCCAGCAGGCCGCGCCAACCCAAATGCGCCCGGGGTGCCGCCAGTGCAGAGGGCGCCTGGGGCACGCGCGGCACGCGGCGCGAAATCACAAGAGCGGCCAGCGTTGCGGCGCTCAGCATGCCGAATGCGGCGCGAAAGCCGATGCCATCGACCATCACGCCCGCAATCATCGGCCCCAGCACCGACGAGGCGGAATGCCCCAGCGTCAGCCACCCGAACACGCCCACGCGCGCGTGGCCGGCTGGCAGCGGAATTGCGCCTGCCGCGTTCTGGATCGACACCGCCAGCAGGGTCATGCCAGCCCCCGCCGAAAGCGCCCCAAGGTAGATCGCTGTCAGCGCCGGCCAGGCCGCCGGCAGCAATATGCCCAGCAGGATCAGCAGCAAGCCGCCGCGCGCGACACGGCGCGAACCATACAGATCGCACCAGCGGCCGAAGTGCAGGCCAAACAACACCGGCAGCACGCTGTAGAGGCCCACGATCACGCCGACCGCCGGCTCGCCGGCGCCCTGCTGCAACGCGAACAGAGAGGACGCCATGCGCCCGCCCGACACGGCAACATGGCCGAGCAGCATGATCGCGATCAGGGGCAGAAGTTGCGGTGGAAGAGCCAAGAAGCGCACCCCCTGATCTTACCCGCTGCCAGCCTGCCCGATCTTGCGCAACACGGGCTTGCATAGCCCCCGAAGCGCGCCCCGCCGATGCGCCGGCGGCAGCGCAGCGAAGGCAATCCGCGCCGCCGCAGGGTGCAACGCCCCCCGCCGGGACGCGCCGCCGCCGATGCTGCACTGCGCCGCAAGGGCGACACTGCTGCCTCGGCCTGCAGTATCGGACGCGCCGGAAAGCCCCGTCGCCGCGCGCCCCGGACATACCGGACGGTATGGGCAAAGTGTGCGCTGGCAGCACCGCAACAGGGCCCCGCACACATGCATGCAAGGCGGATATAGTCCGCGCGTTTTCCCGGCCCGGCCGGAAGAACAATCACCCGAACTGCGCCTGCCTCCAAATACATCAAGCCCTGGCAGGCACACCCCGGAGTGGGCAGCGCACCGCTCCGGCATGCATCGCATCGTGTCCCTCACCCGAACGGAGAACGCACATGTCGAACCTGCATCGCCTCGTCCTCGCACTCTTTCTGAGTTGCCTCGCCGCACCGGCCATGGCCACCAACTACACGCTGTGGGTCAACGGCCGCGGCGGCGGTGGCCAGATCGGCAACTACGACAGCTTCAGCTATTGGGGCCCGGCCAGCACCGCAGCGGGCGTGAACAAGAAAGCCGCAAACTGGGACGGCAAGCGCCGCATCGCAAGCGCCAGCCCCGGCATTCGCGATGCCCTTGACTGCTTCTGCACCGGCAACAACTGGTGCTACATCGCCGTGCATAGCGCGGGTGACCTGATGATCGGCTATACCCTGGCCAACTACGGCAGCAGCACCCGCTACAAGAAGAACGCCACACCGAATGCATCGGGGCAATGCGGCAACTCGGACGGCAGCACCCAGAGCGGCTGGAACATCAAGTGGGTCAACGTCGCCTCCGGCGCGGCGGGCGGATCGGAATTGGCCGATGTCGGCTCGTGGGCGGTGTCCGATGAACTGACCAAGGACCTGAAAACCACCACCGCCCGCGCGCTTTACAACCACAACGACACCAAGGCCATCTGGTTCAACATGTTTGCCGGCGCCAAGGGCACGCTGTATTCGAGCGTACTGCCGGGGCAGGACGACGAGGTGGTTGCCTACCACTCCACCGGTGGCGTCTCGGGCAGCTCAGGCGCGGGCTTCTGCAACCCATCGGACTGGTTCTGCAACGACCTCACGCTGGGCACCGCTGCGGCCGAGGGCGGCCGGGCGAAATGGAGCTATCACACGGTGAAGTTCCGCGATGACAGTGAGGCCTACAACCATTACGCCAACGGCAACTGGGGCGGAATCATTTCGGTGGTGCGCACCGACGTTGTGAACAATGCCCGCTGAGCGCTCAAACCAAGCCCCGCCCCGCGCGGGGCGGCGTGGCGCCGCTGCGCGTGCGGTGCTCGCGGTGTGCGGTGCCACCGCTGTGGGCTGGTGGCTATGGCCTGTAAGCTCGGCGAGCACGAATCCTCCAGGGCAGCACACCGCTGCAGCCGCAACGGACGGCACGCCCGCTTTCTCGCCGACGGCCTCTTCCGCCGCGGCGGTCCCGATGAGCGCCGAGCAGCGCGCCGCCGCAATTGCCGAATGGTCCGAACGGCTTTCGCAGGCGAAGCAGCGCCTGGCCAGTTATCGAAAGGCCACGGAATATCCGTTCAATTCGCGGCCGGCTTCCGAACAGCCAGACCAGATGTACCCGAACGAGCCGGTGGTCGAAGACCGCGCAATGAACAATGGCAGCGACGAAACCGACCCTTCCGTGCGAATCGTCAGTAGCCAGAGCCGCGTGTTTCTGGCGAGCGACGAAGCAGTGATATTCACCATCGCCGCACGCGATGCCGACGGGAAGCCCCTGCCCCTGACGATCAATGCTGCGCGGGCAACCGGCTTGCCGGGCGAAGCTGGCGCGGCGGGCATCAGCGTCGCCATGGCGTTCAACGACCAGGGCCGCGCAGGTGACGCACAGGCGGGCGACGGCACCTTGAGCGCCACGCTCACCCCGTCGCCCGGCCCGCTCGCAAGCTTCGATGGCACGATCCGCGTCGAACTGGCCTTCAAGGCGGACGACAAGCCCGGCCAGCACTTTTTCGACGTGGTACGTGCGAACACCGCACCGGCCACCTGGGCCGGCGGCTTCACCGACACCCTGACGGACGGCTCACTTGTCCTGAGCGCCCCGGTCGAGGTGCGGCAAGCCGGCCGCTATGTGATCCATGCACGGGTGGATGACGCCAGCGGCAAACCGGTCGCACTGGCGAGCTTCAACGAGCAGCTGGAAGCCGGCGCGCAAACCGTCAGGCTCACGGTGTTCGGCAAGCTGATTCGCGACGCTGCGCCGCGCTTCCCCCTGACGATCCGCGATGTGGACGGCTACCTGCTGCACGAGCACGGCCACCCGGACCGCGCACTGATGCCAAGGCTTGCCGGCCCGGTCGGGGTGACGGCGCAATACTCGCTGAGCAGCTTCTCGAATGCCGAGTGGCAGGGCGAACAACGCAGCCGCTATCTGGCCGAATTCGGCAAGGATCTCGACCAGGCCAAGCAGGCGCTGGACGCGCTGAAGCAAGGCGGCTAAGCCACGCTGCTGCGTTCGAAAACGAATGGGGGCACGGCGCTTGCGCAGCCCTGCCCCCATTCGCCAGCTGGATTACTGACCGGCCACGATCGCCTTTGCGGCGGTATCGAGCGCATCCTTGGGCTTCTTGCTACTGGTGGTAATGTCTTTCAAGGCGCTCGCCAGATTCTTCCAGAAGTACTGCATTTCCGGGTTGTTGGGCATCGGCCGGCCGGCAAAAACCCCTTCCATCGCCTGGCGGATCTGCGTGTCCTGGAAGAAGTCCCAGAACACGGCCTTGCTCGCGGGCACGCCAATCGGTTTGTCGTCGTTGACCAGCTTGATACCTTCCTGGGTGAGCAGGTAATTCTCGATCAGGTTGACCGCGGCGGCACGGTTGGGTGAGCCCTTGGGCAGCATTGCCCCCAGCACCCCGACGAAGGGCCGCGCCGGCTGGCCCGCCACGGTGGGCAAGGGCGCAATGCCGAACTTGATGCCCGCCTTGGTCAGACCTTCCCAGGCCCAGGGGCCATTGATCCACATGGCCTGCTTGCCGCTCTTCATCGCCTCTTCGGCGTCGCCGTAAGACATGGCGGGCTGCACCGCGCCAGACTTGATCAGCTTGACCAGCACTTCGGCGCCCTTGACCGCGCCGGCATGGTTGATGCCGGTGTCCTTGCCCAGGTAGTTGCCAAGCAGATCGCGCTGGAAGGGATAGCCACCGTTGGCGGCCAGCATCGGCCAGGTGAAGTACGGGCTCTGCGTTTCCCAACCGACGGCGCGCACGCCCTTGCCTTTGAGCCGTGCATCAATCTCGGCAAATTCTTCGTAAGACTTCGGGGGCGTCTCGATCAAGGCCTTGTTGTAAATCAGCGAGATCGCCTCGACTGCGATCGGGTAGCCCCACTGCTTGCCTTGTGCGGTGAAGCCATCCCATGCAATCTGGACGATCCCGGTCTTCATGGCCTGCGTGGGCTCAACCGGCGTCAGCCAGCCGTTCTTGACCCAGTCGCCGATCCGATCGTGCGGCCAGATCCAGATGTCTGGCCCATTGCCCTTGGCCATTGCGGCGGCAAAAGCCTCGGTCGGGTTATCCGGTGTTTCTACCTTGACCTTGATGCCGGTCTTCTTGGTGAACTCATCGCCAACCTTCTGCAGCCCCTTCCATCCCTTGTCGTTGTTCACCCAGATGAGGATCTTGCCGTTCTCCCACGCCAAGGCAGGCTGAGCCGACAAGGCCCCGATGACAAAAGCGCTGGCGAGCAAGCGCGCGACAAGGGATGAATGCTTCATGGATAGCGTCTCCTAGTTTGTGACCCTCATGATACCCGGATGTCATCAGCGCACACCCGGTATGAAGTGTTGCAAGCCAGGAGACAGCCTAAGGAAAGCCTGAATAAGTGGCTGCGACGGCGCATCGCTGCGTTGCGGCGTGCTCGCTCCCGCGCCTATCGCTTTGATATGGCTTGGTCGCTGCGCGCGCCGCGCCTTGCGCTGCATCCCTCTCGCTCACTTATTCAGACCTTCCCTA
>NZ_JAPFHA010000008.1 GCF_026586805.1 Niveibacterium sp. 24ML | reverse complement strand
TGCTCTGCCTGGGGTGGTACGCTTATCCCTACGACAACTGCATCCCCGAATCGTTCACGGGGTTTTGCATCACCCTGCTAGCCGCAAGCGCCTGCTCGATCCAGGCAGGGTCAATCAGTGCACTGAGTTCATCGAGTCGCTCGGGGACTCGGGGAAGGGTCTGGCGCAGCGCGCTCTCAAGCAGGCTCATCAAGCAAAAAGGGAACGTGTTCAACACGTTCCCTTTTTACCGGATCAGCGGGCCTACGGGCTTAACTGACTGGCATTAGCCCACCGGCGGGGTTTTCATTTGGCTGGCGCGCAAGCGATGCAGCCGCGCGCACAGCCGGCACCGCTAGAATGGGTGGCCTTGGCCTCCACATGGCCGCCCTGCCACTTTCAGGACGCAATGGACACTGCGGCAAACACGGCGCTAATCGTCTTCTCGACCTTGCCCGATATCGAAAGCGCAGAACAACTCGCCAAAATGCTGGTCGAACGACGACTCGCGGCCTGCGTCAGCATCGGTGCGCCGGTAACTTCCATCTACCGATGGGAGGGCGCGATCGAGCAGGCGTGCGAAGTACCGATCACGATCAAGACCAGCACTGCACGCTACCCCGCCATGCAAGCGGCTTTGCTGGACGCCCACCCCTACGACGTGCCGGAACTGCTGGCCTGCGCCGTACAGGACGGGGCTGCGCCCTACCTGCGCTGGCTCCACGACGCGACCGCGATTGATCAACCCGACTCCACAGAATGCTGAACCTTCAATGAAGCACCTGATCATTCTCGTCTTCGCTTTGCTGGTCGGCCAGGCCAGCGCAGCGCCCGAGCCACTCGAACCCGAGAAGGCCTTCGTCCCCAGTCTGCATTCAAGCGATCCCAAATCGCTCGAAGTTCGCTTCGAGATTGCCGAGGGCTACTACCTTTACAAGCATCGCTTCAGCTTCAAGCCCCTCAGCCCGAACGTGGTCCTGGGCGAACCGAGCTTTCCGGCCGGCGAGCGCAAGAACGATGAGTTCTTCGGCGAGGTGGAGACTTATCACCGCGCGCTGTCCGTCGCGCTGCCGCTTGCGTCGGGCGAAGTGGGCCCCGGCAGCAAGCTCAGCGTGAGCTATCAGGGGTGCGCCGAGGTCGGCGTGTGTTACCCGCCGGTCACAACTGAACTTACCCTCGGCGGCACCAAGGCGGCGGGCCTGCTGGCCCGTGCGGTTGAAGGCTTCAGCCAGCCTGAATCCGCCGCGCCTGGGTCGGCCACGCCCGCAAGCGCTGCGCCGGCCATTGCGGCCGCACCGCCGCTTGCGCAAGACGAAGCGGGGCGCCTCGCGACGGTGCTCAACGAGGGCAAGCTGGCGTTGATCCTGCTGAGTTTTTTCGGCGCAGGCCTGTTGCTGGCCTTTACGCCATGCATGCTGCCAATGTTGCCGATCCTCTCGGGCATCATCGTCGGTCAGGGCACGCATGTTTCACGCACGCGGTCTGCCGTACTGGCCAGCATCTATGTGCTGGGCATGGCGATCACGTATGCCCTTGCCGGCGTCGCGGCCGGGCTGTCTGGCACCCTGCTGTCGGCCGCGCTGCAGAACGCGTGGGTGCTGGGCGGCTTTGCGCTGATCTTCGTTGCACTTGCCTGCGCCATGTTCGGCTTCTATGAACTGCAGCTTCCCAGTGCGCTGCAGAGCCGTCTTTCCAACACGGCCAATCACCAGCGCGGTGGTTCGGTGCTCGGCGTGGCGGTGATGGGTGTGCTCTCGGCCCTGATCGTCGGCCCCTGCGTCGCGGCCCCATTGATGGGCGCCCTGCTCTACATCGCCAAGACCGGTGACGCACTGCTCGGCGGCAGCGCCCTGTTCGTGATGGCCCTGGGAATGGGCGCACCGCTGGTGCTGGTCGCGGTGGCTGCGCGCGGCCTGCTGCCGCATGCAGGCCCGTGGATGGAGTCGGTCAAGCGAGGTTTCGGCGTGATGCTGCTTGCACTCGCGCTGTGGCTGGTGCACCCGGTGCTGCCCGAGGTCGTAATCATGCTGGCCTGGGCGGCTTTGGCGATCGTCTGCGCGGTCTACCTGCATGCACTCGATCCGCTCCCCCCGCAGGCCAAGGGCTGGCGCCGCTTCTGGAAAGGGGTCGGGGTGCTGCTGCTGATCGTTGGCAGCGCCTTGCTGCTAGGCGCTCTGGGTGGCAGTCGCGACCCGCTGCAGCCGCTGGGCTTCCTGCGTGGGGCCAACGCCGGACAAGCAGAAAAGCAGTTGGCCTTTGAGCGGGTCACAAGCCTGGCCGAACTTGACCAACGCATCGCGGAAGGCAAGCCGGTGATGCTCGACTTCTATGCCGACTGGTGCGTTAGCTGCAAGGAAATGGAACGCTTCACCTTCCGCGACGAGCGCGTGATTGCTGCGCTCAAGGGGAGCACACTGCTCAAGGCCGACGTGACCGCCAACACGGCCTCTGACCAGGCTTTGCTCAAGCGCTTCGGCCTCTTTGGCCCGCCCGGCATCGTGTTCTTTGATGCATCCGGTCGCGAGATCGAAGGCTTGCGCGTGATCGGCTATCAGGACGCCGACGCCTTCCTTGCCACGCTGGCGCGCCGCGACGGCTCATAAAAAAAGAGGGCCGCGAGGCCCCCGCCTCACGACCCGACACGACTACCGACCACGAACCTCATCGCCATGGAGTGGACCAAGGGCGATGAAGACCCCGCCGCAAGGGAGCCATGTGGCGGGGTCGGACGCAATTATGCCTTAAAGGTTTTTCACCTGTCTATGCACGTTGCATTTCTCGGGACATCCGTCACGGCCCCGACGGAATGACGCCGTGCTTGGGGGCAGGTCCCCCGCACGCCGCGCAAGGCATGCGGCATCTGCGCACCCTTGACGGGCGCGTCGATCAGTTCGGGGAATTGTCGAGGACGGGGCGCGCAAGCGCCGGGCTTGCGCACTGCGGCGCAGGAGGCTGCGCCGCTCATGGTCTGTGTTCAGGGCCCGCGGATTCGCAGGCCACCGAGCGGGATGTCAGTCAGCGGCCAGATTGGCGGCGAAGACGCTGTCGGAATTGTCAGGGAAGGCGTAACGGGCAAAAGCGCGGCGGATACGGGCCTTGTTCTGGCGCGCGCCGTGGTCGATGAAGCGGATGCCGATGGCCTTGCCGTTTTGCGCCATGGTCATGAAGGCAAATCGCCAGCGCGCCGTCTCGGCCAGCCGCTCACGCAGTTCGCATTCATTTGCGATCTCGACCCCCGCTGCTTTGAGCGAATCGAGGAATTCTGCGTAAGACTCTTCACAAAGCCTGCCCATGTTCTTGCTCCGTCATTGTTATGTGGTGATCCACCATGACGCCTCTAACGGTAGCGAAAGCGGAAAGGTTGACACGCTGCGCGGCAAACAGCCCGGCGGGCTTGCGCAAACCGGCCTTGCCGGTCAAGACTTCAGGCTTGACCAACTTGCAGCCTGCCCATGAGTGCCAACGCCGAGAGTAACGAACGCCGCACCCGCCAGCGCTTTGCCGCGCACCGTGACGGGAAGACGATTTTCTGGGTGGAGCTGAACGGCCACCGGCTGCCCTTGAACGATCTATCGCTGGAAGGCTTCAGCTATGCCTCGGCGATTGAGCCGGAGATCGGGCTGGAGTTCGCCTTCGCACTGCGCCTGGACGGAATCCCCGACCGGGTCAGGGGTCAGGCACGCATCGTCAATTTCATTCCGCAGGGTGACAGCGGCCAGGTTGGCTGCCGCTTCATCGGCTTCGAGAACGATGGCGCCTACGATCTGCACGACTGGCTGACCGTGCATGTCATCACCAGCGCGTCGGTGCGGATTTCCGAGAAGGAAGCGAAGGCAATCGTCGCGGGGCCGTCACTGATCTGACACGCCCCGCGGCAGCTCAGGGCAATGCGCCCTTGAGTTCGCGGCGCAGCATGGTCAGCAGCAGGCGATCCCCGTGCACCTTGAGCACCGGCCAGACGTGCTGCAGCGCCGCCTGCGCTTCGCGCGGCCGGCCCTGCTGCGCCAGCGCGAGCGCATACGCACCCGAGCACAGGGCGAGCGAGGACCACACCGCCGGATTGGCTGCGTATTCCAGGAAGCCCTGGGTGGCACGGCCAAGGGCGGCGAGGGCCTCGGGGTGCCCATGACGCAGCGCGAGCATGCCGCGCGCCCAGTCGACGAAGGGGCGGCCGAAACTGGGCAACTTCGCTTCGTCGATACCTGCCAGCAGATGGGGCACGGCGTCGGGGTCACCGACGCGCGCTTCGGCCAGCGCAAGGTCAAGCCGGTGCGTCAGGTTCGTCGGCGCCGCGCTGTAGGCGGCCCGCATGGCCTCGACGAAGCCTGCGTAGTCGCCCCCCGCATGGCAGACGGTGGCAATGCGTTGATCGACCATGCCCGGCGCCTTGGCATCGAACTCGGTGCGCCACGCTTCCACCGCTGCGCGAGCCCCGGCCAGATCACCACGCACCGCACGGATACAGGCCGCCCGCACGGCCACATCGAAAGTCAGCAGGGGTTTGCGACTGCCGGCCGCCAGCTGCGCGAGCAGCGTTGAAGCCAGATCCCATTGGCCCAGTGCGCAGGCCCGCAGCATGCGGTCGTAGCGCATCGCATGGCGGTACTGCCACAAGGGCGGCAGCAAGGACAGCGCGAGGAAGAGGAGCGCCAGCGCCACCAGCACGCGGTCGCCACCGATCAGGCCCCACAACAACAGACAGGCATCAATCGCCAGCCACAGGCGGTTGCGCCGGAACAGTTCGGTGAGGAAGGTGCGCACGCCGGGGTCGGTCTGCAGGCGCAGCTCGAAAGCGGCTTGCTGCTGGCGCATCGAAGCGGGTACGGCGTCGCGGTCATCGCGCAGCGCAGCCATGTCGGCGGCGTCATGCAGCCGGATGTTGGCAAGCCCGCGGGCGGCGAGCGAGGCGAGCGCCTCCTCCGCGTTGCCGGCATCGACATAGTCGGTCAGGGTGTGCCCGGCCGGATCGTGGGCACTGAAAAGAATGCGCGCCATGGTGAGCCCCCGTTGCTGCAGCGGCGCCAGAACCGCGCCCCGCATCACGGATGCTGTCATACCCGTTTGGCATGCTGCGCGCCGTTCGTCAGGCGCCGGCCACCGGCCTTCGCGCCCTTGCCGAACGCACCTCGCGCGCCTGTAGGAAGCGCGCCTACCAGTGCGGCGGAATCTCGTCGCGCAGGTCGCCGGGGGGGGCGCCGCCCCCGCCGCCGCCGGACGCGCGCACCTGTTCGGTGAGCGCCTGAAGATGCTTCTGCAGCGCTTCGATCTGCTGCTGCTGACGAAAAACGGTGCTGTTGAGCTCGTCGAGCAGATCCTCGGCAAAGCTCAGTTTCACTTCCAGACGGTCGATGCGCGCTTGCATGGGAATCCTCGTTCAGGGCGCGGATTCTAGCCGCTCTGGCCGCTCAGCCCGCCTTGATCTTCGAGGTGTAGGCCAGATCACTCTGCAGATTGGTCTGCGCAACGCCGATCCGCAACAAGGCGTAGGTGACACTGGCGAAGGGGTCGTCGTAGTCCGGCCGACTCGCCTCCAGCACCGAAACGCCCTTGGGGATCAGGCGCCCGCGTCCGGTATCGATGGTGGGCTCGGCCTTGAGCACCTTTTCGTAGTCCGCCCCACGCACCAGCAGGCTGTAGCCGGGGCGCAAGGCCAGCACCTTGGCGCTCGCGAGGCCGCCGCTGACCTCTTCGCGCGCGCGCCGGGTCAACACGTAGCTGATCGGATCGCCAGCGAAGATCGGCTCGCCACGCTGATCACCGAGCAGGCGGTCGAGGCTCTGGTTAACGAAATTCAGGCACGGCGTGGTCAGCGCAGGCAAGCCGAGCATGCCGATCAGATCCTTGCCGGTGTCGCCGGTGATGAAGTTGAGCGCCTCGCGCCAGAAAGGCGGCTCTTCATGCCGCAGCACCTTGAACTGCAGTTTGAGCGCGCCGCCGGGCACTTCCATCACCCGGCTCTGAAAGGCGCGGCGGAAGGACAGCGCCAGTTCGGTCGGCTCGGCCGCGGCGGGCTTTTCCTTGCCGCTGGCTTGCTTGTAGAGCTTGAGGCCGGCGTTGAGCACCCAGTTGAGGTTTTCGAGCCCCGGGTTGTCTTCTCCGCGATCCTGCGCGATCGAGAACTGGAAGGTCAGCCGATCCTTCGGGCCGAAGCGCTCGTCGTCACGGGCGAAGTGAAAGCCGGCGACCGAAATGCCGACCAGCGCATCGGGGTTGTCGTCGCTACCCTCGAGCACCGGGCTGGCCTCTTCCGGGCCGGTGACGCGGTCGCCGCCGGCATCGCTGACAAAGGGCAGGACGAAGAAGCTGGTCTCGCTTTGATCGTTGCGGGTCAGCTCCATTTGCCCGCCGCGCATGCGGAATTCAACCCCGTGCTGCGATGCATGGCCGCTGGCGTCGCGGCCGAAGGCGCGTGGCGTCCAGATCTTCGGGTCTTCAACCAGGGCGCGGTCGGCCGCGCTCATCGGGTCGATACGGATCAGCCCGGCGCGAGTCGGGCCGGCCGGGGCGCTGAAAAAGGTGGACATCTCGCAACTCCTGCTTGGCGGACTTCTAGCCTAGACCGTCACCGCAAAGCCGCAATGAAGATTTGATGACGGGTATCGGCACCCGGCCCGGCTCAGCGCCGCCCGCCCAGCATGCGCTGCGCGCCGCCAAGCGCCAGGCGCCAGCACGCGGCCTGCACACGCCAGCCCAGCACGGCGGCAAACAGCACTGGCGTGAGGCTCAGTTGGACCGCCTTGCCGGCAGCCGGCGCTAGATCGGGCACGCGCGGGCCCCGCATCACCCGCCGGCCGATCGCGATCGGCGTCGCCACGCCCCAGGCCACGGCGCGGTAGGTCAGCTCGGCGCTGGGGCGCCGCGCAATGGTTTCATCACCGGTTCTCGGGTGCATACGGATGGGCCAATCGAAGAGCGGTTGCAGGGTCCGGCTTGCCGTTCAAGCTTCGCCGGATGCGTCGGGTGCGGCATCGGTGGCCGGCGGCACCTGTGCGGCGGCAGCCAGCATGGCGGCGCGGGTCTGCGGCGATTCAAGACTGATACGCCCGATGGTGCCGCTGCGGTAGTCGGTCAGCAGGATCAGCGCGGCTTTTTCCAGATCGAGATCGCCACCCTTCATGCGGCAGCCGCGCCGCCGCGCCACCTCTTCAACCACGCCGGGCCCGTCGAAGCCGCTCGGGTTGAATTTGTAGCGGGCGCCCAACTGTGTCGGGTACTGCGCGAGCAGCACCTCCGCCAGGAAGGCAGCCACCGCCTCTTCCACCACCGCATTGGTGCCCACCGCGTGGCTGGCGGCCAGCATGTAGCCATCGCTGTCGTGCTCGATCTTTGGCCACAGCAGGCCGGGCGTATCGGTGAGCGTCATGCCGGGGCCCAGATCCAGCGTCTGCTGCCCCTTGGTTACCGCCGGCTCGTCGCCCACGGCGGCCACCTTGCGCTTGAGCAGCGCATTCATCAGCGTGGATTTGCCCACGTTCGGAATGCCCATGATCATCATGCGCAAGGGTTTGCTGTTGTCGTCGCGATGCGGGGCAAGCTGGCGGCAGGCGGGCACGATGCGCGCCACGTCCGCCGGCTTCTTGAAGGACAGCGCCAGTGCGCGGACCCCCGGTTGGGCGTTGTAGTACTCCACCCACTGGCGGGTCACATCGGGGTCGGCGAGGTCGGCCTTGTTCAGCAGCTTCAGGCACGGGCGCTGGCGGTGACGGCGCAGCTCTTCGATCATCGGGTTGCGGCTGGCCTCGGGGATGCGCGCATCGAGCACTTCGATCACGATGTCGACGATCTTGAGGCTCTCGGCCGCTTTCTTGCGCGCCGAAGCCATGTGTCCGGGAAACCACTGGATCGCCATCTGGGGTGTGTCCGTAAGGGGAAGTACTCAGGCCCGCCATTGTCCCACCAGACGGGGCGGATTACACAGGCCGCGCGGCAGCGCGCCGCTTCAGCCCTGCGCCGGGAGCCGGATCGTGAAGGTGGTGCCCACGCCGGGCGCGCTTTCAATGGCGATCTGCCCGCCCAGCGATTCCTCTACGATGCCGCGCACGATGTCCAGCCCCAGCCCGGTGCCGCCCTTGCCCGCGCGCGTCGTGAAGTACGGCTCGAAGACGCGCGGCAGGTCGCCGGGGGCGATGCCCGCCCCGTCGTCCGACACCGCGATCTCGATCCGGCCATCGTCGGTGCGCACCGCAGTGATGCGGATCACGCCGCCGGTGCGGCCTTCAAAGCCGTGCGTGACCGCGTTCGACACCAGATTGGCGATCACCTGGCCGAGCAGGCCCGGCGCCGTCTTGATCGAAAGCCCGGCAGGCACGTCGACCACCACATGGTGCCCGCCCCCCACGAGCGAGGGCGACAGGGTGTAGGTGAACTGGCCCAGCCAGTCGAGCAGGTCGATCGCGCGCTGTTGCGAGGTCGCCTGATCGAGCGCGAGTTGCTTGAAGGAGGCCAGCAGCTCGCGCGCGCGCTCGAGGTTGCGTTCGACCAGGCTGTAGGCTTCTTCACCGGTTGCAAGGAAGGCCTCAAGATCGGAACGCTTGAGCGAGCCTGCGCTGACGCTGGCGCTCAGGCTGCGCTGCTTTTCGGCCAGCATCGACGCGAGCGTTGCCACGTTGCCGATCGGGTTGCCGATATCGTGCGCGAAAGCCGCCACCAGACGGCCCAGCGATGCGAGCTTTTCCGCCTGGGCCACCTGCTGGCGCGCCTCGGACAAGCTGCTGATGGCCGCAAGCAGTTCGCGATTGCGCGCTTCAAGCTCGGCGGTGCGGGCCGCGACGCGTTGTTCGAGCGCGTCGTTCACTTCGCGCAGGCGCTGTTCGATCTGGGCGCGGCCCGACATGTCGGTCACCGACACCAGTACCTGCATGCCGTCGTCGCCGGGGATCGGCGAGAGGCCGATCTCGGCCGGGAAATCGCTGCCATCGCAGCGCCGCGCCGGCAGCTCGCGGCCGTGGGCCGAACGGCGCACATCCTCTTCGCGCAAGCAGTGGCGCGCAAACTGATCGTGCCGTTCGCGCAGCGAATCGGGGATCAGCGCGCCAAGCGGCAAACCGAGCATCGCACCGGCCGGATAGCCAAACACCACCTCCGCCACCGGGTTGCTGAAAGCGATGCGGTGTTGCCGATCCACGATCAGCAAGGCGGTGGGGGACTGCTGCAGCACCATGCGAAAACGCGCCTCTGCCTGCGTGCGGCGCAGCAGGTTGGCCACACGCGCCAGCAGCACTGCGGGCGAAACCGGTTTGGTGAGGAAGTCATCGGCCCCCAGCGCGAGGCCCTCTAGCTGGCTGGCCTCGGAGGTGTCGGCCGTCACGATGATGACCGGAATATCGTGCGTCGATGCCCCCGCGCGCAACGCACGCAACACGTCCATGCCCGAGAGCTCGGGCATCATCACATCGAGCAGGATCAGTTGCGGGCGGTCGCCGTCGATCTGCGCCAGCTCAAGGGCTGCCGCGCCATGGGTGGCCGTCTTGATGCGGTACTGGCTCTTGAGTGAAGCGGCCAGCACATGCAGGTTCGCGGGCTGATCGTCGACCAGCAGGATCAAGGGTCTTCTCGGCTCGCCCGCACTCATGCTTGCAACTCCAGGTTCTGCGTGGCCGCGATCTGCGCGAGGATCGCCAAGGCGCCATCATGGTCGAAATGATCGATCTGGCGCAGCAGGCGGCGCATCAAGCCAGCGGCTGGATCGTACTCTGCCAGGCGCCGCAAGGTCTCCTGCAAGGCATCGGGCACCAGTTCGCGGCGTTCAAGGTAAGGCCGCAGGGCCGACAGCGCGGCCGCAAGCGCCGCGGCATCGGCCTGCGGCGCTGGGGTGGCCGGCGCGGTGGCGAACTGGGCACGGACGATGCCAAGCGCGTGCGCCAGCACCTCTGCGAAAAGCTCGGCCCGCGCTTGGAGCAGGCTGCCTTCCGCCCCCGCCCGCAGTGCTCGTTCGAATGCCTGTGCGGCGTCGGCCAAGGCCACCACCCCCAGATTGGCGGCCGCCCCCTTGATGGCATGCAGGCGCGAAATGGCGGATTCGGCATAGCCGTCGGCCACCATGGCGTCGATCTGCATGGCCGCGTCCTGGTTGTCATCGGCAAAGCCGCGCAGCAGATGACCCAGCATTGCCGCGTCGCCATCCATGCGCCGCAGGGCCGCCGCAAAGTCGAAGCCTTCCAGCGACTGCGCATCCATACGCGGGGCGGGCGCAGCACGCCCGTTGGCAACGCGCAGCGGGCCCAGCCAGCGCGCCAGCACCGCATCGAGCACCTCGGGTTCGACCGGCTTGGGGACGAAGTCGACCATGCCGGCTGCACGGCAGCGCTCGCGGTCTTCCGGCATCACGGCCGCGGTCATCGCCACGATCGGCAGCGCGGCGGCGCCCGCGCGATCGCGAATCACCCGGCTGGCCTCCAGGCCGTCCATGACCGGCATGTGCAAGTCCATCAGGATGAGGTCGAAGCCCTGTTCGGCGCTGATCGCGACCGCTTCAGCGCCGTCATTGGCGGTGCGCACCGCAATGCCGCGGCGCGCCAGCAAGCCTGCAGCCACCTGGCGGTTCTGCGCGTTGTCTTCCACCAGCAGCACGCGCGCGCCCTCGTAACGGGCCGCCACGTCACCGTTGCCAAGCCGTGGCGGGCCGGCCACGGGCGTGCTGTGCAGCAGGGCGTCGAGCAGCGGCGATGCGGTGACCGGCTTGGCGACGATGCCGCCCAGGCGCAGTTCGCCCGCAAGGGCATCGAGCGCCGTCCTGTCAGACTGACCAACCATCATCACCACGTGCGGGTACGGGAAGTGGCCCTGCTCGGCATCGGCCTTGATCCGCCGCGCGATCGCCAGGCCGCTGCTGCCGGGCATCCGCCAGTCAAGCAGCAACGTGTGGAATGGCGCACCGGCGGCCGCGGCCGCCTGCAGGCCGGCAAGCGCCGCATCCCCATCGGCCACGGGTTCGACCTGCAAGCCCCAGTGGCCCAGCAGTTGCGCAAGGATGGCGCGCGCGCGGGCCGCGTTCGCAGCCACCAGCACCTTGCGGCCGCCCAGTTGCTGCAGGCCGGCGCCCGGCGCGGGCGACTCAAGCGCGCGGGCGGCCAGCGTAAACCAGAAGGTCGAGCCCTCGCCTTCGGTGCTTTGAACGCCGATCTCGCCGCCCATCAGTGCCACCAGCTTCTGGCAGATCGCCAGACCGAGCCCGGTGCCGCCGTGCTTGCGCGTGATACTGCCATCGGCCTGGCTGAAGGCCTGGAAGATGCGTTCAGTCTGCGCCGCCGACAGACCGATGCCGGTATCCCGCAGCTCGAAGCGAAGCCGCAGTGCATCGCCGTCGCGGGCGCCAAGACTGACCCGCAGGGCGATCTCGCCACGCTCGGTAAACTTGATTGCATTGCCGACAAGATTGTTGAGCACCTGTGCAAGGCGCAGCGGATCGCCCTGCAAACGGGCGGGCAGATCGGCGGCCACGTCGAGAAAGAATTCGAGCGATTTCTCTTCGAGCTGCGCGGCGAAGAGATCGGCCACGCCACGCAGCACCTCTTCCAGATTCATCGGCACCGCTTCGACTTCCAGGCGCCCGGCTTCCACCTTCGAGTAGTCGAGGATGTCGTTGAGCACGGCAAGCAGGGCGCGGCCGGAGGCCAGCACGGTTTCAAGGTAGTCGCGCTGCTCGCGCGAGCGTTCGCCGTCGAGCGCCAGTTGTGTGAGTCCGAGCACCGCGTTCATCGGCGTGCGGATCTCATGGCTCATGTTGGCCAGGAATTCGGACTTCGCGCGGTTGGCCGCTTCGGCGGCGTGCCGTGCGCGCTCCATCTCGGCCGCGATCTGTCGCTCTTGCGTCACATCGTCGAACATCCACACCGTGCCGCGCGAGAGGTCGCTCGGGTCGATCGCGCGGCCTGCGATCTTGGCGATGAAGCGGGTGCCGTGCTTGCTCAGCAGTTCCTGATCACGGCGGTGGATGCCGCCGGCGGCCAGCTCGCCATACACCTCGCCGCCAGCCAGGTAGGAGCGCTCGTCCAGGTACCAGGCACGCGTGGTCTGGCCGATCATTTCCCCCGGCTGGTAGCCCAGCATTTCTTCCAGCCGGCGGTTGCACTTGATCACGACACGGTTGCGCAGCAAGCCGATCCCGATCGTGGCCGACTCGAAGATCGCCAGCTGCTCGTCGGCGGCGTGGCGCAAGGCCTGTTCGCCCCGCTTTCGCTCGGTGATGTCGGTGACGACACCATTCCAGACGCTGCCACCCTCCGGCACCGCCACGCCGTCCGATTCCACGTAGTACCAGCGCGTTTCGCCGCCCAGCACGAAACGGCATTCAACCCGGAAGGGTGCAAGGGTCTGCGCGGCCAGGGTGTTGACCCGCATGACCTCGGGCAGATCGTCCGGGTGGATCAACGAAAACGGCAGGCGCGCATCGCGCAGCGCATCGGCTTCCGCGACACCGGTCAGCTCGCAAAAACGGGGGCTCACATAATCGAAGCGCATGCCGCCATCCGGCAGATAGCGGAACACGTACACGCCGACCGAAATGCGCCGCACCAGATCATCGAAGCGCGCATTGCTCAATGCCAGGGCGTGGGTGCGCTCGGCCACGCGCCGCTCAAGCTGGCCCTGTTCCTGCGCCAGCCGGTCCGCCATACGGTTGAAGCTCTTGCCGAGCAAGCGGAACTCGCGGCTCCCGCCGATCGGCGCGCGCTCCGCAAGCTCACCCTCGGCGATCCGCCGTGTGGCTTCGTTGAGATTGCGGATCGGCCGCACGATGCTGCGCGCAATCGCCAGCGCCGCCGCAAACGCCACCAGCGACAAGGCCGCCAGCGCGATCAGGCTCTGCCGACGCAACTGCCGCGCCGGTGCGAAGGCTTCATCGACGTTGGTCTTCACCACCATGAACCAGCGCAGGGCCGGCAAGTAGCGCCAGGCAGCAATCACCGGCGTGCCGGCGTAGTCAGTTGAAACGCCACTGCCGCGTTCGCCACGGATGGCCGCCTCCATCGGCCGCCCCAGGGCGGAGATTGGTCGGCGCAGGCGGAAGGCCGCATCCGGCGCGCTGCGCAGGGGCGTGACATACAGCGCCTGCCCGCCTTCGAGCTGGGTAATGATGGTCTCGCCAGTACGCCCAAGGCCGGTGGCATCGGTCGCCACGCGCATCAGGTGTTCGAGCGACAACTGCAGCGCGATCGTGCCCAACAGCTTGCCGTCGCGGATCACCGGCGACACCACGAACACCGCGGGGCGATTCGCTGAGGGGGCATAAGGCGCCGCGGCGGTGACCTGGGTTTCAAGCAGCGCCATCGCCTGGCGATGCGCCAGCGCCAGCTTGCTGTCGCGATAGCGCCCGGTGTTGAGGTTGGTGGCGAAGTCCGCCTGGTGGCGCATCGAGAACACCACCGTGCCCGCGTGGTCGGTCAACAGCAAGTCATGATCACCCCCCCGCACCACGGCGTTCTCGTAGTAGTCGCGGTAGCGCGCTTCGTCCACCGCGTACTGCACTTCGTCGGCGCTGGCCATCTGCGAGG
This sequence comes from Niveibacterium sp. 24ML, assembly GCF_026586805.1. Classification (GTDB taxonomy): domain Bacteria; phylum Pseudomonadota; class Gammaproteobacteria; order Burkholderiales; family Rhodocyclaceae; genus Niveibacterium. The sequence goes on along the minus strand of NZ_JAPFHA010000008.1, from coordinate 160,697 downwards.
GCAGGATGCTCAAGGCGTGCTGGGTGGTGGGCGACTTCGCGAGGCTCTGGCTCTCGCGAATCCGTTCGTCGAGGTAGGTGTTGATCTGATCGGTCTTCTTGTCGGCTAGCGACGAAAGGCTCACCAGCGCGCTCTGCTGCAGCGTGCGCTCGATGCCGCTTGACGACCACCAGACAAACAGCGCCAGCGGCAGCGGCGAGAGAACCAGAAAGCCGAACAGCAACTGCGTGAGGATGCGCCGGCTCTTCACGGGTGCGCGCTTTCGATCAGGCGCTGCCAGGCCTCGGGCGAGCGCATGCCGGGCCAGGGCGCTGGCTTCACCGGATGGGCCGAGGCAAACACCTGTGCGAACTGGCCGTCGGCGCGCACATGCCCGATCCGGACCATTTTCCAGAGATGCCGGGTGCGCCCATCCACTGCGGCAATCGACGACGGCCCACCCACGGTCTGATGCAGCAAGGCGGTATTGACGCGAAGCGGATCGTCGCTGCCCGCATCGCGCACCGCCTGCGCCCACAGCTTCACCCCGACGTAGGCGGCCTCGACCGCGTCGCTGGTCGGGCGCGACGCGCCAAAGCGCTTCTGCCAGGCCGCAATGAAGCGGCGGTTCTGCGGTGTATCAAGCGACTGGAAGTAGCTCCAGGTGGCGTAGTGCTGCACCAGGCGTGCGCCGCCCCAGGCCTTGATCTCCGCCTCGGCGACGCTGAAGGACATCACCGGCTGGGCCGCCAGGCCGGCCTTGACCATCGCATCAATGAACGCGGCATTGCTGTCGCCGTTGAGCGTATTGAGCACCAGCGCGGGCCGCTGTGCGGCGATCTCATCGACGACGGCGGCAAAATCGCGCCCGCCCAAGGGCACATAACGTTCGGCAAGCACCTCACCACCGCGCGCCAGCACCAGATCGCGAATGATCAGGTTGGCGACGCGGGGAAAGACGTAGTCGGAGCCGAGCAGGAAGACGCGGTCGCCAAAGCGTTCCATCGCCCAGTGGCTGCCGGGCACGATCTGCTGGTTGGGGGCCGAGCCGGTGTAGAGAATGTGGGGCGACTGCTCCATGCCCTCGTACTGCACCGGGTAGACCATCAGATGCTGATGGCGCTCCACCACCGGCTTGACCGCCTTGCGGCAGGCCGACGTCCAGCACGCGAAGAGCGCGCTGACCCGCGCCTGCGTGATCAGGCGCTCGGCCTCGGCGGCGAAGACGGCCGGCTCGGAACGGCCGTCGGCAACCACCAGTTCCACCGATCGCCCGAGCAGACCGCCTTCGGCGTTGATTTCGTCGACCGCCATGCGCACCGCATCCACGAGCGGCGCCTCGCTCGCCGCCATGGTGCCGCTGAGCGCATGCAGCACCCCCACCCGGATCGGCGCCGCATCACGCTGGCGCAGCACCAGCGCGCCCGCAAGGAGCAGCGCCGCCAGAAGGATCGCAAGGAGAACCAGACGCTTGCGCATTGCCACGGTCGCATCAGTCGTTAACAGCATGGATAACGGCCCACGCCCCGCTTCCTTGACCCTGCCCGCACAGCGCGTTGCGGCTTCGCTCACGCTCAGCGCACAGCGCTTGTGGGAGACTCGGGCCCTTGCGGCATGTCAGCTGCATCGGACGACCCGGGAGGAGACGCGTGAGCTTCATTCTGATGCTGATCGGCGGCATCGCTGGTCTGGTAGTCGCCCTGATCAACGGGGTCAATGAGTGGATCGGGCTGATCACCGGCGCGCTGCTCGGTTTCCTGAGCGGCCGCAGCATTGCGCTGACGCGGGAAAACGAAGCGCTCGCCGCCCGGCTGGAAAGCACCGAGGCGGCGCTGGCCGGCTTCCGCGCGCACTTTGACCGCGTCACCCTCTCGATTCACGAACGCTTCCTCGGGCTTGAAGCGGGCGCCAACACACAGGCACGCGAAGCGGCCGCGACGCAGGTGACGGACACACCAGCGCCTGAGCAGGCCAGCGCGCCGCTTGCCACCGAGGCGCCGGCCCCGGCGCCGACCGCGCTTGAACTGCCGCCGAAACCCGAAGCGCCCCGCCTTGAGCCGGCGCCTGATCTGCCCCACGCCAGCGCCCCCACCGACGCCGAGGTCGAGGCCCAGATCCAGGCCGCGCAGGCCGCAGTGCGCCGCCCGCAGCCAAGCGCCGACGCCGACGACGCGCCTGCCGTGCAGGACGAAATGCCCGGCACCGAAGCCGCCGGCCCCAACCTCATCGAACGCGCCTTCGATGCCGCCCGCGCCTGGCTCTTCGGCGGCAACACGCTGGTGCGCATGGGCATCGTGCTGCTGTTCCTCGGGCTGGCCTTCCTGCTGCGCTACGCGGCCGAGCGGACCACGCTGCCAATCGAGTTCCGCTACGCCGGCGTAGCGGCCACTGCGCTGGGCCTGCTGGTGGTCGGATGGCGGCTGCGTGAGCGCAATGGGCCGTATGGCTTGTTGCTGCAGGGCGCGGCGGTGGCGGTGATGTACCTCACCACCTTCGCGGCGATGCGCTTGCATCCGCTGATCCCGCTGCAGTTCGGCTTCGTGCTGATGGTGGCCGTCGCGGCGCTCGCCGGCCTGCTCGCGGTGAAACAGGACGCGCCCTCGCTGGCGATTGCCGGCACGCTAGGCGGCTTTGCGGCGCCTATCCTCGCTTCCACCGGCGGCGGCAGCCATGTCGCGCTGTTCTCCTACTTCCTGCTGCTCAACGCGGGCGTGCTGGGCATTGCCTGGTTCAAGGCCTGGCGGGTGCTCAACCTGGTCGGCTTCGCCGGCACCTTCCTGATCGGCACCGCATGGGGGCTGCGCAGCTACCAGCCGGAGCTGTTCGCCAGCACCGAGCCCTTCCTCGTCGCCTTCTTCCTGATGTACGTGACGATCGCGCTGCTGTTTGCGCGAGCGCGCATGGCCGAGTGGGCATCGCCGATCCGCGATGATGGCGACGCGCGTGACCGCGGCGAACTGCTGCGCGGTGCGCTGGCGCATGCCAACGCAATCGACGGCACCTTGCTGTTCGGCGTGCCGCTGGTGGGCTTTGGCCTGCAGGTGGCGATCATCCGCCACATCGAATACGGCATGGCCTTCAGCGCCTTCGCGCTGGGCGCCTTCTACCTGATCCTCGCGCGCTCGCTGCTCGGGCGAGACCGCATCCGTAACCTGCTGCTGGTGGAAGTCTTCCTCGCGCTCGGCGTGATCTTCGCGTCGCTCGCGATTCCGCTCGCGCTGGACGACCAATGGACCGCCGCCGCGTGGGCGGTGGAGGGCGCCGGCATCTACTGGCTCGGCCATCGCCAGCAGCGCACGCTGGCGCGCGCCTTCGCGCTGCTGCTGCAGGCCGGTGCCACGGTGTTCTTCCTGCGCACGCTGGGCAGCGGCACTGCCGACCCCGGCCCGCTGCTCGCCGGTTCGTGGCTCGGCACGCTGATGCTGGCCGGCGCGCTGCTGTCGAACTGGCGCGTCGCCCGCGTGGCAGCGGCGCAAGACAATCCGCCTGCCGACGCCGCGCTCAAACCGTTGTTTGCCGTGCTGGGCCTGGTCTTCGCCTACCTGCTGGCACCGATGCTCGCCGGCAGCACCACCACCGCGGTGGCCTGGGCGATTGCCGGCATTGCCACGGTGTGGGCCGCGCTGCGTTTTGCGGACCGCGCCGCGCTGCTGACCGGCATGCTGGTGCAGGTGGCGGCCGGCATCGTGTTCTTCGCCAACAACCACGGCGCGGCGGCCGACGGCGGGCAAGTCTTCGCGGCAGGGCTCTCGGGCCTAGTGGTGTGCGGGCTGATCGGCCTCACGGTGCTCGCCAGCACGATCCTCACGACTCGACATGCCGATGCGCTGCCGGGGCTGTCGACGGGCGTCGGGCTCTTCCTCGTCTTCGGCCTCGCGCTGATCAACCTCGCGGTGCTCTTCGTGCTGCCGTGGCGGGTGGCGAGCGGCGTATGGGCGCTCAGCGGCGTGCTGATCCTGTGGCTAGCGATTTCGCTGCGGCAGGCGGTGGCAATGTGGTTCGGCATTGCACTGCAGGTGGCGGCGGCCGCAGCCTTCCTGCTGCAGGTGTGGCCGAGCGTCGCGCTGCATGCCGACCCGGATCTCTCGCCGCTGCGTCACGCCGGTTTCCTGGTGCCGCTGGTGATCGCGCTCGCAGCCTGGGTCGCCGCATGGCGCCTGCAACAACGCGGCGACGAGCAGTTCGCCGACATCGCGCCGAAGCTCTCGCTGCTCGGCCTGCTGTGGGGCGCGCTGTGGTGGGGCTATGCCTGGCTCGCCGAGATCGAACGCTTCGTCGCACCGGCGCAGCAGCATGCCGCGACGCTGGGCCTGATCGCCACCACCGCGATCCTGTGGACGCTGGCCGCGCGCCGCTGGGCCTGGGCCACGCTGGCAAACCTCTGTCTCGCGCTCACACCGCTCGGCTGGCTCGCGCTGACCGCCGATTATCACAGCGGCTACGCGCCCTTCGCCGGGCTTGCGGGGGCCGGCTGGGCCGCGATGCTGCTCGCGCATCTGCTCGCCTTGCGCCTGCTCGGTGAAGGCGACGAAGCGCCGTGGCCCGAAGTCGGCATCAAGCTCGCCCATGCGCTCGGCGCCTGGCTGCTGCTGACGGTGCTGGCACTCGAAGCACGCGCGCTGTTCGCTGAACTGGGTGACGAACGCTCCGCATGGCGCTGGCTTGGCTGGGCGCTGGTGCCCGCCGCCTACCTCATCTTCACCGCACGGGAGAACTGGCCCCAGCGCTGGCCGCTGGGCAAACATGAATCCACCTACCGCAGGCTGGTCGCCACCCCGGTGGCGCTGCTGATGATGCTGTGGGTGGTCGCCGCCAATCTCAACTCGACCGGCTCCGCCGCGCCGCTGCCCTACCTGCCGCTCGCCAACCCGCTCGAAATCGCCTGCGGCATCGTGCTGATCGCGGTGTGGCGCTGGCTCGCGCGCATCGACATGCGCGAGGAATCGCAACAACTGCTGCGCCCGAGCTTCGGTGCGGTCGCCTTCCTCGTCTACACCTGTGGCGTCGCCCGCGCAGTGCATCACTGGGCCGGCGTGCCCTTCGAAACGCCGGCGCTCTTCGCATCAATGACGCTGCAGGCAAGCCTCTCGATCGCATGGAGCATCGCCGCGCTGGCGCTGATGGTGAGTGGCCACCGCGCGCAGGATCGCGTGCGCTGGCTGATCGGCGCGGTGCTGATCGGCGTGGTGGTCGCCAAGCTGTTCCTGATCGAACTCTCGAACACCGGCGGGCTCGCGCGCATCGTGTCCTTCATCGCAGTGGGCGTGCTCTTGCTGGTGGTGGGCTACTTTGCACCGCTGCCGCCAAAGACGAATGAACAGAACCCAGAGGCCACGTCATGAGCCGCCATGTCGCCACCACCCTGCTCGCGCTGCTGTGCTGCGGTGCCGTCCACGCGGCCGAACAAGCGGCAGACTTCGCCACCCGAGCCAGCGTCCGCGTCACGCAGGCAGCCCCTTACGCGCGGCTCACGCTGCCGATTGACGCCTACCTCGCGGCCCGCTCACCGGATCTACGCGATCTGCGCGTCTTCAACGCCAACGGCGAGGCCGTACCCTTCGCGCTGATCGCCACGCCGCCGCAGACCCGCGCCAGCGAACAGCAACGCGCACTGCGCTGGTTCCCGCTGCACGGCGAAGCCAGCACCAGTGGCGGCGATCTGCAGGTGGACGTGCGGCGCGACACCAGCGGCACCGTGGTATCGGTGCGCGAGCAAGCGGGCAACAAAGCCGGCAAGCCGCTGCGCGGTTACCTGGTCGACACCGGCAGCAAAGAAGCCACGCGAACGGCGCTCGACGTCACGCTCGGCGAGGGCGTCAGCGGCTTCCATCGCGTCAGCGTCGAGGCCAGCGACGACCTCGCGCACTGGCACAGCCTTCAGGGCGAAGCCGTGCTGGCGGTGCTCGATTTCAACGGCGAGCAGATCCGCCGCGAGCGCATCGAACTCGGCCACACCGGCGCACGCTACCTGCGTGTGCTGTGGCGCGAGCCGGCCGAAGCGGCGCCGATTGCCGCAGCAAAACTCGTCACCCGCGAAGCGCACACCGAAGCGCCGAAGATGGTCTGGACACCCGCGAGCGCCGCCCAGCGCGACGCCAAGGGCGACTATGTGCTGAAGCTGCCGACGCCGATTCGCGCCGAGCAACTGCGCATCACGCTGCCGCCCGGCAATCTGTTGGCGCCGGTCGAAGTCGCCACCCGCCGCGACGAACGCGCGCCCTGGCAACGCCTCACCAGCGGTGTTGTCTATCGCCTCAGCGGCGAAGGGCAGGACCGCACCTCGCCCGACCTCGCGCTCGGCGGCGCCGAGGTACAACACCTGCGCCTGCACGCCGACCCACGCAGCGGCGGCCTCGGCAACACCGCGCCGACGCTGCAGGTCGGCCTCACGCCGCAGCAACTCGTCTTCCTCGCCCGCGGCCCGGCGCCCTACACCCTCGCCCTCGGCAAGCCCAAAGCCGCACCCGCCGCGCTGGCAGTCGACACCCTGGTCCCCGGCTACGGCCAAGCCGGCGCCCCGACGATCGCCGACGCCGAAGCCAGCTTCGGCCCTCAGGCCATCGCCGCCGACAGCAGCAGCCCCAGCACCCCCGACGCCCCTGCCGCAACGCGCAAGTGGGTGCTGTGGGCGGTACTCGTCGTCGGCGTGGCGGTGATGGGCGGGATGGCTTGGTCGCTGGTGAAGCAGACGCGTCGCTGAACCGATACCGGCGCGACGACAAAGCATGTGCGCGACCACCCGATCGGTTCGCGTTTATCCGGTGCCGCCTCAGGCAACCGCTACGCGGAAGAATCCGACATGCAGTACAAAGCCGGGGCGTATGATCAAGCGCATGCCCAGCTCACCCAGACGCAAATCCGCCATGTCCGCCTCTGCGCCGGAGCAGCCCTTCATGCGCTTCTATCACTCCGAAGCGCTGCGGCACAAAACGCTCGCAGTGCTGGTGTTGCTCGAAGAAGCCGAAGATCCTACCGACCATGTGGCGGATCTGTGCGATGTGGTGATCGAGCTGATGAACAGCGGCATGGATTACTTCTTCATGCAGCCGCTGAAGGAATCAAAGGCTGGCTTCATCGTGCAGCAGTCGGCCAACCTCGGCCTCGCTGGCGCGCAGCAGGTGATCGGCTCGGTGATCCGCAAAATCATCCAGCGGATGGACGAGGCGCAGCTCGTTTCCGTGTGCGGATCGATCCGCCGCCTGATGGTGTAGGCACACGCCTTGAAGGGCAGGCGAATCACCGCGGACTTGCGCTGGATGCGCACGACATATCGCCGCCTGGTGTATAGAGGGTCACCCACCCAGTTTCCAGGTCGCCTGCAATGCCAGAAGACACATCGACACCCATGCGTCGCCGCCTCGCTCGCTCACCCCTCGCCGCGCGTATTGCAAGGTTGGCCCGGCTGGGATGCGTAATCCCCATGATCAGCCTGATGGCCTGCGGCGGTAGCGTCGATTCAAGCGGCTCGGCCGAATCGGGGGCTGCGCCGATGCGGCTTGAAGCGCCCGCCTGGCTCAATACCGGTGTGCGCGTCATGGCGCTGGGCGACTCGCTCACCGAAGGCTGGCCCGCGCCATACGGCGGCTTCCGCTTCGAGCTCTACCGCCGCTTCATCGCCGCAAACCTGCCGGTGGACTTCGTCGGCAGCCTCAGCAACACCTCCGAAGGGCTACCGGACAAAGCGCACGAGGGCCATGGCGGCTGGACTTCCTATGACCTGCGCGACGGCCGGCGCAACGATCCGAATGCCGGCAGCGTGGCAAGCTGGCTCGCTGCTGCAAAGCCCGATGTAATCCTGCTGCTGGCCGGCACCAACGATGTCTTCAACCCCGGCAGCGATGAAGACATCGCCGCCAACCTGCTCAGCCTGGTCGATCGCGTCCGCGCCCTCGCCCCTGAAGCAGAGCTGTTCGTCGGCTCAACGCCACCACTGCGCGAGAGCGCGCTCAACGCGCGCATCAACCACATCAACGCCATCGTGCAGCCGGGCCTTGCGACGCGCATGGCGCTCGACCCACGGCTGCACTTCGTGCCCACCAACGGCGCGATCTCCAGTGCTGATCTGGATAACGACGGCGTGCACATGGCGCCCGAAGGCGCCGGCAATGCCAAGCTTGCCGACGCCTGGCTGGCGGCGACTCGCGCCACGCTGGAGCGGCTCAACGCGCGCTGAGGCTCCCCTCAGTCAGGAGGCAGCGCGTCGTCAGCAGGGTCTGGCGCGTAACGCAGCAGATCGCCCGGTTGGCACTGCAGGTACTCGCAGATCTTCTCAAGGGTGTCGAAGCGAACGCCCTTGATCTTGCCTTGCTTGAGCAAGGAGAGATTCGCTTCGGTGATGCCGACGAACTCTGCCAGCGCCTTCGAACGCACCTTACGTTCGGCGAGCATCACATCGAGCCTGACGATGATCGGCATCAGATGAACTGCGCGTTTTCGTCTGCCAGGCGCCGACCAGCCGTGTAACAAGGATGTCGCCCTGCCAATGCAGCGAGTACACACCGTGCTGAGCCCATTCCATGAGAGCTCTTGGCGTATGCGCGACCTTGCGCCGTGAGTTTAGGCACGCATCCCCAAGCACGCTGGCGCAGCGGGTCAAGCCGAGCAATGGCGCGCGATCGCCTCGACCAGAATCACCTGCACGCCCGGCGCGAGGTCGTGCCCCATGCCGGCAACCACCTGGAGCCGTGCACCGGGGATGTGGCGCGCGGTGTCGCGCCCGGCGGCCAGCGGCACGAGCGGATCGGCGTCGCCGTGCAGCACCAGCGTCGGCGCGCTGATCTGCTTGAGCACGCGGCGGCGGTCGCCGTTGGCGATCACCGCCAGCAACTGGTTCGTCGTGCCGGCGGGGTGGTATGCACGGCCGATGCCGGCAATGATCTGCTGCCTGAGTCGGTCGCGATCGGAAGGGAAGCCGGGGCTGCCGATCACCGAGAAGACGTGGATCAGGTGCTCCACACCACTCTCGGGATTGCCCGGTTCGGCGGGGCGGCCGAGTACCGCGCGCAGCGCCCGCAGCTTGGGGCGCGCGTAGCGCGGATTACCGCTCGACGACATGATCGAGGTGAGGCTGAGTACCCGCTGCGGCTGCCGCGCTGCGAGCAGTTGCGCGATCATGCCGCCCATCGATGCACCCACGATGTGGGCCTGCGCAATGCCCAGTGCATCGAGCAGGCCGACACTATCGTCGGCCATGTCCTCAAGGGTGTAGGGCACCCGTGGCGGCAGGCCGAGCGCGCTGCCGACGATGGTGCGCAGCAGGCCGGGCCGCTTGCGCGCGGCGATGTGGGTCGACAAGCCGCTATCGCGATTGTCGAATCGGATCACGCGAAAGCCGCGTGCGACGAGCGCCTCGCAGAACGGGTCGGGCCAGCTTACGAGCTGCATGCCGAGGCCCATGATCAGCAGGATCACCGGCGCCGCCGGATCACCGAGCGATTCGTATTCGAGCTGTATGCCGTTGGCGCTGACGCGGCTCATGTGGGCTCGCCTTCAATCGGCGTGGCGGCTTTGCGACGCACGCGGCGCGGCGCTTCGTCGCAGGAGGCGGCGGCAAGGCCAGGGGCTGGTTTGCGGGGCGATATGGGCTTGCGGGTGTTTGCCCGCTTGCCGATCGGCTCGGTGGACTTCACGGCACGTGGTTTGCGCGGTTTGGCCGGCACAACAGCCGGTGCCACAACCGGCGCGAGTTCCTCAAAACTCTTGAGCAGCGCATCGGCCAACTGGCGTGGATGCGGCATCGCGTTCTGCGCGCTGGTAATGCCAAAGCACAGCGTGTCGGCGTAGCTCATCACGGTGATGTTCAAACCCAGACCGTGCTCGACAATCGAGATCGGCCAGTAGGCAAGCATCCGTGCGCCGCAGGCGTAGAGCGCGGCCTTCGGGCCGGGCACGTTGGAGATGACGAGGTTGGCGATCGGCGGAATCAGGTTCGCCAGCTTGCTGCGGCCGTACAGCGAGGCGAGCCCGCCGAGTACCCAGGGCACGCCGATGGTGGGGTAATCCGTCGGCAGCACCGACTCGGCCCGCTTGGCCACCGCCTTCACCGCGCTGGATGCATCGCGGATCGACGCGAGCCGCGCCACCGGATCGGCGATCTGCGTTGCGAGGCTCACCACCGCCATCGTCGCCTTGGTGGTGAACTCGGTGTTGCCCGCTTCGCGCAGCGAAATCGGCATTGCCGCGATCAGCGATTTCTTCGGGATGCCACCGTGGTGTGCGAAGTAGCGCCGCAGTGCGCCGCTGCACAGCGCGAGCACCACGTCGTTGAGCTTGGCCGCGTGTTCGGCGGCGATGCTTTTGAGCGCATCGAGCGGCAAGCTCACGGCGGCAAAGCGGCGCTCGCCGGTGATCTGCACATTGAGTGCGGTCTTCGGCCCGAAGGCGAAGTTGCGCCACAAAGCCGAATCGCCCCGCGATGCGCCAGCGGCGGGTGCGTCCGGTATCGTCACCAGCCCTGCAAGCAGTCGCGCGACATCCGGCAGGTGGCGCACCAGCTTCACATACTGCGCGGCGTCATGCTTCACGGCGGCGGCGGTGAGCGCCAGCACGCCGGGTGCCGCGCGGGGCCGCCGGCTCGCGGGGCTGCTGGCGAGCGCTTCGGGCGGCTGCGCTTCGGTATCGAACAGCGCATGCGCCAGCGCGACGCCGGCATTGCCGTCGAGCACCGCGTGGTGGACCTTCACATAGAAAGCGGCCTGCCCGTCGGCCAAGCCTTCGATCAAGTACAGCGCCCATAGCGGGCGTTCGCGATCGAGCAACTGCGCGTGCAGCTCACCGATGCAGGCTTCGAGCTGCGCCAGGCCACCGGGCCGCGGCAGCGTCACGCGGCGCACATGCGCATCCAGATCGACCGCCGGCTCATCCACCCACACCGGGTTGGCAAACTGCAGCGGCATCGGCGCGAGCTTGCGCCGCAGCACCGGCGTGTCCTTGATGCGCGCCGCGAGCATCGCGCGCACCGCCCGCGCAAAATGTTCGCAGCCACCGGGCGGCGGCTCGAACAGATGCAGCGAGGCAACATGCATCGGTGTTGCCGGCGTTTCCAGATGCAGGAAGGTGCCGTCCAGTCCGCTCAGGGGCTTCACGAAGTGGCCTTTCGCTCGGGCGTGTGGCGCGTTGCCGCCGGATGCGGCCGCCGCGCCTTCAGGGTAGTCGAATCACGCTACAGCTTGCACGCCCCACGCGCCGGCATGGCCGTCTGGATCAATCCACCTGCACGCTGATCGGCGCGCTGTGGATCACCCGATCCCAGCCTTGCGCGTCCACGCCGTCGATCACCACCAGGTAGAGCGCGTGTCGCCCCGGTGGGAGCCCACCGGTATTGAGGCGCAGCGTGATGTCGCCCTGCCACGCAGACCAGTCCTGCAACTCGCGCACCGTTGCGGCTTGCAGAGCAACACTGTCGCGCAGTTCGACCCGCTGCCAGCCCTGCCCCGCCGCACGGCCGACGATGACGCGGCTGTCGTCGGAATACAGTTCGCGGGTGTCGGGCTTGGGCTGCGTGTTGTCCACGCCGTCTTCGAGTTGGCCAAAGTTGCCGAAGTAGTTCTGCTCTATGAAGTAGCGCAGGCGCAGTGCCGGGTCGGCGTAGATGCGCTCGGCCTGCTTGTTCTGGCTGATCACGGTGCGGCCGTTCTTGTGCACCCGGGTGATCAGCATGCCATCCTGCATCCCCTGTGTGCCGGTGTAGCCGATGATTTCGAGCAGCGCCCAGTCGCCGTTGCTGTCGGCCGCTACGCCGCCCCAGTAGGTGCTGCCATCGCCGCCACCACCGCCGCAGGCGGCCAGCACGGCGATCAAGCCCAGGGCGGTGAAGCGGCGGGCGATGGATTCGACTCATCTGGCGATGCGCAGCATGGGGGCGCCCGGCGGTGCCGAACCGTGTGGTTCGGGTAACTGAACGTCCGTTTCCGGGCGCCATGTCAGGAACCTAGCGCTCAAGGTAACGGTGAGATTGCCTGCCCCCAGCCCAGCGGCAGAGCGAGCCAGATGGACGGCTGTTTGTATCGTCGATGCCGAAGACCATGCCCGGGAACGCCAAGTATTCCTCGCTGCGCAAGAATGGTAGTGCTCGAACCGCACGGGCTGAACTAGCATCGCCGCCCATACGCACCAACGACCTCACACTATGCAAATCCCATTCTTCGAAGCCATTGCCAATTCGCGCACGATCCTGCTTGCCGGCGCCGGCGGCGGGTTCGACATCGCAAGCGGAATCCCGCTCTACACGTATCTGCGCAGACTTGGAAAGAAGGTCGTTCTTGCGAACCTTTCCTTTACTGCCCTCTCGTTCACCGATTGCCAGGCAATCATTCCTGGTGTGTATGAGGTGACTGCAGAGTCGGGCGACGTCCCCTACTTTCCGGAGAAATACATACTCGAATGGATTCGGGATCAGGGCGAGACTCCCGCGATGTATGCGTTCTCCAACAAGCTTGGTGTCCGCCCGCTCGCGGAAGGGTACGCGGCGCTGATCCAAGCGCACGCAATCGATACGCTGGTGATGGTCGACGGGGGCACTGACAGTCTCATGTTCGGAGACGAGTCAGGCGTCGGTACGATAATCGAAGACGCATGCTCTATCGTGGCCGCCTCATTGCAAAGAATGCCGCTGAGCTTCCTCGTAGCTGTTGGCTTCGGTGTGGAGCACTTCCACAAACTTGATCACCACGCTTGCCTTGAGAACATCGCCACGCTGATCAAAAGTGACGCCTACCTCGGTGCAGTCTCGCTAACTAAAGAAATGCCCGACGGTGAAAGCTACCTGAAACTCGTTGCGTACCTGAATTCACGGCAACCGACGCACATGAGCATCGTCACCAATTCGCTCGCAAGTGCAATGAAAGGTGAATTCGGCGACTTTCACCCTACACCGCGGACCGGGAACAGCGAGCAATTCATCAATCCGCTGATGGGGCTCTTGTGGTTCTTTACTCTTGAGGGCATCGCGTCCCGCATTACCTTCCGGCCAGAAATCGAGGACAGCAGAACGATGGATGAGGTAGCGAAGGGCTTTACCCGCTATCGCAACATGACCCAGCGCCGTCCGCTCAAGAAAATCCCGCTCTGAAGGCCACAAGGCCGGCTTCGGAACGACTTTGCTTCACAAAGCCTTGCAAGGCAGCGCGAAGTCCACGTGGTAGTGCTCGTCGTGCCGCACCCAGGCGCTGCGCTTCATGAAACTGAGATGCTGCTTGAGGTAGGCGCCGCGGCGGGTGGCGAAGAGGCGCGGCAGGAAGGGCGGATCGATGATCACCTTGGCGATGCCGATGCCGTGGGCCGCTGCGGCGCGGTGCAGGGCGTAGAGGTGTTCAGCGATCGCTTCGAAGTCGAGCGCGGCGTAGGAATCGGCCATCACCGCGGCGACGCGCGAATGCACGTAGGTGCGGCCCGTCGCGACACCCAGCGCACTGTAGGCGCTGGAATTGGCGCCCGATACGCGCAGGCGCACCGCGTGTTCGATGCGCCCGTTGGCGACCGATCCATAGCACTGGCTCTCGCCGGCAGCAGCGGTTGCCATCGCAAACACGCCGAACACCAGCCCGGCCGTGAGGCTTCGCATGTCCATTCCTCATGTGCGATCACACCAGCAGGGGCGGGCTCGTGGCAATGCCGGTCGAACATGCTTGCGCCGGGTGTCTGGGGTATAGGTGGGGCGATCAGCGGCGCCCGATATCAGTCTAGGCGCGCCCGCCGGACATGCGAATGGCAAGTGAAGGATTACCGGCTTTGCTGTGACTTCGGGTGCGGTGCGCGCCACGCACAGCCGGCGAATATTGGGGCATGTGCTCGTAAGGAAGACGCCCTGCCATGCCCACCACGATTCCGATGATCCAGGTGTATCACCTGGGGACAGAGCTGTTCAGCGGCCGCCGGCTGCGACTCACCGACACCATCACCGTCGAGATGGAAGGCAAGAAGATGGTGATCTGCGAAGCGAGCGTGCCGGTATTCAGCATGAAAATGGTTCAGGTGGTAGGCAAGGCCTTACTGGTGGATTACCCGAAGACGGCTGCCGGCCAGAACGGGCGGGGCTGGGGCGTGCTTGCGATGCTGATTGCGCTTTACCACGGGGTATCGGCGGGCTGTACCAAGGTCGAACTGGCGTCTGCCATCGAGCAGACGCGGGCTTCGTTGAGCTTCTGGGGCAAGTTCGGCATTGCACGGATGAACGGCACCCCGCTTCGCTACAGCTTGGAGCGGGGCCTTGGGTGGGTGCTGGCGAACTGCACGCAGAACTCGAAGGAATCAACCGACTTCGTGCTCAACTGAGCCTGGGCCCGCGGCCTATTGCTTGCGCCAGCGCGCCACCCCCGAAAGCGTTGCCAGACCCAGCAGGAGCATCGCGCTGCCGCTGGCCTCTGGCATCGGGGTGGTAATGACCAAGGCGACAAACTGGGTGAACTGGCCGCCTGAGAAATTGTTGTCGGACACCAGCACCAGGGTCTGTTTGCCCTCCCGGATCGGGCCGAGCGTGATGCCTTCGATGTTGTCGAGTGCGAGCGCCGAACCGTCGGCGTTCGTGAGCGTGGAAAGATCAAGCAGCAGCGACTTCGACACCGGCGTGATGCTGTGGCCGGCGATGCTGTCGAACGCAGACACGTCGGTGGCGTGGCGCGCATCGGCGTAGAACAGGCGGATGGTGTTGCCAGTGACCGGCGTACCCGGCGTGACGGCGCCTTCGGCAAACGAGCGCTCGATCGTGATGAACTGACGATCGCCAATCGCGACGAAATCGGTGAGGCCGTTGGTGGCAAAGCCGGTGGGTTTGCCTGGGGCTTGCACCACCGGCGAAACGTCGTAGATGTACTCGGCGAGCGCGCTGCCGCTGGCGATGTCAAAGCCCACCATGCGGGCGCGGCTGCCGGCCGCGACGGAGGCGGGTCGGCCGTCTTGCGCAAGGGCGTTCTCGGTGGCCGTCCACAGGGTCCTTCCATCGTGCGAGATGGCAAGGCTTTCGAAGGCAAGGTTGTTGTAGATGCCGCGATCGCCCGGCACGAGGCCCGCTGCGCTACCGCTGGGCAGGAACTTGGCGGACACGGTGAAATCGCGGATGTGGTCACCGCTGAGCGAGGCTTCGCGCACGGTCGGGTTCTGGAAGATTGCGCCGGAACGCGCGCCCTCGTTGCTCCAAAACACGGTGTTGCGTGCCGCATCAAAGCGTAGGCCTTCGGGGTCAACCTGGTTGCTTGGGAAGGGCGTGCCGTCGGCCTGCCGCAGCGTGGTGACCGCGCTGAAGGAAACGCCCTGCATGCCCGGCGTGGCGCTGCGTACAAACTTGCTCAGATCGAGCGACAGCGTGTAGAAGCGCGCCGGGTTGATCGCGCTGCGATCGTCGCTGACGGCGAAGTAGCTGCCCGTGGCGGCGTCGTAGTCAATCGACGACAGGCCGCCGACCGTGGTGCCCGCGAAGAGGGTGCCGCTGGGCACGATCTGCTGACCGATGTACTCAAGCGGCGCAGCATTTGCCGAGCTGGCGATCAGGATTGCGGCAAACAGAAAAACGCGTTTCATTGGAGACTCCCGCACTTGGGTGGATGTCCGCCCGGCCGCACACCGCTGCAGGCCAGGGCCGACCGACCGGCCACCGCGCCGCCTTGAAGCACTACAGGGCCTCGCAATGCCGGATGCGTTTGAGCCTAGCCCGCCGATATGAACGCCGTATGAATCCACCCCACGCCGGAAATCTTGCGCACGGGGGTCGCGTTTGCAGCGCGCGGCACCACAGCGTCGGTGCCGGGCATTGACGTCAGCTCGGCTCCGCGCGCACGCTTGCGCTCTGGTATCGGCCTTGTGGTAACCCTGCAAGGCTCAAGCACCCCTTTCACGGCCGGTGCCAAGGGCCCTTGGCACCGGCCTGAACGATGGGCGATGGCGACATGCAGCGCTGGCTGCGCACTACGGGAGGCGGATCATGGACATCAAGAACCACTGGCTGACGGGCGAGCGCATCCGCAAACAGGAAACCCCGAACCGTGGCGGGGCGCTCAAGCCGCGCTTCCTGGTGATGCACTTCACCGGTGGAGCATCGGCGCAAAGCTCTGCCGACTGGCTGTGCAACCCGGCCGCGCGCGCTTCTGCGCACCTGGTGCTGGCGCGCGATGGCAGCATCATCCAGCTGGCGCCCTTCAACGTGGTGACCTGGCATGCTGGCGTCAGCCAGTGGAACGGGGTCGTAGGCCTGAACCAGCATTCGATCGGCATCGAGATGGACAATGCCGGTGGACTGCGCAAGGCGGGCACGATCTACCAGACCACCTTCGGCCGCAGCGTTGCGCCGGAAGATGTGGTGGTGGCCGCGCACAAGCATGGCGGCCCTGCCGGCCCGTGGCATGCCTATACCGCTGCGCAGATCGAGCGCGCCTTTGAACTGGCCGAACTGTTGGTGTCGCGTTACGGGTTGGAGGACATTCTGGGCCACGAGGACATTGCCCGCGGGCGCAAGACCGATCCGGGCCCCGCTTTCCCGCTTGAAGCCTTGCGCGCCCGCGCGCACGGCCGTGCCGACGACGCGCCCCCCCACTACCAGGTGACGGCCAGCAGCCTGAACATTCGCGCCGGGGCGGGGGCCGAGTTCCCGGCGGTGGCGCCCGCCTTGAAGAAGGGGACCAAGCTCGTGCTGCTGGAGGCCGGCGATCGCTGGAACCGGGTGGAAGTGGTCGGCAACACCGATATCGAGGGCTGGGTGAACAACCAGTACATCGAGGCGATCAAGCCCTCGGCGCTGCGCGCATTGGCACCCAAGGCCGGCGCCAAGCGGGCCGCCCCCAAAGCAGCAACCAAGGCAGCGACTAAGGCAGCCCCCAAATCGTCCCTCAAGGCAGCGCCGAAGTCCGCACCGAAATCAGCACCCAAGGCGGCCCCCAAAGCCGCCGCGGGCAAGAGCCCCGCTGCAAAGGCCAAGAAGCGCGGCTGAGCGCCCGCTCGCGGCGGGCGTGAGCCGCGAGCGATCAGAGGTTGCCCGCGACGAGCGCGCGCATCAGCTTTTCTTTCAGATCCTTCGGCTGGTCGAGCCCGAGCCGCTGTATCAGCTCGGGTTTGGGCTTCGCGCCAAAGCCCCGGATCAGCGATGCAAGCAGCGCCAGCGGCGCCTTCTGCTGCGCCTTGAGTTTCATCAGCCCCTTGGCAATCGCCAGCTCGGTGTCATCCAGATCGGTCCCGAAGGGGAAGTCCGGCAGTACACCCTTGGCGCGGAACTCGGCCAGGTGTTGCGACAGTACTTCGGGCAGGTTCTGCCGCTGTGATTCGGGAATCTGGTATTCCTTCTCGATCTTTCCGTTGATCTTGGCGCGCGCCAGCAGTTCGTCCTGGAAGCGCGAGTCGGTCACCGCGAGCAGGCGCTTGATCACTTCGGCATCCGACTGCCCGCGCACATCGGCGATGCCGTACTCGGTGATGTACACATCGCGCAGATGGCGTGGAATGGTGACGTGGCCGTAGCTCCACACAATGTTGGAGGTGGGGCGCCCGTCCTTGCCGATGCGCCAGGAGCGCAGCATCAGGATCGAAAGCGCACCGGGCAGGGTGTGGCCCATCGCGACAAAGTTGTACTGGCCGCCCACGCCGGAGACGAGGTTGCCGGTATCCAGCCCGTCTGACACTGCGGCGCCGAGCAGCGTGACCATCATCGTGGTGTTGATGAAGCGCGCGTCGCGCCGGTGGGTGGCGGCCAGTTGCTCCTGCCCCATCACCTGGTTGATGAAGCTGATGCGCGTCATGTTGATCTTGGCTAGCAGTTCGCGCGGCATCGTGCGCAGGCGGTTGTAGAAACGCGTCGGGCCGATGAAGAAGCCGCCGTGCATCAGGCGCCCGTGCGTGAGCCGATCGCCCAGCATCTGGGTCGCGACCGCATGGCGAATGCCGGCATCGGCAAGCGTTGCGGCAACCTGCGTTGTGCCGCGGATCAGGGCGCCATCCTCAAGGCGCACTTCGGCATGCAGGATGCCGAAATGCTTGAGGAAGTCGAAGTCAGCCTGCGACAAGGGCGATCCGATGACGCGCGCTTCGAGCAGTGCCGCGAGCATGGGCTCATCGGGAATCAGGCCGAGCTTGCCGGCATTGAGCAAGGTTTGCAGTGCGACGTTGTCGAACACTTCGCGGCGGATGATGCCGGCGTCGATCAGCTCCATGAAGCCGTTGACGAACATTTCACTGCAGCCGTAAAGGCCCTGCTTGAAGGGTTCAAGGTAGGTGTGGGTGCGCTGCAAGGGCCCGCCAAGGGCCTTGAGCATTGCGCGATAGGTGGCGTTGTCGCGATCGCGCAGAATCAGGGTCTGGGCGATGCCATCTCCGAGCGAACCGATACCGATCTGCAAGGTCCCGCCATCCTTCACGGTGGTGCTGGCGTAGAGCGCGATGCCGTAGTCCTGATCGTCCACCTTCATGTTGGGCGGCGCGAAGATCGTGTGCGTCGATGCCGGATCGTCGACCAGGATTGAGATGTCCTCCGGGCGCAGCACCGCATCGTTGGGCATGAAGGGCATTTCGCGGTTCACCACCGCAACCAGGTGAAAGTCGATGCCATCGACGTTGCGCGCCTGCTCAAGCGCATCGATGGTGAGGTCTGTGTTCGACGACATCGAGTAGCGCGGGCCATCCGGGGTCTCTTCCACCGCCACCGCCTGCGCGAAGACATTCACGCCCTGTGCCAGCGCATCACGCACGGCATGGGTGTAGTTGGAATAGACGTAGTGCGCCTGCGCGCTGGCATTGCCAAGGTACTCGCCGGTCTTGAGGAAGAACTCGCACACTTCCACATTGGGCGGCAGCTTGCCGCGCTTGACGTCGACCGAGTACTCCATGTCCGGATAGCTGCCGAACACCCGTTCAACGAATGGCCCGAGGAAGCGTTGTTCGAGTGAACTCTTGCCACGCGGGCGGTCGAGCGAGAGCGCGGTGAAAATCTTCAGGCGCAAGCTTGGATCTGCCTTGGCACGCCGATATAGGGCGTTGATCCAGGCGTTGGGCTTGCCGATCCCCAACGGCAAAGCCATCACGATCGTCTTGCCGACGCGTTCGATGAGCGCGTCAATAGAATCCTCGATGCGCTCGCATCGTAGTGGCGCGGTCATGTCTCTCCCCCTCATCGGTCTGTGCCGGTTCTTGATTGCCCGCGTGCTTGGGCATCGCGGGTAACTATATTGTCGGCTTTGATTGTCCGGCGCGACGTGCCAATTGTCATTGGCGGCCCGAAACCCGCTTGAGGCCAATCAAGCCACGCGCGGCAGCGGGCCGGGCGGTCGCGAATCAGCAGCTGGGCGTCGTCCGATTGACCGGAATCCGCGCGCGAACGCGCGATAATCGCAGCACCCCCGCCCCCCAGGTGCCCAATGTCGTCGCCCGCTCCGCTTACTCCCGCCATCGTCCTGAAACTGGTCGCCACCTGCGCATTCTGGGGCGGTGCTTTCATTGCCGGCCGCCATATTGCCCAGCAAATGCCGCACTTTACCGCAGCAACCGGGCGCTTCCTGTTCGCCGCCATCCCCTTGCTGCTCTACGCCCACCTGCGCGGTGAGCTGCGCCTGCCGAGCCGCCGCCAGTTGCTGGGCACCGCGCTGATGGGCGCTACCGGCGTGTTTCTCTACAACCTCTTCTTCTTCGGTGGGTTGGCCTACCTGCCGGCCGGCCGCGGCGCGCTGATCGTCGCGCTCTCGCCGGTGCTGACCCTGCTGACGGTGAAAGCCATCGCCCGCACGCCGCTGGTGATGCGTGAAGTGGGCGGGGTGTTGCTGTCACTGACCGGCGCGGCAGTGGTGATCACCCGCGGCGATCTGGGCGGCGCGCTGGCGCATGCGGTGGGCCGCGGCGAATTGCTGATGTTCCTCGCCATCCTTGCCTGGGTGGCTTACACGGTGATCACCCGCTACGCGGTGCGCGGCATGTCGGCGATTGCCGCCACCGCATGGTCAACCTTGTGGGGCACGCTGATGCTGGCCGCTGCCGTACCCTTCGAGCTGGCCGGCGGCGTGGCGGTCGCGCCGGACCTGCTGTCGTGGGTAGGCATGGCCTACATGGGCCTGTGCGGCACCGCGCTTGCCTTCGTCTGGTACACCGAAGGCGTACAGGCAATCGGCCCGGCACGCACGGTGCTCTTCACGAATCTGGTGCCGGTCTTCGCGGTGCTGTTCTCGGTGCTGCTGCTCGGCGAGCCCCTGCTGGTGTCGGCGCTGATCGGCGGCCTGATGGTGGTGAGCGGCGTCACCCTGGCCAACTATCAGCGCGTTCGCTAACGCCTCAGCGGCTTCAGCCACGCAGCAGGAAGGACTTCGCCGCCTCGATCGCGTGGGTGTCCGCGAGCACAGCGTCGGGCGCGCCACCCTTGCCCCACAGCGGGCCCATCCACTGCATGCCGAGGAATTCGGCGCACAGGCGATAGCTGTCGAACATCGGCTGCGCCTTGTCGCGATCGCCGCTGGTTGCAATCACCCACAGGCGCTTTTCGGCCATGCGGGCCTTGAAGTCGACGCCAGGCACGCGCATCCAGGCGCTCCACTGATCAAGGTAGGTTTTCATCGGCGACGGCACCGAAAACCAGTAGACCGGTGAGACAAAGACGATGTCGCTTGCCGCGAGTGTTGCTTCCAGCAACATCGCAGCGTCACCCTCGGGTGCGGGGTAGTGCCCGGCCGTATGGCGCAAGTCCACAAAGGCTGACTGCTGACACTGGGCCAGCGAAATCCAGCGTTGCGGCAGCTCATCGGGCAATGCGGCGGCGGCGATGCGGGCAAGGGTTTCGGTGTTGCCGGTGTGACCCGGCTCGCGCGTGCTGGCGCTCAGGAAGAGGAAGCTTTTCATCGGATCGGTCGTCATGCGGTGCATGCGCCAGCAACATGCCGGCGCCAGTTTTGGCGCGATTGTAGTCGCTGTGTATCAAGGCACCGACGCACTTACGTTTGCTGACATCCGGGCGATTGAACCGGTGCCGCAGCGCCCCATCTAATCGGCATCGTCATCGGCCGGCCATGCCGCCGGAGCCCCTCATGCCCATCGCCCTCACGATTGCCACGCTGCTGCTCGCGCTCTTGCACTACTACATCGGCAGCAGCCTGCTACCAGCGCTCGATCCTGGGGTGGTCGGCGAGGCCCTGAGCTGGCTGCTGTTGGCGGCCTCCACCTTGCTGATGCCTGCCTCGCTGTTCTCGCGCCGCATCGCGCAACTTGCGAACGCCGACCGGATCGCCTGGGCTGGCTCGCTGGCGATGGGCGTGTTCTCTTCGCTGCTGATCCTCACCCTGCTGCGCGATCTGCTGCTGGCTGCATTGGCCTTCACCGCGCCGGCGCTGCTCACCGCCGCACTGGCGTACCAGTCCGCCCTGGCGGTGGTCATGCTTGCCGCCGCGATCACGCTGGCCGGTTACATCAACGCCCGCCGCACCGCGAAGGTGGTGCAGGTCGATGTCCCGATGGCCAATCTGCCGCCCGAGCTGCACGGATTCACGATTGCGCAGATCAGCGACATCCACGTCGGGCCAACGATCAAGCGGGGCTATCTCGACCGGATTGTCGACCGGGTCAATCACCTGCAGCCCGATCTGATTGCGGTGACCGGCGATCTGGTGGACGGCAGCGTGCGCGACCTTGCGCACCACACCGAACCGCTCAAGCGGCTTGCCGCGCGCTACGGCACCTACTTCGTCACCGGCAATCACGAGTACTACTCCAACGCCCACGCGTGGATTGCCGAGGTCGAGCGGCTTGGCGTGCGGGTGCTGATGAATGAGCACGTGGTCCTTGAGCACCAGGGCGCCCAGCTCGTGGTGGCTGGCGTCACCGACTACACCGCCCACCACTTCGACCCCGCTCACCGCAGCGACCCGCTCGCAGCCTTGGCTGGCGCGCCGGCCGACGCCGCAGCCAGGGTGCTGCTCGCACACCAGCCGCGCAGCGCCGAAGCCGCCGCAAACGCAGGTTTCGACCTGCAGCTTTCCGGCCACACGCATGGCGGCCAGTTCTTCCCGTGGAACCTCTTCGTGCCGCTGCAACAACCCTTCACCGCCGGCCTGCACAAGCTTCGCGATCTGTGGGTCTACACCAGCCGCGGCACCGGCTACTGGGGCCCGCCCAAACGCATCGGCGCGCCGTCCGAGATCACCCGGCTGCGGCTGGTGCGCGCCTGAGCCAACACTCGGCAACAATTCGCGCTTTCGCCGGCGCCATGCGTATTGCATGATCGCGCGATCATTCGCGCAAGGAACACGCATGACGCTCAACCAAGCCCTGGCCGCATTGCTGGCTGCCACCCTCACCGCATGTGGCGGCGGTGGCGACGCCAGCACGACGCCCGAAGCGCCACCGGGCCCGCCGCAGCCGCCGGCAAGCGGCCTCTACGTCAGCCCGCAGTTCGACACCGCGCAGATGGCGCTGTATCTCGATGTGCCTTACTCGACGCGCCCGAACGAGGGCGGCGTGCAATACAGCTCCAGCCTGACCAAAAACCTCGAAATCGGCGGCGCCGAGCTGACCCTGGAACTTGACGTCGCAGTGCCCCCAAACGCGACCGCCAGCACGCCGCAACCCGCGATCGTCTGGATCCACGGCGGCGGCTTTGTCGCCGGCAGCAAGGAGGAGCGCCGCGACGATGCGATGAGCTACGCGCGCGCCGGCTATGTCGCCGCAACCATCAACTACCGCCTGACGCCCGACAACCAGGCCAACCCGGCGATCCGCGTGCGCGCGATCCAGCAGGCGACCGAAGACGCGATGAACGCGATCCGCTACCTGCGGGCAAACGCCGCGCGCTACCACATCGATCCGAACCGCATCGCGACGATCGGCACCTCGGCCGGTGGCGGCATCTCGCTGATCAACGCAATCGAAGCGGACACCCTGCTCAACACGGTGTCGGACTTTCCGGGCGTCAGCGCGCGGGTGCAGGCGGCGATCGCCACCGGCGCAACGCTCGGCGAATCGGGCATCGACACCAACAGCCTGTTCCACTTCGATGCCGGCGACAGCCCGGTGCTGCTGTTCCACGCCAAGGAAACCGACAGCGTGACCGGCGCAACCTGGAGCGGCAACGTACTGCCGACACAGAAGGCGATCGTGGACGCAGGCGGCAGCTGCACCGTGGTCGCGCAGGGCGACATGACGCATACCGTCGACCTCTCGCTCGGCGGCCGCTGGTGGACCCAGCTCAAACCCTTCCTGTGGGAGAAATTGCGACTCGCCGCGATGTAACGGCGCGCCCCGTCACGCCGCCGTGGCACGCGGGGTGCGTAGAATCGCGGGCTGATCTCTGCGAGAACCCGCCCGATGGCCGACCTGAGCTTCTACTGGCACGACTACGAAACCTTTGGCGTGATGCCGCGGCGCGACCGCCCGGCGCAGTTCGCCGGCGTGCGCACCGATGCCGAACTCAACGAGATCGGCGCGCCGCAGATGATCTACTGCCTGCCAGCGCCGGATTACCTGCCGGACCCCGAGAGCTGCCTGCTCACCGGCATCCTGCCGCAGACCTGTCTCGAACGCGGCCTGCCCGAACACGCATTCGCAGCGGTGATCGAGCGCGAGCTGGCCACACCGGGCACCGTGGGCGTCGGCTACAACACCCTGCGCTTCGATGACGAAGTCACCCGCCACCTGTTCTGGCGCAACCTGATCGACCCCTACGCGCGCGAGTGGCAGAACGACTGCGGCCGCTGGGATCTGCTCGACGTGGTGCGTTGCATGTACGCATTGCGGCCCGAAGGCATTGAATGGCCCAGGCACGAAGATGGCCGCCCGTCGTTCAAGCTCGAACACCTCACCGCCGCCAACGGGCTGGCACACGAAGCGGCGCACGATGCGCTGTCCGACGTGCGCGCAACAATCGCGCTGGCGCGCCTGATCCGCGGCCTGCAGCCACGCCTGTGGGATTTCTGCCTGAAGCTGCGCAAGAAAGACGCGGTGCTGGCCGAGATCGATCTCGCCAACCCGAAGCCCTTCCTGCATGTGTCCGGCATGTTCGGGCCGGAGCGCGGCTGCATCGCCATCGTGTGGCCGCTTGGCCCGCACCCGACGAACAAGAACGAGATCATCGTGTGGGATCTCGCGCAGGATCCGGGCGAACTCGCCACGCTGGATGCCGCCACCGTGCGCGAGCGCATGTTCACGCGCACCGACGCGCTGCCCGAGGGCGTCACGCGGCTGCCGATCAAGACCATCCACATCAACAAGTCACCGGTGGTGATTGGCAACCTTAAAACGCTGAGCCCCGCGATGGCCGAGAAATGGGGCGTCGATGTCGCGCAGGCGCTGCGCCATGCCGAAGCGGCGCGCAACATGAAGCCGCTGACCGCACTGTGGCGCGAGGTATTCGCGCGCCCGGCCCCGGAAACGCCGACGGACGTCGACGAAGACCTCTACGGCGGTTTTGTCGGCAATGGAGACCGGCGCGTGCTGAACCAGCTGCGTTCGTTGGACGCGGCCGAACTGGCTAGCGAAAAGGTGAGCTTCGCCGATGGGCGACTCGAAGAACTGCTGTTCCGCTATCGCGCACGGAACTTCCCCGCCACGCTCAGCGAGAGCGAGCAGGCACGCTGGGAAATGCACCGCATCGCCCAGCTGCATCAGGGCGTGGGCGGCGCGCGTTCTCTGCCGGCCTTCTTCGATCGCATCGACGCACTGAGCGAAACGGCCGACGAGCGCGGCGAAGCGATCCTCGGCGCGCTGTACGACTACGCCGAGGCGATCGCGCCGCCGGCCTGACTCAGCGCAGCGGGATCACGATCGGCGCAATCCCGATCGTGATCGCCGGGCGGCCGTAGTAGGGCGGTGGCGGTGGGGGCGGCGGATAGTAGCCGGCGTGCCGGCAGTGAGGGCTGTGAACATGGCGCCAGTGGGCGTGCTCGCGCCATCGGTATTCGTCCTGCCACTGCCGGTAACGCCATTCGTCCCGATAGCGGTCACGTCGATGGTGCTCGTCCCAATCATCACCATGGCCATGATGATGGCCCCGGCCATGCGCCATGGCGCCCGAAGCGGTCAGCATGCCAAGCGCCAACAAGGTGGCGCGAATGAGGGGTTTCATCGGATTCTCCAGCCGGGGTGGCGCAGGATTGCGCCCTATGCACCTCAACGTGCGAGGTGCTGGCTGGGCTGAATCTCGAAATGTAAATGTCGTAAGCGGACGTTTCGGCGCACACGGCGGCGCGGTGCGAGGCGCTCAGAAACGGCGGCGTTGCGGCGTGGCAGGCCCGCGCGCTTCGATGGCACGGAAGGTGATGCGGCCCTTGGTCAGATCGTAGGCAGACATCTCCAGCGTGACCTTGTCGCCGGTGAGGATGCGGATACGGTGCTTGCGCATCTTGCCCGCGGTGTAGGCGATCAACTCGTGCCCGTTGTCCAGCGTGACACGGAAGCGTGCATCCGGCAGCACTTCGGTGACCTGACCGTTCATCACGATCGCTTCTTCCTTCGCCATATGTTTGGCTCCTTGGGCAATTCAGAAACGAAAAGCCCGGCAATTGCCGGGCTTTTCGGTGGCATCATCCGCCGCACAGCGGGGCGGGATGCGGGAGTACGCAGGTGGCAGGCGAAACTGCCTGCCTCAAGCAATTACTCCGGGCGGATGTTCGAGGCTTGATCGCCCTTCGGACCCTTGGTCACGTCAAACGAGACGCGCTGGTTTTCCTGAAGGGTCTTGAAGCCACCACCCTGGATTGCCGAGAAGTGGGCGAACAGGTCTTGACCGCCGCCGTCCGGGGTGATGAAGCCGAAACCCTTGGAATCATTGAACCACTTCACAGTGCCGTTAGCCATTTTTGAAACTCCTGAATAAATAAAAAGAAAGCACAGGGGATTGCCCTGGTTGGGCGGTCGTCAAGGCGGCGGAACTATGAAGGCAGGAATACCGGAACTGCGGAAGGTACTGAACTAACAACAAAGACACTGCTTGATAAACGCGAGGCGAACCATGCGCCCTTTCGAACAGGAAAGCAATCTTTATTTCCAATATTTTCACTTCAGAAAAAATCCTTGCGTCGATTTGTCTCCGCAAGCAGCGGCGCTCAGCCGATAATCACGCATGACCGAAATCCACCACACTCCCGGCCCCGAGGCCATCGCCGCCGAGGGCGGCGCGCCCTTCAGCACCCTGGGTTTGCCGCCGGCCGTGCTGGCCAACCTGAGCCTGCTTGGCTACCACACGATGACGCCCATCCAGGCCGCGAGCCTGCCGCATTCACTCGCAGGCCGGGACCTCATCGCGCAGGCCAAGACCGGCTCAGGCAAGACGGCCGCGTTTGCGCTGCCACTGCTGATGAAGCTGAACGTGCGCAGTCTGGAAGTGCAGGCGCTGGTACTGTGCCCGACGCGCGAACTGGCCGAGCAGGTCAGTGGCGAAATCCGGCGCCTTGCGCGTGCCGAAGACAACATCAAGGTGCTGACGCTGTGCGGCGGTTCGCCGGCCAAGCCACAGCGCGTCAGCCTTGAGCATGGTGCGCATGTCGTGGTGGGCACGCCGGGGCGGGTGCTCGATCACCTGCAAAGCGGGGCGCTCCTGCTGCGCGATCTGTCCACCCTGGTGCTGGACGAAGCGGACCGCATGCTCGACATGGGCTTCAACGACGACATGGTGGCAGTGGCCAGCCTGTGCCCGCTCAGTCGCCAGACCCTGCTGTTCTCGGCCACCTTCCCCGACGGCATCGCGCGCATCGCGGCGCGCTTCCTGCTCACACCGCATGAAGTGAAGCTGGCCGAATCGCACGCCGCCGACAAGATCCGTCAGCGCTTTTACGAAGTCGCACCCGAGGCGCGGCTGGCGGGCGTGGCGCGCCTTTTACAGCACTACCGCCCGGTCAGCACGCTGGCCTTCTGCAACACCCGCCAGCAGTGCCGCGATCTGGTCGACACCCTGCAGGCGGCGGGCATCGTTGCGCTCGCCTTGCACGGCGAACTGGATCAGCGCGAGCGCGATCAGGTGCTGGTGCAGTTCGCGCAACGCAGCTGCTCGGTGCTGGTGGCCACCGACGTCGCCGCACGCGGGCTGGACATCGCCGATCTCGAAGCGGTGATAAATGTCGACGTCACGCCGGACCCGGAGATCCATGTCCATCGCATCGGCCGCACCGGCCGTGGCGATGCGCAGGGTTGGGCCTTGAGCCTGGTGAGCCCGAACGAAAAACGCCGCATCGAAGCGATCGCCACCGCACAGGGCTTCGTGCCGGAGTGGGCCACGCTCGACGAACTGGACGCCTCGGGCGAAGCGCTGCTGCCGCCGATGGCAACCCTGCAGATTCTCGGTGGCCGCAAAGAAAAGCTGCGCGCCGGCGACGTGCTGGGCGCGCTCACCGGCGAAGCCGGCTTCAGCCGCGAACAGGTCGGCAAGATCAGCGTGATGGAGCTCTCCACCTACGTGGCGGTGAATCGCGATATCGCCGACAAGGCCGTGCGCCGACTCAGCGACGGCAAGATCAAGGGCAAGCGCGTCAAGGTAAGGCGGCTCTGATCTGAACGTGCGCAAGGCCCGCTCCAACCCAAGCTCACACTTCAGATGACCCGCCCCGCATTGCTCGAATCGCGCATCACCGCCGATGGCCTGCTGGAATTCCACGCCGCGTTCCTGCAGGAACGCGGCGTGGTGCGCCTGCTCGAAGCTGCTGACGCCGACATCCACTACCTGATCCGCCTGCTGCGCGACGGCGAATACCCACGCCCCTTCGTGATCGACGACGGCAAGCTGCGGCGGCTGCACTTCACGCTGGCGCTGGTGCAAAGCGAGATGGACATCGCCGAGCCGTATGCGCTGCACGCCGCCTACACGCGCAAGATGATGGCCTTCCTGCTATTCCAGCCGCGGCCAAAGCATGTAGTGATCATCGGCATGGGGGGCGGTTCGCTGACCAAGTTCTGCCACCGCCACCTGCTGCGCTCGCGCGTGACGACGGTGGAAATCAGCGAAGATGTGATCGCGCTGCGCGAGCAGTTCGCGGTGCCGCCGGACGATGAGCGGCTCGCGGTGCTGTGCGCCGATGCGGTCGAGTATTTCGCCAGCACCGAGGATCGTGCCGACGTGGTGCTGCTCGACGGCTACGACGAGAACGGCATCGTGCCGGCCTTCTGCGACGAGCGCTTCTACCTGAACATCCGCGCCCGCCTCAAACCAGCCGGCATGCTGGTCTGCAATCTTGCGGTGAAGGGTGAAGACAGCGCCGCCCACATCGACCTGCTGCGCGAGGTGTTCCGCGACCGCCTGATCGTTCAGGAAGTGGCCGGCGACGGTAACCGCATCGCCTTCGCCTTCAATGACGAAGGCTACCCACCCGACTGGGCGGCGGTGGATCGTGAGGCGCGCGCCTTGTCGCAGAAGATCGGGCTCGACTTCAGCGGCTTCGCACAGAAGCTCGCCAAGAGCGCCCAGCGCGAGCGTCGGCGGCGTTAGCGCGCGGATTTACATTCCGTGTGAATTCAGAGGTGGCGATGTCGCTACCCATTCGGCATCATGCGCGGCGACCCCAACACACATGAGGCAAAACAATGCTGCCCAAGTACTCCAAGCGCCTTTCCCGCCGCCTGCTCGGACTCGGCTTCGTCCTGCTCGGTTTGGGCACGACCCCGGCAATCGGCGCAACCGGCCCGGATCACCCGGAAGTTCCGCCCTACCCGGGCGCCAAGATGGACCACTACGATTTCAAGGAGTACGAGGAGTTTCAGCTGATCCTCAGCAAGCCCTACCGGCGCGGCGGCGACTACGTCGCCGACAAGCTGATGCCGCTCGAAGGCGCCGTCACCTACATTCACTACGACACGCCCAAGTCCGCGTCGGCGCTGCAGATCTTCCGCAACTACCAGTCGGCGCTGCGCCGCTCAGGCTTCACGGAGCTGTTCGCCTGCGAACGCCCCTGCACCGAATCCAACCTCAGCGATTTCCAGAAGCTGATGAAGGCGCGCGATCTGTACCTGAACTACAGCCGCGACAACCAGTACCTCGCCGCGCAGCGCGGCAACACCTATGTGTCGATGTGGGTGAACGACGGCGGTATTTGGCAGTTCGTGGTCGAGAAGGGCCAACTCGATGACGGGCGCATCGCCGTCAGCGGCAACAGCCCGATCGCCAAGTCGCTGAGCGAGAACGGCAAGGTGGACCTCTACGGCTTCCAGTTCGATACCGGCAAGGCCACGCTGACTGCCGCATCCGCCGCCACGCTGAAGGAACTGGGCAAGGTGCTGCAGGACAACCCCGCGCTGCAGCTGGACATCATCGGCCACACCGACGATGTGGGCGGCGCCGATGCCAACCAGCAGCTCTCTGAAGCACGCGCGAGCGCCGTCGCGATGGCGCTGGCCACCCAGCAGGGCATCGACATGGGGCGCCTGAACGCGAGCGGTCGCGGCATGACGCAGCCGCTGGCGCCCAACACCACCGACGCGGGTCGTGCAAAGAACCGCCGGGTCGAGATCGTCGCGCGCAGCACCGCAACGGCCAGCCAGGGCACCACAATCTCAGCCAACACCCCGCGCACGGCCCCCGCCACGCGGCAGGCACAGCAACAAGCACCGGCACAAGGCAACAATCAGGAAACGAGCAAGGGCATCACGATCAATGACGCAGTGAACGCCATCGACGCCGCCAACAAGCTCAAGGGCCTGTTCGGCCTGTAAGCAGCAAGCGCCGTTTGCC
Organism: Niveibacterium sp. 24ML; assembly: GCF_026586805.1. GTDB lineage: Bacteria > Pseudomonadota > Gammaproteobacteria > Burkholderiales > Rhodocyclaceae > Niveibacterium. The sequence continues at coordinate 131,122 of NZ_JAPFHA010000008.1, read as the reverse complement.
CCACAAGGCCGCCCCGCGCAAGCCGGGCGGCCTTGTCACATGACAGGCTCGAATTGCTGCAATCGGCCTGGGCTATGCTGCCGATCCCGCCCCGAGCCCGAAGCCGATGCCGCCTGCCGAACTTGCGCTGCAGATTGAACTGGAACGCGTCATCCGCCAGGGTGCGGGCCAGCTCGATGCGCAAGTGCTGTGCGAAGTGGCCAGCGGGCGCCATCGCTTTCCGGTGTATGCGATCAGCCTCGGCAACCCGGCCCCCGATGCCCCCGCGATCGGCTTTTTCGGCGGCATTCACGGCCTGGAGCGGATCGGCGCCGAGGTGGTGATCGAATTCCTGCGCAGCCTGGTCGTGCGCCTGCGCTGGGATGCGCTGCTTCACCGCCAGCTTGAAACCCTGCGTATGGTGTTCATGCCGCTGGTGAACCCGGCGGGTGTCTGGCGCAATACCCGCGCCAACCCGAACGGCGTCGACCTGATGCGCAATGCGCCGGTCGAAGCGCTTGAACAAGTGCCATTCCTGGCCGGCGGCCAGCGCATCACCCGCTGGCTGCCCTGGTATCGCGGCCCCCGCAACGCGCCGATGCAGGCCGAGAGCCTGGCCCTGTGCGATCTGGTCGAACGCGAACTGCTCTCGCGCCCCTTCAGCATGGCGGTGGACTGCCACTCCGGCTTCGGGCTGCGCGACCGCATCTGGTTCCCCTTCGCGCATACCTCCGAGCCAATCCGTCACCTGCCCGAAGTGCATGCGTTGAAGGAAATCTTCGACCAGACCCACGCGCAGCACAGCTACGTGTTCGAGCCGCAGAGCCTCAGCTACCTGACCCACGGCGATCTGTGGGACTACCTCTACCTGCGCGCCACGCAGTCCTCCGAACGTGTATTCCTGCCGCTCACGCTGGAGATGGGCTCCTGGCTGTGGGTGAAGAAGAATCCGCGCCAGCTCTTCTCGCGCCACGGCATGTTCAATCCCGGTATCGCGCACCGCCAGCAACGCGTGCTGCGGCGGCACATGCAATGGCTCGATTTCATGGCCCGCGCCGCGAGCAGCCATAGCCGCTGGCTGCCGGCGCCGCAGGAACGCGCGCGCCACTACGAACTGGCAATGCGCGACTGGTACGGCACGGTGACGGGCGCGACATGAAAGCCCGCCCGATCCCATGGGTCCTGCTGCGCGGCCTCACCCGTGAACAAGGCCACTGGGGCAGCTTCCCCGAACGCCTGCGCGCGGCACAAGCGGGCCACCCGGTGTACTGCATCGACCTGCCCGGCAATGGCATGCTCAACCAGCGCGAGAGCCCGACCCGCGTCGACGCGATGGCCGATGCCGCGCGCGCCGAACTGGCGCGACAAGGCGTCGCGCCGCCCTACCGCGTCATTGCAATGTCGCTCGGCGCCATGCTCACCGTATCTTGGGCGCAGCGCTATCCGCAGGAAGTCGCACGCGCGGTGCTGATCAACACCAGCCTGCGACCCTTCAGCCCCTTCTGGCAACGCCTGCAGCCGCACAACTACATGCCCTTGCTGCGCCTGGCCCTGCTGGGCGGCAGCGCGGCAGCATGGGAGCGCACCATCTTCGAGGCCACCACGCGATGCGTTGCCGACAACGCGGCATGCATCGAAGCCTGGGTCGCGCTGCGCGAGGCACGGCCGGTATCGCGCCGCAACGCGCTGCGGCAATTGCTGGCCGCCGCGCGCTACACCGCGCCCGTGGCCCGGCCGGCGACGCCCCTGCTGGTGCTCAGCAGCGCGAGGGATGCGCTGGTGAGCCCGCGTTGCTCGCGCACGCTGGCGCAGCGCTGGCAATGCGCCCACGCCGAACACCCGCATGCCGGCCACGATCTGCCGCTGGACGACGGCGACTGGGTGATCGCGCAGATCACGCGCTGGCTGGCCGCATCGCGCTGAGGTGGCTCACGAACTGCAGGACAGCGCCGAGCAGCCCGGCTTGCTGCGCGCCCAGTCCGGCCGCCGCGCGAACAGATCGGCATGCTCGGGCTGCTCGTCGTAGGGCTTGCGCAGCACGTCGAGCAGGCGTTCGATCTGCGAGGTATCGCCGGTGCTGGCTGCGTCGATCGCCTGCTGGGCGATCCAGTTGCGCAGCACGTACTTGGGATTGGCGGCGTTCATGCGTGCGATGCGACCCGCTGCCGCGTCGCCGTCTTCCCGCACCCGTGCCGCGTAGCGCGCCAGCCAGTCGGCCATCGCCCCACCATGCGGGCCATCGAGCGCGGCCGGGTCGTAGAAGGCGTCGCGCAGCGGCGCAATCTGCTCGGCGGCGCTGACACCCGCGCCAAGCGGGACTGCGGTAAGCGAGCGGAAGAAGATCGTCATGTCGGTTTCGGTTTGCTGCAACAAGCCGAACAGATCGGTGATCAGCCCGTCTTCGTCGTCGCCGCCACGGTCGGTGATGCCGAGCTTGTCGGCCAGCATCTGTGACCAGCTATCGCCGAAGGTGACGCGGTAAGTCTCCAGCCCGGCGCGCAGCGCGTCGTCGTCGCCCACCAGTTCGCTCAGCGCGCCGGCCAGGCGGGTGAGGTTCCAGTAGGCGATCTGCGCCTGCTGGCCGTAGCAGTAGCGGCGGCCCTGCGCATCGGTGGTGTTGGGCGTCCAGCCCAGATCGAAGTCTTCAAGCCAGCCGTACGGGCCGTAGTCGATCGTGAGGCCGAGGATGGACATGTTGTCGGTGTTCATCACGCCGTGCACGAAACCCACCCGCATCCAGTGCGCCACCATCACCGCGGTGCGGCGGCTGATCTCCTTGAACCAGGCGGCGTAGGTGGCGGGGCCGGGTTCGCCGAGCTCGGGGTAGTGGTGACGGATCACCCAGTCGGCCAGCGTGCGCAGGTTGGTGGCTTCATTCTCGGCGGCGAAGATCTCGAAATTACCGAAGCGCACGAAGCTCGGCGCAACGCGGCAGACCACGGCGCCCGGTTCGGTTTGCGGGTTGCCGTCGTAGAACATGTCGCGCACCACGCCATCGCCGGTGGCCACCAGCGAAAGCGCGCGGGTAGTGGGGATGCCGAGGTGGTGCATCGCCTCGCTGCAAAGGAACTCGCGCACCGACGAACGCAGCACCGCACGGCCATCGGCGTGGCGCGAGTAGGGCGTGCGGCCGGCGCCCTTGAGTTGCAACTCCTGCCGCTGGCCGGTGGTGTCGAGAATCTCGCCCAGCGTGATCGCGCGCCCGTCACCCAACTGCCCGGCCCACTGGCCGAACTGGTGGCCACCGTAACGCGCCGCGTAAGGCTGCATGCCCGGCAAGACGCGCGAGCCACCCAGCACCTCAGCGACCGGCCCTTCGCCGAGCGGCGGGCGTGCGATGCCAAGCAGGGCGCCAAGCGGATCGGACCAGGCCAGCAGCGCTGGCGCGCGCGTCGGGGTCGGCGAGACATGGCTGAACGCGGCGCCCGGCACCTGGCGCGGTACGTTCGCCCTGCCCGGGTCTGCGGCGTGCGAACGGACGAAGAGGTTGTCGAATTCAAGCGACTCGAAGGGGCGGAAGGCGGTGGCGGTCATGCGCGGTCCAGTCATGCAGCAGGGCGTTTCGGTCGGACAGCGATTGTGCGGCCAACGTTCCCGCGTTGCGGGGGCCGATTGTTATACCGGCACGCCGGGGTGGCTTGCTACACTCGCAGTCCCTGCTGCGCCTGCGATGCCGGAGTCCCGAATGAGCGATACCGATCTGCCGCCCCTGCCCGAACTGCGACCCGGCCGCTACCGGCACTACAAGGGCGGCGAATACGAGGTGATCGGCGTCGTGCGGCACAGCGAAACACTCGAAGCACTGGTGCTCTACCGCCCGCTCTACAAGGCCGGCGGCATGTGGGTGCGGCCCTTCGCGATGTTCATCGAGAACGTGGCGCACGAAGGCGTCACCCAGCCCCGATTCGCGCCGATCCAGTAAGCCTCAGGCCTTGCCGGGCGCGTGCGCCGGCAAGCGCAAGGTAACGCGGGTGCCGCTGCCCGGCTCACTCTGGATCTGGATCGTGCCGCCAAGCACGCCCCGCACCACGTTGTGCGCCAGGTGCAGGCCAAGCCCGCTGTTGCCCTCGGCCAGCCGGGTGGTGAAGAAGGGCTCGAAGACCTTGTCGATCAGTTCCGGCGCAATGCCCGGGCCGTTGTCGCTGACCACAAACTCGATGCTGCCCGCTTCAAGTTCGCGCGCCGCCAGCTTCAGCGCGGGCGAAGCGGTGCCCTTCACGCCGTGCACCAGAGCATTGTCCACCAGCGCCGCAAGCGCTTGCTGCAAGGGCCCGAGGTAGCTGTCGAGCGTCAGGTTCTCGGGCGCGTCGACCGAGATCTCGCAACGGTTTGCCCGCAGCTCCAGGCCGAACAGATGGGCCACATAACGCAGCGCGTCGGCCGCTGCAAAGCTGCAGCGCGTGGCCTGCGGCTACTCGGCCGCGACGGCCTTGAAACTGCCAACGCGGCTGGCGGCGCTTTCGATCGCCTGCACCAGAAGTCGGGTGGCGTCCATCATGTCGGTCGTGAAACTGCTGATGTCGGACCGGCGCAGCGGCCCGGCCGCCTGCAGCGTGAACTGTTCGCAACGCGACTGCAGCGTTGTCGCCATCACCAGCGCATTGCCCAGCGGGGTGTTGAGCTCATGCGCGATGCCGGCCACCATGCGCCCGAGGCTGGCAATGCGCCGTGCCTCCAGCAGCTCGCCCTGGGCACGCTGCAGTTCGTTGAAGGCCCGCGCCAGTTCGAGATTGCGCCGATCCAGATCGCGGGTGCGCTCCTCCACCCGCCGCTCCAGCGTGCGGTTGAGCAGTTCGATACGCGCATTCGAATCGGCCAGTTGTTCGATCCGCTGGTGCTCGGCTTCGTCCATGCGGGCGCGCTCGATCGCGATCGCTGCCAGCTGTGTGGATGCATGCACCGCAGCGCGGTGAAACTCGCCGGCGCCGCGTGGCTGGCCAAAATACAGCGCAAAGGTGCCAAGGATGCTGCCCGCGCGGGCACGGATCGGCGTGGACCAGCACGCGCGCAGGCCGTGCGGCAGGGCCAGGCCTTTGTAGGCCGCCCACAGCGGATCATTGGCGATGTCGGTGACCTCCACCGCTTCGCCGCGAAACGCCGCCGTCCCGCAAGAGCCAACGCAGGGGCCGATCTCGACACCATCGATTGCGGCGGTGTAGGCCGCAGGCAGGCTGGGCGCCGCGCCGTGGCGCAGGTGCGTGCCATCGAGCAGCAGCACCGAGCAGCGGACATCGCCTGCGAGGGCCTCGACCCGCCGGCACAACAGATCAAGCGTCTGATGCAGCGGCAAGCCTACCGCCACGGCCTCCAGCACTTCGTTCTGCAGGCTCAGCAGATCGGCGACTCGATCCGGGCATACGATTGCCTCGGCACTCAGGGCTGGACGCATGGTGGCCCCCCGCACGTCTTGGGAAGGGTGCTGGCCGATGCGAGCCCAGTGGTTCGCCGACCAACGCCCAATCATGCGCCGGGTCGCGCGCCTGCGACAAGCGCCGCCGCAAGTCCGCCCCACCCAGTTGATGCGACGGGGGCTACAAGCGGCGGCCAGATCGGGCGAGAATGGCGGGCTATCCAATCCGCTCCGGCAAACTGCAACCATGAAAATCGAAAAGAACACCGCCGTCACCCTGCTGCTGAAGGTGACCGACCCCAAGGGCTTGTTCATCTACAACGATGGCAAGCAAGCCATGGCCTACCTGCATGGCGGCTACGAGAACGTTTTCCCGAAACTGGAAGCAGCGCTCGAAGGCCAGGAAGCCGGCTTCTCGGTGACGCTGAACCTGCCGGTGGAAGACGCCTTTGGCGAGCGCGACGAGAGCCTGATGCAAACCATGCCCAAGAGTGAATTCCCGCCCGGCGTGAAGGTCGGTGGCCAGCTGCAGCGCATGGGGGCCGATGGCGAGATGCGTTACTTCTTTGTCACCAAGATCAAGGGCCAGGTCGTGATGCTGGACGGCAACCACCCGCTGGCCGGCAAGCCCTTGCGCTGCAGCGCCAAGGTGCTGGACGTACGTGCCGCGACCGTGGAAGAGATCGAGCATGAACATGTGCACGGCGACCACGGCCACCAGCACTAAGCAGCGATCCGGCTGCTGACGCACAAGCCCGCCCCTGGCGGGTTTGTGCTTTCCGGGCCTGCCGGCGCGCGCGGCCGCGCCAGCGTCAAGACAGACCCGGCCTTCTGCGGGCACACTGCGTCCGCCCCCAATCCTGAATCTGCCCGCCCCATGAACGACAACACCTTCATCGTGATCTTCAGCGGCCGCTGCCTGAGCGGTTTTGACGAGGCGGCGGTACGCGAGTCGCTGAGCACCCAGCTCAAGCTGACCGCCCTGCAGATCGACGCCATGTTCGTCGGGCGTGCGGTGGCAATCAAACGCAAACAGTCGCTGGAGCAGGCCGAACGGTTGATGGCGCGTTTGCGCGACATCGGCATGGACGTCACGATCAAGCCGGACCTTGCCGCCGCGCCGCCTGCAGCCCCCGCGCCGCAGGCCGTGCCGGCCCCAACCGAATCTGGCCTTGCACTGGCGCCGCAGCAGCCCCCGCCCCGCCTCACCGGCGAGAAGATCGGTTGCTATCGCTGCGGCACACCGGTCGAAGCGCCCGGCTTCTGCGCAGCCTGCGCGGCCAGCAATGGCGCCGCACCCAGCACCGGGCTCGCAAGCGAGGCGGACGCCCTCGCGCCGGAGCCCGGCTACAGCGACACCCGCTTCTGGGGCATCAGCCTGGATGGCCGCATGGGCTGCCTGCGCTATGTGTGCTTCATCAGCCTGCTGTTCCTCGTGGGCCAGCTCAGCGGCGCCGCGATCATGCTGCAGGCCTTCGAAGGCGGCTTTCGCAACGCAGCGAGCAATGCCGGCATCGTTGCGGTGCTGCTGCTCTACCTGTTCATCCTGCTGCTTGGCGCGCGCCTGAGCGTGCTGCGCCTGCACGATCTGAACCGCAGCGGTCTCTGGTTGCTCGGCTTCCTTGCGCTCTTCGGCGCCCTGCTGGCGGCCGGCGAAACCGGACGAACGCTGGCCAGAACCTTGGGTTTCTGGGCGCTTGTGCTGTTGATGGTGATGCCAGGCTCGGCGGAGGCCAACCTCTTCGGCGACCCCGACGCCCCGCCGCCGGGCTGGCTGAGCTGGTTGAACCTGGGCTCACGGATCGGCCGCTTGCGCTATGCCTCTTACAGCGCACTGGCGGCCGTGGTGGTGATGCTGGTCGCGGTGGTGGTGATCGAGCATCTGCTCAGCCAGGCCACCTTTGGCGGGCTGACGGCCATCATGACGGCGGGCATGAGCGTGCTGTCGATGCTGCCCACGCTGGTGGTGCTGACCCTGGTTGCAGCCTTGCGCCTGCTCACCCTGCGATTGCGCGACCTGGGGCTCAGCGGCCAGTGGGTCGTGCTCTTCGTCGCCAGCATCTGCCTGCTCAATCTCTTCACCGGCGGCGTCTTCCAGTTGTTCCGCCTGCACGACTACGTGCTGGGCCTTGAACTGATGCTCGCGATCACCGTCTATCTGAGCCTGATGCTGATCCCCGGCAACCCGGCCAGCAACGCGTTCGGCGAGCCCGAACACGATGCGCAGGGGCCGCTCAAGCTGCTGGGAATCGGCTGCCTGGTCCTGATCGGCCTGCTGGCGCTGTGGATTTCGAACCTGGGCATGGCCGCCAAGCACCTGATGGTGACGGCCGACCTGCAGCGCGCCGGCGCTTCGTCGGCTGCCGACACTGGCGAGAGCGTGGCCGAGCGCGTCGCCCGGCAAGGCTGGGTGGTCATCTTCCGTGATCATGACTGCCCCGAGTGTGAGGACATTGCCGCCAGCTTTGCCGCCGTCAGGGGCGATGTGCTGATCTACTTCTGCAATGTGCGGCAGCCCGGCAATGCCGGTGTGGCATGCCGCTCGGCCCTGCTGGAAGAGGCCGGCAACGTGCCGCTGCCGGTGATCGCGCGCTCCTGTGGCCCCCTGATCGAAGGCTACAAGCCCGACGCGATCAAGGCCGCCATCGAGTCCGGCACCCTCGCCAGTTGCCCGCGCCGCATCGGTACCCCGCCGGGCCGCGCGCCGCTGGTCTACGACGTGAAGATGCTGGGCACGGCGGGCCTGCCGCCGGTCACGCTCTACACCCGCGTCGATTGCCCCGAATGCAATGAAAGCCGCGACTGGCTCAAGAAGCGCAATGTGCCGTTCAGCGAGTGCAACCTCACGCTGGGTGCTGGCTGCAATCCGAATGCGCCAGGCGGCAACCGCCCGCGCCAGGTGCCCCAGGTATGGGTGGGCGACTACCCGGCTTTCGCCGACCCGCAGTCGCTTGAAGAAGCCTTTGGCTTCGCGCCGCGCCTGCTCACCGGCGTGACACCGCCGCGGCCCGCGTCGCCCTTTGTCACCGGGCTCAAGCTCTTCACCCTCGTCGGGGTCGCCTGGATCGGCCTGAGCTGGTTCCGCCGCAAGCGGCAGGCCGAGGCCTGAGCCCCGCCTGTACGCGGCGGCGCCGGCCTGGCACGACCTGCCCCGCGCCGCCGGGTACTATCTGCCTTTGCCCATCTGAAAAGCTGCGACCCGCGAATGCAAAACGAAGTCAAAGACCAGCCCGTACGTGCCGTTGTGGCGGCGGTACAACTGCCTAACGTCAGCGATATCGAGTTCGAAGCCTCGCTGACCGAGCTGCGTGAGCTCGCCAAGACGCTGGGCCTGACGGTGGTTCGCACCTTTACGCAGAAACGCAGCGGCTTCGACCAGACCGGCTACCTTGGCGTCGGCAAGCGGCAGGAAATCCACGCCTATGTCACCGGCGAAGCCGGCTTCGACGAGATGGACGGCACCCCGCTGTCGGTCGACCCGGAAGGCGGCGACATCGAATTCGTGCTGGTCGATCACGAGATCTCGCCGTCGCAGGCGCGCAATCTTGAGCTGGCCGTGGGCTGCGAGGTGATGGACCGCACCATGGTGATCCTCGAGATCTTCCACCGCAACGCACGCTCACCGGCCGCCAAGGCCCAGGTGGAAATCGCGCGCCTGGGCTACATGGCCCCGCGCCTGCGCGAAGCGGCCAAGCTGGCCGGCCCGCAGGGGCGCCAGCGCAGCGGCGTAGGCGGACGCGGCGCCGGTGAATCGCACACCGAGCTGGACCGCCGCAAGATCCGCGACCGCATCGCCGAACTGCAGCTCGAAATCGTCGGCATGAACGCCACGCGTGAAACCCAGCGCGCCCGCCGGCAGGGTCGCCAAAGCCTGCCCAGCGTCGCGCTGGTCGGCTACACCAACGCCGGCAAGTCCACGCTGATGCGTGCGCTCACCGGCAGCGAAGTGCTGGTCGCCAACAAGTTGTTCGCGACGCTGGATACGACCGTGCGCGCGCTCTACCCGGAAAGCGTGCCGCGCATCCTGGTCAGCGATACCGTGGGCTTCATCAAGAACCTGCCGCACGGCCTGGTGGCCTCGTTCAAATCCACGCTCGATGAAGCGCTGGACGCCGAGCTGCTGCTGCATGTGATCGACGCCAGCGACCCCGGTTTCGAGCGCCAGCTGATGGTGACCGACGAAGTGCTCAAGGAAATCGGCGCCGACACGCTGCCGCGCATCCGCGTCTTCAACAAGATCGACCATGTCGGCGACGCCACCGCGCAGGCCGAATGCGAAGCCGCGTTGCGCGCGCAGTACCCGGACTGCGTGGTGATGAGCGCACGCAGGCCGGAAGACGTGGCGCGCATGCACGCCACCATCGTTGCCTTCTTCCAGCGCGATCTGGTCGAAATCGAACTGCTGCTGCCCTGGTCGGCGCAGCAATTGCGCAAGGACATCTACGAAACCTGCCAGGTACTTGAAGAGCGCGCCGACGAAGACGGCGCTCACTTCAAGCTGCGCGGTGAAGCTGTGGCGCTCGAACGCCTGCGCGAACGGGTCGGCCACACGCTCTGAGGCGGCGCGCCCAAGGCCCCCTCAAGCGAGGGCCTGCAACACCCGCCCATGGCGAGCGAGCGTCTCACGCAAGGGCGCCGTAGCCGCCGTGAAGGGCAAGCGCAGATCGGCGGCGCACCAGCCCTCGCCCTCAAGCCAAGCCTTCAAGGGGGCCGGATTGGGTTCTGCGAACAGGGCCGCGATCATTGCCTGCAGCGACACCGCAATCTGCCGCGCCGCATCCACCTGCCCCGCCCGCAGCAGGGCATGCATCCGCACATGCAGATCGGGGCGGATGTGCGCCGAGGCGGCGATGCTGCCGTGCGCGCCGAGGCACAGCGCAACGAAATTCTGGCTGTCGTCGCCCGACAGCACCCGCAGCGGCGTTTCGTGCACCAGGCGCATCAGGCGCTCGGGGCTGCCACCACATTCCTTGATGCCGGCGATGCGCGGGTCCGTCGCGAGTGCCTGCAGCGTTTCCAGCTCCACCGTCACACCCGTGCGGTAGGGGATGTTGTAGACCAGCAGCGGCAGATCGGCCGCCTCGGCCACCACCTCGAAGTGCCGCCGAATGCCCGCTTGCGCGGGGAGCACATAGGCCGGTGGCGTCACCAGCAAACCCTCAGGGCGCAATGCCGCAAGGGCCCGCGCCTGCGCGGTGGCCGCGTCGGTTGAAAACGCGGTGACACCCAAGACGATCGGCAGCGCAGGGGCTGCCCGGCGCAAGCTGGCAAACACCGCTTCCTGCTCGCCCGCGCGGAGCAAGACCCCCTCGCCGGTCGTGGCGCCGGCCACGAAACCGGCGATGCCCTGCCCCGCAAGATGCTGCGCCAAGCGTTCAAGCGCCGGGTGATCGACCCGATCCTCGCGGAACGGGGTGACGATGGGAATCCAGAGACCTTCAAAAATCGATTGCATGCTTGCCTCCTTGTGAACGAATGGTTAACACCGTTCCGTCGGGCAAGGCATCGATTCGGGGGTCAAACAGACTTGCGAAACGACTGGCTGATCCCGTCCGGCATGCCGCCCGACGGGACACGACTCCCCGTCAGCGGAGCAGACGTTTTTTGGATTTCAGCCCGCACAGGCGCGCGTCTGCTTCGGCCGGGAAGGCCGCAGTGCAGGCTCGGATGGCAAGCGCGTTGTGCATGATGGATCGAGAGGTCGACACGTAAGCTGAGCCCGCAGTCTAGTCGCGCTGCGTTGTGCCGTGAAGCCCTGTCGCAAACAACACGACAGGGCTTCACACACTTCAGCTTGGATCAAGCCGGCGCAGCGTCGTCGGGCAGGAAGCGCTCGCCACGGAACACCCGAACCGGATTGCCGCGTTCAACACCATGGTGAAAGATCCGCCGCTCGGCACGCAAGGCGCCGGCTGCCTTGTCGGCCTGTTCGGCAAGCTTCTGTTCGATCAGCAGCGTGGCAAGCCGCTTGTTGGCATGCTGGCTGCGCTGCGACTGAACCTTGACGCTGATGCCGCTGGCACTGTGCGTTGCGCGGATCGCGGAGTCGGTTTTGTTGACGTGTTGCCCACCCGGGCCAGAGGCTCGACAGGCTTCAAAGCGGATCTCGCCAATCTGCGCAGGCGGCGGTTCGTCGTACACCGCCACGCCGATGAACCAGTTCTTGCGTGCGTGACCAGGGCGGAACGGGCTCGCGCAGATCCACTGCACTGTCCCTGCCCAGCGGCGCGCAAGCGCGGCGGCCTGTGTGCCCTCAAGGGTCACCGTTGCCGACAGGTAGGTCCCCTTGCGCGCACCGGTAAGGTGTTCGACAAGCTCAAGCCGCACGCCATCAGCATTCGCTTCGCGCTGCAGTTGCTCGAGTGCCTTGGCGACCGCCAGCGCGCATTCAAGCGGCCCCTGCGAGGCGGATAGTTGCATCAGGATCATCAACACGCCTCCCCGCTGGTCTTGTAAGTCAGCACTGGCTTGAGCCTTGCCAGCACGCGGATCACGCCAGCACCCAGCAGTGAGTCGATGACGGTGTCGATCGGCTTGTAGGCTTCCGGCGCCTCCTCGAAGATCAGGCTGCGATCCTTGCAGACGACGTGGCTACCGAGCGCGGTGCGGCTCAATTGCTGCAGGGAGTACCGGGCGGAAAGCCGGTCCTTGCAGTCGCCGCGCATCCACTTCCGGCCGGCCCCATGCGCCAGCGAATAGAGGCTCGCCGCATCGGCAATCGGCTCGACGAGGAAGCTGTAGTCGCCACGTGAGCCGGGGATCACCACCACCCCCGCGTCGGCCGGTGTAGCGCCCTTGCGGTGCAGCCAGCCGGCCTCGCCGGCCACTTCGGCGGGTGCGAGCAGGTTGTGGTTCAGATCAAGCACCGCTTGGCCCTCGCCGCGCAGGCGTTCGAGCATCCGCAGCGCGATCAGGCGCCGGTTGAGCTGAGCGAAAGCCAGCGCCTGCGCGTGGCGCGCGAGGTAGGCGTCGCTCTCTGCGCTGCTTTCGACGAGCCCAGCATGGTTGAAGCGCACCACATGATCGCGCAGGATTTCCTGCCCCAGCCCACGTGAGCCGCTGTGTACCAGCAGCAGAAGCCGCCGCTTGTCGACACCCAGGCGCTGCAGCGCCGGCGCATCGAGTACGCGATCGATCTCCTGCACTTCGGCGAAGTGATTGCCGCCGCCGATGGTGCCAAGCGAGGCTTCGTAGCCGCTGGGTGCGAGGGCCTCCGCGGCGATCAGCTCGCGCCAATCCTCGCCAAGCGGCCCGTCGATATTGCCCAGCTTCTTTTCGAGCTTGTCCGCCGAGTGTTTGCTGCGTTCGAGCGAGGTCTGCCAGAGCGCCATGCCGCAGCCGATGTCGTTGCCGATCAGCGCCGGGTAGTAGCGGCCGCACGAGAAGAACGCCGCGCCGACCGGGTAGCCACGCCCCGGATGCAGATCCGGCATGCCGACGACACGGCGCATGCCTTCGAGTTTTGCAGTGTTTTGTAACTGCTGGATCGCGTCACCCTCGATCCAGGTTTTTGCCGAGGCGAGCAAAGAAACGCCCTCAGCCAATTGCTGTATGAAATTGCCCATTTGCCAATCCAGAATTGATGGAAGAAATGCGTGGCAGGCCGAGGCCGGGGCAAATCACGACAGCCGTCGCGAGCGCGACGGTGGGGAAGTTAAACCGGGCAGGACCTGCAAAGTGAATGGCAGCGATACGTCATGGTGCGTTCTCCTTTGCAAGTTGAAGTGGATGTGAGGGGCGGATGCTAAAGCCCCGCGCAGCGGACTGGCAAGCGGCACGCCGCGCGATGCGGCGTGCATACAACAGTGCGTTCAGCCGTTGCCGGCCAGTGTGGCTTGAACCTGCGGCGCTGGAGTTTCGCCGCGCGGCGCGGGTGTCACGCTCAGTTCGAAGCGGGTGTTGCGTTGCGCGATTGTGTTCCAGTCGCGCGCGGCGGTGCCGAGTGCCGCCTCCGGATAAGCTTCGGCTCCCGGGCGGCCGGTGATCACCAGCGTCACGCCCGGCGGCAGCTGGGTGCGCAGGTTACCGATCTCACGCACGTATTGTTCAAGCGTGCGCTCGGGCAGGTAGACCTTGCTGGCCAGCACGCAATCGCCCAGCTTGGCGCCATCGGCGGGCATCTGCGCTTGCGACTGGCCGGGGTTGATCAGGCAGAAATCGCCGATCGCGACGCGCACTTCCACCACCCCCTTGAACCCCTTCGTCGCCAGCCGCCCAAGCAGCTCATTGAGCCGCATCACCGCGCGTCGGTCGATGCTGTCGGGGTGATAGTTGAGCGCGCCGCCCTGATTGAACGCCCACACCAGATCCTGCAAGTAGTTGTCAGTCGTGGGCGCGGCGTCGACAGCGGCGGGAATCGGCTGAGGCCGCGCAGCGACTTGCTGGGCCAGTTGCGCCGCCACTCGCTTGCCCAGCGCGTCCTGCCCCTGCTGCAGCGATTCGAGTGTGAGATGCAGGCTCACAAGGCCAAGGGCTAGCGCCGCCAGCGCACCAGCGGCAGCCAGTCGTGGCAGCAGCGCCGAGCGCGGAGCCGGCGGCAGCGTCGGGCTCGGGGGCTCATGCCTTGCGGCGAGCTCGATGCCGTGGATTTCTTTCTTCAGATCCTGCCGCAGGCCGTGGATTTCGCGCACCAGCCGCGCGGTCATCGTGCGCTGGCTGTCTTCCTGCAGCAATTCAAGCTTGCGCAAACGCATTTCCAGCGCGCGCGCCTGCTCAAGGCTTGCCGGATGCGGCGCGCGGCGGCGTTCGACGATGGCCGGCGCGGGCGCCGTGTCATGAGTGGCAGCTTGCGGTGCTGCGGGCTGCGCCGGCGCATCGGCCAGCGGCTCGATGTGGATCATGCGCAGCACGCGGGTGAGGTCGGTCGCGCTGATCGTGTCTTTCGATACCACGTCCAGCGCACCGAGCGCGCGCGCCTGGCCGGTGTAAACATCGCCGCCCTGCGAGGTGTACATGATCACCGGGATGGTCGCCGTTTCCGGGTGCGACTTGATGATCTGCAGGGCGCGAAAGCCGTCCATGCCCGGCATCAGGTGATCCATGAAGATCACGTCGGGGGTATTCACTTCGAGGAAGCGCAGCGCCGCTTCGCCGGAGTCCACCGCGTTGATGTCGAGGTCGTAGGGCCGCAGCATCCGCTTGAGGCGGTATTGCGCGGTACTGGAATCGTCGACGATCAGCGCGTGTTTTCGGGTCATGGCGTGGCATCCGGGGGCATGCCGCAGCACACGCCGGGGTGGCGCGCAATGCATCTGGCATGCGCCGGATTATGCCACCGCCATTGCCCTGACGGGCAATGGTTTCAAGGACTTGCTACTGCTTGAAGAACTCGAAACGCTGGCCGCGGAACTGCAGCACGGCGCTGCGCGGCTTGATACGCTCGACCAGCACTTCTCCGGCCAGCTTTTCGCCTTCGTGCAGCAGCTGGCCATTGACCATCAGCATGCGGTCGGCGGGATTGTCCGAATACACCGTTCCCTCGAAGCGCATCGGCGGCAAGGCGCTGCGGATGTCGGCCGGCAACTGGTTCAGCGTTGGCGCAGCGCGCTCGTCGGCAGGCTCGGCGGGCGGAGCCGTGGGCGCCGCAGGTTTCCGGCTGGCGGGCTTGGGCGGCGGTACGATCTGCGGCGGCACGATGATCCGTGGCGCGGTGCCGGCCTGAGCAAGCGGCGCCGGCGCGATCGGTGCGAGCACGGGTGGTGCGACCTCTGGCGGAGCAAGCACCGGCGGCGCCTCGGCGACAGGCGGTGCCACGGCGACCGGCGCCGCCTCAGCCGGCAGCGGCGCGGGGGCGTTGGGCGCCACCGGGCCCGGCGCTCGTGCCGCCATCGGCGCCTGAGCCCCGGGTGGTGCCGGGTTACGTAGCAGGAGCCAAGCGACCGCCGCCCCCGCCACCACCACCACAGCAGCTGCCGCAGACCAGATCAGCGCACGGTTGGCCGGTGCATCGAAGGCTTCGGGCTCGGGCGGGGCGAGCGTCATGTCGTGCAGGTTTGGCGTCTGGTCTTTGACCCGTTCGCTTTCGGCACGTCGCAAGGCGTCAAGAATGTAGGACATGGTCAGCGTTCGAGCTTGAGGCGCGGTTCGGCAACGCCGGTGAGCGGGTTCAGGTGCATCAGGGTGACCGGGCCAGCCTTGCCATCGGGCTTGAGCCCCTGCACCAGCTGGAAGGCCGCAATCGCGTTGCGCAGGCTGCTGTCCTGCGGTTGCCCGGCCAATTGTGGCGCCTGTTGCGCCAGCAGGGTCAGCCGCGCCGCCACGTCGTCGGCGGCCGGGCCGGGTTCAACATCGAAGGCGCCGGGCTTGAAGCCGGGTGGCGCGCGCCACAGGGTGGCGAACTCGCCACGCCAGAGGGGCGCCAGCGAGGCCAGCGCGACCGTGTGCTCGCCACCGTTAAAGGCACGCAGCGTTGCTGTCTGGCTGCTGAGCCCGATCAGCATCGCGCGCGTGCTGTTGCCCTGGCCGTCGTGCAGGGTCAGCAGGCCCGGGCGGCCAAGCTGCCGGATCATGCTCAGATTGCTCGCGGTATCGCGAAAGCAGTGCAAGCCGGCACGCAAGGCGGCCCGGCAGGGCTCGGCATCGCTCAGCACGAGGCCCCAGACCGCCCCCAGTTGCCGCCACGCGGTGGCCTCGTCCGGATCAGTGCCGAAGCGGGCTTGCAAATCCTCGGCGCGCAACCACACCGATACCGGCCGGATATCCGAGGCCGGCTTTACGATAGCCGCCTGCTCCGGCCGTGGCGGTGCGGGCCTGAGCGCCGGCGAGGGGGCGAGCGGCTTGGCGCTGGCCGCTTCCGGCGGCTTGCGTTGCGCATCACGCGCAGACCATCCCGCCCATACCGCAGCACCAAGGGCCAGCACGATGCCGATACCCGCGGCCCAAGGGCGCCAGCGCGGTTTGCGCTGCGGTGCGGCGGCGTCCAGCGCCTCAATCGCCGCCTTGTCGACAATGCGCTGGCTGATGTGGGGTTTGCCTTCGGCGTAAGCACCCAGCATGGCCCGGTCGCACAGCAGGTTGATGCGGCGCGCCACACCACGCGAATGGAACATCACCCGCCGCAGGGCCTCGCGATCAAACGGCAGCGGCCCGCGCAGGCCGGCCACCTTGAGGCGATGGCGGATGTACTGCCGCACATCGGTGGCGGATAGCGCCTTGAGGTGGTAGCGCGCGATCACCCGTTGCGCCAACTGCTCCAGCCCCGGCGCCGCGAGCATGCTGCGCAGCTCGGGCTGGCCGACCAGCACGATCTGCAACAGCTTGCGCTCGTTGGTTTCAAGATTGGTCAGCAGGCGCAGTTGTTCCAGCACATCGGGCGAGAGGTTCTGCGCCTCGTCGATCACCAGCACATTGGTTTGCCCGACCGCGTGCGTGCGCAGCAGGTAGAGGTTGAGCGCATCGACATGATCCTTGATCGTCGGGCCGGTCAGCGCGCGCGGAATGTGGAACTCGTCGCACACCGTCTGCAGCAGTTCTGCGACGGTGAGCTTGGGGTTGAAGATGTACGCCACGTTGCAGCGCGGCGGCACCTGGTCAAGCATGCAGCGGCAGATCGTGGTCTTGCCGGCGCCCACTTCGCCGGTCAGCAGCACGAAGCCGCCGCCGCCCTTCAGCCCGTAGAGCAGATGGGCGAGCGCCTCGCGGTGGCGATCGCTCATGTACAGGTAGCGCGGATCCGGGGCGATCGAGAAAGGCGCGCGCTTGAGGCCAAAGTAGCGCGCGTAGAGCGGCAGGCCGTCGGTCGCGGCCTCAGCCTCTGCCTCGGCCAAGGGCGCCAGGGCAGGTGCTCCGCTCACGCTGCTCGCCCCGCGCTGCGGACAGGTTGCGCAGCGGGCGGCAGAGGCGTGCTGCGAACATGGCTGATGGCCAACATGACAAGGGATGCCTGAATTGATCGAGCCTGAAGTGTAGCCTGCCTTGTGATCCGGTCTGCGGGCAGCCCGCCCGATTCGCGCAAGCACGGCCGCTGCGGCGTGGCCCTTTGCGCCAGCCTTGCGGCTGCGCCCTGGCCCCTGCGCCACACCGCTGGCGGAAATGCTGGGCCGCGGGGGCTGGGGCCGCTATGATGCCGCTCCTCTTCGAAGTGCATCCCCATGATTTTCGTAAAGAATGTAACGCTGCGTCGCGGCATCAAGGTCGTGCTCGACAGCGCGTCGATCACCTTCACGCCGGGCGAGAAGGTCGGTCTCGTGGGCCGCAACGGGGCCGGCAAGTCCTCGTTCTTCGCGCTGCTCAACGGCAGCATCCATGAAGACAGTGGCGAGTTCTCGATTCCCGCGCAGTGGAAGATGGCGCAGGTGGCGCAGGACATGCCCGAAACCGAGCAGAGCGCGACCGACTTCGTGATCGAAGGCGATACCGTGCTGCTCGCCGCGCAGGCCGAAGTGGCCGCCGCCGAGGCGAGCGACGATGGCATGCGCATGGCGCACGCCTACATGGATCTGCACGACGCGGGCGCGCACGATGCCGCCGCGCGTGCGCAGGCGCTGATCCTCGGCCTGGGCTTTTCCGCCGCCGAACTGAACAACCCGGTCAACAGTTTTTCAGGCGGCTGGCGGATGCGCCTGCAGCTGGCGCGCGCACTGATGTGCCCCTCAGACCTGCTGCTGCTCGACGAACCGACCAACCACCTCGACCTCGACGCACTCGTGTGGCTGGAAGCCTGGCTCAAGCGCTACACCGGCACGATGGTGGTGATCAGCCACGACCGCGAGTTCCTCGACGCGGTAACGCAGGTGACGGTGCACGTTGATAACGCGAAGCTGATCCGCTACGGCGGCAACTACAGCAAGTTCGAGGACATGCGCGCCGAACAGCTGGTGCTGCAACAGGCCGCGATGGCCAAGCAGGCCGACAAGATCGCGCACCTGCAGAAGTTCATCGACCGCTTCAAGGCCAAGGCCAGCAAGGCCAAGCAGGCGCAAAGCCGGGTCAAGGCGCTCGAACGGATGGAGAAGATCGCGCCGGTGCTGGCCGACGCCGAGTTCAACTTCGAGTTCAAGGAGCCGCTCAACGTCCCCAACCCGATGCTGTCGATGCTCGATGCGAGCTTCGGCTACCCACCACCGGAAGACGCGCCCGCCGGCACGCCGCCAACGGTGATCGTGCGCAACATCAACCGATCCGTCCTCGCCGGGCAGCGCATAGGCATCCTCGGTGCAAACGGGCAGGGCAAGTCGACGCTGGTGAAAACCGTGGCGCACGCGCTCACGCCGATCGCCGGCGAGATCAGCGAAGGCAAGGGCCTGAACATCGGCTACTTCGCACAGCAGGAACTGGACGTGCTGGATCCGGCCGCTTCACCGCTGCTGCACATGACCCGCCTCGCCAAGGACACCCCGGTGCACCTGCGCGGGCCGGGCCAGAGCGGCACCGAGCAATCGCTGCGTACCTTCCTGGGCACCTTCAACTTCAGTGGCGACATGGTGCATCAGGCCGTCGGCACGATGAGCGGGGGCGAGAAGGCGCGGCTGGTGCTGTGCATGATCGTGTGGCAGCGCCCGAACCTGTTGCTGCTCGATGAGCCGACCAACCACCTCGACCTCGCCACCCGCGAGGCGCTGGGCGTAGCGCTCAACGAATTCGAAGGCACCGTGATGCTGGTGAGCCACGACCGCGCCCTGTTGCGCGCGGTGTGCGACGAGTTCTGGCTGGTCACCAAGGGCGGCGTGGAGCCCTTCGATGGCGACCTGGACGACTACCAGCAGTTCCTGCTTGATGAAGCGCGCCGGGTGCGCGAAGCCGCCGCGGCGTCGGCCAAGCGGAGTGCTGCGGCAACGCCACGGCCTTGAGCCGGCAAGGGCCCTGCGCAACGCACGGCCCTGCCTGCAAAGATTGTTTGCCCACAACAGGCGCGGCCCCGGCATGCGCCTATACTGAAATCACCTCTGACGCTCACGCCCCGACGCTCTTGCCGCTGCCGATCCAGCTCAGTCGCTAGTCCCAACCCGACGATCAAGGAGCTGCACCATGAAGGCACAGAAAAGCAACAAGGAACAGAAGAAACAGCCGCTGCTCAACCCCAAGGAAAAGCGCGCTGCCAAGCAGCTGAAGAAGGATCTTCGTTTTGCGCCGGCGCCGTTCATCGTGCCCGGCTCCAAGGATCACTGAGGCCCACTGATCCGGGCTTCCCCTGCGCCCCGGCGGGGGGAAGCGCTTGGCGCGGTGTCCGGCGCAGGCCGGCCCGAGCCGTTCAATCAGGTTTCAAAACGCGACACCACGGTATTGAGCTGGGCCGCAATGCGCTCCAGTTCAAGCGTGGCTTGCGCGGTTTCGGCCATGCCGACACTGGTTGATTCGACCATCCGCGCCACCTGCTCGACCTGCCCGGCCAGCACGGTGCTGACGTTGCTCTGTTCGCGCGTGGCGACGGCCACTTCGGCGATCCGGCCGCTCGCCTGCTCCGCATCGCCAACAATCGAACGCAGCAGCGTGGCCGAGCGCCCGACGGCGGCAACGCCCTGCACCGCCTGATCCGAGGCGGTCGTCATCACCTCGACCGCGCCGTGGGTTTCGGTCTGGATGGCTTCGACCATGCGCTTGATCTCAACCGTTGCATGGGCGGTGCGTTCGGCAAGCTTGCGCACTTCATCCGCCACCACCGCGAAGCCGCGCCCCTGTTCGCCCGCACGCGCTGCCTCGATCGCCGCATTGAGGGCGAGCAGATTGGTTTGCGACGCGATGTCGTTGATCGAGGCCGCCACCGTGCCCACCTCGTCGGCCCGCGTGCTCAGGCTTGCAATGCGCTTGACGGCATCGGCAACCGTGTTCGAGAGCTGCTGCATTTCGTCAGTCGCCGCCTCGACCTCGCCCTGCCCCTGCCGCGCCTGCGCAGCGGCGTCGTTGGCATGGTGCTCGGTTTCCAGCGCAGTATCGGAGATATGGCCCACGCTCACCGTCAGCTCTTCCATCGCCGCCGCCATGGCCTGCGTCGAATCCGACTGCTGATGCGCCGACGCGGCTACGGCATTGGATGTCGTGCTGATCTGGTGGGATGCCGCCCCCAGGCGCTCGGCATCCGCCGCCAGCACGGCAATCGTTTCACGCAGCCGCGCGATCAGGCCGCCCAGTTCGCTGAGCAGGCTGCCCGCCGCGCTGCCCGAAAGCTGCACCCGCAGATCGCCCGCTGCCACCTTGCGCATGGCGCCCACGGCATCAGCCGGTTCACCGCCGATCTGCTGCAGGACCGAACGGGCAATGAAGGCAATCAGCGCAAAGACGATGGCGGCCAGCACCAGCACCACGCCCAGGTTGACCGCCAGATCGGTACGGAAGGCACTTTCGATGTCGTCCACATACAGGCCGGTGCCGATCGCCCAGCCCCATTCAGGCACACCCAGCACATATGAAATCTTGCGCAGCGGCTCGGTACCACCGGCGCGCGGGAAGTAGTAGTCAACGAAGCCGCCCTTGCCCTGCGCGGCCTTGGTGATGGCTTCGATGAAGCGGTAACCCTTCTTGTCCACCTCATCAATGCGCGGCGTGCCTTCCCACTCCGGGCGCGGCGGCAGAAGCACGTTCTTGCCATCAAAGCTGTAGATGAAGAAGTATTCCTTCTCGCGGAAGCGCACCTTGCGCAGCGCTTCGCGTGCCGCCGCCTGCGCGGCTGCACGATCGAGCTTGCCGTCCTTTTCGAGCTGCACATGGTGGGCGATCGTGCCTTGGGCCGATTCCACCACCGCCTGGATCAGCGCCTGGCGCTGTTCGAAGCCGCTGCTGCGCTGCGCCATCGCCCCCCACATGCCGATCGCGAACATGCCCAGCAGGGCAGCCACCCCAAGCACCACCATCCGCGTCTTGAGTTTCGTGTTCGCCAGCATCGCCGCACCCCCTCGAGTTCGAGCCTGAGGCGTGTTGTAACGGCAGGGTGGCGATGAAACTGAAGGCACCTGGCTGGATGCGCGATCTCCGGCAACGATCACGCAGGTGCGCTGGCCGATCGGAAGAAGGGCATGCGCGAACGACTGCAAGAGGTGGCTGCCGCCGGTTTCAGGACGAATCGGCCGCCAGCGCCTCACGCGCGGGCGCTGCAACGCGTGGTGGCAAAGAGACGACGGTGCCGCTGATCCACACGCAGACGCACGCGCGCGAACTCACGCTCGAACGACCCGGCAGGAAGGCTTACAGCGCGGCGAGCTTCGACGCCCAAGCGGGGCTGATCCGGCTCAAGCCGCAATCCATGAGCTGGGTGCGCTTCACCCAGGTTGGCGCAAATGCAAACAGCCCCGCAACGGGGCTGTCTTGCGTCCACCGCGCAGGTGGGTGTCAGGGCCAGGGCGCCGGCAGGTGCCGCGGCACCCTGCCGGCGGTGCGGCTTACTTCGCGCCCTGCCAGACGGCGCTCTTGCCGTCGCCGGCCAGCTTGCACTCAACCTTGACCCCGGCGACTTCCGCCTTGGTGCCAACCGCGACGAAGGCACTGGTGTCTCCGTTGTAGCACTGCGGCGCGGGCTTGGGCGCTTCGGCCGGCTTGGCTGCAGGGGCTGGTGCCGGTGCCGGTTTTGCGGCGGGGGCCGGTTCGGGCGTCGTCGCGCAGGCGGCAAGCGTCAGGGTCAGCAGGGCAGCAAAGGTGATACGCATGGCAGTACTCCGGTTCGGATGGGGTTTCAACGTGAACGCGGATAGTGACAAAGCCATGTTTCGGTTTTGTAACAGTCATGTGACTCAATGGGCCGGGGCCGGCCGTAGCGTGTCGGTCTGCCGTATGGCAGCCGCCTCGCGCAGCGCTTCGCGCTGCTTCTCTGCCTCGATGCGATCACGTTCCTCGGGTGAGCCCGCAACGGAATGGATCCGCAACACATCCTCACGCGCCGCCTGTCGATCGCGTTCAAGCGAACGGTTCTGGTCGCGAATGCTGTTCTGGATGCGCGCCCAGTCTTCCCGTGTGTAGCGGGTGTCTTCGCGCGGGCAGGATCGCGCGCGACGCACCTCGTCAAGCATGAAGGCGCGCGCCTTGTCATCGAGCCCGTTGCTGCTTGCCTGGGTTTCCAGGTTGGCGATGTCGCGCTCGCTTGGGCAGTACTTCTCGGCCTGGGGCCCGGCAGCGGCACGCCCCCCCTCGTCGCCGGCGGTCCCTGCATCCTGCTTGGCCAGACTGGCGCCGCGGGTCGGCGGGGCCAGCTTCAAGGCTTGCTCGCGCTGTTCCGGGCCGCTGCAGGGCGTACCGGAGTAGGTGAGCTTGCCCTGCGCGTCAGCGCATTTGTAGACGGCGGCCGAAGCCGGCGCCCCCAGCAGCAGGGCGCTGGCCGCAATCAGTGCGGTGCGGAAGGGGTGTGCGTGCGGCATGGGGCACCTCGTTGGCGGGTCTTCGTGAAGGCGCGGCGCGCCCGAATGCCCCAAGAACGCGGCGTCCCTGAAGAAAGATGACACCGGCGCCACGGCACCGCGGGACGACAGGCTGGCGCGAAATGACATGGTCGCCCGCGCGCCGGCATGCGATAGTCGGCGCCTTCGGAATGTCGAAGGAGCGCAGTTCATGAGTCGAATCCATCGCGTCAGCCAGGCCCTTGTGACCGCGGCGGCACTGGCCTTCTGCAGCCTTGCCGGCGCGGCCACCCTGAGCGGCAGCGCCAGCTACCGTGAGCGGATTGCCTTGCCGCCGGGCGCCGTGTTCGAGGCAACGCTCGAAGATGTCTCACGCGCCGACGCGCCGTCCACCGTGCTGGGGCGCGCGAAAATCGACCCGGCCGGCGCACCGCCCTTCCGCTTTTCGATCGACTACGACGAGGCCGCCGTGGTGCCCGGGCACCGCTACACCGTGCGCGCCACCGTGCGCCACGAGGGCAAGCTGCTGTTCACCACCGACCGGCATTACCCGGTTCTGGACGGCAAACCCGCCACGCCGCTCGAACTGCTGCTGCGCAAGGTTGGCGGCGGCGCAGTGCCAAAGCCTGCCGCGGGGATCGCGGGCCTGCCGGCCTCCTTCGAAGGCACGCTGCCCTGCGCCGACTGCGAAGGCACCCGGTGGCACCTCGATCTGCTGGCCGACCAGAGCTACCGCTTGCGCATCGAGTATCTGGGCAAGGCCGATGCCAAGCCCTTCGATCAGATCGGCAAATGGACCTACCGCGGCAAGCCCGCGGTGCTGCGTCTGAACAGCGGGAGCAGCGATGTCGAACTGTTCACGCTGACCGCCGATGGCGCGCTGACCAAGCTCGATCGGCAGGGCAAACCGATCGCCTCGACCCTCAACTACACGCTCAAGCGCCTGCCCGCCTACACCCCGTTCGAACCCCGCCTGGTGCTGACCGGCATGTACCGCTACCTTGCCGATGCCGGCGTGATCGAGCTTTGCAGCACCGGACAGACCCTGCCGGTGGCGACCGAGGGCGACAACGCGGCGCTCGAACGCGCCTACAGCGCCGCCCGGCGCGAACCCGGCACGGCCTATCTGGTGAGCATCGAAGGTCGCATCGCCGAGCGCGCGCCGATGGAAGGCAGCGGCACGCGCAGCACCGTGGTGGTGGATCGCTTCATCGAGCTCATGCCCGGCCGTTGTGCCGCCGCGCCCGACCCGGCTGCGCCGGCAACCCTCAAGGACACCTACTGGAAGCTCGAACTGCTCGGCGACACGCCGGTCCAGGTCGCCGACAAGCAACGTGAGGCGCATCTGGTAATGCATGGCGAGCCATCGCGGGTGGCAGGCAGCGGCGGCTGCAACCGCCTGATGGGTGGCTATGTGGTGAAGGGCAATACGCTGCGTTTCGACAAGCTCGCCAGCACCATGATGGCCTGCGCCGGCGGCATGGAGCAGGAGCTCCGCTTCATGGCCGCGCTCAACAAGGTCACCGCCTGGCGCATCGAGGGCCAGCAACTGAGCCTGCTGGACGCCGATGGCAAGCCGCTGGCCCGCCTGCGCGCGGTGGCGCTGCGCTGAACACTGCAGCCGCGCCGGGTGCGAGCCCCGCGCGGCTGCGTAACAGCAGATTGCAGCGGATTCGGATTTGCCGGGCGCCGGGTTAGACTCCCGCGATGCCCGTGTCACCTCAACAGCGAGCCCAGCGCTTGCTTCGCATCGCTTTTGCCGTTTCTCTGCTGGTTCACGCCGCGGTGCTGATGATTCCGATGGCGGAAAAGCCGCAGAAAGCGCCGCCGGGCCGCCTCAGTACCCGCCTTGCGCCGAAACCGCAGCCCTTGCCCGCGCCCGAGCCGGTCGAGCAAGTGGCACAGACCCCGCCGGCCGCCGACAAGCCGGTGGAACGTCGGCGCCGGGTGCTCACCCGCGATGCCGGCACGGCACCGGCGTCGGTGGTGCAGCCGCCCAAGTTCACGGAAGCCCAGAAGCGGGAAATGGACGAGTTCCTCAGCTCGATCGACAAGGAACAACGCGCCCAGCCCAGCCTGGCGCAACGCTCGCTGGCGATGGCGCGGCAGATCGGGCGCGAGACCGCGGCCGAGGCGCAGGACGACGATGCGGTGTCGGTTGAGCGCATTCCCGACAGCCCGGACATCGACCCCTTCAGCCTTGAGATGTACCTCGATTCGCTGGTCACGAAGCTCAACTACAGCGCCCAGCATGTCGAGCGGCAGCCGCGCCAGGCCGGCTACAAGAAGGCCGCAGTGCAGTTGCGGCTCAACCCCAACGGCACGATCCGCAGTTTCGAGATCCTCAACGCGGGCGACCAGTTCGACCAGATCGCCTTCATCAAGCGTCTGGTCGAGCGCGCGGCGCCTTACTCCCCCTTCCCGCCTGACATCGTGCGCTCGGCCAAGTCGATGGCGATCCTGATCTGCATCGTCCCGTCCTACGGGAGCGGCGGCGGCATGGGCTTCACCCGCAATTCAGACGGCCGCGGTTGCTGACTCAGGGCGGCGTGAGCTTGCGGCCACTCGCGAGGCGGTCGACCATCGCGCGCAGGGTTGCGATCTGCACCCCTTGCTTGTCGGCGAAGTGCTCGCCGCTGTAGCCCCACCAGTCCCAGCAGCCGTTCGGGTTCTTGAAGGGCACCGAAACCGCCTGCGGGTAGAGCACGGCGATGCCGTTGGCGTCGGCCCAGCGGTTGTAGCCGGCGTGCTCGACGAAGGTGGTGCCGTAGTAAGTGCCGCCGCCGGGCAAGCCGTGCAGCGGCAGATAGGTCTGCCCCTGGCGGCAGCCGTGCAGCGCAATGTGCAGGCGGCAGGCCTCACCCTTGGCGCAGCGCTCGGGCAGGTAGAGCCAGGCTGTGCTGTCGAGCCCGTTGGCCCAACTGTAGCGGCTGCTTGCCGGAATGTAGGCGCGCTGGTTGAACTTGATCAGCTTGCCCGGTTTCTGCGCAGGCGCGGGCGCGGCGAGCGGCCCGTAGATCCAGGTAAGGATCGCCTTGGCGGCATCGTAGTTGCAGCGGTTGAGGTAGGGCTCCTGGGTGATCGCACAGGCCGCGCCGTAGTCGGTGGTGGGCATGGTGTGGCCGGCATCGGCGAGCCCGACCGCGCTGAGCTGGTCCGCCGGCATGCCGAGCGCTGCGTAGTAGGCACCCAACTGCGCCACCACCGGCGCCGGTACGGTCCGGTCCTTGCCGCCGGCCAGACTGAGCACACGGTGCTGCGCCACGCCGGCCGGATCGTCGATCCACTTGTTCGCGGCGAACTTGCGCGTGGCCGCCACCAGAGCCGGCACTTTTGCGCTGTCGGGCGAAACACTGCAGAGCGAATGGGTCGGGTCGAGCGTGCAGGAGCACGCGGTCGTTGCCGTGATCGCACTGCCCTGAGAGCAGTAGTACGGCCCCGCCGCCACCACGCCGGCGCCCTTGATGATCGACGAGTGCGCCACCTGAAGCTGCACCGCCATGAAACCGCCCGAGGAAATGCCGGACACCGAGGTCTCGCGGATGTCGATATTCAGCGCGGGCAGCGCAGCCAGGGTATCGGCCGCCATGGCGCGCTGCGGCAAGGCCAGCAGCAACAAGGCCAGGCCGATGATGACGGGGTGTCTTTGAATACGCATGGCGAGCCATCCTTTCGTTCGAGTGGCGAAATGCTGCAATGCACTATCCAGCTTAGTCCGTGAGGCGCAGAACTCAATCGCCATGCGGCAAAAGTGCGCGCCAGGCCCGCCGCCGGCCCCGAATCGATTACCCTTGAGTTTTGAAAGGCCTGCAATGAATCCGATTCACGACACCGACGTCCTGCTGCTGCTCGCCGTGGCCCTTGCTTCCAAACGCAAACCCGCCACGCTCGACGAACTGATCACCGCGCTCTCGCTCACCGACAAGCGCCTGCCGCCCAAGGTGAAGCTGCACGACGCCTTCACCCGCCTGTCGGCCAACGGCCTGATGATCGAGCAGGATGGCGGCTACACGCTTACCGAAGCGGCGCAGACGGTGCTGGCGCTGGGCCGCAAGAACTATGAGCACGAAGAGCGGGTGTTCCGCGTGAAGGAGCGCCTCGCCGAGTTCGAGGCGCCCGCCGGCAAGCATCCGGTGATCCAGCTTGCCGCCGACGCGCTGGGCGCAGCCATCAGCGCCTACGAAGCGAGCTTGCCACCGCTGACCAAGACCGAAAAAGCCGAGCTCAAGCGCGAGCAGGCCGGCGCACCGCGTCGCCCGCCTGCGGCCAGTCGCGGCCCCGGCGGACGCCCGCGCTCGCGCGGCTGAAAACCACGGGCGCGCCGCCGCGTCAGTGCGCCGGGCGCCCTGCCTCGCCCGGCGGCAGCGGCCCCGCGGCAAGGCCAAAGCGGGGCCAAGTGAGTAAGATTGCGAAAAGCTCCGGGAACCTGCGTGTGGCCCTTTTCCTTGAACGCTTCGCTGGCCTGATCAGGCGCTGCACTGCGCTGCTGATCGTCGCGCTTGCGGGGCAGGTGTGGGCCGCCGAACTGGCGCTGGTCAGCGGCAATGGCTACGCGCCCTACGCGGAAGAATCCGCGCCCGGCGGCGGCACCGCGACCCAGCGGGTGCGCGAAGCCTTCAAGCAGATCGGCATGGCGCCGCGTATCGACTGGTTACCTTGGGCACGCGGCTACCGCCTGACGCTGGCCGGCGAATATGCGGCAACCTTTCCCTACACCCGCACGCCAGAGCGCGAGCGCGATTTCCTGTATTCCGACCCGATTCACCGGCTGCCGCACTTCCTCTTCGGCCGGCCGGACGACTCGCGGGTGGACGAAGGCGTCGACGCGCTGTGGCGCGGCACGCTGTGCCTGCCGCATGCCTGGGCGGGCCCGCCACAGATCGAGGCGCTGATCCAGGGAAAACGCATTGCGCCGGAACGGCCCGAACGCCTGAGCGCCTGCATCCGCATGGTGCTGCTGGGGCGCGCGGACCTCGTGGTGGCCACGCCGGAACTGCTGAGTGCCGCGCTGCGCGAAGCCCAGCTGGCGCCGGACACCCTGCGGCGTGGCAAAGGTACGTTGGGGGAACTGAGCCTGCACCTGATCGCGCCGCGCAATCAGCCGGGGGCAGAGGCATTGATCCGCCGCTTCAACCAGGCCCTGGCCAAGCTGCCGCCGCAGTAGGGCCGCCCGCCTCAAGGCTGGTGCAGGTGCCGCCTTGCCACACGCACGCCGGCCCACACCGCCACGGCGGCAACAGGAATCGCCAGCCCGGTCACCACTTCGGGATTCAGATGCACGCCGGCGGCCTTGAGCGCCTTGCTGGCATAGCCCACCAGCCCGACGGCGTAGTAGGTCAGCACGCCCACCGAGAGCCCTTCCACCGTTTGCTGCAGGCGCAACTGCATCGCCGCGCGGGTATCCATGCTGGCCAGCAGGACGCGGTTCTGTTCCTCGTGCTGCACTTCCACCCGTGTGCGCAGCAAGGCGGTAGTGCGCTGGATGCGGGCGGTGATGCGGTCTTGCCGGCCCACCACGGTGTCGCAGGTTTCCATCGCCGGCGCGAGGCGGTGCTCCATGAATTCATGGAAGGGTTGCAGGCCCGGCAGGCGGCGTTCGCGCAGCTCGGCAATGCGTCGTTCGACCAGGCTGTAGTAGGCGCGCGAGGCCGAGAGCCGATACTGGCTCTGCGCCACCAGGTTTTCCACCGCACTGGCCTGCGCGGCCAGCTCGTGCAGCAACTCGCCGGCATCGTGCTCGGGTTTGTCCATCCGCTCGGTGATGTGGCGCAGGGCGTTGCTCAGCGCATCGAGCCGGGGCATCTGCTGCTTGGCTTCGGGCAGCGAGAGCAGGGCGAGCATCCGGTAAGTCTCGATTTCGAACAGGCGCTGCAACATGCGCCCGGTTTGCAGCGGGCCCATGCCGCGATCGACCACCGCAAAGCGCGAGAAGCCGCTGGCGATGCGCGGATCGGCGTGCAGGCGCAGATCGGTGTAGGCGCAGCCATGCGCGCCGGCGATCTCGGCGCCGATCAGGTCGTTGCCGGCGAACCAGCGTTCCGAGATGCCGCGCGCGGAATTGTCCACCGGGTCATCGCGCAGCAGCACCGCATGCAAGGCCACCAGCAACTGGCCGGGCAGGCTGTGCAGCCAGTCGGCCGGGATGCGGTCGAGCGCGGTGCGCGAAAAGTCGGGCTCGTCTTCGGCCGGTTCGATGAAGGTGTAGCGCACGAACTCGGTGTGCAGCGACCAGCGGATCATCAGATCACCCGCGATGCCGGTGTAGTAGGCGCGCGAGGTATCCGGCGCCGGTGCGCCCATCCGCCGCGCAAGGCGCGCCACTGCATCGAGCTGGCCGCTGCTGTCGCGTTCAAAGAACAGGGTGAGGGAACTGAGGCGGGCCGGCGCACTGATTGGCGCGGGCGGGCGGGCATGCGCTTCGTCGTTGAGCACTTCACGCATCGGGTGCGGCGTCAGCAACTGGGTCATGGCGTTTACTCGGGCGGGTTGGGCGGCGGAATCAGCGGCGAGCGGGGGAAATCCATGCTGCCCTGCGTGTGACTGCCGAAGCAAGCACCCCGGCTGCCGCTTGTTGCGCAGGCCGTCTCAGGGAAAACAGCGATGCCGCCAGCCCGGCTGACTGGCGCGAATGCGGCGCGCAGGTATCATCGCGCCAACCCAGCAACCGCGCCGCGACCCTTCGGGAGGCCAGATGTCCGGACAGTTCCTTCGACGCACGCTTGTGACCCCGCTGCTGATCGCCGCCACGCTTGGCGTGCCGGCCACCGCAGTGCGGGCAAGCGATGCAGGCAAATCGGCCGCGGCGGGGCCCGCACCGATGCAGTTCGTCGTGAATATCGGCAAGACCGGACGCGGCGGCACGGTGCTGCAGGTGCAAGTGGTGCTGGAGGCGGCCACCCCGGCCGCGAGCCAGACGGTTGATGCCTACAAGCCGCAACTGCAGCACGACATCAACCTCATCATCGCGCGCCAGACGCCGGAGAGCCTGCGCACCGCAGAGGGCAAGAACGCGCTGGCCGAGCAGATCCTCGAATCGGTGAATGAAACCCTCGGGACCAAGCCCAAGAACGGCGTGAAGCAGGTGCTGTTCACCCACTTCATCCTGCAGCAGCCCTGATTCGGCGCCCTCAGCGCGCCTGCGTCAGCCCGGCGAAGGACTTGACCCGGTTCTTGCCCTGGCGCTTGGCGGCGTACATGGCTTCGTCGGCGCACTGCAGCAGCTTGATTGCCTGTGTTGCGTCACCCGGGGCGAGGGCGTAGCCCACACTCGCGCTGACGCGGCCGGCCAGCGCGGTGACATTGCGGATCGCGGCAAGCAGGTGCTGCGCCAGGGCTTCAGCGCCGGCCGCATCGCGGACCTCGGCGAGCACCAGGAATTCGTCGCCGCCGAAGCGGCCAACGGCGTCTTCGACCCGCACGCTGGCCTGCAGGGCGGCGCCCACGCGCACCAGCAGTTCGTCGCCCTCACCGTGGCCGAACTCGTCATTCACCGACTTGAAGCCGTCGAGGTCAACGAAGTACAGCGCCACCGGCGCTTGCAGGGCGTCGGCCAGCACGCCGTCGATGCGCGCCATCATGGCGCGGCGGCTCAACACATCAGTCAGCGCGTCGCGCTCCACGCTGCGGCGAAGTTGCTCCTGCGCAATCGTCAGATCATGCACATCGATCGTCACGGTATAGAGCCCGAGCACCGCGCCGTCATCGTCGAAATCGGGCACGAAGCTGGTCCGCAACCAGCGCGGGCCGTGCGTGAGGCCATCGACCAGGCGCGAGTAGTGCACCGTCTCACCGGCGAGCGCCCGTTCAAGGTAGGGCAGGTGCTCCTGCCACACCGCATCGCCGCGCACCGTGCGCAGGTGGTGATCGACGATGGCCTCGGCCGGTTTGCCGCAGGCGTCGCGGTAGGCCTTGTTGGCAAAACGGATCACGCCGTCACGGTCGAGGTAGATGAGCGGGTTGGGGATGTTCTCGGTGAAGCGGTCCAGCCGCACCCGCGCGGCAATCAGCGCTTCGCGTGCAAGCACGTCTTCGTGGATGTCGGTCGCGATGGTGAACACCGAGGCCACCACGCCATTTTCGATATCGGGAAACACCTGCATCCGGGCCCAGCGGGGCGGATGCGGCGGGTGGGTCAGCAGGCGCTCGTAGCTGCTGGTTTCACCGCGCGAAAAGGCGTGCTCGAAGGCCGGCCGCGCGGCATTCCAGGCAGCCTCACCGTACAGTTCCGCCAGACTGCGCCCGAGCAACTGATCGCGCGAACGGCCGGCCCACTGCACGTAGGGCGAATTGCAGTAGATCAGGCGCGCAGCCGTGTCCCAGCGGCCGATCGGCAGCGCCACGACTTCGGCGAGGCGTTCGATATGCGCTGCGGGGGTGGGCTGGGGATCGGGCATGCCGCCGATTGTAGGACCCGCCCGCGGGCGCCGGCTAGGGAAGGCCTGAATAATTGGCTGCGACGGCGCATCGCTGCGTTGCGGCGTGCTCGCTCCCGCGCCTATTCCGTTGATATGGCTTGGTCGCTGCGCGCGCCGCGCCTTGCGCTGCATCCGTCTCGCTCACTTATTCAGACCTTCCCGAGCTTTTGCTAAGCCACGGGCGGCACCGCAGCGGGCGCCCAGGGGCGCTCGCCGGTCGCCTCGAACAGCACGAGGCTGGCGCGCAGATCGAACTCCAGCTGGTGGTAGGCCGGCTCCATGTGCTGGCACAGCTGGTAGAAGGCCTTGTCGTGATCGCGCTCCTTCAGGTGGGCCAGTTCGTGCACGACGATCATCCGCAGGAATTCCGGCGGCATCTCGCGGAAGACGCTGGCCACGCGGATCTCGCGCTTGGCCTTGAGTTTGTTGCCCTGCACCCGCGAGATGGTGGTGTGGGTGCCCAAGGCGTGGCGGATCACATGCAGCCGGTTGTCGTAAGCCACCTTGCTGAGCGGTTCCGCGCTGCGCAGGTAGCGCGACTTGAGCGCGCTGACGTAGTCGTACAGCGCACGGTCGGTGCGCACTTCATGCGCCTGCGGGTAGCGCTCGCGCAGCACGGCGCCAAGACGGCCCGCTTCAATGAGGGCGCGCACCGGTGCGCTGAGTCGCTCGGGGTAGCCGGCGAGGTAACGGAAGGGCGATTGGGGCTGCATGGGATGGCAGTGTGCCGCAATCAGCCAAGGTGTTTGAGCGCTTCGCGGCGGCTCAGCGCGGCCAGCCGGTCGCCCATCTGCGCCACGAAGGATTGCACCGCCGCCGGGTGATGCCGCGCCGCATCGCGCAACGCCCAGCCGATGGCCTTGCGGATGAAGAACTCGCGCTCGGGTGCCAGGCGTTCCGCGTAGGCGAACAGGCGCGCCAGATCGGTGGCCTCGCGCCAGCCCAGCTGGTGCAGCATCGCGACGCGCCGTACCCAGAAATCGCCGTCCTGCACCGCCCGATCCATGCTTGCCTGGGCACCGGGGTCGCGCACCCGCGCGCGCTGCAGCACATCGCCGATCACACCGGCGAGCGGGTCAACGCTGTCCCACCAGGCGCGCGCCCGCACCAAGTCGAGCAGGGCCGGCAGCTCGGCCAGCGTGATCTGTCGCGAATGGCGCGCAAGCAGATCCGCTGCGACGTACTGGAATTCCCGCTCCGGCAGTGCCCACAAAGCTGTTGCCGCGGCGATCAGATCCGCCGCACAAGGCTGCCGCAAGGCGCGGATCAGCGGCAGCGTGGCGGCGCGCCTGGCCGGCGTGGCGATCCCGAGGAAGGGAAAGCGATGCTTCATGTAGGCCTGCATCGGCACGCGGCGTTCGGCCGAGGCCAAGGGCAGCAGCGCGGCGAGCACCTGCTGGGTGAAATCGCGGGTATCCATCGTGGATAAGTGGCAAGCGTGGGCCACTACTTTGCCATGGCGGGCGCCGGTCGCACGGCGGTGCCGGCGTCTGGCTGCAACAAATCAGGCCTGCTGAGCTAGACTGAGCTCAATAAGCGCTCAATGACTTACGCATGAGCGTGGCACTGACACAGCAGGCAGGCATGGCAGAACGCATCACATCAGTAATCCGGGAGCCGCAGCGATGAGCGTGATCGCCGTCGTGAACCGCAAGGGCGGCTCGGGCAAATCAACCTTGGCAACCCATGTTGCCGGCTACCTGGCCACACGCGGGTGTTCGGTGATGCTGGGCGATGTCGACAGGCAGCAGTCATCGCGGCTCTGGCTTGGCCTGCGCAGCCCCGAACGGGCGCCGATCCGCGGCTGGACCATCGACGAGCGCAATTTCGCGCGCCCGCCGCTGGGCACCGAACATGTCGTACTCGACACCCCCGGCAGCTTCCAGGGCGTGGGGCTGATGAAAGTGGCGCTCTACGCCGACGCGATCCTGCTGCCCGCCACCAGCTCTGTGTTCGACCGCGCCGCCGCAGCCGACTGCATTGCCGAGCTGCGGACCTTGCCACGCGTGGCCACGGGCAAGTGCCGCATCGCCTGCGTCGGGATGCGGATCGACGCTCGCACGCGCAATGCCGAGGCGCTGAGCGCCTGGGCGGCCGGGCTTGAGATCGACTACCTCGGCACGATCCGCAGCGCGCAGGCCTACTGCAAGTTTCTCGAACAGGGCTTGTCCTTGTTCGACTTCCCGCCGGCACGGGTAGAAAACTATCGCCACGACTGGGCCTTGCTCACTGCGTGGATCGACGAGGTGCTTGCCTTTGAAGCGGCACCGCCCCGCCTGCTGCGGCCGGTGGCATCGCAAGCCGCCAGCGCACCGGAAAACCCTTTGTGCGCGAGCTTCCTCTCCCGTGCGGGTCTTTCCCGCGGCGGCGCCTGAAAGCGGCGCGCGCTGCAATGAAAACGGCCCTGAGCCGCGAGGCTCAGGGCCGTTCTGCAAGCTCGCCCGCGCTTCCTACTTGGCTTCGGCGGCGAGTGCCGCGTTGCGCGTTGCGATGAATCGCTTGAGCGTGTCATTGCTCTGGATGCTGGGCGCCAGCGCATTGCCCGGGTAGGGGCCGCCGCGCTGGGTCGCCAGCGGATTCGACTCGTTCACCCAGCTTGAATAGGTGTAGCTGTCGCCGGTGGCGGCGGCGCGCTTGTACTGCGTATCGCCCGAATCCGGTTCTGCGACGTTTGTTCTGGCAATCGCCGGCTCGATGCGCCCAAGCCATTGCTCGATCATCGGGCCGGTGCGGCCAGCCCAATCGAACCATTGCTCGCGCAAGGCGGCAATTTCGGCCAGCAGCTTGGCCTGATTGGCGGCGCTGGCGAACACGATGTCGTAGAGCCGCGGGTTCACGCCGTCGATGCGGGTTGAACGCCAGCTCTTCGCGCCGCTTAAGGCGGTGGCCGATGCAACATTGCGGAAGGGCGGATTCTCGGGCCACGAGGCAATGTGGTTGTCGCGAAACGCGAAGTCATAGTCGTAGGGGATGTAGCTCCACTTCTTGGTGTCCGGGTGCTGGTACAGGTAGTAGTTGTTGGCGACCCGAACGTAGTGATCCACCGCGCCGATCGCGATGTCTACCGCTTGCGCTCGAATGAAGCCGTCGACATCGAACACCGCTTCAAGTTGCGCCACGGTGGTCGCCGGATCGCTGACCAGTGCGATGAACTTCTTCAGCTCGGTACGGCCGGCCGCAAGGCTCGACTTCTTCGTCTTCAGATCGTAGTTCGGCAGGTAAGGCTTGAACTGCGAACGCTGACCATTGCTGTCGTTGATGTCGCTGTTCACCCAGGCCGGGTCGTTCGCCTTCGCGGCACCAATCCACTCGACCCGGTTGGCCGGGTCGGGCTGCTCGATACCGATCCGGCAGAAGCTGCCGCTGACATTCGTGCCGCCACGCGCTTCAAAACTCAGACAGCTATCCGGATCGTTCGCACTCAGGTCGCCGCCGCCTACCTTGAAGAGGTAGCCGTTCTTGCCGAAGCGGCGCTGGACCAGCAGTTTGTCGACCGGTTCGACCAGGCTGAAAACGCCCATCTGGTAGGTCTGCGGCAAGGGGCGGCCGAACAGCGTTGTTTCGCGGGCGCCTGCGGTCACCACCAACTCAAGTGAGGCATGAACGGCACGCCCGGCCACCACGCCGCGATCGTTCAGCATGGCGTAGGCGAGCGGCTCGCGCAGATAAGTCGGGTCGTCCTTGTTGAATTTGAGGGCAAAACTCTCCATGCCCATGAAGGTGCGGTCCTTGTTGCCCGGCACCGGTGCAATGTCATCGGCCACACGCCGGTAGCACGGGTGACCATCAACCGCCGCCGGCCCGTTGGCATCGATACAGGCGTAGGCACTCTCATCGCCGCTGAAGTCCTCGTCAAACTTCAGATTGATGTGGAAGCGTCGCGGGCCGCCGGTCCATTGCCCGGTGCCGGCGTCCTGCGTCCAGGCCTCGGGCCACTGCCGGCTGGTGTTGCCGCGCATGCGGAAACCGACATCCGGCATCGACTTGATCAATGCGCCGTTCGCGTCGAGGTACTCGAGCGTGCCGCGCCGATAGACTTCGCTGATCGACCACAAGGACCAGCCGCCATTGCCGTGTGCATCCTGGTCATAGCGCGAGCGTTCGGTGTTCTGCACAAAGGCCTGCCACTCGTCTGCGGTGATCGTCAGGCGCAGGCGATGCAACTTGCTGTTGTCCAGCAGCGGGGCGCCGGGGTCGCTGGCGGTGCTGGCGCAGCGCACGGCAATGTCGGCCACGTCGCGCGCCTGCACCGCCCCGACCCCACGCGCGATGGCGCAATAGGCGCTGGCCGGTTGCTGCACGATACGGACATCGAAAGCGGCCCCTGTGCCGGCACGTGAGGCGAAGCTGAACTTGGCATTGCCCGCCAGTTCCAGCGGCGCCCCGCCATTGAGCGAAACGCTTACCTTCTCGCTCGCCGGCAAGCCGGTGAGTTCGCCGCCGATGGCGTAGTCGGCCGGTGCCGGCGGCGGGGGTGGCGGGGGCACCAGGCAGCTGACGAGCAAGTTGCTGACATTGGCCTTGGCAACAGTGCCCGCCCCGTTGCTCACTTCGCACACTGCGCCGGCGGGCTGGGTCATCACCAGCGCCTGATACGTCGCGGCATCGGCCAGCCGCGTCGTGAAGCTGAACGCGCCATCGGCGCTCACCGTGAGCGGCGCGGCGCCGTTGAGCGTGAGCACCATCGTGTTGCCAAGCGGCAGCCCGCTGACAAGGCCGCCGATGGTGTAGTCGGTGACGACAGGTGGTTTGGGTTCAGGCGCCGGGGTGCTGCTGCTGCCGCCACCACAGGCGGCAAGAACCAGAGTTGCCAGCAGGCTGGCGGCGAGGGGGAGATTTCGCATCGCGGGTCCGGAAAGATGAGGTCGATAAGAACAGCGCAAAGAAAATGCCGGGACTACCGCCCGGCATTCTGAGGTGTTCAGATTCGCACGGCATGACCTGAATCATTCGCCGGGCGAACCAAAGCGCCGCATCTCAGCTTTCAAGGGAAGGCTTGCTCTGCCCTTCATCCTCGCGCGGCCAGCAATCGCCAATCCATGCATCGAGCAGGGTGTAGGTCACCGCAAGCACCACCGGCCCGATGAACAGGCCAACGAGGCCGAATGCGAACAAGCCACCGATGACGCCCGCAAAGATCAGCAGCAAGGGAAGATCGGCGCCTTTCTTGATCAACCAGGGCCGCAGGATGTTGTCGAGCGAACCGACGATCACGGTCCACACAACCAGCACGGTGCCCCAGGTGTTGTCGCCACTCCAGTAAAGCCAGGCGATTGCCGGCACGAGCACGAGGATCGGGCCTAGCTGAGCAAGGCAAAGCATGAACATCACCGCCGAGAGCAGGCCGGCAAACGGCACGCCGGTGATCCACAAACCCAGACCGCCGAGGGTTGACTGCACCAGCGCGGTGACGACGATGCCGAGCGCCACGCCACGAATCGCCTGACCGGCGAGGATCACCACCTTGTCGCCCTGGTCGCCGGCCAGTCGCCGTGCGAAGCCGCGCACCCCCCGCGCAGCCGCCTCGCCCGTGCTGTAGAGAATGGCGGCGATCACTACGGTAAGCAGGAACTGAACCCCCACCATGCCGAGCGAGCCGGCATGGGCCGCCGTCCACTTGAGCGCTTCGCCGGCATAGGGCTTGATGCTGGCGATCAGCGGGGTGATACCGGCCACC
Source organism: Niveibacterium sp. 24ML (assembly GCF_026586805.1). GTDB lineage: Bacteria > Pseudomonadota > Gammaproteobacteria > Burkholderiales > Rhodocyclaceae > Niveibacterium. The sequence goes on along the minus strand of NZ_JAPFHA010000008.1, from coordinate 94,444 downwards.
GCGATCGTGTGCCAGGACTCCGCCAGGCGCGTACCCACCAACGGCAGGTTGGCCACCCAGCTTGGGGGTTCAGGCACCTTGGCTTCGGCGAGCCTGGGCAGCAGATCGGCCAGCGCGCCGGCATGGGCAACCACGGTGGAGATGCCGATCGTCAGCGGCACGAACAAGACCAGCAGGAGCGCGACCACCATCACCAGGGTGGCGAGGCTGCGCTTGCCCCACAGCCTTGCCTGCAGCGCTTTCATGATCGGCCAGGTGGCCACCACCACCATCGTGGCCCAGATCAGGCCGCCGATGAAGGGGCTCAGGATCCACAGCGAGGTCAGGATCAGCAGTGAGATCGTCACCACCGCCAGCAGGGTGCGTGTGACTTCAGGTTGCTTGGGCGACATTGTCGGGCTCGTGAGGGAAGTGGGAGCCCCGATTCTGATCGCAGCGCATGACACTGCCAAGCGAAGCGACCGATCAGCGGCCCTGCAAGGCCATGAGCGCTGCGCGCAGATCGCCGCTGACGATCCGTGCGGGCACCGCCAGCATCAGGTTGACCGGCAGGCCGAAATCCTCGACGCGCAGGCCCTGTGCATCAAGCAAACCCTGCGCATCGCGCCGCAACGGCCCGAACAGCCGCGCAACACGCGCCTGCAAGGCTTCACCATCGGGCAGGTAGCCGATCACCGGCTTGCCGCGTGCAATCGCAAACCCCACCTCAAAACAGGTACCCGAATCGGGCTCGGCGCCGCGGAAGGGCGCCAGGTTCGCGAGCACCGCATCGGCCGCATCGATCATGGCGATGTTGTCGGCGTAAATGCCCGCCGCGTCCTGCCCGGTGCCGTCGAGCGGCACCAGGGCTTCATGGCCGAAGCGCATGCAGCATTCGCGCGCCTCGGCGGCCCAGCGCAGGGCATCGGTACGAAACACATCTGGGCCGGCGAGGTAGAGCTTCATGGCGCTGCGGGGAACGAAAGGCGGGCGCCACTCTAACGCAGTCTGCGACGGATGGGGTCGTCTCCCGCTCAAGTCCTGCACTACTTGAGCCGTTAAGCAGACTCTTCCCTGCCCCGCATGGCATTGCGTTCCGCAGGGGTATGAGCCGGAAAAGTGGAGGTCACCCATGTTCGCCAGACTGAGCCTGAAAACCCGCCTGTTGGTGCTCGTCGCGGTAGCCCTGCTCGGCATGCTGTTTCTTGCCACCCTGCAGATCGCCCATTTGCGCACGCAGCTGCTCGAAGACCGCAAGCTCACACTGACTTCGGCCGTCGACATCGCGTACAGCGTCGTCGCCGGTCTGCAGGCGCGGGTGGAAAAGGGCGAATTGCAGAAGGACCAGGCCCAGGCACTCGCCAAACAGACGCTCAAATCGATGCGCTATCAGGGCAAGGAATACTTCTACGTCTATGACTCCAAGGCCATGGGCGTGGCGCACCCGATCCGGCCCGAGTACGAAGGCAAGAGCCATTGGGATCGCCAGGACAAATCCGGCACCTACACCGTGCGCAAGATGGTGACCGCCGCACTCGACAAGAGTGGCTTCACCGACACGCTGACCGCCAAGCCGGGCGGGACGGAACAGGTGCCCAAGCTGCAATACCTGCGGCATTTCGAACCCTGGGACTGGGTAATCGGTACCGGCCTTTACGTTGATGACCTCGATGTCGTGTTCCGGCAGGAGCTGATGAAGGTGCTGGCGGCGATCGTCGTGATTCTGATGCTCGTCGGCCTCGTCGCGACGGCGGTGGTAAGGGCGGTGTTGCGCGACATCGGCGGCGAGCCGGTCAAGGCGGTGGCCGTGATGCGCGCGGTTGCGAATGGTGACCTCACGGTCAGCCTGGATAACGCGCGCAGCGACAGTCTGCTCGGCGAGCTTGACCGGCTGGTGCGCAAGCTCCATGACGTGATCGGCGAGATTGGCGCCGGCGCAGCGCGCGTGACGAGCGCGGCCAAGGAGATCAACGCCGCGTCGACGACCGTGGCGGACGCTGCCGCAGAACAGACTGACAGCACCCAGTCGATGGCCGCGTCGATGGAGCAGTTGACGGTTTCAATCAATCACATCTCCGACAACGCCGCTGAAACCGCGCGCCACGCCAGCGACGCGGCCGAGCTGGCGAGCGAAGGCAAGGGCCAGGTATCGAAGGCTGCGGACGATATCGGCAGCATGGCGTCGACCTTGGGCGGGGCCGCCGAACAGGTGCGCGCGCTGGCCAAGAACGCCGAGGAAGTCTCGCGTATCGCCCAAGTGATCAAGGAAATCGCCGGCCAGACCAATCTGCTCGCGCTCAACGCTGCGATCGAGGCGGCGCGGGCCGGCGAACATGGCCGGGGTTTCGCGGTAGTGGCGGATGAAGTGCGCAAGCTTGCGGCCCGCACCGAAACGGCCACCTCGGAAATCTCGCATGTCGTCGAGCGCATCCAGCACGATACGCTGGACGCTGCGCAAACCATGGACCATGCGCTGCCGCTGGCCGACAAGGCGCGCGAAGCGGCGGCGACGGCGGCCGATACGCTGACCCGGATTGCAGCTGGCGCTCAGGCCGCCGAAGCCTTGGTGCGCGATGTCGCGTCATCCACCCGGGAACAGAGCCAGGCCAGCAGCCTGCTCGCGCAGCAAGTCGATCGCATCGCGCACCAGGTCGAAGAAACTGCAGCGGAGATGAGTTCTGCAGCCCAGACTGCGCAGGCACTGGAACAGACGGCCGCCGAGCTCGACAGCGTGACCTCGCGCTTCCGCGTCTGAGGCCCGCTGGCGGGCCTCAGCGCAACCTCAATACGGCAACAATGCGGGCACCCCGAACAGCCAGGCGTGGCCGTGCATCACCGCGCCGGCAGCGATCAGGCCGATTACCGCCGCCTTGAGGTCGGCGCCCAGTACGGGCGTCACCACGGCCCGCTTGCGGAAGACGACGGCCACGATCAGCACAAACGCCGAATAGGCCGCGAAGCAGCCGAAGAGCACGGTTTCCCGCAAGCCGCCGTTGGCGAACAGATGCATCAATGACCAGATCAGCACACCAATGACCATCGGATGGTGCAGGCGCGCGCGCAGGTAGCCGGGAAAGTTGAACCCGCCAGCGACGAACAGCACCAACGCCAGGGTGACTGCCAGCGGTGCCAGGCGGATGGCCGCCGCACTGGGGGCAAACAGCTGCGGGTTGGGTGTATTGGGCCAGCCCAGCACCACCAGCCCGAGCCCGGCGAAGGCGTTGATCGTGACGACGCCCCGCCAGCCGTTTTCACCGGCACGGGCAACGGCGGCGCGGCGCACCGACGGAATCGACGCCAGCACATGCACGACGAAGAACATGGACAGGCCCAGCAACATGATCGACATGAGGAACTCCGAAGATTGGCGCGCAAGGCGCCAAGTATCTGAACAAACGAGGCAATTTTCTTGACACGGCGCAATGGCGGCAAGCAGAATCGGGCCCCTGCGCCGCTTTGATGTCCTCAGCTTGCTGGGCGCCGACCCCGACCGGGCCGAAATCAGCTAAAGCGAGACGCGTTTCAAAAGAACCCGTTCCGCCACCGAGGCCGAGCGGGTTTTCTGTTTTGAAGGCGCTTCATGACGCTTTACGTTCCAGACCATTTCGCCGCACCGGATCGCGACGCCATCATCGCACTGATCGCGCAGCATCCGTTCGCCACGCTGATCAGCGTGGCCGAGGGCGAACCGGTCATCACCCATTTGCCGCTGGTAGCCGACCCGACGGGCACCCTCGTTGGCCATGTGGCGCACAGCAACCCGCACGCCGCCCTGCTGGCCGATGGCGCTGCGGTCACGGCCGTGTTCCACGGCCCGCATGTGTATGTATCGCCCACCTGGTACGAACAGCCTGGCGTGCCGACCTGGAACTACGCGACGGTGCATGTTCACGCCAAGGTCCGCGTGATCGAAGGCGAAGCCGCGCAGGCGATGCTCGACCACCTGATCGATACCTTCGACCCCGATCCGCTCGGCGAGACCGGGACGCGGCACCTGCGGCAGGATGAACGCGCGGGCATGCAGGCCCACATCCACTGCTTTGCGCTCGACATGCAGCGCGTCGAGGCCAAGTTCAAGCTCTCGCAGAACAAGTCGCCGGCCGATCGGCTGCGGGTGATCAGCGCACTCGGCCAACAGGACAACCCGGACGCTGACGCGATCGCCAGCCTGATGATGAATACGCTCGCCACCGGCCGCTGATCGCGCGCCCGCCCCTGAATCCCGCGCCGCCGCGTGCTAACGCGATGGCGCAGACAGAACGATGAGAACGATGATGCAAGCCGACCGTACAGAAGAACTCCGCGACCTGCTCGAAACCCGCATCCTGCTGCTCGATGGCGCAATGGGCACGATGGTGCAGCGTCACAAGCTGCAGGAAGCCGACTACCGCGGCACGCGCTTTGCCAACTGGGCGAGCGACGTGAAGGGCAACAACGACCTGCTGCTGCTCAGCAAGCCAGAGATCATCCGCGGCATCCACGCGGCGTATCTGGACGCCGGTGCCGACATCATCGAGACCAACACCTTCAACGCCACCCGTGTGTCGCAGGGCGAGTACGGCATGCAGGATCTGGCCTATAAACTCAACGTCGAAGGCGCGCGGCTGGCACGCGGCGTATGCGACGAGTTCGCGGCGAAGACCGGCCGCCCGCGCTTCGTCGCCGGCGTGCTGGGGCCCACCTCGCGCACCGCGTCGCTGTCGCCGGACGTGAACGACCCGGGTTTTCGCAACATCACCTTCGACGCGCTGGTCGCCGACTATGTCGAGTCGGCCAAGGGTCTGGTCGAAGGCGGTGCCGACATCCTGATGGTCGAGACCATCTTCGACACGCTCAACGCCAAGGCGGCACTGTTCGCGATCGAGCGCCTGTTCGAGCAGGCCGGCCGCCGCTGGCCGGTGATGATTTCCGGCACCATCACCGATGCCTCGGGCCGCACCCTTTCGGGCCAGACCACCGAGGCCTTCTGGGATTCGCTCGCGCACACCAACCCGCTCACCATCGGCCTGAACTGCGCGCTGGGCGCGAAGGAATTGCGCGAGTACGTCGAGGAAATGGCGCGGGTGTCCGAGACCTGGCGCTCGGCCCACCCCAACGCCGGCCTGCCCAACGCATTCGGCGAATACGACGACACGCCGGAGAACATGGCGCGCCAGGTCGGCGAATGGGCGCAGAGCGGCTTCGTGAACATCGTCGGCGGTTGCTGCGGCACGACGCCGGAGCACATCAAGGCAATCGGCGAAGCGGTGTCGACGGTGAAACCCGCCTACCGCCCGAAGAAGTCACATGTGATGCACCTCTCGGGGCTGGAGCCGCTTGCAATTTCCAGCGATTCGCTGTTCGTGAACGTCGGCGAGCGTACCAACGTGACTGGCTCGCGCGTGTTCGCGAAGATGATCCTCGAAGGCCGCTTCGACGACGCACTGGCGGTGGCCCGCCAGCAGGTCGAGAACGGCGCGCAGGTCATCGACATCAACATGGACGAGGCGATGCTCGACTCGCAGGCGGCGATGGAACGCTTCCTGAAGCTGATCGCCTCGGAGCCTGACATCGCCCGCGTGCCGGTGATGATCGACTCCTCGAAGTGGGAGGTGATCGAGACGGGGCTCAAGTGCCTGCAGGGCAAGGGCATCGTCAACTCGATCTCGATGAAGGAAGGCGAAGCCAAGTTCCTCGAACAGGCGCGGCTGGTGATGCGCTACGGCGCCGCGGCGGTGGTGATGGCCTTCGACGAGAAGGGCCAGGCTGACACCTACCAGCGCAAGATCGAGATCTGCGAGCGCGCCTACAAGCTACTCACCGGCATCGGCTTCCCGCCCGAAGACATCATCTTCGACCCGAACGTGTTCGCTATCGCCACCGGCATCGCGGAGCACGACAACTACGGCGTTGACTTCATCGAGGCGGTGCGCTGGATCCACCAGAACCTGCCGCACGCCAAGACCTCGGGCGGCATCTCGAACGTGTCCTTCTCGTTCCGTGGCAACGACCATGTGCGCGAGGCGATCCACACCGTGTTCCTGTTCCACGCGATCAAGGCGGGGCTCACGATGGGCATCGTCAACGCCGGCCAGCTCGGCGTGTACGACGAGCTCGAACCGAAGCTGCGCGAACTGGTCGAGGATGTGGTGCTCAACCGCCACCCCGGTGCGGGCGAAGCCCTGGTCGACTATGCCCAGCAGGTGAAAGGCTCCGCGAAAGAGCGCGTGGAAGATCTCGCATGGCGCGAGCAATCGGTCGGCGAACGCTTGAAGCACGCGCTGGTGCGCGGCATCACCGACTACGTGGTCGCCGACACCGAGGAAGCACGCGCCGCGCTGGAGGCCGCGGGCAAGCCGCCGCTGTCGGTGATCGAAGGCCCGCTGATGGACGGCATGAACGTCGTCGGCGACCTCTTCGGCGCCGGCAAGATGTTCCTGCCGCAGGTGGTGAAATCCGCCCGCGTGATGAAGCAGGCCGTCGCCCACCTGATTCCCTACATCGAGGCCGAGAAGCTGCGCACCGGTGCCGCCGCCAAGGGCAAGATCGTCATCGCCACCGTGAAGGGCGACGTGCACGACATCGGCAAGAACATCGTCGGCGTGGTGCTGGGCTGCAATGGCTACGACATCGTCGATCTCGGCGTGATGGTTTCGGCCGAGAAGATCCTCAATGCCGCACGCGAACATGGCGCACAGGCGATCGGCCTCTCCGGCCTGATCACGCCTTCGCTTGAAGAAATGAGCCACATCGCGGCCGAGATGCAACGCCAGGGCTTTGACGTGCCGCTGCTGATCGGCGGCGCCACCACCAGCCGCGCGCACACCGCGATCAAGATCGCGCCGAACTACGAAGGCCCGGTGGTCTACGTGCCGGACGCCTCGCGTGCCGTCGGCGTGGTCACCAAGCTGCTCTCGATCGACCATCGCAACACCTTCGTCGCCGAAGTCGCCGAGGACTACGAGAAGGTGCGCGAGCAGCACGCCAAGAAACGCGGCGTGCAACTGGTGCCCTACGCCGCGGCTGCGGCCAACCATGCCAAGCTGGATTTCGACGCCTACACGCCGCCGAAGCCCGACGTCACCGGCCTGCGCGCGCTGCGCAACATGGATCTGGCCAAGCTCGCCGAGTACATCGACTGGGGCCCCTTTTTCCAGACCTGGGACCTCGCCGGCCCCTTCCCTGCAATCCTCGACGACGAAGTGGTCGGGGCGACGGCACGGCAGGTGTATGCCGATGCGCAGGCAATGATGAAGAGGATCATCGACGGCCGCTGGCTCACCGCGCATGGCGTGTTCGGCATCTGGCCCGCTGCGCGCCGGGGTGACGATATCGTGGTCTATACCGACGAGTCACGCAGCGCGGTACGTCAGGTACTACCGCAGCTGCGCCAGCAGCACGAGCGCCCGGACGGCAAGCCGCACTGGGGCCTTGCCGACTTCCTCGCGCCCGAAGGCGGCAAGCCCGACTGGCTGGGCGGCTTCGCGGTCACCGCCGGTGTCGGCATCGAGAAGAAGCTCGAAGAGTTCGCCGCCGCGCACGACGACTACAGCGGCATCATGCTCAAGGCCCTCGCCGACCGCCTAGCCGAAGCCTTCGCCGAGTACCTGCACGAAAAGGTGCGCAAGTCCGACTGGGGTTACGCCGCCGACGAGTCGCTCGACACCGCCGGCCTCGTTGCCGAGCAGTACAAGGGCATACGCCCGGCGCCGGGCTACCCCGCCTGCCCGGACCATACGCAGAAGGGCCCGCTTTTCGAGCTGCTCGAAGCGCCCCGCGCCACCGGCCTGCACCTGACCGAATCCTTCGCGATGACGCCCGCCGCCGCAGTGTCCGGCTTCTACCTCAGCCACCCGGAGTCGCACTACTTCGCCGTGCAGAAGATCGGCCGCGACCAGCTCGAAGACTGGGCCAGGCGCAAACACATGAGCGTGGAGGAAGCGGCACGCTGGCTGGCGCCTATCCTCTGAGAGATGCAGCTGAGGGGTTGGGCGTCTCGTTTTCCGGCGAACCCACAAGTCGATCTTGATGGAGCAGGGATGAAACGCTGGAAGGAACGCGCGTCCGCCTTCATGTTTGCTCTGACGGTGGGCACAGCAGCAATGGCGGAAACCATCGCGCCGGGTGACTACATCCGCCCCGGCGACACCGGCTCTTTGAAGATCGAACGACGCAGTGGTCAGTCCTGGTTCAGTCTCACGACAAGTGGTACGAATGGACACGGCTGCGATGTGTCGGGGCGAATGGTCGGAGACATCGCTGAGTATGTGGGCGAGCTTTCCAACGAGCAGGAGCATCCCTGCCGCTTGCGCCTGACGCCCTCGGGAGATGGAACGCAAATTGACGTCCAGACAGTAACCGAAGACGCCTGCCGCACCTTCTGTGGCGCGCGTGCAGGTTTGGACGGTGACTTCCGGAGACCTCCGAAGACCTGTACGCGGCTTGCTCAGCGTGAAACGCGGAACCGTTTCAGCGCTCTTTACCGTTCCAAGCATTACCGCGAGGCAAGCGCCGAACTGGCGACGATGCTGGAGGTGTGTGGGGAGTACATCGACTGGGTCGAAACCGATCGTGTCCGCAATGATCTCGCCTTGGCTTATCTGCACGGAGGAAGTCCCGAACATTGCCTGAGAACACTCGCGAAGACGGCTGCCGCATCGGATGAGAGTGAGGCAGCCTTGCAGGAACGGCTTCCTCCATATGATTATGAAACCTACCTTCCTGTTGCACGGGCGACTTGGTACAACTTACGCCTGTGCGAACGCCAGCCAGGGAGACGGTGACGCTGACAAAGTAACCGGAGACGCCTGACGACTCCGCACAGTCTCTGCAAGCGAGGCGGTCGGTGTAAGCTCGCTCAAGATACCTTCAACTGGTTCAGGGGATGTCCGTTATGCCGCGCTCGCTTCGCCGTTCTTCCATCAGAGTCTTGTCGATTGCGCTGTTGGCCAGTGCATCGCTGTCGGCACCGCTCGCCGCAGAGCTCGACCTCGGCTCCTTGCAAGCGCTGGTGCCGGACACCGAGACCTCCCCGGTACCGCGAGGCCTTGTGCTCGGCGGCGTATTCATTGGGGCGAACGCGCGTTACATCGGGCAGGACGACACCGCGCTGCCGATTCCGGGCGCGGTGTATTTTGGTGAGCACTTCATGTACCTGGGCGACCGGGCGCGCTACTACGTCTACAACAGCAGTCCGGTATCCGTGTTCGGATATGGCCGCGTCCGCTTCGGCAACCTTGACCCCGAAGACACGGCCGAACTGGCGGGCATGCACAGACGAGAAGGTCAGTTCGAGCTGGGCATCGGCGCAAACGTGGTGACACCGTATGCGCTGCTGACTCTCCGCGCCGCCGCCGACGTGACCGGCACGAGCGAGGGGGGTGAGGCGCTGATGTGGGCGGACTTCCCTGTTGTGCGCGATCGCTGGCTGATCATGCCGGGCTTCGGACTGCTGTGGCGCTCGAGCAAGCTGGCGAACTACTACTTCGGCGGGGTGGCGGCCGATGAAGCCCGGGCGGGCCGCCCGCAACACGATACCGGCTCTACCTGGTCGCCGATGGCATCGCTCATTACAACCTACCGCTTCGACAAGCACTGGCTCGGCACCGTGTCGGCGGCGATCGAGCACTTCGACAGCGGTACCGCCGAGAGCCCGATCGTCGATCATGAAAATGAGCTCACTCTGATCACTGGCGTCGGCTATATCTGGTAGGCGCAGGCCCGCAGAGCGGGCTGATCACGGCAGCGGCCACACAAGCAGCCGCGCTTGCGGGGCGGAGTAACCCCGCTGGGATGCGACGGGCGCCATCAATGGCGGCACCGCTACAATTGCGCCTCCGCACCCCGCCTGGATACCTGATGTCCCGCTCGCCACTTCCCGCGTCTTTCTTCGGCATGGTGCTCGGGCTCGCCGGGCTGGGGCAGGCGTGGCGCCTTGCGCACAGACTTTGGGTTGCTCCGGCCCTCATCGGCGAAGCGCTGCTGCTGCTCGCGGGCACCGTCTGGCTCTGCCTGCTGCTTGCCTATCTGCTGCAGGCATGGCGCAAGCCCGGCGTCGTGGCGGCGGAGTTTCGCCACCCGGTGCAAGGCAGCACGCCGGCGCTGCTCGCGGTGTCCACCCTGCTGATGGTGATGGCGGTGCAACCCTACTCACACACATTGGCTTGGGGCCTGGCGCTGGCAGGCATCGGCTGGCACTTGTTGTTTTCGCTGTGGCACACCGGCAGCTTGTGGCAGGGCGGCCGCGAAGCGAGCAGCACCCTGCCGGCGATCTACCTGCCCACGGTGGCGGGCAATTTCACCAGCGCGGCGGCGCTCGGCGCGCTGGGGCACGCGGATTGGGGCTGGCTGTTTCTCGGTGCCGGCATGTTCTCGTGGTTTGCGCTTGAATCGCTGATCTTCCTGCGCCTGTGGCAAGCGCCGCCCGTGCCCGCGCCGCAGCGCCCGCTGATCGGCATCCAGTTCGCACCCCCGGTGGTTTGCGCGATGGCGTGGCTGATGATCGAACCCACCGGCCACGATCATTGGTTGTTAATGCTGTGGGGCTATGGTTTGTTCCAGTTGCTGCTCGGCGTGCGGCTCTGGCGCTGGCTCGGCGAGCAGCCCTTCGCGCCGAGCTACTGGGCCTACACCTTCGGTATCGCCTCGGCGACGGTGGTGGGGCTCAAGCTTGCGCTGGCGGGCATTGCTGCCGCGACGATACTCGCCTTGCCGGTGTTCATTGGCGCCAACCTGTTCATTGGCTACCTGACGCTGCGCACCGGCGCGCTCTTACTCAGCGGCCGTCTGCTGCCACGCATGCCGGGCTGAGCGGCACCGCGGGCCCCCAAGGTCAAAACGCTTTACACGCTGACATCCCAATAGCTCGGTGGCCCCAAAGGGCTACCGTGCCATGCGCATCGTCGCGCAGCTGCGCGAGCACTGGATCCGGGCGCACAAGCGACAGCAGAGGCCAGCGAAATGCGAATCGAACATGTATTCGGCTGGCTCAGGGCGGCGAACGGCACGAGAAAGACGCGTTTCATCGGTCGAGCCCGGGCCCAAGCGCGTTCGCGCTGAACCCAGATCGCTTTCCGGCGCCGATCGCCTCCGGCGCCGGGAAGATGTTGATCTGTGGGCGGCGCAGCGCTCGGTGGTGGCCGTGCGTGATTGCGCGCGACATCGCTTCGTGAACCTGCGGGTCGCGCCGGCTCAGTTCCGTGAAAGGGTGGCAAGCCCGAGGCCGCCGTCGGCCGCTTGTCCGCTGACATGCCAGCGCAAGGGCGGCCGCAGGGTGCTGGCCTGGCCGCCGCGGGTATCGCGTGCGATCAGGTGCAGCGTGTAGCTGCCAGCCGCAAGCGCGGGAAGTTGCCATTCGCCCGCAAAGGTCTGCGCTGAGCCGCCGCCCGCTGAATCGCCCAGCTTGCCGGCAAAGACACCGGACCACAGGCGCTGACCGCCACCGTCGGTGAGTTCCACGCCCACCGCCCAGGGTTCATAGCTCGGCGCATTGCCATCGTTGTTGATGAGGGTGGAAACCTTCAGAACACCGGCGGTGCTGAGCGTCACCGTGCTCGTCACCGGCCGGTAGCGGTAGCCGGCTTCGCGGCCGATCTGCTGGAGGATCTGTTGGTCGGCGCTGGTGAAGTCCGCCCAGGGATTGAGGTTGCCGTTGCCGACGGTGCTGATGTGGAAGTCGCGCAGCTGTTGCAAGGCGGCGCTGGCGTTGTTGGCGGCATCGCCTGATCCGAAGGTACAGAATTCCGCGACGAAGGGCGCCCGCTGCCACTGGTTCTGCAACACCGACCACTCGGCCGGATGGTTGGTCCACTGATCCATGAAGTTGGCACGCCCAAGGCAGTCGATCCGCAGACCGACCGGCTTTGATGTGAGGGTCTGTTCCTGCGTGGCGTAGCGGATTGCATCGAAGCTGCGATACACCGCGAACATCACGAGTTGCCGCGCCGGGAAGGCGTCGAGGTGCATGCGGACGAACTCGCGCTTGCTCGCATCGCTCGGCGCAACGATACCGGCCGGCGCCTTGGTGTAGTCGATGGCCGACGAGAGCGCCCACTCGCCGTACTGGCCGTAGACGCCGATGTCGATCCACGCGATGTCCTCGTCGCTGCCGATGGCCTGGGCCAGCGCCTGCAGCAGCAAGCGGGCGCGTTGTTGCAGGTAGGGGTCGTTCCAGTCGGGGATGAAGCTGAGCCCCGGTGTGCTCGCGCTGTAGTCGGCCCACCAGCCGCAAGCGGCAACGCAGGCGCTGTTGCCCACCAGATAGTCGGGCAGGTAGCGGGTGTCATTGTCGTAACCGAGCATCGCCTGTACGCGAAACGCGAACTTGCGCCCTTGGCCCTTTGCGGTTTGCAGGTCACTCAGGACCTTGCTGAAATCGTAGATACCCGGGCCGGTTTCCAGCGCCCGCCAGGTGTAGCGGTTGTAGGCGTCGAGCGCCGGCGCAGCCTGCGGCACCTGTTCCTGGTTGCGCCAGCGGTAGTAGCCGCGAAGCGGGTTCACCGTGGTGTCACTTGCCGGATCAAGCGCCGTGAAGGTCTTGCTTACACTCGCGGCCTGCCAGCCGGGCGCTGCCGGCGGCGCGGGATCGCTGCCGCCACCCCCGCCGCCGCAGGCTTGCAGCGTGATCGCGGTAGCCGCCACCAGCAGATAGCGGATCGTATTCAGAGCGGAGCGGGCAGGCATAGGGCACTCGCGGAACGAAGCATCAGTGCGTGAATGTAGTCGTTCTGAATGCCTTGCACACCTGCCAAATGCTGGGCGATGACGCGCACCTCAAGCTGGCGCAGTGCAGATCCAGCCTACGCGCGCGTGAGGCTCACCCGCACCACTGCCCCCTGCTGTGCCACCTCGATTTCCACCGGCAGGAATTTCTCGATCACCGCGGTGTTGGTGTGCAGGTGTGACGAGGCGGTGGTGCAGGTGAAGGCACCGCCACCGGCCAGTGCGAGCGGCAGCAACAACTGGTCGGCCAGATGTTCGCCCACTGCGGCGTCGCTCTGCAGATATTGGCGTGCTTCGGTAGCAACCTGATCGGCCACCCGCTCGGCCGGCAAACCGCGTTCGCCGAAGGCGGTGAACACTTCGGTCACGCCGGCGTGGGCGACTTCGATCAACACGGCGTTGCCCGGCCCTTCGCGGCTTGGCAGTTCGCGGATCTGGCCGTCGACCTCGGCGATCTGTGCGCGCACGCGTTCCAGCTCACGGCGTGCCACGCTGCCGGGTACACCGGCCACCAGTGCCTCGGCCCGGATGCCGCCCAGCGCGCCGCGCGACAGCAGCTCGATCGGCTGCAGCGATGCGCAAGGCGCCACGCTGGCCGACACTTCGCCCCCGCCCGCCGGGTAGAAGCCGTGGCGTTGCAGTTGCAGCGTCTGCTCAACCCCCATCCGCGCCAGCAGTGGCTGCCACGCGCGGATCAGGAAGTCCGCCGGCGGCGCCGCGCGGTTGTGGGTGCCGCCGCTGACGCTGAGCGTGCTCGGCACATCGGCGAACCACAGCGCGGGCAGCACGGTCTGCAGTACCAGCGTGCAACTGCCTGCGGTGCCGATCGCAAAACGGTAATTGCCACCGCGAATCGGGCCGGGCGCAAAGCTCAGGCGCTGCGATCCGGCTTCGGCACCACTGACCTGGGCGCCGCAAATGGCCGCCGCCGCCTGCACCGCGGTGAGGTGCTGCCGCAGCAGGCCCGGCTTGCTGCGCTTGGCGCGGATGTGCTCGATGCGGAAGGGCGTGCCGGTGATCATCGACAGCGTCAGGGCGCTGCGCAGCACCTGTCCGCCGCCTTCGCCCTGGGCGCCGTCCAGCTCAAGCCAGGGCGCGGCGTTTTGTTTTGATTGCATGATTTTCTTGTTATTCAGTTGGCACCACCGCGTGGGCGGATCGTGTTGTCGATCGGAGCCTCATTCAGGAAGGCAAGTGGGCGATTGAATCCGCAGTTCAAGAATTGCAAAGCGCTGGAGGTGACACAGAACGCTCGGATTCAAACAGGGACCCTCCGTCAAACATCGCTACCGTTCAAAGCTCTGGATCCTCCTGCGCGGGGTTGCGTGATCGAACATGTGTTTCCTGGCGTGATGTCGTGTCAGGCTCCGCCAAGTCGGGTGCATCCGTGACGACTGGCAATGCAAGTTCGCTCCGGTCCCAAAGCGCTGAAATGGAACCAATCAACACCGTGTCGATTGATCCAACAACATCTCTCAAATGACGCAGGTTGATGTGTTTTGCCTGCGGGAGCGTCACGCGCGAGGCAGCGCCTTTTCGGTCTAGCGTCCTTGGATATCGGAATTCGTCGCCACTCTTGTCAACAGAATGGAGCTCAGAGACTTGCGCTTCTATGGTGTCAAGCAAATCGTTGGTAATGCCGCCAACGTAGTTGGTAAGAATCGGCCGTGCGAGTCTCCACAGGGCGAGCAGGTCATGCCCCGACTCCGTCTTCGGGGTCTTCGATTTGACGTGATTTCCAAGAAGAATGATCTCTTTGAATCGAAGTTCAAGCCCGTGTCGATACGCAAAACAAACCGGATACAGCATTTCATTTGGGTCCTCATCACCTGTCATCACCGCAGCAACAAGGATGTTCCCTGAACGCAGATACCCGTCTGCAATGAGGCTCCATGCAAGACCATCATTGAACCAATGCGGGCAAGCGTTGTTCTTACAGTCGGGTAGATCGCCGCGAAACAACCGTTCGCCTGGGACCGACGTGTTGGGGACATTCAATCCCAGAATTTCTTGCAAGGTTTGGTTATCAACCATTCTTCTACCCCTTTACACAAACAACCTGCCGCAAGGTATGCACAACCTCCACCAGCGAGGACTGCGCCTCCATCACTGCGTCGATGTCCTTGTAGGCCATCGGGATCTCGTCGATCACCTCGGCGTCTTTTCGGCATTCGACATGCGCGGTGGCGCGGATCTGGTCGGCGACGGTGAAGCGCTTCTTCGCCTGGGTTCGGCTCATGGTTCGGCCGGCACCGTGGCTGCACGAGCAGAAGGCTTCTTCGTTACCCAGCCCGCGCACGATGAAACTCTTCGCGCCCATCGATCCGGGGATGATGCCGAGTTGGCCCTTCTGCGCCGACACGGCGCCCTTGCGGGTCACCAGAACCTCCTGGCCGAAGTGCGTTTCCTTCTGCACGTAGTTGTGGTGGCAATTCACCGCTTCCACATCGGCGGCAAAGGGCACGCTGATTACCCTTCGCGCCGCGGCGACCACGTTCTGCATCATCACCAGCCGGTTGCGTCGCGCGAAATCCTGCGCCCAACCCACGGCTTCGACATAGTCGTCGAAGTGCGCGCTGCCTTCCTCGAAGTAGGCCAGATCGCGGTGCGGCAGGTTGGCGATGTGCTGACGCATATCCGCCTGCGCAAGCTCGATGAACAGGTTGCCGATGGCGTTACCGACACCGCGCGAGCCGGAGTGCAGCATGAACCAGACGCGGTCTTCCTCGTCGAGGCAGACCTCGATGAAGTGGTTACCGGTTCCCAGCGTTCCGAGATGCTTGTGGTTGTTGGTGCGCTCAAGCTTGGGGTGCTTCTCGGTGATGCGTTTGAAACCGAGGTGCAACTCACCCCACATCGCATCCACCGAATCCGGCGGCGTATCCCAGGCCCCCTTGTCGCGCTTGCCCATCGTCTTGCCGTGCGGCACTGCCGCTTCGATCGCGGAGCGCAGGCCAGCGAGGTTATCGGGCAGGTCGGCGGCGGTGAGCGTGGTACGCGCGGCCATCATGCCGCAACCGATATCCACCCCCACTGCGGCCGGGATGATGGCGCCGCGGGTGGGAATCACGCTGCCGATGGTCGAACCCTTACCGAGGTGCACATCCGGCATCACGGCAAGGTGCTTGAAGATGAAGGGCATCTTCGCGGTAGCCATCAGCTGCGCGCGGGCTTCGTCTTCCACCGGCACGCCCTGGGTCCACATCTTGATCGGTGCGCCGTGTTCAGTTTGTAGCGTCTGGTAGTGCATTCGAATTTCCTCTGTTCTTGTTTTCTGCGGGACGTATTGCCCGTGCCCGCGACCCTTCCTGTTGCACGCGCCTCGCCTGCGCCTTGCGGGCGCGTTCGCGGGCGCGACAGGCGGTGCAGCGCACCGCGCGTGTTTCGATACCGCCTTGCATGACTTCGTACCACCATTTCTGGCTGGCAGCGGTCCATACGCACGCCGCCCCGCAGTCCTTGCAGCGGAAAGGCTGGTCTTCGTAGTAGCCGCGCCGCACGAATTCGGGCAGCCCGCAGCTGTTGGCGGGCGCCAGTCTGGCTGCGTCGCAGCGGGCGGCGCCATGACCTGGCCGGGCAGTCCGCGCCAGAACACGCGCGAGCGCCTGTTCTCGCCGGCTTCGGCGCTGCAGCCGGGCGTGTTTGATCTCGGCCCTTCGTTGTTTGCCACTTTTCATGTTGTCACTCCAGAACCCTGGTGGGCGCGACGGGACTCGAACCCGGCAAGCGCCCGATTGCGGCCATCCATCCTTCGCACGCCTTCGCGGTGGCATGCCACGAAACGACGGTGGATAAACCACTGGCTTCGTGGCACCAGCGGGCTTGGACACCCAGCTCGTGGACCATTGCTTCAGGCTTTGCGATGCCATCCCTATTGCGAATAGCGTGCCAATGCCCGGTGTTTCCGGCACTTCCCCCACAACCGACTGTTTTGAAAGGATTTTGATCGAGATCGTCGCGACGGCACCCTGCGTGGTACTCATGAATTGTTAGACTGTGAGCTAGGACCTTATCCCGGATGCTCGTATGAGAAGGACTGTTGCGATCGGCTTTGTCGGAACCGTGCTCGACTACGTCGGCAAGGGCAGCCAGCGCTGGGAGAAATGGCGGCCGACGGTGAGCCTGTGCCAGCAGGACGATCTCATCGTGCACCGCGTCGAGCTGCTGCATGACCCGCGCAGCCGTGGCTTGTTCGAGCGTTTGAAGCTGGACATCGCGGCCATCTCGCCGGAAACCGAGGTGCGCGGCGTCGAGATCAACCTGCGCGATCCGTGGGATTTCGAGGAGGTCTACGCCGCGCTGCACGACTTTGCGCACGGCTACCGCTTCGACACCGAAGCCGAGGACTACCTGATCCACATCACCACCGGCACGCACGTGGCGCAGATCTGCTGGTTCCTGCTCGCCGAGGCGCGCTACCTGCCGGCCAAGCTGGTGCAGACCTCGCCGCCGCGCAAGAAAGAGGCGGGCGAAGTGGTGGGCAGCTACGCGGTGATCGACCTCGATCTCTCGCGCTACGACCACATCGCCACCCGCTTTGCGCGCGAGCGCGATGCCACGGTGTCTTTCCTGAAATCGGGCATCGCCACGCGCAACGCGAGCTTCAATCGGATGATCGAGCAGATCGAACGGGTCGCGGTGCGCTCGAAGGCGCCGATGCTGCTCTGCGGGCCGACCGGTGCGGGCAAGTCGCTGCTGGCGCGGCGGGTGTATGAGATGAAGAAGACGCGCCACCAGCTGGCGGGGCGTTTTGTCGAAGTGAACTGCGCCACGCTGCGGGGTGACAGCGCGATGTCAGCACTGTTCGGTCATGTGAAGGGCGCCTTCACCGGCGCACAGAGCGAACGCGCTGGCCTGCTGCGCAGCGCCGATGGCGGGCTGCTGTTCCTCGACGAAATCGGTGAGTTGGGGCTCGACGAACAGGCCATGCTGCTCAAGGCAATCGAAGAAAAGCGCTTCTTCCCCTTCGGCGGCGACCGCGAAGTGGAGAGCGACTTCCAGCTGATTGCCGGCACGGTACGCGACCTCAGACAGTGGGTGGCGGAAGGCCGCTTCCGCGAAGACTTGTACGCGCGGATCAACCTGTGGACCTACACCCTGCCCGGCCTTGCAGAGCGGGCGGAGGACATCGAACCGAACCTGGATTTTGAACTCGATCGATACGCCCGCGAGCACGGCGAGCAGGTGCGCTTCAATGCCGAGGCCAAGCGTGCCTACCTGAAGTTTGCCACCGGGCCGGATGCACGCTGGTCGGGCAACTTCCGCGAGTTGTCGGCGTCGGTGACGCGGATGGCCACCTTGTCCGATACCGGCAGAATCACCGAAGCGGTGGTGGTGGAGGAACTGGCTCGGCTGCGCGGCGCCTGGGGCGGCCCAAGTGCGAATCCGCTCGCCGACCTGCTGGGCGAGCGCTTGGCAACGCTGGATCTATTCGATCGTTTGCAGCTTGAGAGCGTGGCGGAAGTCTGCCGCCGATCGGCGTCACTTTCAGACGCCGGCCGGCGCTTGTTTGGCGCATCGCGCCTGCAAAAGGCCAAGATCAACGATGCCGACCGCTTGCGGAAATACCTTGCGCGATTCGATCTGGAATGGCAGCAGCTATCGGCGAAGTAGCCGCCCGATCAGGCTTGCGCGCCGGCGTCCCGCGCGGCTTCCGCGGCACCTGTGCTGACGCGGCGAGGCACCATGTCGGCATCGAGCAGGCGTTCGATCCGGGCAAAGACTTCCAGCCTTGAGAAAGGCTTCTTCATGAAATCGTCGGCCCCGATACGGGTGCCGAAGAACTGCTCGGTTGCCTGTTCGTTGCCGCTGATCATGATTACCGGAATATCGCGCGTCAGCGGGTCGCGGCGCAGCGTGCGAAGTGCGGCAAAGCCGTTCATGCCCGGCAGCACGATGTCGAGGAAGATGATGTCCGGCGTGAGGTCGCGCGCGATCTCGATGCCATCTTCAGCGGTCAACGCCTCAAGCGTGACATAGCCGGCCGAGTTGAGCATCTTGCGCAGCGCCGCAACGATGGTGGGTGAGTCGTCAACGATCAGGGCGCTGGTCCCGGGGCGTGCATCATGCCTTTCACGCACCCGGCGATCCACATGCTGCTCGCCGGTACTCAGGCCGGGCTGCGGCAGCGGCGTCTGGCTGGAAGGAGCGGGGGCCTTGGCGAGGATGGATTTGAGTTGATCGAAGAGTCCCACAATGACCTCGGATGATTGCTCGCTGAGCGTCGGGCGCCAGAATTGTAAATAGTTCGTAGAACGACAAAATCATACCGTCGTCGTTTCCGCGATCGGAAACTGCCTCCGCCCGGATGCGTCGGGCGTCACACTTTGATGAAAACACCTATGCCATACCGATAGCGTGGACGATACCGCTGCGCGCGTGGACGCGGCATCGTCTTGCCGCTAGGCTGGCGGCAGTCAAATGGCACAGGGGTTGATCAATGCGCGTGTTCCTTCGTGTTCTACTCGGATTTGCTGCCTTCTTGCTAAGCCTTTGGGCGCTTGCGGCAATCTGGGTTGATGGCCCCGCTTCACGCGCGCTGGCTGGCTCGCTGTGCGGGGCTTATCTGGCCGGCCTGGCTTTGATCATGTGGAAGATCAAACCGTTCCGGCGCGCGGCGCTGCTTGGCATCGCCGCCTGGGGCCTCGTTGCGATCTGGTGGCTTACGATACCGGCTAGCAACGATCGTGCGTGGCTCACGGACGTCAGCCAGCTGCCCACCGCGACGATTGAAGGCGATACGCTGGTCATCAAGAACCTGCGCAATTTTGAGTATCGCTCCAGCGATGCCGACTTCGTCCCGCACTGGGAAACCCGCCGTTACGACCTGTCGAAACTGGAAGGGCTGGATCTGGCAATCAGCTTCTGGGGGCCAACGCAATATGGGCACACGATCCTGAGCTGGCAGTTCAAGGATCAAGCGCCGCTGGCGATCTCGATTGAAACGCGCAAGGAAAAGGGTGAGGAATACTCCGCCGTCTTGGGCTTCTTCCGCCAGTTCGAGCTTTACTACGTGGTGGCCGACGAGCGCGATGTCCTTGGCGTGCGAACCAATTATCGCAAGGAGCAGATCCGACTATATCGACTGAACACCTCCCCGGAATCTGCCCGCAAGCTGCTTGAAGGTTATGTGGAATCCTTCAATGCCCTGGCGCGAAAGCCCGACTGGTACAACGCCCTGACAACCAACTGCACCACGGCCATCTTCAAGAACGTCAAACATGTGTTCGGCATCAGCCGCCTGTTCGATTGGCGAATCATTGCCAATGGGCATCTTGACGAAATGGCGTATGAGGAACGGGTCGTCAATACAACGATGCCCCTGGCGGAGCTACGTACCCGCAGCGACATCACGCAGCGCGCCAAGCAGGCAGGCAGCGCCGCGGACTTTTCCACGCGTATCCGGGCCGAGCTGCCGCCGCGGCCTGCAGACTGATCAGACAAACACCGTAGTGCGCCCAGCAACGGCGCGATTGTTCAAGGAAAGCAGACATGACTCAGCATGCAAACGCAGCGCCCCGCTATCTCGACGAGCTGATGCCCGGCGAATCGGCGACCCTCAGCAAAGCATTCACCGAGTCGGAGGTACGCGCATTTGCCGAGGTATCCACCGACACCAACCCGGTCCATCTTGATGAAGCCTATGCGGCAAGTACGCAGTTCGGCACCCGGATCGTCCATGGAATGCTCACCGCCAGCCTGTTCTCGGCGCTGCTCGGCAACCAGTTGCCCGGCCCCGGCACGGTATATCTGGGGCAATCCTTGCGATTTCGTCGGCCGGTAAAACTGGGCGATACCGTCGAAGCCACCGTTACCGTCAAATCGGTGGACAAGGAAAAGAACCGGGTTGAACTCGAATGCGTTTGCAGCGTGAGCGGAAAACCCGTCTTGTTGGGCGATGCGACGGTCATGGCACCGATTCGCGCTTGATCGCTCAATTGAGTGTGAATTAAGTCACCACAGCAGGAATTTGCCCGTGCGCTTCTTGCTCCAGTCCGGCAAGTTCGCGCCACGACTTGTCGAAATCGCCACAAAAGCCCGCCCTGTGGTGCGCAATATCCTGAAACGAAACCGTCATGTAATCGAAGCGGGGCGTAGAATGCTGTCGTCCGCCTGTCGGTAGATGAGGTTCTTGGGCCAGGGCGGCGTCAGACAGCGATTACGTTCATCCGAACTCATGAAATGTGCAACACCGCGATTCCTTGTGCCGCCCCTAAGGCCATCGTAATCGGGTGTCGCTGGCTGTTTGAAGAAGCTATAAACAGGGGTGAAACTGGTTTTCACTTTGTAGTACCGCCGGAACTCGTCTCACGTCATCAATAAACATAAATTCAATCGCACTACAGGAGATCGCTATGTCCGTAAAAATGACCCGCATCGCCATCGCAGTCGGGCTGCTTGGCCTGGCCGCCTCGGCAAATGCCCAGATGGCATACAACCCGTCCGCTTACGTCCTGCCGAGCGTTACAACGCTTGATTCGGACAAGGACTGGATGGCTGACGACCTTGATGTCGGCGGTGGCATTTCCTTCGGCAAGCCGGTGTCGCAGTCGTTCGACATTCAGCTCAGCGCATTCGGCAACCGTTCGAATGACCCCTACGCTTATCGTCAGAACCTCTTCGGTGCCGATGCCCTGTGGCTGTTCTCGCGCGGCAAGTTCCGTCCCTTCCTGCTGGCAGGCGGCGGTGTTGAAGCAGACACGGTCAGCTCCAACGGCAACAAGCTGAAAAAGAATGCGGGCTACGTGAACGGCGGTCTGGGTGCCCAGCTCTTCTTCGGTGAGCAATTCTTTACCCAGCTTGATGCCCGTTACGTCTACGGCTTCACCGATGAGAAGTACTGGGGAGAAGATCTGGGTTCGAGCGGCAACATCATGTACCGCATCGGCTTGGGCTGGGTGTTCAGCGTGCCGGCGAAGGCGGCTCCGGTTGCCGCACCGGTAGCTCCGGCAGCCAAGCCTGCCCCAGCGCCTGTAGCAGCGCCGAAGCCTTCCGCACAGAAGGTGACGATGGCGGCTGACGCACTGTTCGACTTCAACAAGGCCGATCTGCGCGACGACGGCAAGGCCAAGCTGACCGAGTTCGCGGCTGAAGCCAAGAAGCTCTCGACCCTTGAAGTGATCACCGCCGTCGGTTACACCGACCGCCTTGGTTCCGACAAGTACAACCAGGCGCTGTCCGAGAAGCGTGCGGCTGCGGTCAAGAACTTCCTGGTCGAGCAGGGTATCGATGCGAACCGCATCGCCACCGAAGGCAAGGGCGAAGCCAACCCGATCGCACCGTGTACCGGCCTTGGCGCTGACAACAACAGCAACAAGCTGTTGATCGCATGTCTGCAAACCAACCGCCGCGTGGAAATCGAAGTCATCGGCACCCGCATGCCGTAATGCTTCGGTAACCCGAGAGCAAAAAGCCCCATCGGAAACGATGGGGCTTTTCTTTTGATGGTCTGGTCGTCGAGCCGTGAACGCGGCGCCAGCTATGCGCCGAAGCTGCGAAGGCCGTTCAGATCCTTGATCACCAGGCCGCCGTATTCCACCTGCAGCAAATCGGCCTGCTCGAGCACCTTGAGCGCCTGGTTCACCCGCTGGCGCGAGACCCCAGCAAGGTAACCGATCTCCTCCTGCGAAATCTGCAACTGCGCGCCGATACCGGGGTAGAGCACCGGGTTGAAGAGCCCTGCGAGGCAGCGGGCGACGCGGCCGTCCGGTTCAAGCAGGCGATCGTATTCGAGCATGCCGATGATCTGGCCGAGCCGCTCGTTGATCTGCGTGAGCAGGAAGCGGTTGAAGGGGATGCTGGTATCGAGCAGGTACATGAAGGTCGCACGCGGCATCAGCGCGACATGCGAATCGCGCAGCGCGATCGCATCGTACTTGCGGATCTCGTTCTTCAGCAGCGAACCCTCGCCGAACCAGCCGCCACGCGGCACGCCGGTGAAGGTCGTCGAGCGCCCATCGGCCGAAAAGGCGTTGATCTTGACCAAGCCGTCGACCACGCCGGTCCAGTGTTCTACTGCATCCCCCTTGCGCACCACCGTGCTGCCGGCCGCGTAGTAGCGCACCTGCACTTCGCGTTCCACGCGCATGCGCTGCGCGTCGGTGAGATCGCCGATCCAGAGGCTGTCGCGCAGCAAGTCTGCAAGCGTGCTCATATTCGATTGTCCGTATGGTGACAGCGCGCCGTAAGCACGCTTGGCTATGGTGAAGACCATTCCGGATTCGACCCCCGTGCGGCACTGCACGATTGAGCCCGAAGCCGGGACCAAGTAAAAAGCGCAAGGTGCAGGGGAACAAGCGTGCTGCGGGGGATTCAGCAGGCTTCGGCGCCAGGCGCTCCGACGTAGCGGCGATGACCGGCTACGCAGACCAACGGGGGAATTCTGGCACAAGTCGCGGGGGCGCGACCGGTGCCCGTGGTGCCACGCGCCATGGCGAATTGAGGAGGGTGGGGATGCCGCATCCCGGTTTGGCGCAGACAAGCTCGCTGGATACCTTCCCGCGGCTGCTGCGGCATCACGCCAGCGTCCGGCCCGCGAAAGCGGCGGTACGCGAGAAGGAATTCGGCATCTGGCAAACCTACTCCTGGGCGGATGCAGCCACGCAGGTGCGGGAAATTGCCTGCGGCCTCGCCGAGCTTGGCTTTCGCCGGGGCGACCGGCTTGCAATCGTGGGCGACAACCGCCCGCGACTCTACTGGGCGATCTGCGCGGCGCAGGCGCTCGGCGGCATCCCGGTGCCGATGTACCAGGACGCCGTGGCGCAAGAGATGGCCTTCGTGATGGACGATGCCGAGATCCGCTTCGCCGTCGCCGAGGATCAGGAACAGGTCGATAAGCTGCTCGAAGTGCAGGCCACCGCGCCGGTGCTCGCCCACATCTTGTACGACGACACGCGTGGCATGCGGCACTACACACAGCGCGGGCTGATGTCGCTCGACGAACTTCAGCGGCATGGCCAGGCACGCCATCAGCGCGAGCCGCAGTTCTACGACCTGGAGGTGGACAAGGGCGCGGCCGGCGACGTGGCGATCATGCTCTACACCTCCGGCACCACCGGCACGCCCAAGGGCGTGATGCTCTCGCACGCGAACCTGTTGCTCACTGCGAAGAACGCTGCCGATTTCGACGGCCTGACCGAGCATGACGAAATCCTCTCCTACCTGCCGATGGCCTGGGTGGGCGACAACATCTTCTCGTGCGCGCAGGCCTACGTCACCGGCTTCTGCATCAACTGCCCGGAATCGGCCGAGACGGTGATGACCGACCTGCGCGAGATCGGCCCCACCTACTACTTCGCGCCGCCGCGGGTGTTCGAGAACCTGCTCACCAGCGTGATGATCCGCATGGAGGATGCCGGCGCGATCAAGCGCTGGCTGTTCCATCACTTCATGGCGGTGGCGAAGCGGGTGGGCCCGCAGATACTGGATGGCAAACAGGTCGGCTTGCTCGACCGCCTGCACTACGGCCTTGGCCAACTGCTGGTGTACGGGCCGCTGCGCAACGTGCTCGGCTTCTCACGAGTGCGGGTGGGCTACACCGCGGGCGAGGCGATCGGGCCGGAGATTTTTAGTTTCTACCGCTCGCTCGGCATCAACCTCAAACAGCTCTACGGCCAAACCGAGGGCTGCGTGTTCATCTGCATGCAGCCGCATAACGAAGTCTTTGCCGACACCGTCGGCCCGCCCGCGCCGGGGGTCGAGATCCGCATTGCCGACAACGGCGAGGTGCTCTACCGCGGCCCCGGCGTGTTCCAGGCCTACTTCAAGAACCCCGAGTCCACCGCCAGCACCAAGACTGCAGACGGTTGGGTCCACACCGGTGATGCGGGCTACTTCGATGCGCGCGGCCACCTCAAGATCATCGACCGGGCGAAGGATGTCGGTCTCCTCACCGACGGCAATCTGTTCGCGCCGAAGTACATCGAGAACAAGCTCAAGTTCTTCCCCAATATCAAGGAGGCGGTGGCCTTCGGCGACGGGCGCGGGCAGGTGTGCGCCTTCATCAACATCGACATCAGCGCGGTCGGTAACTGGGCCGAGCGGCGTAATCTCGCCTACGCCGGCTACACCGATCTCGCCGGCCGGCCCGAGGTGTATGCGCTGATCCGCGATTGCGTCGAACAGGTGAACGCGGATCTGGCTGCCGACGAAAAAATGGCCGCCTGCCAGATTCACCGCTTCCTGATCCTGCACAAGGAGCTCGACGCCGACGACGGTGAACTGACCCGCACGCGCAAGGTGCGGCGCCGCTTCATTGAAGAGAAGTACGGCACGCTGATCGAGGCGCTCTACGATGAAACGAAGGCGACTTGCTACATCGAGACGCAGGTGAAGTACGAGGACGGCCGCAGCGGCATGATCGCGGCCGATCTGAAGATCGAAGCGGCGCAGGTGTTCGCCCTTGGTGGCGCGAAGCGGGCGGCGTGATGCAGATGAACCAAATCGGCAACGCAGCGGTAGAAACGGCGGGTCGCAAGATCGGTGAGGTGATCCTGAGCCTTGAGCACATCTCGCTCGCCTTCGGCGGCGTGAAGGCGCTCACCGATATCAGCTTCGATGTGCGCGAAGGCGAGGTGCGCGCCATCATCGGCCCCAACGGCGCGGGCAAGAGTTCGATGCTCAACGTCATCAACGGTGTCTACCACCCGCAGCAAGGGCGCATCGTCTTTCATGGCAGGGAGCGTCGCGCGATGGAGCCGCACAAAGCCGCGCGCCAGGGCATCGCGCGCACCTTCCAGAACATCGCGCTGTTCAAGGGCATGAGCGTGCTCGACAACCTGATGACTGGCCGCGTGACCAAGATGCACCACGGCCTGTTCGCACACATGCTCGGTTTCGGCCCCGGCCGCCGCGAGGAACTCGCCCACCGGCAGAAGGTGGAGGAGGTGATCGACTTCCTCGAGATCCAGCACATCCGCAAGACGCCCGTCGGCCGACTGCCTTACGGGCTGCAGAAACGCGTGGAGCTGGGCCGCGCGCTCGCCGCCGAGCCAAGCCTGCTGCTGCTCGACGAGCCGATGGCCGGCATGAACGTCGAGGAGAAGGAGGACATGTGCCGCTTCATCCTCGATGTGAACGACCAGATGGGCACGACCATCGTGCTGATCGAGCACGACATGGGCGTGGTGATGGACATCTCGGACCGCGTCGTCGTGCTCGACTACGGCAAGAAGATCGGCGACGGCGTACCGGCCGAAGTCAAAGCGAATCCGCACGTGATCAAGGCCTACCTGGGGGCGGGGCATTGAGCGCCGTCGCACGTTGGGTATTTGTGAAGGCTGTGTTAACCGCAGAGGCGCGGAGACGCAGAGGGCCGCTGAGCAAAGCGACCCTAACCCTCTGCGGCCCTTTGCGTCTCTGCGCCTCTGCGTTGAACCGGTTTTGCGATGGGGGCAGTCATGCAGTTCTTTTTTGAAGCGCTGATCGGTGGCCTGCTCTCGGGCGTGATGTATTCGCTCGTCGCGCTCGGCTTCGTGCTGATCTACAAAGCCTCTGGTGTCTTCAACTTTGCGCAGGGGGCAATGGTCTACTTTGCGGCGCTGACGGTGGTGGGCCTGATGGGGCACGGCATGCCCTTGCCGGTGGCGATCGTGCTGGCATTCGGCGCGATGGTGCTGCTGGGGCTGGCGACCGAACGCTTCGTCTTGCGCAAGCTGGTCGGCCAACCACCGATCTCGCTTTTCATGGCGACGATCGGCCTTGCCTTCTTCATCGAAGGCCTCGCGCCGATGCTATGGGGCGATGCGGTACGGCCGATTGAACTGGGCATTCAGGACGAGCCGATTCCGTGGCTGCTGGAACGCTTCGACATCGTCGTCAGCCGCTTCGATCTGGTGGCCTCCGGCATCGCGGCGGTCCTGGTCGCGGTACTCGCGATCTTCTTCCAGAAAACCCGCATCGGTCGCGCGCTGCGTGCAGTGGCGGACGACCACCAGGCCGCGCTGTCGATTGGCATTCCGCTCGAACGCATCTGGGCAATCGTGTGGGCGGTGGCCGGTTTTGTGGCACTGGTCGCGGGCCTGCTGTGGGGCTCGCGCAACGGCGTGCAGTTCGCGCTCACCTTCACCGCGCTGAAGGCGCTGCCGGTGTTGGTGCTGGGTGGTTTCGACTCGGTTGCCGGCGCGATCGTCGGCGGGCTGATCATCGGCGCATCCGAGAAGCTCGCCGAGATCTATCTGCCACCGCTGATGCAGGCCGGCTTCGGCGGTAACTTCGGTGGCATCGAGGGCTGGTTCCCGTATGTGCTGGCGCTGCTGTTCCTGCTGGTGCGCCCGGAGGGTTTGTTCGGTGAAAAACACATTGACCGGGTTTGAGTCCGCGATGCGTCTGCTATGCCCGCCGATCCCGCGCCTGCGATGCTCACCGTACCGCGTGTACGACTGCGCTTCTCGGCACGGCCTCGGCGCGCTTGCTACTCACGGACTCAAAGGGAGTGACACAGATGCTCTACCGTGAGGCCGGCCAGTTCAAAACCTCGTTCGCCGAGGACATGCAAATCTTCCCGATCCGGCAAGACCGCATCGCGATCGGGCTGCTGCTGGCCTTCGCGTTTCTCGGCGTGCCGTTGTTCGCCAGTGAGTACTGGTTCTCCGCGATCCTGATTCCCTTCCTGATCTTCGCGCTGGCCGCGCTGGGCCTCAACATCCTCACCGGCTATTGCGGCCAGCTTTCGCTCGGCACTGCCGCCTTCATGGCGGTCGGTGCCTACGCGGCCTACAACTTCCAGCTACGCGTGGAAGGCATTCCGATCCTCGTTTCCTTCTTGCTCGCGGGTTTCACCGCGGCTGCGGTGGGCGTGCTGTTCGGCCTGCCGAGCCTGCGCATCAAGGGTTTCTACCTCGCGGTGGCGACACTCGCCGCGCAGTTCTTCATCGTCTGGGTGCTGACGAAGTTCCCGTGGCTGTCGAACAACTCGTCGTCGGGCGTGATCTCGGCGCAGAAGATCCAGATTCTGGGTTTCAGCTTCGACACGCCGGTCTCCAAGTATCTGCTGGTGCTGGGCATCGTCGTCGTGATGGCGCTTGCGGCGAAGAACCTCGCCCGAAGCGGCACAGGGCGCGCATGGATGGCGGTACGCGACATGGACGTAGCCGCGCAGGTCATCGGCATTCCGCTGATGCACACCAAGCTCACGGCCTTCGCGGTCAGTTCCTTCTACTGCGGCGTGGCCGGCGCGCTGTACGCCTTCTGCTACCTCGGCTCGGTGGAGCCGGACGGCTTCAATCTGGATCTTTCGTTCCGTATCCTCTTCATGGTGATCATCGGCGGCGTCGGCAGCGTGCTCGGCTCCTTCCTCGGCGCGGCGTTCATCCTGTTGTTGCCGATCTTCCTCGACAGCACGCTGCAGCCGGCCGCACAGGCGATCGGCCTGCCGTTTTCGAATGCCACCGTGTCGCACATCCAGTTCATGGTGTTCGGTGCGCTGATCATGTTCTTCCTGATCGTCGAGCCGCATGGTCTGACTCGGCTGTGGCAGATCACCAAGGAGAAACTACGGCTTTGGCCATTTCCACATTGATCGGGGGATCAACGCGGCGATGGATAACACAACGAGAAACACCCGGAGGAGACACCGTATGAAACGCATCGCACTCGCCGTCGCGGCCGCCGCGACCATGGCACTGGGCAGCATCGGCACCGCCCATGCGCAGGCCAAGGAGCAGTTCTTCCCGATCCTGTCATACCGCGTCGGGCCTTACGGCGCGAACGGGCAGTCGCTGTTCGGCGGCATGATCGACTACCTTCAGTACGTGAACATGAAGGGCGGTGTGAACGGGGTCATGATGACCTGGGAGGAATGCGAGACCGAGTACAACAACGCCAAGGGCGTCGAGTGCTACGAGCGGCTCAAGGGCAAGGCGGGCGCGAATTCGGCGCCGGTGTTTCCACTCTCCACCGGCATCTCGTATGCGCTGATCGATAAGTCCGCGGCGGACAAGATCCCGCTCGCGATGGTGGGCTACGGCCGTACCGATGCGGTCGATGGTTCGGTCTTCCCCTTCGCCTTCACGATGGTCGGCACCTACCAGATGCAGGCGACCGCGATCGTCAAATACCTGAAGGATCAGAACAAGGGCAGCCTTGCCGGCAAGAAGATCGCCTACATGTATCACGACTCCGCCTACGGCAAGGAGCCGATCGTCGCGCTTGAAGCCGAGGCGCGAGTGAACAAGTTCGAACTGGTGCAGATCCCGGTCGCGCACCCCGGCAACGAGCAGGGCGCGCAGTGGCTGAAGGTGCGGCAGGAGCGGCCGGACTACGTGATCTTCTGGGGCTGGGGCGTGATGAACCAGACCGCCTTGAAGGCGGCGCAGAAGGTCGGCTTCCCGCGCGAGAAGATGATCGGATCGTGGTGGGCCGGGTCGGAAGAAGACACCGTGCCGGCAGGCGAGGCCGCCAAGGGCTACATGAGCGCCACCTGGAACGTCGCTGGCAAGGATGTGCCGCTGGTCGCCGACATCGAGAAGGTGGTGTACGGCGCCGGCAAGGGCAACCTCAGCGACAAGAGCAAGCTCGGTTCGATCCTTTATAACCGCGGCGTTTCGTACGGCATCCTTGCCGTCGAGGCGATCCGCAAGGCGCAGGACAAGTACGGCAAGGGCAAGACCATGACGGGCGAGCAGATCGCCTGGGCGCTGGAAAACCTCGACCTCAACGACGCCAGGCTCAAGGCCCTGGGCGCCACCGGCCTGCTGCCGCCGATCAAGACCTCGTGCGAAGACCACGAAGGTTCCGGCAAGGTGAAGCTGCAACAGTGGGACGGCAGCAAGTGGGTGGTGAAGACCGACTGGATCGACGGCAACCGCCAGCTGGTGCACCCGCTCTTCAAGGCCAGTGCGGCGCAGTTCGCCAAGGACAAGGGCATCACGCCGCGCGACTGCAAGAAGGCGATGTGACGATTGCTTCGATGAGTGGCTTGGGTGCAATGCAATGAAGCCTAACCAGGCCCGCCCAATGCTCCTACCGCAGAGACGCCGAGACGCAGAGGGCCGCAGAGGACACAGGATTCTCTCGGCGGCCCTCTGCGCCTTTGCGCCTCTGCGGTGAGTTCAAGTTTCCGCAAATCAGCACCGAGGTTGTCATGCCCACCCAGCTTCAACCGGCCACTGCGTCCTACCTCTCGGTCAACAACATCGAGGTCATCTACGACCATGTGATCCTGGTGCTCAAGGGCGTTTCGCTCGAGGTGCCGAAGGGCCGCATCGTTGCGCTGCTGGGTGCCAACGGCGCGGGCAAGAGCACCACGCTCAAAGCTATCTCGAATCTGCTCGGCGCCGAGCGGGGCGATGTCACCAAGGGCAGCATCGAGTTCGCCGGCACCCGCATCGACCGCCTCACGCCGGCCGAGCTGGTGCGCCGCGGCGTGATCCAGGTGATGGAGGGGCGCCACTGCTTCGGCCACCTGACGATCGAAGAGAACCTGCTCACCGGCGCCTTCACGCGCAACGGCACCCGCCGCCAGTTGGCGGACAAGCTCGACAAGGTCTACACCTACTTCCCGCGCCTCAAGCAGCGGCGCGGCTCGCAGGCCGGCTACACCTCGGGCGGTGAGCAGCAGATGTGCGCGATCGGCCGTGCGCTGATGGCCGAACCCGAAATGATCCTGCTCGACGAACCCTCGATGGGCCTCGCGCCGCAGATCGTCGAAGAGATCTTCGAGATCGTGCGCGACCTCAACCACAAGGAAGGCGTGAGCTTCCTGCTCGCCGAGCAGAACACCATGGTCGCGCTGCGCTACGCGCACTTCGGCTACATCCTTGAATCCGGCCGCGTGGTGATGGAGGGCGATGCCGACACCCTGCGCAACAACGAAGATGTGAAGGAGTTCTACCTCGGTCTATCCAGCACCGGGCGCAGGAGCTTTCGCGACGTCAAGCACTACCGCCGGCGCAAGCGCTGGCTTTAGTGAAATACCGATTGCGCCCGCGTGGTGGGCTTGCCGCATTGATGCCGCGCGGCGATCGATGGCGCAACGCTTGCCCTGGGGCGCAGATTCAAGTTCGGCGTCGATACGCCGTAATGCAATCTGGCGGCTTTCTGCTGCGGCAATTCCTGATCGGGCAAACGTGAACGGCTCTGGCGATCAATGCGGCTCTGTGCGGCATTCCCCGGTTTCGACCTGGCGTCGAGCCCGGCGGCTGGCGGCTGCGCTGATCCTTGGCCAGGCTGCAGCGCTGGCGCAGGCGGATGAGGGCGGCGCCATCCAGGTCAACGGCTTCATCAATGCAGGCCTTGCACGTTCGAGTTTCGACGACGCCCGCTACAAGTACATCCCCACCGCCGACGCTGACATCGGCACTGCCGCGACACCGCGCGTCGATACGCAAGCGGGCCTGCAACTGCGTTATGTCCATAGCGACAGCCTGAACGCCACCGCGCAGGTGCTGCTGCGCGATCCCCCGTCCGATGGATCGCCGCTGAAGCTGACCTGGGCCTATGCCGGTATCCAGCTGACGCCCCAGATCGAAGTGAAGCTGGGGCGTTACATGATGCCCTTCTTCCTGTTCACCGATACCCGCAACGTCCGCTACGCGCAGCCCTGGGTGCGCCCGCCGGGCGAGGTGTACGCACTGGTCACCAATACCGAATTCTTTGACGGCGCCTACCTGCGCCATCTGACGCCGCTGGGGCCGTGGTCGCTGGCAACCGAAGCCTTCGTCGGCGCCAACCGCTACGAGACCCTGCGCGCTTCGCTGAGCGGCACCTATTACGGCATGGCCTTCACGCTCTACGACAGCAACTGGACCTTTCGCGTCATGGCGCAGAACGGCACCACGCAGCTCGAGTCGCCCGCGTTCGATCGTGTGCTCGCGCTCCTGCAGCAGCGGGCACCGGATGTCGCCGCGGATTACGCCTTTGCCGAATCCAGCAACACCGGTTACCTGAGCGCCGGCCTGCGCTATGAAACGGAAGACTGGCTGCTGCTTGCTGAAGTCGCCGAAACCCGCCCGGGCGACTCACGCCTGCTGGCCAGCGACACAGGCGCCTACCTGACGGTCGGGCGCCGCTTCGGCGACTGGATGCCCTTCGTGGGTTACGCAGCACGCCGCAGCCACAACACCGAAGCCGACGCCCGCATCACCGACCCGCTCGCCAGCGCGACAGTCGCCAACGTACTGGCGCAGCAAAACTACAGCCAGCGCACCGTGTCGGTCGGCCTGCGCTGGGATCTGGTGCTCAATCTGGCGCTCAAGTTGCAGCTTGACCGTGTGCAGCCGAGCAACGGCGCCAAGGGCAGCTTCACCGTGCCTTTGCCGGCCGGACAGACGCATTCCGACGTGTTCAGCCTTGCCGCCCACTACATCTTCTGATGCGCACACTTGCCCGCCTCCTTCTCGCCGCCGTTTCAGCAGGTTTGCTTGCCATCCCGAGCCTGCGCGCCGAAGAGCCGGGCAGTGTCGTGGTGGTGGCGGGCCATGCCAATACGCTCGCCATGTTGTCGCGCGAAGAGGTCACCCGGCTGTACATCGGCGAACGCCTTGAGGGCGACAAGAACCAGCTCAAGGCGCTCGAGCTGGATGTGCCGCCATGGGCGCGGGAAGTGTTCTATGCCCGCCTGCTCGGGCGCACCCCGGTGCAGATGCGGGCACTGTGGGCGCGGCTGGTGTTCAGCGGCAAGGGCCGGCCACCGCGGATTGTCGCCAACGTCGATGCGGCGCTCAAAGAACTGGAAGGCAATGCGTCATTGGTGGTCTTCATGCCGGCCGACAAGGCCGCAGCGGCACAGCTCAAGCCCTTGTTTGCCTTCTGAGCGAACCAGCAGGACCAGCGTCCGCCCGCCGCACGCCAGTGACCGCCCTGCTACGCAACGAAGGGAGCCACGTTGAGTCACTTTTCAAGCGAGACCAAGCCGCAGGGCAGACCGACCAACCCGTTCGGCGATGGCGTCGTGCTGGTGGTGGATGACTTCAGTGCGATGCGCAGGGTCACCGTCAATCAACTCAGGCAGCTCGGCGCAGCGCAGATCATCGAGGCGCGTAACGGAGCCGAAGCGTGGGAGGTGATCCAGAATCAACCGATCGCGCTGGTGATGTCGGACTGGAACATGCCCTTGATGGACGGCTATGAACTGCTTGAGCGGGTGCGCGCAAACCCTGCGACCAGCGCCTTGCCCTTCATGATGATCACCACCGAGGGCGAACGCCGCCGCGTCGAGCGCGCGATTGCGGCGGGCGTTTCGGAGCTGGTCGTCAAGCCCTACACCTCGGCGGTGCTGGCAGAGCGCGTGGCGCGGGCCCTGCGTTGGCGCCCGCGCCGTGCCGAAGCGCCGCCCAGCCAGCCGTTCGCCACTAACGATGCCGCCGCCGCGCCAGCCAGGGCAGCGGCGCACTCGGGCAGCGCGCCAAGCGTGCGCGCCAGTCTGCTGGTGGTGGACGATATGCCCGACAATCTGACCCTGCTTGCCGGCCTGTTCAAGCAGGACTACCAGGTCAAGGTTGCCCAGAACGGCGAGCGGGCCTTGACGATCTGCCAATCCGACGACCCGCCGGATCTGGTGCTGCTCGACATCATGATGCCGGACATGGATGGCTTTGAAGTGGCCGAGGCAATCCGCAGCCACCCCTCGTCCGAACACATCCCCATCGTATTCGTCACCGCCTTGACCGACGATGCCGCGCGGCACCGCGCGATGACGCTGGGCGCCATCGACTTCGTCACCAAACCGATCGACCCGGATACCCTGCAGATGCGGGTGAAGAACTTCCTCCGCTATATCGAACTGCATCGTGGCCTGCAGCAGGATTACGACACGATGATGGAGGCCGCCCGGCTGCGCGAAGACGTCGAACAGATCACCCGCCACGACATCAAGGGCCCGCTCGCCGGGGTGCTGGGCCTCACCCAGAGCCTGCTCGAAAATGCCGGCCTGTCAGACGAGGTCAAGTCGCAACTGCAACTGATCGAGGATTCGGCGCACTCGGCGCTGGATCTGATCAACCGCTCTGCCGAGCTTTACAAGATCGAGACCGGCCGCTTCGAACTGGCACCGCAGCCGGTGATGGTGGCAAGGCTGTTGCGGCGGCTGATCGAAGTCTCGCGCAAGACCTTCGCCGCCAAGGACATCGTAATCCGGTTCGAGCTGCCGTCCGGCAGCAGCGCCGAAGACATCGTCGCCTGGGGCGACGGCGCCTTGTTGCACTCCGCCCTGCAAAACCTGCTCAAGAACGCCTGCGAGGCGATCCCGCAAGGGGGAGCGGTGGATGTAGCGATCGAGTCCACCTCGCCGGTCGCAATCGTGATGCGCAACGATGGCGTCGTGCCGGTGGAAGTTCGCGAACGCTTCTTCGACAAGTTCGCCACGGCGGGCAAGCGCGAGGGCACCGGGCTTGGCACCTACTCGGCACGCTTGATGCTCGAAGCCCAGCACGGCACGATCAGCATGGAAACCAGCGATGCCGACCAGGCCACGACGATCCGGATCACGATCCCGGCACCACCTTCGGCAAAGGCCTGATCATTGTGCTCGCCGCGGTACCGCCCTGCCCGCCAACACGCGCTCACTCCGGAGATCCCTGGATGAAACCGATTCTCGCAAGCATCGCCACCGCCGTCGTATTGCTTTCGACCCCCGCGCAGGCCGAGCCCGCGATCAAGGTGCAGCCGGTGCAGTTCAAGCAAGGGGCGTCCGGTACGACGATCAAGGCACAGATCAAGGGCGAGCAGATCATCGACTACACGCTGCGTGCTGCTGCGGGCCAGACGATGGTGGTGCGGTTCAAGCCCGGCAACCCGTCTGCCTATTTCAATGTGCTGCCGCCTGGCTCAAGCGGGGAAGCGATCTTCGTCGGTTCGAGTGCGGGCAACGACTTTTCCTCTGAACTGGCGGCCAGCGGTGAATACACCCTTCGCGTGTACCTGATGCGCAATGCCGCGCGGCGCAACGCGACCGCGAAGTACACGCTCGACATCAGCGTGACCGGTACACCCAGGCAGTAGGCCGCTGCGGGCAGGGCCCGCCCTGGATCGCGAACTGCCGGCATTGGTGTGGCGCCGTATCCAGATCGTGAGCGTCGGTTATCAAAGGTTTCAGCCTGGCCGCCCCGTGCCGCCCTGCGCTGAGCCTTCGCAATGGCGCGCCAGCACAGGCGCGGCTTGCGCTGCGGCAGTCGCTGTGCAGGCGGTTCACGCGGCAGGCGGGTGACACCGCTGCTTACGAGTACGCGCTTGGGGCTCACACACCGACGCTGCCTAGACTCCGCCTGCGGCATGTGCCGTATCTGGAGCAAGCATCATGATGACTTCGTTCGCCAGGCAACTTCGCTGCAGCGCGCTTCTTGCAGTGCTCGCGCTCGCCCCCATTGCGCATGCTGCAGGTGACGCATCGCAGGCCTCGGGCCAATCATCGGCGGCCGCCTCGTCTGCGGTGGGGGCAGTGCTTGGCGGTACGGCCGAGGCCTTGTCGTCCGGTGCCGAGTTGTCGGTCGTGGCGGTTGAACACGGCAGCGAGGCAAGCGTGCTGGTGCTGCAAAACATCGGAAACGGCCTTGAAGTGTCGGTGAAGCTCACCGGGCAGGCCGCCGGTGGTGCGTCGGTGGCGGTTGGTAGCACGGTGCAGGTGCTCACCGAGGCGGCAGGCTACCTGCTGACCAGCGGCGGCAAGGCGATTGCGTACGTGCCGAACGAAATCGGCAAGAGCCTGCTGCAGCACACCCGCCTGACCGGTGCCACGCTGTGAGCGCCCTCCGCCGGTGCCTGTTGGTGCTGAGCTTGCTGGCGCTGCGGCTTGCGCACGCCGGCCAGCCCTGCACCGAGCAGCCGATCAGGCCCGAAACCCTGAGCAAGGCTTTCGGGCTCGCGCTCAAGACCCGCGAGTCGCTCGACCAGAGTGGCGCCGAGGTCGTGATGCTGGCGCGGGTGGGCCAGGATCTTTCAAAGTGGGGCCTGCGCTACACCCATCTGGGTTACGTGTGGCGCGATTCGCCCTCCGGCCGCTGGACGGTGCTGCACGAGCTCAACCAGTGCGGCAGCGCCCGTTCTGCGCTGTACGCCGAAGGCTTGGCCAACTTCTACGCCGACGACCTGTTCCGCTGGGAAGGGCTGATCCTGATCCCGCCGGCCGACACCCAGAAGCGCCTGGCTGCGTCCTTCCGGTCTGGCGCCTATGCCGTGATGCACGAGGCCCGCTACAACATGCTCGCTTACCCGTTTGAGGCGCGTTATCAGAACTCGAACCAGTGGGCGATCGAAGTCCTGGCCGATGCCGAAGCCGGCCCCTTCAGCGGCCGTGGCGAAGCGCAAGCCTGGCTCAAGCGCGCCGGCTATCAGGCCACCACGCTGAAGATCGACACCGCGACACGGCTCGCCGCGCGGATGTTCCGCGCCAACGTCGCCTTCGACGATCAACCCTTCGACCGGCGCATGGCAGGCCAGATCGACACCGTGACGGTCGAGTCGGTCTACGCCTGGCTTGCGCGCTACGCGCCGGGCGCCCGGCGCGTGCTGGTGAGGCTCTGAGCCCGGCAGGCGGCAGCGATCCGCTAGAATCGGGCGGATGACTCACGCCGTAAATCCGCTGCCGCCCCGCCGTTTGTCCGTCGCGCCCATGCTCGACTGGACCGATCGTCACTGCCGTTACTTCCACCGCCTGCTCGCGCCGCACG
Organism: Niveibacterium sp. 24ML; assembly: GCF_026586805.1. Taxonomy (GTDB): domain Bacteria; phylum Pseudomonadota; class Gammaproteobacteria; order Burkholderiales; family Rhodocyclaceae; genus Niveibacterium. The sequence goes on along the minus strand of NZ_JAPFHA010000008.1, from coordinate 58,166 downwards.
CGTGGCTCTACACCGAAATGGTGACCACCGGCGCGCTGCAGTACGGCGATGTTGAACGCCACCTGCGCTTTCACGGCGAAGAGCACCCGGTTGCGCTGCAGCTGGGCGGCTCCGATCCGGCGGCACTCGCCCATGCGGCAAAGCTGGGCGAAGACTGGGGCTACGACGAGATCAATCTGAACTGCGGCTGCCCCTCGGAACGGGTACAGAACGGTGCTTTCGGCGCCTGCCTGATGGCCGAACCCGAACTGGTGCGCGATGGCTGCCGCGCGATGCGCGATGCGGTGGCGATTCCGGTCACCGTCAAACACCGCATCGGCATCGACCGCATCGAGGATTACGCCTTCGTGCGCGACTTCATCGGCACCGTGGCCGAGGCGGGCGTCACCACCTTCATCGTGCATGCCCGCAATGCCTGGCTCAAGGGCCTCTCGCCGAAGGAAAACCGCGAAATTCCGCCGCTGCGATACGAGTTCGCGCACCGGCTCAAGCTCGACTTCCCGCAGTTTGAAATCCTCGTGAACGGCGGCCTCACCAGCACCGAGCAGATCGAAGTGCAACTGCGCCATGTCGATGGCGTGATGATCGGCCGAGAGGCCTACCAGAACCCCTGGGCGCTGGCCGAATGGGAGCGCGCGCTGTTCACGCCGGACTGGGCGCCGTCGCGCGAGCATGTCATCGCCGCGCTGGTCGCTTACTGCGAGCGCGAAAAAGCCGCCCACGGCACCCCGATGCGTGCCATCGTGCGGCATGTGCTGGGCCTTGCCAACGGCCTGCCCGGAGCACGCGGCTTCCGCCGCCTGCTCTCTGATCCGCAGCGCCTGCGGGCTGACGAACCGGCACTGCTGTGGGAAGCATGGGCCTGTGTCGGCAAGCCCGAAGCGGTCGAGCCCCCGGTGCCTGGCTGAAGTGATTCACGAGGGAATCCCGATGCAAGACGAGAAAGTCATCCTGATCACCGGCGCCGCTCGGCGCGTCGGCGCCTGCATTGCGCGAACCCTGCATGCCGCTGGCTGTCGCGTGGCCCTGCATCATCGCGGATCGCGCACCGATGCCCAGGCACTCGCCGCCGAGCTGGAAGCGCAGAGGCCCGGCAGCAGCCTGCTGCTGCAGGCCGATCTTCTCGACACGGCGGCCCTGCCAGACATGGTTTCACGCACGCTGGCGCAATTCGGGCGTCTCGATGGCCTGGTCAACAATGCGTCGAGCTTTTACCCGACCGCGATGGGGCACATCGACGAGGCGCAGTGGCTTGACCTGAGCGGCACCAACCTCAAGGCGCCCTTGTTTCTTTCGCAGGCGGCAGCGCCCCACTTGCGCGCAAGCGGCGGCGCCATCGTGAACATTGTGGACATCCACGCCGAGCGGCCGCTTAGCGGCTACCCGGTGTATTCCGCCGCCAAGGCCGGCTTGCTTGGCCTGACCCGTGCGCTGGCGATTGAACTGGCGCCGCAGGTGCGGGTGAACGGTGTTGCACCGGGCGCCATCGAATGGCCCGAAGACGGCCAGTTTCCGCCCGCCGAACGTGAAGCGATCATCGCTCACACCCTGCTCAAGCGGGTCGGCTCAGCGCAGGACATTGCCGGCGCAGTGCGCTTCCTGATGCTTGATGCGCCCTACATTACCGGGCAGATACTGGCAGTGGACGGCGGTCGATCCGCGCATCTTTGAGCCAGCGCCCGCCTCAAACGGTGGTACGCACGGGTAGATTTCCCATGCCGGTGGAATCAGGCCGGATCGCAAACGCATGATCCGCCCCTTGATCGCCATTGCGGGTGGCAAATAAGTTCTTTGAAATCATTGCTTTGGCCGCACGTCGCCGCAAAGCCGAAAGTCCCTTTTCGGGGCGCCAAAAGGAATCCCGAAAGCGCTGGTCCGGCAGCTATAATTGCCTGCTATCTCAAACACCTACGCGACTCCCGTGACCCTGGAACCCGCCCTCGACGAGGCGAGCGAAACCGCCGTTTCGAACACCTTCCTGCGCCTCAAGAAAAGCCTTGAACGCCAGGTCGGCCGCGCCATCGGCGATTTCAACATGATTGAGGACGGTGACGTGGTGATGGTCTGCTGCTCCGGCGGCAAGGATTCCTACTCGCTGTTATCGCTGCTGCTGGCCCTGCGTGAACGCGCACCGGTGAACTTCCGCATCATCGCGATGAACCTCGACCAGAAGCAGCCAGGCTTTCCCGCCGAGGTGCTGCCAGCGTATTTCGAGAAGCTTGGCATCGAGTACCGCATTGTCACGGAAGACACCTACTCAATCGTCAAGGACAAGATCCCGGAAGGCAAAACAACCTGTTCGCTGTGCTCGCGCCTGCGTCGCGGCATCATCTACCGGGTGGCGCGCGAACTGGGGGCAACCAAGATCGCGCTAGGCCACCACCGCGACGACATGCTCGAAACCCTGTTCCTGAACATGTTCTTCGGCGGCCGCATCAAGTCGATGCCACCGAAGCTGACCAGTGACGACGGCCAGCACATCGTCATCCGCCCGCTGGCTTATTGCACCGAGCGCGACCTGAGCCGCTTCGCACGTGGCATGGAATACCCGATCATCCCTTGCAACCTGTGTGGTTCGCAGGAGAACCTGCAACGCAAGCATGTCAAGGCTATGCTTCAGGAATGGGAGCAACGCTATCCGGGGCGGATCCAGTCGCTGAGCACCGCGCTTGCCAACGTGGTGCCCTCACACCTGCAGGATCAGCGGCTTTTCGACTTCAAGGGGGTCAAGGCCGGAGAGGGCGTCGACGAGGGGGACATTGCCTTTGACGCACCGGACATGCCAAGCGCCCCGGCGGTGGTGGATATTGTTTCGATTGCCCGAAACGAACGTGACACATTCGTTGGTGCAGAAGAGCCTCAAGGCTCTATGCTCAACAGCCGTTAAACAGATTCTTAATGCATCCGATTCCCGCGGAACGTAACCAGATGTCGAACCGGACCGATTTCAACTGCGTGCTGTTTGCCGAATTGCTTGGTAGCCAGAAGCTCACCGACAAGATTGGCCCGACCGAGGCTCAGCGCGCGCTGGATCGAGCCCGCAACCGCATCATGCGATCTGTCGACGCACACCATGGCCATGCACTGCTCGACCGCGCCGATCGCCTGATCGCCTCGTTCAAACGCGCCGACGACGCGGCGCAGGCCGCATCCGACATGCACGAGAAGGTGCAGCGTCTGCCGCCGGTTTCCGGCATCACGATCGGGCTCAAGATCGGGCTGCACTGCGGCGAGCTGGTTTCGGGCAACGAACCTTCGGGCCTGGCGGTTGAGCTGGCAGGCCGCCTTGCCGAAACCGCCGAGCCCGGCCAGGCCCTGATGACCGGTGAGCTCGCCCTGCACCTGACCGAGGGCGTCAAGGCCCTTGCATCGTCGGTGCGCGACCGGAACGTCCGCCACGACGGCATGGACATTCCACTCTACGAACTGACATCGCAAATCGGCCCGGACTCGGTGCCGCCAAGTTCCAGTGCCGGTACGGATACCAGCCGCGCCCGGCTTGTCTTGCGGCATCGCGGCGTGGCCCACATCGTGACCGAATCGCGCCCGATCCTTTTGATGGGCCGCGAGGAAGGCAACGACATCGTGATCCTCGATCGCCGTGCCTCGCGCCACCATGCCCGGATCGAGTGGCGCCACGGCCATTTCTACGTCATCGACCAGAGCTCCAACGGCACCTTTGTCGCGCCGGAAGACGAGGCCGAGATCATGCTCAAGCGCGAAGAGTGCGCGCTGCCGACGCTTGGGCGGGTCGGTTGCGGCTTCTCCTGCGAAGAAGACAGCCAGGGCGAGATGGTCTCGTTCGAGATCCGTCAGGGCTGAGGCGGACTTGGCATTCAGAAAAAAGGGCCGCGCTTGCGGCCCTTTTGCTTGGGGCGAGCCGGTCAGGCGCCTCTGAGCGCCCGGCTATGGCTGCGCACGGTTTCCGCCAGGGCGGTGACATTGTCTGGGTTGGTGAACTGCGAAATGCCGTGACCAAGATTGAAAACATGGCCTGGGTGCTTGCCGAAGCTGTCGAGCACCCGCCTGGCCTCCTTCGACACTGACTCCGGCGTACCGAACAGGGAAGACGGATCCAGATTCCCCTGCAGTGCCACCCGATCGCCAACACGCGCCCGCGCTTGGCCAATGTCGGTTGTCCAGTCCAGTCCCACTGCATCGCAACCGATCGCGGCGATTTCTTCCAGCCACTGGCCGCCCCCCTTGGTGAAGACAATCACCGGCACCTTCTCGCCATCGTGCTCGCGCTTGAGTCCGGCAATCACCCGCTGCATGTAGGCAAGCGAGAATTCGCGATAGGCGTGCGGCGTGAGCGTGCCGCCCCAGGTATCGAAGATCTGCACCGCCTGCGCGCCGGCCTCGATCTGCGCGTTCAGGTACTGCGTCACCGCGTCGGCGGTCACGCCCAGGATGTGGTGCAGCAGATCCGGCCGCGCGTAGAGCATGCTCTTGAGGTGGCGGTAGTCGCTCGAACCGCTGCCCTCGACCATGTAGCAAGCGAGCGTGAAGGGGCTGCCGGAAAAGCCGATCAAGGGCACGCTGTTGTCGAGCGCGCGGCGGATCTCCGCCACCGCGTCGATGACGTAGCGCAGCTTGTCGTGGGGGTCCGGCACGCTGAGGTCGCGAATCGCCCACTCTTCGCGCAGGGGGCGCTCAAAGCGGGGGCCCTCGCCTTCTGCGAAATACAGTCCGAGCCCCATCGCGTCCGGCACCGTCAGGATGTCGGAGAACAGGATCGCGGCATCGAGCGGGAAGCGCGCCAGCGGCTGCAAGGTCACTTCGCAGGCCAGTTGCGGGCTCTTGCAGAGGGCAAGGAAGTTGCCTGCGCGGCGCCGCGTTTCGCAGTACTCCGGCAGGTAGCGGCCGGCCTGGCGCATCAGCCAGATCGGCGTGTAGTCCGTTGGCTGGCGGAGCAGTGCGCGCAGGAAGGTATCGTTGCGAGGGCGGGACATGGCGCTACCTGGGATGGAAAGACGGCGATTCTAGCGCGCCGCACCCGGGCGAGGGCGCACTCGGCGGCAGACCGTCCGCGCGGCCGCTCAACGGCAGCTGAGGCGCAGCTGGGTCGCGAAGTCGGTGACCGGATTCGGACCCGCGATGATCGCTTCGCAGACGCGCGGCGTCGGTTCGATGCGCTGGCTGAGCATCAGGCGGCTGCCTTCATAGACGCAGCCGAGCCAGATGCCGCTTGAATCCGGCGCGTCGAAACGCCATACCAGACGCCGGCCACCGGCCGATTCCTCGGGCCTGAGCGTGGCACCCTCGTGCGGCGGTCCGTCAAACAGGCGGATCGCCCGCAAGCGCTGCGGCATGCGTTCGGGGCTCAGCGACCAGGGCGCAGGCACCTGCGGCAGGGTTTCCTGCGAATCAATGCTGGCGGGGCACACCGGCGCCGCCATCCCCTTGCCGGCAAGCAGCGCGATCGCCAGCCATAGCATCACACGCATCACAGCCGCCTGAGCAACAAGGTCGCCAGCACTGACAGCAGCACCGTCATGCCCAGCGCGATGCGGACCTCTCGACCACCGACGCGCAGCTTCAGATCGCCAGGCAGCCCGCGCTTGAAGCGTGCGCGCAGCCATGCGTCGAGCACGCCGGAGCACAGCGCAAGCAGCACGATCACCAGCAGCCATTTGATCATCGTGACTTGGTTCGCCGTCCGAACGATAGTTCGGCACCCCGAACGGTGGGATGATGTGCGACTGCAACAGGGGGATCTTGAATGCTCACGCTATTCACTTGGGGAACGCCGAACGGCCAGAAGGTTTCGATCATGCTCGAAGAGTGCGGGCTGCGCTACTCGGTCAAGCCGATCGATCTTGGCGCGGGCGAGCAATTCGACCCAGACTTCCTCGCGCTGAACCCGAACAACAAGATTCCGCTGCTGCAAGACGACGAAGGCCCCGATGGTTCGCCGATCACCTTGTTCGAATCGGGCGCGATTCTGGTCTACCTGGCCGGCAAGTGCGGCCAGTTCCTGCCCGCATCGGCGCACGGCCGTTACGAAACGCTGCAGTGGTTGATGTTCCAGATGGCCAGCCTGGGCCCGATGCTGGGCCAGGCACACCACTTCCTGCGCTTTGCCCCGGAAGCGGTGCCTTACGCAATGAAACGCTACGGCGACGAGGCCCGCCGCCTTTACCGCGTGCTTGAAACCCGTCTTGAGGGGCGCGAGTGGATCGCCGCCGACCTCTACACGATCGCCGATATCGCCGCCTTCCCCTGGATCGCCTGCCACGAATACCAGCAGATCGATCTTGCTCACTATCCGAACGTACAAGCCTGGTTCGACCGCATTGCCGCAAGGCCCGCGGTCCAGCGTGGCCTGAAGGTGCCCAAATGAACGCCCGCGAAACGCTGTCGGTTGAAGTCCTCAGTGCCTTGCCGCAAGGTCAAGCCCGCCACACACCGCTGGTCTTCGTGCATGGCGCCCATGCCGGCGCCTGGTGCTGGCAGGAGCACTTTCTGCCCTTCTTCGCGGCGCGCGGCTGGGCATCGCACGCGCTGTCGTTCTCGGGGCACGCCGGCAGCCCCGGGCACGAGTACCGGGATGCGCTGTCGATCAACGACTATGTGAATGACCTGAAATCGGTGATCGCGACGCTGCCCGCACCGCCGGTGCTGATCGGCCATTCGATGGGCGGCTTTGTCGTGCAACGCCTGCTCGAAGAACAAAGCGCACCGGCGGCCGTCTTGATGTGTGCGGTGCCGCCGGGCGGCATGTGGTCGTCGGCATTCGGGCTTGCCCTGCGTCGCCCCGGCTTGCTCTTCGATCTGAACCGGCTCGCCGGCGGCGGCGCGATCGGCGTTCACGCACTGGTCGAAGCCATGTTCCACCAGCCAATGCCGCATGAACTGCTCGAGCGCTACTTCCTCAAGATGCATGGCGAATCGCAGCGCGCGATCTGGGACATGCTGGGCTTTGCGCTGCCGCGCGTCTGCCGCGAGCATTGCGCTCAGGTGCTGGTCATGGGGGGCGAAGCCGACGCGCTGATCCCGGTGGCGGGCGTAAGGCAAACCGCCGCTCTGTGGGGCGTGGAGGCCTTGATCGTGCCGGACATCGGCCACGGCATGATGCTCGAAGCCGGCTGGCGCGCCGCCGCCGACCCAATTGCCGACTGGCTCGATACGCTGCCGGTGGATTGAGCCGTCACGCCCATGTTGTGCGGGCGATTGTATCTTTTCTGCAACGTCATCATTTTGTCTTACAAGCCATGTTTTTATTGGCTTCCCGCCGCATGCACGAATGAACTTCGTGAGAAATTTCGCGTCGATGCAACATTGGCCCTCAACTTTTTCCGGATTTGCACGTTCACTAGAGGCATGAGCTTCGCAAAGAAGCCATGAGGGGGCAGGAAGCGCCGGAGCGGGGATGATCCGGCGCATTTGGGGACAACCCAAAACAGAGGGCGACGACGGTGATGATCATGGATATGGCAACGGGCAACACGTTCGACGAGTTCGGACAATTCGCTGAAGAAGTGCTGAACGCGGGGGGCTTGCCGCACGCGTTGGTCGAGCAACTCGGTCTGCAGCAAGTTGAAACCACCTCCCGGCGCCATGCGGCCATGCCGCCGGGCGATCCGGATTCCTTCCTGCAGCAGGTCTATCGCTTCCAGGAATGAGTAGCACACGCCGGGCCGGGGGGCTCGCTTGAGCGAGCGTGCCTCCCCGCGCGGCGAGGCGACCAGCCTGCTCGCCGTGATTGAAGGCGCGCTGGGGCCCTTGCATGCGGCCATCGCGCCGGATGTGCTGCGCCTGGGCGACCTGCAAGTACAGATCGAACACAGCCTGCCGGCCGGCATCACGCCGCAGCTGCATTGGTCGGTGACCGAATCGGGCCGAGCCGGCTTGAGGGTGACTGCTTATCTTGGCCAGGTGGCCGACCCGCGACCTGCCGTGCGCGCAATCCTGACCTATGTTGTGGCTGATCCGGTGAGCGGCAAACCCAGCCTGCTCGACGCCGAACGCGAAGCGCGCGTGGCCGCCCTGCGCGGCTAACAGCCTGCGCCGCGCGTCACCAGCGTGATGCGTGATCCTCGCTCACGCCCAACAGCCCGCTGACATCCCTGCCTGCCTCGCCCGGCACGCCAAGCCTGCCTGAATACGTGCCGATCGCCTGCACGAAGCGGCTTGAAGCGAAACCCAGATTCTTGCTGCCCTGGTGCAAGCCCTCGGGCTGGAAGCGCAAATGCGTGCTGCCGCAATCCGAACGCATCTGCCATGGTGCCAGCGGATCAGCGCGATCGTGTTCGAAACGCACCGCGCCCAGTTTGTGCGGCACGCCAGCAAGCCAGATCACGTTTTCAGCCGCATCCATGTAGCCGGCCTGCAGATTGAAACCGAAGCCCGTTGCATGCGCCGAGGCCCATTGCCAGCGCGTGTCATGGGCAAGGAATCCGTCCGAATGGTCAAGGCTTGCAACAGCGCCTGCGAGATCGATGCTGCATCCCGCCACCTGCAACTGCCCAGCCAGCGGGACAGCACCGCTCTTGTGGGTGCAATGCGCGATCAGGTTGGCGGGTGCCACGATGCAGGCCGGCGGCGGCATGGCGCCCAGATCGAGGCATGCATCGAGTTGCAAGCGACGATGCCGGGCGATCACCCGCAACCCGCGCGGCGCGGCCTGCATCTCGATACGCAGGCCCGGCAGCGTCGCGGCAGCATCGGCGAACGGGCGGGTATCGACCCGGCATGCGCCGGGAAGGCCGTCGCGCGACAGCGATACCAGTTGCCGGGGCACGCGCAGAAAGGCGTAGGCAAACGCATGCGCGGCCCAGCCCAGGTCCACCACCGCGATGCCGACGAAAACCTGCGGATGTGCGATGGCTACGTATTGCCAGCGCTTGTGCCGCAGCCAGCCTTCAAGCCAGCCGGGGCGGCGCGGCCAGATCAGCCCCTGCCAGTCGACCCGGTCCAGCGCACCCGCCCAGGCGCCAAAGCGGGTCGCTCCCCCTGTATCGAGCAAGCCGGGCGGCAGCGGCGCCAGCGCGCTCATGGCGCCCCCCTACAGCGTGTGCAGACGATCGCCGCGCGAAAACCCGCGCAGCGGCCCCGCCACGCCGCGGCCGAGCGCGAGCACCTTGAACAGCTCGCCCATCTCGTGCGGCGCAATCAGGCGCTGTGCGGCACGCGCGGCGCGGATGTAGTCCGCCGTGTCGGTCGGGCCGCGTTCGGCGAGGCAATCAAGCAAGCCACAGTTGATCAGAAAGTTGGCCTGGTCGATGTAGCCGTGCACATCCAGCCCCGCTGCGAAGCCAGCGTCGGCCGCCGCCGTGAAGTCGACGAAACTGGTGATGTCGGTAAGGCCCGGCCACAGGAAGGGATCGGGGTGGGCGCGGTGGCGGTAGTAACAGATCAAGGTACCGGTACTGCGTGAGGCCAGGTAGTACTCGCGCTGCGGATAGCCATAGTCGATCAGCAGCATCACGCCGCGGCCGATGCGGCGCGACCATTCAGTGATCCAGGCGCGCGCGGCCAGGCAGATCTCGCTGACGTACTCGCCTTGCGCGGGCATCGGCGCTGGCAGGGCGGCGGCCGCGCTTGCCAGCGCACCGTCCGCGGGGCGGTCTGACCAGCGCAAGCCGTCCTGCCAGCAGACGCCGCGCTGGAACACCGCGCCATCGCGCCAGACCGCCAGTTCAACCGGCATCACGTCGAGCACTTCGTTGGCAATCACGACGCCGTCGAACTGGTCGGGCAGGGTGTCAATCCACTCCACCCGCGGCAGTAGCGCCGGCACCTTTTCTTGCAGGGTTTCGCGCTGACGCGCGCGCAGTTCACCGGAGAGTTCAAGAATGCGGTAGCGCTCGGGCAAGCAGGCTGCCTTGTCGAGCGCGGCGAGCAAATCGGCAGCGAGCAAGCCGGTGCCGGCGCCGACTTCGAGCACTTCGGCAGCGGTCAGCGGCAGCAGGTCGGCAATCTGCCGGGCGAGGGCTTGCCCGAACAGGGGTGTGAGTTCCGGCGCAGTGATGAAGTCGCCGCCGGGGCCGAACTTGCGTGCCCCCCCGCTGTAGTAGCCCAGGCCGGGGCTGTAGAGCGCCAGTGCCATGTAGTCGGAAAATGGAATCCAGCCGCCGGCCTGATCGATGGCGGAGCGGATGCGGGTGAGCAGCGCGGCGCTCGCCTCAAGGGCGTCGGGCGAGGGCGGCGGTAGCTCGTCTGGGCGTTCGGCAGTCATGCGCCGATTCTACCGCCCGCCGCCGGGCCTACTGACTTGCCGGCTCGGGCGCGCCCTGCCAGGCGTAGTCCATCTGCCGTGCGGTGCGCACGGCCAGCGCGCGGTCGACCAGACGTGCGACCAGGTAGAGGCTCATGTCGATACCGGCAGAGATGCCGGCCGAAGTGATGAGCGGCCCGTCGTCGATGAAGCGCGCGTCCGCTGAAACATGGGCATCCGGGTAGCGGGTGCGCAAGGCAGCGACGTCTTCCCAGTGCGTGGTGCAGCGGCGGCGATCCAGCAAACCGGCTTCGCCAAGCAGGAAGGCGCCGGTGCACACCGAGGCGATACGCCCCGCGTGCGCCGCCTGGGCCGCCACCCAGGAAACGACTTCCGGACGTTCAAGCTCGGCGTCGACCACGCCGCCGGGCACGATCAGCAGATCAAGGGGCGGATGGTCGTGGATCGGGTGGGGCACGCTCACCTGCATGCCGCCGCGGGTGCGGATCTGCGGCTGGCGTGCAATCAGAACGGGCGCGAATGGCGGCGGCGAGCCTGGGTGAAGACGCTGGAAAACGCGGCTGGCGGTGGAAAAGACTTCCAGCGGGCCGGCGAAGTCGAGGATCTCGACTTCGTCGAAAAGGTAGAGCCCGATGCACAGCGTCATCATTCACTCTCCATCCGCATGCGGGGGGCTGCGGCGAGCGCGATTGTGGCAGGTTTTGCTGCGATGCGGCATCCGGATCGCAGCCGCCCGCCTACTTGATGATTTCGACCCCGGTGACGAAGTACGGGGTGTCGCCGAAACAGGTCGAAGGAATGCCCTTGTGTTCGTCGTAGTGCAGTGTCACCTGTTTGCCCAGCGCCTGGTTGATCTTCTCGGCTACTGCATCGTCCGGCACAGTGAAGGCGAATTTTTCCGGCAAGGAGCCGGGAATGGCCAGCATGTTCAACTCACCTTCCCAGGTCTTGCACAGCCAGCCCTTGCGCGAGAGCTTGAGCACGAAGCCGGCGCGCTCGCCGCTTGAGTAGGCGTAGTGCAGCGAGCCATAGGTGTAGAGCCCTGCAAGGCCGATTGTCGCGACCAGCAGGATGAGGATCCATTTCTTGGTTGCGCGCAGCGCGGCATCACGGGTCGGCAGCTTGGAGGTGTCCATGGATTTTCTGGCAGTCTGAAAGGTTTGCAGAGGATAGCAGGCTCGCCTCAGGCGGGCATGGGCAGGTTACGACGCAATTGGACTGCCTCGGCCACATGGCTGACCCCAAGCCCCTCGGCGCCAGCCAGATCGGCGATCGTGCGCGCCACACGCAGCAGGCGATGGGTACCACGCGCCGACAAGCCCAGGCGGGCGATGGCACTCGCCAGCAGGCGCGCACCCGCCTCGTCGGGGGTGCAGAAGCGCTCCACCGCGGCGGCTTCCAGCGCCGCGTTCGGTTTGCCCTGGCGTGCCTGTTGCACGGCATCAGCCGCCTCCACCCGCTGCCGCACTGCGGCACTGGCCTCGCCCGGCGCTGCCGCCTGCAAGTCTGCGGCGGGCACGGCGGCCACTTCCATCACCATGTCGATACGGTCGAGCAGCGGGCCGGACAAGCGCCCGCGGTAGCGCGCCACCTGATCCGGCGTGCAGCGGCAACGCCCGCTGGCGTCGCCATGATGCCCGCAGGGGCAGGGGTTCATCGCCGCAACAAGCTGGAAGCGCGCGGGGAAGTCGGCCCGCCGCGCCGACCGCGATACGGTGATGTGCCCGGTTTCGAGCGGCTCCCGCAGGCTTTCGAGCACCCGGCGATCGAACTCCGGCAGCTCATCGAGAAACAGCACGCCATGATGGGCCAAGGAAATCTCGCCCGGGCGCGGCGATGCCCCGCCGCCCACCAGCGCAGCGGCCGAAGCCGAATGGTGCGGGCTGCGCACCGGCCGCACGCCCCAGCGGGCCGGGTCAAAGCCGCCGTCGATCGACTGCACCGCCGCGGCTTCAAGTGCTTCGGCCTCGGACATAGCGGGCAGCAGGCCAGGCAGGCGCTGTGCCAGCATCGACTTGCCGCTGCCGGGCGGGCCGTAAAGCAACAGTGAATGGCGCCCGGCGGCGGCGATCTCAAGCGCGCGCTTTGCGCTTTGCTGGCCGCGCACGTCCGCCAGGTCGGGATAGCGCGGCGCCTCGCGGGCACACGGGTCCGCCACCACCGGATCGAGCAGGCTTTGTCCGTTCAGGTGTGCCACCACTTCAAGCAGGCTGCGGGCGGCGAATACGCCCGCATTGGCCACCAGTGCGGCTTCGGCGGCATTGGCTGCGGGCAGCACCAGGCGACGCCCTTCACGCGTAGCCGCCAAGGCCATCGCCAGCGCGCCGCGCACCGGCCGCAGGCGGCCATCGAGCGACAACTCGCCAGCGAACTCGATGCCCTCATGCGCACCGCTGCGGATCTGACCCGACGCCGCAAGAATGCCGAGCGCGATCGGCAGATCGAAACGCCCGCCTTCCTTGGGCAGGTCGGCCGGCGCCAGGTTGGCGGTGATGCGCCGCTGCGGAAATTCAAACTGGCAGGTCTGCAGCGCGGCGCGCACCCGGTCGCGCGCTTCGCGGACCTCGGCTTCGGGCAGGCCAACCAGCGAAAAGCCGGGCAAGCCGTTGGCGAGATGCACCTCGGCCACCACTTCGGGCGCGGCGATCCCGTCGAGGGCGCGACTGACAACGCAGGCAAGGCTCATGATCGTTCCGCAATGACAATGGCCTGAGTCTAGCGATCTGCGCCTCAGCGTCCATAATGAAAATTCGCGCCGCGCGTCACCAGTCACGCTGCGGCATCGCGAGCGTTCTTGACGGGGGGTGCGACATGAGCCGGATCTGCGCTTTGGGCCTTGCTGTTTTCGGCCTCGTGCTGGGCCTGCCCGCCAGCGCTGCGGGACTGCGAGTGCCGGTGAGCGCTTTCGGCGTCGCCTCGCCCGACTATCCATCACACAACGCGCAAGGCGCCGAAGAGGGTGATCTCACGACCATCGGGCGCAGCCGGCTGCGCTATGCGCTGCTCGACCAGCCCGATGTCACGGCCGGCGTGGGGCTGAGCAACTGGGACCCTGCGCGCGCGGCGACCCAGCTGTTCACCGGACGCAGCTACGTGCCCTTGCTGCATGCGTTTGGCGAGTACCGTTTCTGGCGCAGCTTCCGCATCGGTGGTGACATCGACGCGCTGGGCGGCAGCCAAGGGCGCACGCTGAACGCCGGGATGCGCCTCTCCTACGACTTTTCGCCCGCGTGGTCCGTATCGGCCGCTTACCGCCTGTACCGCGAGGGCGACGAACTGCGCTTCGATCCGGTTGAGCAGGGTCGCGTGAGCTTCGGGACGCGCTTGCGCTTCTAGGCGGACTCACGGAACCGGCCGGGCCGGCACGCGCGCCTGCGGCGCAGGCTTGAACCGCGCACAAAAGAATGCCGGCTGCCGCCGGCGAGCCCGGCCTGCCAGAACACGCGCCATGCCCTGGCCGCCCGGGGGGCGCAGCATCCACACTGGATTGCGACCCGGTTGCAGGACACTGCCGCTAAGGTTGCAAGTGCCTTTCCCGCTCAGCTGCGGCAATCGCCTCGGTGGCGGTTTGAACCATGCCCGCTTGCAGCGGCGCCGCGTGGCTTTCCCGTGCCGCTCGTTCGACCTGCCCTCGCAGCCATTTCAGTTCGTCCGGACTGACTGCGCCGGCAAAGCCTGGCCCGCTGATGGCGGCGAGGACGGCGACAACGCGCCGTGGATCGTCGGCGGCTTGAAGTGCCGCGAAAGCCCGTTTGTTCGCTTCCGCGATTCCGCTTGATGTGAGCTCGGTCGTCAGCTTGAGCCACTCCGCATACCCACGTGCGTTCGCAGGCGTCACGGTTCCTGAAGCATCGGCGATTGGCGGCTCAAGCTTGATCATATGCGCTGCAATGATCTGCCGCGCATCCGGGGAGATGCGTGCGATCACAATGTCAGACCCTGAAATGCTCTGAGACGTAGTAAAAACGAGTTCGTCGGGGCGGAGTTCTCCAGGAGTTGCTCCCTCGCTCAAACGAACAATGGTCTTTGCGAGGCTCACTTGCTCCTTTGCGCTATTTGCAGCGGGCATCTGGATCAGCAACTCCCTCACGGCAGCGGTACGGTCGATCCAGTTGCGTGCCTGGATTTTCAGAAGTGCCGCGGTCACCTCTTCCGTCGGCCCGATCCGACTGAAGGTCATCAGCGAACTGACTGCCACGTTCTGATCGGAACTCGCGATTCCTGCCCGAAGCGCGTCCAGAATCGCGGCGTTTCTGGCTCGGGCCATCGGCGTCTGATCGGCGCCATCCGGGCTCGGATCTATGAATGCGGCGCCAAGCGTTCTGGCCGCCGCTGCCCTCAATTCAGAACTGCCAAATGCGTTCAGCAGTTCGCCCACCAGGTCATTGGTGAGCGAACTCGGTGCCAGCATCGACAGATAATCCAGAATCCGTGCCTGTTCCTTGCCCCGCCCCTTCAGGCCTTCAAGCGCTGCATGGAATACCGCCTGTTTTTCGTGATTCCCGAACTGCCCGTTTTCAATGATCGCTTTCGCGATACGGTCCGCCTCTTCAAACCGACCGTGCAATAGCGCGTCGACAAGCCGTGCCTGCGCATCGGCGCCTTCAGACGAAATCGTCACTTCATCCCCGGGAATGCCAAAGTTGTTGGCAAGGGCCTTCGGGATCATGGACCGGAACAAAGATGAAACCGGGCCGCGAGCGGGCGCTTCCGATCTCAAGGACGGGGTTGCAATCCACCAGACCGCAAACGCGATGACGAGCAGCGCTGTCGTGACCAGCGCTCCCAACAAGACTTGTCTGCCTTGCATAACTTTCACCCTGGTTTGAGGTGTTCGAGCGAAATGCGCGGAGCCCCGGACGCCATCAGTTGAATTGCCAAGGCGGCATCCCCGTGCTCCCGACCTGCCGGACAGTACGTGCCCGACACCATCCACGGCAAGGCGTCGGCGGTCCGGATTGATCCGGAACTCAGGGGCTCGAACGCCTTGCTTGATGTAGAACAGATTTGGCCAAGCTGATGGTCGTGCGGCGCGGCACCTTTCAATCTGCAGCGCCGTACATGCTCATGCCCGGGTGCGCAATCAACCGGCTCACGCCCGCGATCAGAGGCCCCGTCTGCCCGACATGCGGCCCCAATCAACGCATGAGAGGATATCGGCCGTTGCCGGCAACGCCGGCCTGCCAGGACTGCCGCCATGCCCCAGCCACCCAGTGTTCGCAGCATCCTCACTGAACTGCTGCGCCCCTACCGTGCCCGGATCCTGATTGCCGCGATCGCGCTGGTACTCGCTGCGGGCGCCATGCTCGGGGTTGGCCAGGGTCTGCGGGCGGTGATCGACAAGGGCTTTTCGGCCGGCGATCCGGCCTGGCTGGACCGCGCGCTGGCCGCCATGTTCGGCGTCATCGCGCTGCTGGCGGCGGCAACCTGGCTGCGCTTCTACAACGTGTCGTGGCTCGGCGAGCGGGTCACCGCCGATTTGCGACGGCGCGTGTTCGACCACCTGCTCTCGCTGCCGCCCTCGTGGTTCGAGAGCGGGCGCACCGGCGACGTGATCTCGCGCCTGACCTCCGACACCACCCAGCTTGAGAACGTGATCGGCTCGAGCGTTTCGATCGCGCTGCGCAATGCGCTGCTGTTGATCGGCGGGCTCGCGATGCTGTTCACCACCAGCACCAAACTGACCCTGCTGGTGATTGCCGGGGTGCCGCTGGTGGTGGTGCCGATCGTGCTGTTCGGGCGCCGCGTGCGCGCGCTGGCGCGTGAGAGCCAGGACCGGGTGGCGGATCTGGGCAATCGTATCGACGAGACCATTCACGAGATCCGCATCGTGCAGGCTTACGGCCACGAGGGCGCCGACCGCGCCGACTTCGCCGAGCGTGTTGAACGCGGCTTCCTTACCGCGCGCCGGCGCATCACCGCGCGCTCGGCGCTGATCGTGGCGGTGATGGTGCTGGTGTTCGGGGCGATCGCGTTCATCCTGTGGATCGGAGGGCACGATGTGCTGGCCGGGCGGCTGACGGCGGGCGAGTTGTCGGCCTTCGTGTTCTACGCTGCCATGGTGGCCGGCAGCGTGGGCGCGCTGTCGGAAGTGTGGGGCGATTTGCAGCGCGCGCGCGGCGCGACCGAACGCCTGATGGAACTGCTCGCCACCGTGCCCGACATCGCGCCGCCGGCCAACCCGCAAAGCCTGCCGCCGCCGCGCGGCGAAGTGCGCTTCGAGCAGGTGAACTTCCGCTATCCCTCGCGCCCCGATACGGCAGCGCTCGATGACTTCTCGCTTGCCGTGTCGCCGGGTGAGACGGTGGCGCTGGTGGGCCCCTCGGGCGCCGGCAAGACCACCGTATTCCAGATGCTGTTGCGCTTTTACGACCCGGCCAGCGGCATCATCACGATTGACGGCGTGCCCTTGCACCAGGCCGATCCGCGGGCGGTGCGCGAACGGATCGCCCTAGTGCCGCAAGAGCCGGTGATCTTCGCGATGAGCGTGCTGGAAAACGTGCGTTACGCGCGTCCGCAGGCCACACTGGCCGAGGTGAGAGCGGCCTGCGAAGCGGCGTATGCCGACGAGTTCGTGAAGAACCTGCCGCAGGGCTACGACACCGATCTGGGCGAGCGCGGCGTCAAGCTTTCAGGCGGGCAACGCCAGCGCATCGCGATCGCCCGCGCAATCCTGGCAGACCGCCCGATCCTGCTGCTCGACGAAGCGACCTCGGCGCTGGATGCCGAAAGCGAGCGCGTGGTGCAGGCCGCGCTGGAATACCTGATGCGCGGCCGCACCACGCTGGTGATTGCGCATCGCCTTGCTACCGTGCAGGAAGCCGACCGCATCGTGGTGATGGAGCACGGCCGCATCGTTGAAGCCGGCACCCATGCGCAACTGGTCGAGGCCGACGGTCTCTACGCCCATCTGGCGCGCCTGCAGTTTGCCGGCTGAAGGGTTTAGCCAGCGGCGCTCGGCACCGTCTGCGCAGCGTTTTCAGGGCTTGAGTCCGGTGCCGTTTCGGGTTCAGCCGGGCGCGGCGCGGCCTTCACCGGCGCCGGGCGCGGCGGCGCGCTGCGCCAATCCAGCGCATAGCCCGCGCTGCCGACCGGCCCGTTCAGGCGCAGCGGCACTGTGACACCGCGCAAGCCCGTCAGTGCGCGTGGCGTGGGGCCGCGCGACTGCACGGCGATGCGCGTCAGCCAGTCGAGCGAGCCGTCGGCAAGCGAGAGGCTGCCCTCGCCGCCCAGGCGCGTCCAGGGCGTCTGGGCGAAGAACTCGCTGCAATCGGCGCGCCCGGCTGCCAGACTGCAGCGCGCGCCCAGCGCCGTGAAGGCCTGCTGTTCGGTTGGCAAGGCCGCCCGTTGTGCCGGGCTTCGATCCTTGAGCGCCGGCCGCACCGCGGTGAGCAGGTTTTCGATGCTGCCGCCGCGCCAATACGCCGGGCTGAGCGTGAAACGCGCCTCGCCACTGAGGCTGCGTGCGATGTCTGGCCAGTTCAGGCCGGCGGCTTCGATCGTCCACTGGCCACTGAGGGTGCCGCTGATCGGCCAGTTGCGGCGCAGCGCCTTCTGCATGGCAGCGAGATCGATCCCGCTGAAGCGGTTGTCCAGCGCAAGGCGGTGATCGGCACGGGTGTAGCGCACCGAACCCTCGAACTGCCCGCCAAAAGCGCTCAGGCGCGCGTTCTTCAAGCTGGCGCTGCCATTGCCGGTTTCCAGCTCGCCCGCCAGATCGCTGGCATGCAGCGCACCGAGCGAAAACTTGCCCAACTGCAGGCGGCCCGATCCGTTCAGGCGCAGCAGCGGCGCGAGCAGATCACCCGGCCCTTCCAGCGCCAGACTGGCACGCACGCGGTTGGCATCGAGCTGATCGCCGCTGAGCAGGAAACTCCACGGAATCGGACGCGCCTGTTCGTAGTCGGCCTTCATCCGCAGGGCCGACTTGCCAACGCGGGCGCCCAGATCGAGTTCAACGCGGCCCCCCAGGAGCGAGGTGTTGGCGCGGCCCGTGATGTGCGCGAGCCATTCGCCTTCCGGGCTGCCGGCCGGGCTGCTGCGCCAGCGCGCGTCGAGCGCATCAAGCTCGATCTTGGCGTGGTCGGGCCGGTAGGCGATGCGCGCGCTCAATTGCCCGCTGCTCACGCGTTTGCCGCCTTCGCTGCGGAAGGCGGCATGTAGCGGCTCGCCCGGAAAGCTTGCGGTGCGGGGTGCGATCGATGCGGTCTCAAAGCTCACATCGGTCCGCTCGGCGCCGTCGTTGACCAGCATGCGCGCCTTGATCGCCTGCAGGGCCAGTGCGTCTTCCTGGCGCGCCAGCCGCTCCGCGCTGGCGTTCAGTTGCAGCCGCCCGGTACCGATGCGCCCCTTGGCGCGCAAAGAAAGCCCCTGCAGGGCGAGCGTGCTGTGGTGGTCGCCGCGGCCGGATCGCGCCAGCAATTCGCCCTCCAGCCCGGTCGCGCCCCAGGCGTCACCCCGGAAGGCCAAACTGGCCGATTCGATGTCGTAGCCCTGGGCATCGAGCAGATAAGCAACGTCGATACTCAGCCCGCCCGACGCCGCGCCCGGCCCTTCGGTGAGGGTGGCTTCGCCGATGATGCGGCCGCGCGAGCCGGGCTGCAGCGCGCCGGTTTTCAGGTGAATCCGCTCAAAGGTGAGCGCGTGTCCGAGCGAATCGTCATGCAACCGCAGGCGGGCGCGTTCAAGCGTCAGCGCTTCGAGCTTGACCGCAAGCTGCGATTTCGACTCCATCCGCATGCCGCGCAGCACATCGTTAAGGCTCCAGTCGCCCTGCTTGCGCTCAAGTTGCAGGCTCAGGTCGTGCACCGCGAGGCTGCGCACTTCTAGCCGCCCGCGCAGTGCCGGCAGCAGGGCAATGCCTGCCTCGACCCGGCCGGCGCGCGCGGCGATGCCAGGGACTCCGCGTTCGCCCAGCGCCAGGCCATCGATCACGATCGTCGGCATCGGGCGAAAACGCAGACGCGGCGCCGATTCCATCGCCAGCGGCCGGCCGCAGCGCTCGCGCACCTCGCGAGCCAGGTCGCGCCGCACCGCGTTGCCGTCCCAGGTGGCGAGCAGGTAAAGCGCCAGGACCACGCACAGCGCACTGACGGCACCGAGCAGGAAACCGAGGATCTTGGGCAAACGCGACATTGCGGCGTGCATCGTCAGCTGGCGGCTGGCAAGTGCAGGGTCACGCTGGCGCCATCGGCGTCATGGCGATACTGCAGGCGGGCGCCGTGGGCATCGCAGATGCGGCGAACCGTAGCCAGCCCGAGCCCGCGCACCGGCGCCAGCGGCGTTGCGGCGAGCAGCACCGAAGCCTGCACGGCATCAAGCCCGCCGCCATGGTCGCGTACCGTCACCGAGTACCCGGCCTGAGCCTGCGCGGCAACAGTGATGCTGACGCGCTGGCCGGCCGGGCCATGCAGCACGGCGTTGCGCAGCAGGTGCGTGAGCGCTTGCCGCAACATGTCGAGGTCGCCCCGCACCAGGGTTTCGCCATCGGGCACCTCGACGACGATTTCAATCTGCCGGCGGCGCGCATCCTGCCAGCATTCGTCGGCCGCTTCCCAAGCAATCTGCTGCAGATCGAACAGCTCGAATCGTTCGGCCGTGGCCGCGTCGGCGCGCAGCATGCGCAGCACGCTGTCGGCGCGTGCCAGGGCAAGCCCGGCGAAGTGCGCCACGCGGGCGAAGGTTTCCGCGTTGGCGGCCAGCGTGCCATCGGCCGCACCCTCGGCGAGTGTGAGCAGCGTGCCGATCGGCGCGCGCAAGTCATGCGACATGGCGCGCAAGGCATCGTCGCGCAGGACGGCGGCGCGGGTTGCCGGGGTCAGGTCTTCAAGCACCCAGAGGGTGAGGCCCTCATCGACCAAGGGGCAGGCACGCAAAGCAAGCCGGCACCCGTGATCGGTATCGACCACGGCGGGCGCTGCGCCGCCCAGTCCGCGGATCAGCGCCTCGGGTGACTGATCGCCAAGCAGCGCCAGGGCGCGCGGCGAGGCGTAAGCGATGCTGCCGTCGGCCGCTTCGAGAATGAGCCCGGCGACAAGCGATTCCAATGCGGCCAGCGGGAGCGAGATTGTCTTGCACGGCGAGGCTTGCATCATGGACACTTCGCGGCGCACCTGCCCGCCAGCCAGGCCGAGGCATGGACCTTTGCAAAGAACGGCGACCAACCAGGAGATCGGGTCATGAGCTTTTTTTCTGAATTCAAGGAATTCGCGCTGAAGGGCAATGTTGTCGACCTTGCAGTCGGCGTGATCATTGGCGGTGCCTTCGGCAAGATCGTCGATTCGCTGGTCAAGGACGTCGTCATGCCGGTGATCGGGCGCCTGGTCGGCGGCGTCGACTTCAAGCATCTGTACATCAACCTGGGCGACAAGACCTTCGAGACGCTTGAAGCTGCCGAGAAGGCCGGTGCCCCGCTGGTGAAGTATGGCGCCTTCATCAATTCTGCCGTCGACTTCCTGATCATTGCATTCGCGATCTTCATGGCCATGAAGCTCATCAACAAGCTTAAGCGCGAACAACCCGCCGCACCGGCCGCAGCCCCGGCAACACCGGAAGACATCTTGCTGTTGCGCGAGATCCGCGATTCACTGAAGAAGTAAGCCCGCGCCTGCCAAGGCAAGATCCAGCGGCCGCCGCGCCAAGCCCGGCGGCCGTTTTCATTCCTCGGTCGCGCGTTCGAGCCGATAGCCGTAGTTGTAGGTTGGCGTCAGGCGGTAGCCGTTTTCGGGGCGCAGCGCGAGCTTGGTGCGCAGCCGCGACACATGGGTATCGATGGTGCGGGTGGCGACGTTGGGATTGCGGCCCCACACCGCTTCAAGCAGATGCCCGCGCGAGAGCAAGCGCCCGAGGTTGCGGAAGAGGAAGACCGCGAGTTCGAATTCCTTGTCGGTCAGGTCGATCTTCGTTTCGCCGAGGCTGCAGGCCTTCTGCGTGAGGTCGAAACGGTAGGGGGGCACCCGCAGTTCGCGCTCCGGCTCTTTCGGGCGTACCCGGCGCAACACGGCGCTGATGCGCGAAATCAGTTCAAGCCGCCTGACCGGCTTGACGATGTAGTCGTCAGCGCCGGCACCCAGGGCTGCGACGATGTCTTCTTCGGCATCGCGCGCGGTGACGAAGATCACCGGAGTCGGATCTTCGCGATCCACCCGCAACCAGCGCAGCACCTCAGCCCCGGTGATCTCGGGCAGCATCCAGTCGATCAGGAACAAGTCGAAGCTCTCGCGGCCGGCTACCTTCATCAGTTCGCGCGCGTGCGAGAAGGCGTGCACATCGTGTCCGGCATCCTGCAGCCAGGCAGCAAGAGTGCCGGATTGATCGCGATCATCTTCGAGCATGGCCAGACGCATGTCGGTTCCTCAAAGACCTTCGGCTACGAAGGGGTTGGTACGGCGCTCACGGCCGATGGTGGACATCGGGCCATGGCCGGGAATGAAGCTGACATCATCCCCCAAGGCCCACAGTTTGCTGCGAATTGAATTGACCAGGGTGTTGAAATCGCCGCGCGGGAAGTCGGTGCGGCCGATCGAACCGGCAAAGATGACGTCGCCGACCAGAGCGAGTTGGGTCTGGGCATGGAAGAACACCACATGACCCGGCGTGTGGCCCGGCGTGTGCAGCACCTGCAGCTGTTGCTCGCCAACCGTGACGGTATCACCGTCTTCGAGCCAGCGCGTCGGCTCGAACTGTTCAACTTGCGGAAAGCCGAACATGCGCGACTGTTGCGGCAAGGCTTCGAGCCAGAACCGCTCTTCCAGTTGCGGGCCTTCGATCGGGACAGCGGCCCGGCGCGCCAGCTCCGCGGTGCCGCCTGCATGGTCGATGTGGCCATGGGTCAGCAGGATTTTCTCAAGCGTCAGCCCCTCGGCTTCAACCGCGGCAAGCAGGCGATCAACCTCACCGCCAGGATCAACCAGGGCGGCCATGCGTGTCTGCGGACACCAGATCAGGCTGCAGTTCTGCTGGAACGGCGTTACGGGAAGAATCCGGTATTTCAAGTCGCTTGCCTCCAAACCACCCATTCTAGCGCCCGGCGCCCGTGCTGCTCATGATCCGTTTCACGCCACAGGGTTGGTCGCCCGCTCAAGTCCGCGGCCCTTCGCGCCGTTAGTCGAGGCATGTCATATCGCTCTTCACCGACCGGATGCCGTCTTCAGGACAGTCACCTTGCCTGGCCGTTCTCGATCTGCAAGTTCGGGTCGGCGCGATGACGCCCGATCGCCAGCGCAGCGGCGGACTGCCACGAAATCCTTGCGCTGAGCCACAATCGCGAAATGGCCGAACCTGAACGCCGCGCTTTCCTGATGGTCCGCCCGATGGGCATTGCCGCCAAACTCAGTTTGCTGGCAGTGTCGACCATCCTGCTGACATCCCTGGCGATTGGCGTCGCGGTGATCCGCACGCAGTCCCGGCTCTCGTATGCGGCCTTGCAGGCGCACGGCGAAGCGGTGGTTGCCATGCTGTCGGAAAGCAGCGAGTTCCCGCTCTACAGTGGCAACCAGGAGGCGCTGTCGCAACTGCTCGCCGGCCTGTCGAGCAATGATGACGTCACCTACGCGGCCTTCTACGGCACCGACGGCAAATTGCTGGTCGAGCGCCAGTTCCGCAGCCAGAAGCCGGCACGCGTGTTGCCGTCGGATTGGCCGTCGGATCGCCTCAGCAGCCGCCGATCAGGCAAGGATGTCATCGAGTTCCTCGCGGTCGTGCGCAGCCCGGAAGGCAGCTACAGCAACGCGCGTGCCGCCTCGCCCGAGAGCGCGAGCGTCGGTGTGCTCGGCTATGTGCAGCTGGGCCTGTCGAGCGAGCGCGCGCGTCGTGAAGCGCTGGCGTTCGTCAATGAAACCGCGCGTTTTGCGATTGTCGTGACGGCGCTGGCGATTGTTCTGACGACGCTGTTCACCCGTCGCCTGGTGCAACCCCTGCGAGATCTATCCCGCGCCGCACGCGAGGTTGCCGATGGCCGCCTGGGCCAGACGGTTCAGATCTCGACCACCGACGAGCTGGCCGATCTGGGGCGCGCCTTCCAGCACATGGTTGATAGCCTTGGCGCTTCACGTGCGCGGGTGATCGAGTACCAGAATCTGCTTGAAGCCCGGGTGCAGGCGCGCACGCGCGAACTTGAGTCGGCCACCGCGCAGGCGCTCGATCTGGCGCAGCGCGATACGCTGACAGGCCTGCCCAATCGCGCGCATTTCACCGAGATGCTTGAGCTGGCTTTGGCCGCCCACGCCGGCAGCGGTGAGCGCATTGCCGTGCTCTTCCTTGATCTTGACCAGTTCAAGCGGATCAACGACACGCTCGGGCATGAATCCGGCGATCAACTCCTGCAGCAGATTGCAGACAAGCTCCGCCGCGCCCTGCGCGACGGCGATCTGGTTGCACGACTCGGTGGCGACGAATTCGTGATCCTCGCGCGTGATGTACGCAATACCGAGCAGATCAGCCGCATTGCCCGCCGCGTGCTCAATGCCTTCCTCGATCCGATTGAACTGGTGGGGCACAGTCTCAAGATCGGCTGTTCCGTCGGCATCAGCATGTGCCCCGACCACGGCAACGATGCCGCGACCCTGCTCAAGAACGCCGATCTGGCGATGTACGCCAGCAAGGAAGCCGGCCGTGGCGGCTATCGCTTCTACACGCCCGATCTGAATCAGCGCGCGATGGACCGCTTGACGATCGAGAACGGCCTGCGCCGCGCGCTCGAGAATGACGACGAGTTGTTCCTCGAATTCCAGCCGCAGGTCGAGATCGCCAGCGGTCGCCTGATATCCGCCGAAGCATTGCTGCGGTGGCGCACACCCGAAGGCACGGTCATCTCGCCCGCACGCTTCATTCCGGTAGCAGAAGAAACCGGCCTGATCGTGACGATTGGCGAAAAGGTCTTGCGCAGCGCCTGCGCGACCGTCGCACGCTGGCGCGCAGCCGGCCTCAAGCCGCCTCGGGTGGCCGTCAATATTGCCGCGCCACAGTTCGAGAGCCGAGATTTCTGCGAAACGGTAGTGCGCGCGCTCAGCGATTTCGACCTGCCGGCCGCGATGATCGAACTTGAACTGACCGAGAGCGTGATCGTTCGCGACGCCGATACCGCCTTGCGCGAAATGGCGCGGCTCAAGGAGCTGGGCGTTTCCATCGCACTGGACGATTTCGGGACTGGGTATTCAAGCTTGTCCTACCTCTCGCGGATGCCGATCGATCTGGTCAAGATCGACCGCGCATTCGTGCTGCGATCGGACGAAGACCCGAACGCAAGAACCATCGTCGAATCCATCGTCGCGCTCTCGCACGCCCTGCGGCACAAGGTGGTTGCCGAAGGCGTGGAAACCAGCGCGCAGTTGAATCAGTTGCGCCGCGCCGGTTGCGACTATGTGCAGGGCTATCTGGTTGCCCGCCCGATGCCCGAGGCCGCGCTGACGGCCTGGCTGGCGAGCGAGGTCACACCGGCGGAAGTGCTGCTCGGCGAACGCGAGCACGACTACCTTTGACGCCGGTGCGTCAGGTCTGCGAGAGAAGAGGCGGGAGCCCGTGCGGGCAAAAAGGCGGGTGGGTGGTGCGACCGGCGGGATTCGAACCCACGACCCCTGGCTTCGGAGGCCAGTACTCTATCCAGCTGAGCTACGGTCGCACAGCCGGTGGATCATAGCGCATTGGCCCTTGAACGTCCATGAAAGCCTGGCCTGCAAGGCAATCCGGAGCGATCGCGGGCTGATCAGGGTCGGGGAGGCGGCCAACCGAAGTCGGCTAGAGTAGGGGCATGGATTCGTCTCGTGACGTGCGGGTCACGCGACTCATTACTGACTGATCGGACTCCGCCATGCGTGCTGACCTGATGCGTTCGTTATCAATCTGTCTGCTTGCCATTTCATTCGCGGCCACTGCGGCCGATGCACCACCCAAGCTGCCGCAAGGCGTCGGCCTCGTGCTCGGCGGCGGCGGTGCGCGCGGCCTGGCGCACCTGGGCGTGATTGCCGAACTCGAACGCTTGCGCATACCGATCTCCTGCATCGCCGGCACCAGCGCCGGCGCGCTGGTCGGCGGCTCCTACGCCAGTGGGCTTTCGGTCGAGGAAATGGAGCGCGAGGTCACCCATGCCGACTGGGACAAACTGCTGGCCGGCGTGCCAGAACGCAAGGACCGCCCTTACGTTCGCAAAAAGGACGACCGGAGCAACCTGCTGGATGTGACGCTTGGTCTCGACGCCAATGGTCTCGTGCTGCCCCGCGCGGCGGTGAGCACGCAACAGATCGAGACCTTCCTGCGCAAGCTCACGCGCGACACATCGGTGGCGGACTTCGACACCCTGCCGATTCCCTTCACCGCGCTGGCGACGGATCTTGCCAGTGGTGATGCGGTGGAATTCCGCTCCGGCGACTTGATGATCGCAATGCGCTCATCCATGGCGGTGCCGGGCGTGTTCGATCCGATCCGCGAGAACGGGCGCCTGCTGGTGGATGGCATGCTGGTGCGCAACGTACCGGTCCAGAACGTCAAGGGCCGTTGTGCCGACACGGTGATCGTGGTGGACGTCGGCACGCCGCTGACACCGATCGACGAAATCAAGACCCTGCTTGATATCAGCGCGCAGCAATCGAACATTTTCGTTCGCCGCAACGTATCCGAACAGCTCGCCAGGATGGGACCGGGCGATGTACTGATCGAGCCCAAGCTCAAGGGCTATTCGCCAGCCGACTTCGCGCTCGCACCCGAACTCATCAAGAAAGGCCGCGAAGCGGCGATTGCAAACGAGGACAAGCTCGCTGCCTTCAGCGTCAGCCCGGCCGAGTACGAGGCCTGGAAGCGCGCGCTGGCGGCACGACTGGCGGCGCAGCCCAGCACCTATGACGTGGTCAAGGTCGAGGAGACGCGCTTCGTTCCCGAATCGCATGTGCGCGGGATCGTGCAGGGCAAGCAAGCGGGCCCGATGCCGCGCGAGGCGCTGCTGGCCACCACCGAGCGCCTCTACCAGACCGGTGACTTCGATCGCGTCAGCTATGCCGTGCGCACCGAAGACGGAAAACGCATCGCCGACGTGATGCCGGTTGAGCGTGCGGTGGGGCCCAACTACCTGCGTTTCGGGCTCGATTTCAAGATCGATTCATACAACAACGCGGAACTGGGCTTGCTGGCGAACCTGCAGATGACCTGGCTGAACCGGTGGGGTGCGCAGTGGCGCAACAACCTGCAACTGGGCAACAACCAGAGCCTGGATACGGAGTTGTTCCAGCCGATTGCCCTTTCGCCATGGTTTCTCTCCGGCCGCCTCACCTATGGCCGCGACAAGTTCGGCATTTACGACGAGGATGGGCGGGAAAAAGGCGAGTTCGCAATCTACAGCAGCACGCTCGGGGCGGGCTTCGGCTATTCCTTGGGCAGCCTGGGCGAAGCACGCCTGAGCTACGAGCGATCGACGGTGCGCGGTGAGAGCATCATCGGGCCGGTTTCACCGGTGGAAGGCCAGCGGCTCAGGCTCGCCGGGGTGCACGGACAAGTGGTGATAGACCAACTCGACAATCCACGTTTTCCCCGCAACGGCTATTACCTCAAGGCCGATTTGTCGAAGGTGCGGGCTCGAAACGAAGCGGACGTCACGCGCGATGCCACGCTCGGATCATTCACCGGCGAAATCGTAGGCACGCTGCTGCGCAACACAGGCCGGCTCACGCTGGAGTACGCCGGCAACCTCACGGACGGACCACAGAGCCTGAGCCCAAGCGGGCTGGGCGGCTTCCTGAAGCTATCGGGCTACCAGGACCAGGAGTTCGTCGGTGCCCGCACGATGTTCGGCCGCCTGATGGTGTATCGGCAGTTGGCGCAATTCGTACCGCAGTTGGGAACCGGCCTGTACCTGGGCAGTTCAGCCGAGTTTGGCCGCGTCGACCGCGTTTATCTGGAGGAGCGCAGCACTGGCCTGATCTATGCCGGTTCAGCCTTCGTTGGGCTTGATACCTTGCTCGGTCCGCTCTACCTCGCCTACGGGCAGGGCGAAGGCGGCCGCAAGGCGGGCTACCTCTACCTCGGCGTGCCCTACTGAAGGCGCGCTGGCGCATCAAGCCGATGCGCCAGCGCGGCGAATACTCCCGCTATAATCAGGGGCTTGCGCGGCAGGGGGCCGCGTTCTCCAATCCAGAAAACACACCGTAGGCCATCATGTCGATCCGTTCCGCGCTACCGCTCGCACTTCTTTCGGCCACTTTGCTTGCCGGCTGCAACCAGTCGCAACCCGTCAATGAGGAAGAGACCGCAACGCTGATCCAGCCGGTCGCCAAGGTGGCCCTGGGCGCCGCCGATGCCGGCGCTGCGAAGGGGAGCCGTACCGGTGAACAAGTTGTCACGGCGGCCTGCGCCGCCTGCCACAGCTCCGGCGCGCTCAACGCGCCGAAGATCGGTGACAACGCCGCCTGGGCGCCGCGCCTTGCGCTGGGGCTCGATGGGCTGACCAAGTCCGCCATCGCCGGCAAGAACGCGATGCCCGCACGGGGTGGTAACCCTGACCTGACCGATGAGGAAATCGCCCGCGCGATTGCCTTCATGGCCAACAAGTCGGGCGCCTCGTTCAAGGAACCCGAGGTCAAGTAAGCCTTCCGCACGCTGGCAAATGGGCTGCCCAAGGGCAGCCCATTTCCATTTACCAGGCTGCTTCCGGCGGCAGATCAAACAGCAAGACTTCGCCGCCCTCGAGGCCGGCAATCTGCAGCGCCGCCTCATCGCTGATCCGTGCGCCATCCCCCGCCTGCATGGCCTCGCCGTTGAGCGTGACGCTGCCGCGCGCAACATGCAGGTAGCCCAGCCGCCCGGGCGCAAGCGCATAGGTGGCTGCCTCACCGGCATTGAAGAGCCCGGCATGGATGCTGGCATCCTGATGCACCGTGACGCTGCCATCGCGGCCATCGGGCGAGGCCACCAGGCGCAGACGGCCGCGCTTGTCACTGTCGTTGAAGCGGATCTGTTCGTAGCCAGGGTCGATGCCGCGGCGCGCAGGCAGGATCCAGATCTGCAGGAAGTGCACGCCTTCGGTCTGCGACGGGTTGAACTCGCTGTGCAGCACCCCGCGCCCGGCGCTCATCCGCTGTACATCGCCGGGCTGGATCAGCGTGCCATTGCCCAGGTTGTCGCGATGCTGCAGGGTGCCACTGAGCACATAGCTGACGATCTCCATGTCGCGATGGCCATGGGTGCCAAAGCCCATGCCGGGCGCAACGCGGTCATCGTTGATGACGCGCAGCACGCCCCAGCCCATGTGGGCCGGATCGTAGTAGTCGGCAAAAGAGAAACTGTGGTGGCTTTCAAGCCAACCGTGCTTGGTGTGTCCGCGCTCGGCGGCGGATCGGATCTGGATCATGGCGGGCCCCTGCTGCAGCGATCCATCAAGTCGGATCAACTGTTTGAACAAGGATAGGTGGGCGCGCCGCAGGCCAAAAGCGATCGTTTCTGGCGGCTTTGGTGAATCGTGTTCACTTCAGGCCAAGGAAGGTGCGAGCGGCACAAGGCTACGGTGGCAAGCTGGTTCGCCGCCGAGACTCGCCACCGTGTGGCCGCCCGCAGGATTGATTACGGCCGCAGAACGAAAGGCTTGAACGGGAAATCGTCACCCGCAATAACCCTGCTGGGTTGCGGGTCGACGCCCGATGCCGCGGGCCGCATAATCCGCCCCTTCCTGTTTGTACCGAGATGCCCGCATGTCTGACCCCGACCACCTGCCCGACTTCGATACGCTGGCATTTCGCCGCGCGCTGGGCATGTTCGCGACCGGCATTACGGTGGTGACCGCCCTGAATGCCGCGGGCAAGCCGATCGGCCTCACCGTCAATTCGTTCAACTCGGTCTCCTTGGC
Source organism: Niveibacterium sp. 24ML (assembly GCF_026586805.1). Classification (GTDB taxonomy): domain Bacteria; phylum Pseudomonadota; class Gammaproteobacteria; order Burkholderiales; family Rhodocyclaceae; genus Niveibacterium. The sequence goes on along the minus strand of NZ_JAPFHA010000008.1, from coordinate 29,163 downwards.
GCCGCCGCTGGTGGTATGGAGCCTGGCGCGCCACCTGCCCCTGCTGGCGGCTTTCGAACAGTGTGAGCGCTATGCGATCAACGTGCTCGCGTCACATCAGATGCCGCTTTCACGCCGCTTTGCCAGCCGCGCCGATGACAAGTTCGACGACTTGGACGTTAACACCGGCATCGGGGGCGTGCCCCTGCTGCCCGGTTGCCTTGCCTGGTTTGAATGCCGCAACGCAATCCGCCACGATGGGGGTGACCACCTGATTTTCCTGGGGCAGGTCGAACGTTTCGCACAGGGCGACGGGGAGCCGCTGATCTATCACGGCGGCCGCTACCGCTATCTGTCGGTGGAGTGAAGCCAGCTCGCCGTGCCGCGGGCTGAGAGGGTGTGCCTTCAGCGCGAGCGGCCGGTGCCCATCGTCCAGTAGGTCGAGTAATCACTGCCTTGGCCACCGGGGGCACAGGCCAGCCCAAGCTCGTTCGCCGACGCATTCATGATGTTGGCGCAGTGCCCGGGGCTCGCCATCCAGCCCGCCAGCACACCACTCACGCTTGACTGACCCGCTGCGATGTTCTCGCCGACGCCGCTTCCGGTATAGCCGGCAGCCGCCATCCGCTGCCAGGGGCTGGTGCCGTCCAGGCTGTTGTGTGAAAAGTAGTTGCGTGCCGCCATGTCGGCCGAATGCGCCTGCGCGGCCGCATTCAACGCAGCGTTCCAGCTGAGCGCCGGTGCCGCCGGATACTTGGTCGTTCCGCATACGGCGCCCGCCGCACGGTAGGCGTTCACGGCAGCCAAGGCGCTGCTGACGAAGGCGGGGTCCCCGCAAGTGGCCTGCTCAACCGGCGGTGTCGGCGTGGGCGTGGGCGTCGGTGCAGGAGTGGGCGTTGGCGCCGGGCCAGGGGTCACGGCGCCGCCGTTGCCATTGCCGCCGCTTGGCAGGTCCGGCGCCGGGGCCTCGCCACTGCCACCGCAGGCCGCCAGCATCAACGCGCTAGCAGCCAGGGCGAGCAGGGTCGGCGCCGGGGGTGAGTAGCGTGCGGGTGCGGGGCGGCGGGGGAATTGCAGTTTCATCTGGATCACTCGTGTCTGGCTTGAAAGGGCGCGCACCGGGCGGGGCACGGCTGCGCCCGCATGATATTTGCATCGTGCATGACAAGGCGGGCCACCCGTCATGCCCAGCTTGCCCTTCGTCACTGCCTGCACAAGTCCGCAAGACTGGACAGCCCGGGCAGCGCGCCCCGTCCCTCGAGTCGGCCGCGCGAGGTGGTCGGCATCCTCTTCGTCGATGAGCCTGCCTAAGCCGTGGGCAATCGACGACATACGCACACGCGTCGACAAGCTGGGGGTGATGGCCTGGCAACCCGGCAACGAAGGGGCTGGCCAGCACGCAAGGGCGAGCCAGCCGCCGGCTTAGTCGCCCCCGAAGAGGCGCTTAAGACCTTCGCCGATACCACTGGTGGCACCGCCAACCCCGCCGACCACACCTTGCAGGCTGATGCCCAGCCCTTTGGCCAGCGATGCGGCAAGCCGGGTACTCATTACCTCATTGAGCGAGAACTTGGGATCGTCGAGATTGCCTTGCAGGGTGAAATCCACCTGGATGCGGCCGTCCTTGCCCTTGAGCGACTCCACAACCAGGCCGCGCGGCATGCCCATGAAGCTGCCGCTGCGTTCGTTCAGTTCAAGCTCGCTCAAGGTCAGCTGGCCAGGCGCATTCAGGCGCCGTTTGCTGACTTTGGCATGCAGGTTCAGATCGAGCCTGCCACGCCGCACGCTGGTATCGACGCTCTTGATCAGGTAAGGCTCGAAGGTGTGCAGATCAACGCTGGCAAGGTTCAGGCGCAGATCCATGTCACGGTTGAGCAGGGTGATGGTGCCATCCAGATTCAGCCGGCCCTGGCCTTGCTTGCCTTCCACCGTGCCGGCCAGTGTCAGGCTGCTCTGCGCGTCGAGCGTGGGCAAGCTCAGGGACGTGAATTGGCCGTCGAGATCGCGCAATGCGATGCAGTGGGGCGTGCGTGCGACGCTGCCATCGCAATAGTCGATCGCCCCGTTGATCAGGGTGATCGCCGCAATCGTCAGCTTGCGCGCAGGCTCGGTCGGTAGCTCGGGGGCGGCCTCGCTATCGGCCGCCGGCGACTGGGGGCCGGGCTGCGGCGTATCCGGCTTGGCGGTGTCCGCCTCTAGCACCGCCGGCAGAATGCGCAGCTGGCCCTTGCGGGTGCGCAGCATCGAGAGGTAGGCCTCTTCAAGCACCACTTCGCGGATCAGTACATCGCGTGAAAACAGGCTCAGCAGCGCGGGCTTAACCCGCACGCTGGCCGCGCGCAGTTCCTCCTTCACCGGCCAGGCCGGCGTTGCGCTGACCACGACATCGCGCAGCACCAGGGCGTTCCAGCCCAGTTCGATCGCGCCCACCCGGCTACGTTCACCGAGGACCGATTCCAGCTCGACCGTGAGGCGCTTGAGCGCAATGTGATAGGCCAGTGGCAAGAGCACCAGCAGGGCGGCCAGCACGGCAAGCGTGCCGACGACAAGGCGGCGGCGGAGCAAGGGGAGCATACGATACAAGCGAAAAAAGCCAGGTGATCACGGCAGAAGCGCGGATTCTACGCGCCCGATCGGGTACGGGGACGGCCCGCAGCATGGCCCGCCGGTCAACTCATTGGCGCGGTCAGCCATGGAGCGCGGCACGGCATCCCGACACAATGGAACCGTCATCGCGCCCATGGGGAGTGGGCCATGACGCGGTTCGTGTGCCGCAGCCCTTTGCCCCGCAAGGCCGGATGCGGTCTTGCGGGGCACATTTTTGCGCGGTTTCTATCCGTTTGTTCGCCTGCATTCAGCGCCGGAGGTGATGTGCGGCGCCGGTTTTCCGGGACAAGCGAGTGCCCCGCGCGGACATGGTTCCGGCGCGCCAAGCCCCGCAGAATCGAGTCGTACCCTGGATCCGCGCAAGCCGCTTGAGGGCGCGTCTCCACTAGTGCCTGTTAGCCCCGCCGTGCGATGCACCGCGGGGTTTTTCTTTGGCTCGCCCGCGCAGGCGTCTCGCGTTAAGCTCTCGGGCCCGCGGGCGAGCCCGCCCAAACCTGATTCCGGAGTTGCTGCACTGATGGCCCTGTCCCCCGTTGTCGCCAAGTACCTGCCCGCCAAGCTGCGCGCGTTCTGCGTCGGCCTGCGCTACCCGCACCTGTTCCTGATCTCGATCCCGACCTTCATCGTTGCGCTCGTTTCCTTCGAGCGCATCCCTTACGGCGAAGAGGTCGTGATCGGCCTGGCGCTGATGCTATTCATCAGTTCAAAGCTGCGCGACTAAGGCCGGGCCGGACGAGTGCGCATGGGCTCATCCTGATAGCGGCGGCGGCCTCGCCCCCACGCGGGGCCCTTGCGCAAACCGGGTCGAGGCTCAGCCGCGTGCGCGCAGCGTCAGGCCACCGATCGCCGCCGCAAACCAGGGCAGGAAGAGGCAAAGCACCAGCTCCAGCGTATCGCCGGAAAGCGGGTGGCGGTTGTCGGTGAAGCCCAGAGCCACGGCCGTTGACAGCACTGCAGAGGGATACAGCGCGGCACAGGCGCGACCATGGCGCGGCTCCAGCACGATCGCGAGGCGATACAGGAGCCCGAGGGTCAGGATCGCGTAGAGCATCAGCATCGGCACCCCCACGGCAGCGAATGCATGCATCGTCTCGATCGGGCGGCATTCGCTGAACCAGCACGCAGCCTCGGAAAGGAACAGCGTTCCGCTCGCCGCAATGAGCAGAACCAGCAGATAACGCGTGACAGGCATGAGGAATGCGTGGGCAAAGCGAGCGAAACCGCAAGTCTAATCAGCCGCGATCGGCGGGGCGGCAAAAGCAGCAGCGGATTTGCTGCAACGCAAGGTCTGCCGGCATGCCCCACAAAGGACAAGGGCGACGCGGTCACCCGCGTCGCCCCCACGCCTGCAATCCGGCGGCTTACTTCAAACGCACCGGGATGAACAGGCGCTGGTTGCCGCGCAGTACCAGCAGCGCGAAGCGGTCGCCCGAGGCGTCAAGCAAGGCGGTCATCTCGGCCATCGTCGTGACGCGGCGGTTGTTGACCGCGATGATCACGTCGCCCTGACGCACGCCTGCCTTGGCGGCCGGGCCGGTGACATCCTCAACCAGCAGGCCGCCCGGCACGCCGGCACGGCTGGCTTCGCGGGCGTCGAGCTGGCGCAGCGCCAGGCCCACCTTGCCGCTGGGCTTGTCACCCCCCTTGCCGGCCACCGGCTTGGCGCCCTCGCCCGGCATTTCGGCCAGGGTTGCGGTGACTTCGCGTGAAGCCTTGTTGCGCCACAGCTGCAGCCTGACCTTGTCGCCCGGCTTCTCGTCGCCGATCAGGCGCGGCAGATCACCCGATTCCTTCACTTCCTTGCCGTTGACCGCAAGGATCACGTCACCCGGCTCAACACCGGCCTTGGCGGCCGGGCCATCGTTCTCGACCTGGGAGACCAGCGCGCCCTTGGCCTTGTCCAGCCCGAAGGTCTGCGCGAGATCGTCGTCCATGCCCTGGATCACCACGCCGAGGCGGCCACGCTGCACCTTGCCGTACTTCTGCAACTGATCGCGCACCTTCATCGCGGTATCGATCGGGATCGCGAACGAGATGCCCATGAAGCCGCCCGAGCGTGAGTAGATCTGCGAGTTGATGCCGATCACTTCGCCGTTCAGGTTGAACAGCGGGCCGCCTGAATTGCCCGGGTTGATCGCCACATCGGTCTGGATGAAGGGCACGAAGGTTTCGTCCGGCAGGCGGCGCGCCTTGGCCGAGATGATGCCGGCCGTCACGGTGTTATCGAAGCCGAAGGGCGAACCCACCGCCACCACCCACTCGCCCACCTTAGCGCGCTCGGCGTCGCCGATCTTCACCGTCGGCAGGCCCTTGGCGTCGATCTTCAGCAGCGCCACGTCGGTGCGCTTGTCCGAGCCGATCACCTTGGCCTTGAACTCGCGTTTGTCGGTCAGGCGCACCGTCACTTCGGTGGCGCCATCGACCACATGCGCGTTGGTGAGGACATGGCCTTCGGCGCTGACGATGAAGCCGGAGCCCACGCCCTGCTGAACGCGCGGCTGGCCGCCCTGGCCACCGGGGAGCCCCGGGCCGGGGATGCCGAAGCGGCGCAGGAAGTCGTAGAAGGGGTCGTCGGCGAACGGATTCTCACCGGCGGTTTCGCCGCCACTGCCGCGCACGCTGGACACCGAAATATTCACGACCGCCGGCCCGACCTGTTCAACCAGGGTCGAGAAGTCGGGCAGCCCGGCGCGCATGGTGGGCGTAGCGGCGGTAGCAGTCGCCGCGGCCGAAGCAAGCGGCGCAGCGGCAGCCGGGGCGGCGTTGGCTTGCGAAGCAGACAGCCCACTCCCTTCCTGCAGGCAGCCGGCAAACGCCACCGCAGCCACACTGGCAAGCGCGAGCGAACGGGGTAGCGTCATTTTCATCTGGAAATCTCCATATTCGATTGGAAGTGGCGATTATCGACGGGCATGAAAGCGCTGAGTCCATGCGCCTTACATGGAATTACAAACTGGGGATCTCTGTTTCAATTTTCAAGCGGCGCAAGCGTCGGCGCTACAATTGCAGCCCCCGTTCACAGGCTTCGGAGCTGCTACCCGTGACGCTAACCGATTTGCGCTACATCGTCTCGCTGGCGCGCGAGCGCCACTTCGGGCGTGCGGCAGAGAAGTGCCATGTCAGCCAGCCGACGCTGTCGGTGGCCGTCAAGAAGCTCGAAGACCAGCTGGGCGTGATCCTGTTCGAGCGCAGCGCTGCCGACGTCAAGCTCACCGAGATCGGCGCCAAGATCGTTGCGCAGGCCGAGCGGGTGCTGCTCGAAGCGCAGCAGGTGCGGGAGATTGCCGAATCGGGCAAGGATCCGCTTGCCGGCCCGCTGCGTCTGGGGGTGATCTACACGATTGCGCCCTACCTGCTGCCACGCCTGATCCCGCTGCTGCGTGAGCGGGCGCCGAAGGTGCCGCTGCTGATCCAGGAGAACTACACCGCCAAACTGGCCGATGCGCTCAAGCGCGGCGAGCTCGATGTGATCGTGATTGCGCTGCCCTTTGTCGAAACAGGCATCGTTGCGCAGGCGGTGTACGAAGAGCCCTTCCGCGTCGTGATGCCGCCCGAGCACCCCTGGGCCGCCTTGCCCGAGCTACCCGCCGCCAAATTGATGGAAGAACCGCTGCTGCTGCTGGGCGCCGGAAACTGCTTCCGCGATCAGGTGCTGGAGGCCTGCCCGCGCTGCGCCAACCCGGCCGGCGGCAGCAGCCTGCAGAAGACGCTCGAAGGCAGTTCGCTCGAAACCATCCGCCACATGGTCGCCACCGGGGTCGGCGTCACCGTGCTGCCCAGTGCGGCGGCCGATGGGCTGAGCCCGGCACAGGGGCAGGTTGAGGTGCGCCCCTTCGCCGCACCGCAACCCTCACGCACCGTGGCGCTAGCCTGGCGTGTGACCTACCCGCGCAATGGCGTCATCGACGTGCTGCGCCGCGCGATGCTCGACACCGCTTTGCCGGGCACGCGCCCGATCCGCTGAAGCCAGAAGCACGTCCAACCCACCAAAGAAAACGGCCCCCGCCAGCCAATGCTGTGGGGGCCGTTGCGCTTGCGCGGCTGGTTCAGCGTGGCAAGAGGTGCTGCTGGAAGAAGCGCAGGATGTGACCCCATTCGAGCGCCTGGTTTTCGCGCTTGGCGGCACCATGGCCCTCGTCGGCGAAGATCATCAGTTCGACTTCCGCGCCCTTGGCCTTGGCCGCTTCATACATCAGCACCGCCTCGCCCACCGGCACGCGCGGGTCCGAGGCGCCCTGGCTGATCAGCAGCGGCGCCTTGAGGCGGTCGATGTAGGTGGTGGGCGAGAGCTTGATCAGCACCTCGCGATCCTTCTCCGGATCACCGTACTCAGAGATGCGCAGCGTGCGGCGGTAAGGCGCAGTGTTCTGCAGGAAGGTGAGCAGGTTGGCGATGCCCACCGCCGAAGCGCCAGCGTCGTAGGCGCCGGCGAACATGGTCATCGCGGTCAGCGTGGCGTAGCCGCCATAGCTGCCACCGAAGACCCCGATCTTCGGCGCCACGCCGTTCTTCGCCCAGGCCTTGCGCAGGTACAGGGCGGCGTCTTCGATATCGGTGACCACTTCGAGACGCTTGGCGCCGTTGTCGGCATCCAGCCAGGTGCGGCCGTAACCGTCCGAGCCGCGCACATTCGGGTCGACGACGATGAAGCCGGCGTCAACGAACATCTGCCACAAGGGCGAGAAGCCGGGGCGCGACTGCGCTTCTGGCCCGCCATGGAAGTGCACCAGCACCGGGCACACCGGCGCCTTGGCACCCTCGCACTGCGGCGGGCGGCGCACGAACATCGGGATCGGCGTGCCATCACGCGCCGGGTAGCTCTCCAGCTTGGCGGCGACAAAGCGCGAGCTGTCTTCCTCGGGCGTCGAGGGCACCACCCAGCGCGTCAGCTTGCGCGTCTTCCAGTCCCACACATAGCTTTGCCGCGGCGCCTTCGGCGTGGCAACCGAAAGCGTGACAAAGCGGCCGTCGGGCGTGCTGTTACCCACCAGCTGGTGGTCGGCTCCGGCCGGCCAGGGCAGGGGCAGCGGCTTGCCACTGGCAAGGTCGATCGCGTGGCTGCGGCTATAGCCGGCCTCGTTGATCGTGTAGTACAGGCGCTGACGCGCTTCGTCGGTACCGAAGAACTCGATATCCCACTTCGCCTCAGCGGTGATCGGCGTGAACTGGCCTGCCTTCCAGCGATACAGTCGCTGGAAGTTGCCGAACTTGTTGGTGGAGACCAGCAACTCGCTCGTGCTGCGGCCGAACTGGGCCTCGTAGTTCTGCGTTTCGCCCTGGCCGAAAAGTGGCTTGAAGACGCGATCGGGACTCAGGATGCCGTACTCGCGCGACTGGGAGCCGGTGTACTTCACCAGCAGCAGGCTGCCGTCGGCGTGATGGTCGGCAATGCCCCACAAGCCCGGCTCGCTGTAGACAAGGGTTTTCTCGCCGCTGGCGATCTCATAACGGTAGATCGCGTAGCTGTCGGGCTTCTGGTCGTTGGAGGTGAAGTAGATGAAGCGGCTGTCGCGCGAAACGAAGCCGAAGCGGGTTTGCACCTTGGGCAGGTGCTGCACCAGCTTGAGGGCGCCGCCGCTGGCCGGCTGCAGATACAGGCCGGGGTTCTCTTCGCCCTTGCGATCGCGCGACACCACCAGCCATTTACCGTCAGGCGTGATCGCGGCAAGCGTGGTGCGATCCTCACCGCCCGTCATCTGCTGCGGGAATCGGTCCGGCCCGTCGAGGCGCCAGATCTGGTCGCTGCCGCTGACCCGCCAGCCGAAGTAGAGGCGCTTGCCATCGGGCGAGAGCATGCCGCTGCCCGGCGCGCGCAGGTCGAGCATCGACTGGATGCGGCGCGAAACATCCGCCGGCAGGGGCTTGGGACGGAACTTCTCCAGCGTGGCCGCACTGACCGATTCGGCGCCGTGTCCGGCATAGTCGGTCTGCGCGATTGCGGCACTGCTGACAAGAATAAGTGCGGCGCCGAGCGCGCGCGCAAACGGATTGCAAGCTGACATCAGGTTAGGGCTCCGAGCGGTTGTGCCGGGGAGTGGCGTGCTGCGCGGGTTTGCGCGCAGGAATTGTACGGCGATTGCAGCTGCCATAAAGCAAACGGGGCACACCCGTGCCCCGTCGTGTCTGATTGCGACTGCAGCAAATGGTTCAGGCGCTGCGGGTCTTGTCGGCTTTTTCGGCTTTCTCGGCCGCCAGTTCAACCACGTTGTCCGCCTGCCGTTCGCCGCCGACCTGCTCGATCGTGCCCTGCACGCCGGCACCCACTTCCATCTGCAGCTTGTGATAGCGGATCGTGCCGGACACCAGCGCCTTCGATTGCAGCTCCAGGAAGTGCTCGACTTCCAGATCACCCACTACCGTGCCGTTGATCACCGCGTCGTAGCAGCGCACGCTGCCCTCAATGCGGCCTTTGTCAGACAGCACCAGCAGGCTTTTCTCCTTCTTGCCTTCGCCATTCTTGCCGATGGCGCTGCCCTTGAGCGTGCCGTCGATCCGCAGGCCGGCGCTGAACACCACATCGCCCGAAATTTCGACGTCTTCGGCAATCAGGCTTGAGAGCTTGCTCTCTTCGATCAGGTGGGTCTTCTTGTGTTTTCCGAACATCGGGGGTCTCCATCCGGCTGCACGCGGCTTGCGTGTCAGCGCTTGCTGTCCTGGGCCTTGCGGAAAAAGGCCAGCTCGTCTTCCATCTCGCGCAGTCGCTGGTTCAGGCCGTCGACCTGGCGTTCCAGTTCTTTTGCGCGTGCTTCGGTCATGCGCGCCTGCAACTGACTTTCGTTGAGCGCCTTGTTCAGCGTGTGCAGTTCGCTGCGCGCATGGGCCAGTTCGCGCACGCTTTCACCTTCGCGCGCAAAAGCCATGAAGCCGGTAGTCGCCAGGGCAGCGGCGGCAAGGCCGCCGGCAAGGGCCCACAAAAAGGGGCTATGCCGCTTGCGGCGCGACAGGACGAGGCCAGCGTGGGTCAGCTGGCGGGTGCGGGTCACGCGGAAAGGGATCGCCATGCGCTGCGCGGGGGCTCAAAGCCCGGCCAAGTAGTCGGCCGGATCGACGTACTGACCGTCGCGCATCACTTCGAAGTGCAGGTGTGCGCCCGTCGAGCGGCCCGATGAACCGACCCGCGCGATTTCCTGCCCCGGCGCGACCACGTTGCCGGTTTTGACCAGCAGCTTCGAGGCGTGGGCATAGCGGGTCATCAGGCCGTTGCCGTGATCGAGCTCGACCACCCAGCCGAAATCGTGATTCCAGCCCGCAAAGGCCACGATGCCACCTGCGGACGCGCGAATCGGCGTGCCGGGATCCACGGTGAAATCAAGACCGGCGTGAAATGCCAGACGGCGATTGAATGGATCCATCCGGTTACCGAAGGCCGAACCGATCTCAGCACCTTCGACCGGCAGACGGCTGGGGAACATCATGTGCGCGAGATTGCGTTGCGCGGTGGCTTCGCCGATTTCGTTCAGGCGCCCTTCGACACGCGCCAGCGCCGCATCCAGCTCGGCCAGCGGGTCATGGCTGTCGAGCACGCGCGGCGGCAGCATCGGGCCACCCTTGCCGGCCTTGTTGACCGCCTTGGATTCGTATTCGTCCATCACACCGATCTTGCGGCCCAGGTGTGCGGCTTCGTTCTCAAGCTTGAAGACCCGACCCGAGATGGCGCCGAGCTGTTCGACGGTGTAAGGGTTCTGCCGCAACATCGGGATCTTGGGCAGCGCCGCCGGCGAGCCGCCAGCGAGCAGGTAACCGAGCAGGGCGCCCAGCACCAGCAAGAGCATGGCGAGGCCGGCACCGGCCAGCAGCACGGTGCGGACCGACAGCGTGCGAACCCCCGATGAACTCAGCCCACCCGTCGATAGCATGACAAACGCCATGGTTCAGTCTCCGTCCCGTGGATCTACTTTTGATGTCTCGCAACCGGGTGTGCGCGGTTGCGGCTCGCGGCCTGGTACGACCTGGCGTGGGTACGCACCAAATTGGGCGAGCGGGTGGAAAAACCGGACTTTAAGTGTAAAACCCACCGACGCGCAATGCCGACGTCAAGTGCTTTTTCGAGCACGATCAAACGATTGCGTCTTCTCGTTGTAAAAACGCCTCCGTTTTCAGGAGGCGTTCAGTCTGCCCGGCAGGTCGGATCAGGCGCTGCGCTCAAGCCGCTCAAGCCGCTTTCCGAGCCGCGCCAGATCGTCCCGCAGCGCGGCGACGTCGCGCCCGAAGGCTTCGAGCTCGGGCTTGGGGGGCGTGATCCGCGCTTCTTCGATGGCGTACTCGCGCAGGTTCTCGACCAGGTTCTGCGCCGCCTGCCTGCCCCAGTTGCCCAGCTGCACGGCGCCCTGGTGCAAGCGGTGCGCCAGCGGATCGCCGACCACCCGCGCCAGGTCTTCCTCGGCATCCCATTCCAGATTCCGCAGCACGAAACCAAGCGTTTCGGCGAAGTGCGCGTCACCAGAGATGCGCGCCTGGCGGAACAAGGCGTCCGGTCCCTGTGGCAGTTGGGTCAAGGCATCGGCGGGAAGCACCAGGCGCACATCCGCGTCGTCCGCCGCCACGCAGGCGGCAATCTGGCCGTCGTCGCCCACCACGAAGTCAGCGGCCAGCGAGCCGAGCGCAAGATGCGCCCGACGCCCGGCAAAGGGCGCCAGCTTCTCGCGCGCCCAGTCATTGCGGGCCAGCAAATGGCCCAGCACGCGCGCCAGGGCGCTGCTGGGCAATGCCGGGCGTGCGGCGTCGCTCATCGCGTTCAGGAGATCTGCTGGATGCCCGCCAGCACCCAGCCACCGTTGCCGCTGACCGGCTTGGTCAGGTGCCACACTTCATTGAAAGCCACCGGCGACTCATCCTTGGCCTCACTGATCAAGCCGTGGAAACGCACGCTCGCGATGTAGCGGCCGGACTCCTCGGCCACTTCAAGCACATCGGCGTCGAGCTGCACCACGTCGGTCTGGTTTGCAGCGCCGCGGCGCTCGTCGATATCGAGCTTGAACTCGGCGAACATTTCCGGCGTGGTGAACTCGCGGATGTCGTCCAGGTTGCCGGCGTCGTTCGCGGCCTGCAGGCGAACGAACTGAACCTTGGCGTTGCGCGCGAAACCCACCGCATCAAAGCCGGCCGGCAAGGTGTTGGCCGGTTCGTTCGCAGGCACGGCGGAGAGCGGCGCGGCACCGCCGCCGATCGTGCTCACCAGCGGGCGGTTGTCGCCACCCTGCTCCGGCTTGAAGGGCGCGCCCGCACCGGCGTACTGCATCGGCGCAGCCTGCGGCGCGCTCTTGTTGCCCATGAAGCGGCGGATCAGCATGAAGGCCACACCAGCCGCGAGCACGGCCAGCAGGATGCCGGCGAACTCGGCACCGACACCCAGGTGCGAGAGCAGCGCGGCAATGCCAAGACCTGCGGCAAGGCCAGCGAGCGGGGCCGCCCACTTGCGCCAGCCCGAAGGCTGCGCGGCCGGCGGCGTGGCGCCCGGCTTGGCGGCTGCGGCCGGCGAAGTCGGTTGGGCTGCGGCATTCTGCGGCGGTGTTGCGGGTTTCGCAGGGGTGGTCGCAGGCGTGCGCTGCATGCCGATCGACTTGCTGCCGCCCAGGCGCTTCGCTTCCGCGTCAGTCACCATGCCGGCGCTGCCAATGAACACGGCGAACACTGCAATCATGAGTTGTTTCATCTGCTGCTTTCCTTCGTCGGAATGAGGTCGTGCTCTTAGATGTGTGCGTCGTGGATAAGTTCAAGCGGGCGCCGGGCTCAGAGCTTGTAGCCCCGGTGCAGCGCCACCGCGCCGGCCGCGAGGTTGAAGTACTGCACGCGTTCGAGCCCGGCGCCGCGCATGATTTCGGCCAGTGAATCCTGATCCGGGTGCATGCGGATCGATTCGGCGAGGTAGCGGTAGCTGTCGGCGTCGTTGGCGACCTTCTTGCCCATCCACGGCAGCAGCTTGAAGGAGTAGGCGTCGTACACCGGCGCGAGCGGCTTCCAGATCTTCGAGAATTCGAGCACCAGCAGGCGGCCGCCGGGGCGCAGCACGCGGCGCATTTCGGCCAGCGCGACATCCTTGTGCGTCATGTTGCGCAGGCCGAAAGCCACGGTGACCAGGTCAAAACTGTCCGATGCGAAGGGCAGCTTTTCGGCGTCGCACTGCGCGGTCGGCAGGTTGAAGCCGCGGTCGAGCACGCGGTCGCGGCCCACCGCCAGCATCGCGTGGTTGATGTCGGTGAGCCAGACCTGGCCGGTGTCGCCAACGCGCTTGGCGAACGCCAGCGAAAGATCGGCGGTGCCGCCCGCGACATCGAGCACCCGCTCGCCGGGGCGCACGTTGGCAATCTCGATCGTGAACTTCTTCCACAGCCGGTGCATGCCCATCGACATGAGGTCGTTCATCACGTCGTACTTCTGCGCCACCGAGGTGAACACGCCGGCAACCTTCTTGGCCTTCTCGCTCTCGGCAACCGTCTCGTAGCCGAAGTGGGTGGTCTTGTCGTTCATCATCAGATCCTCAGTGGCTGCCGCAAGCGCCCGAGCCACAGCCGCCCTTGGGCACGGGTGGGCTTGCGGTGTCGCGGCTGGCGCCAGCGTCTTCCAGGCGGCGCAGGTACTCGGCCCACAGCGGCTCGTAGCGCACGCCCAGTTGGTAAAGGTAATCCCATGAGTACAGGCCGCTGTCGTGCCCGTCGGTAAAGACGAGCTTGACCGCGTAGTGGCCGACCGGCTCGATCGCGCTGATGTTCACCTCGCGCTTGCCGCTCTGCAGCACTTCCTGCCCCTCGCCGTGCCCGCGTACTTCGGCCGAGGGCGAATACACCCGCAGGTATTCGCAGGGCAGTTCGAAACGCTCGCCATCGGCGAAGTGGACTTCGAGCATGCGCGAACGCTGGTGCAGGCGGATATCGGTCGGGATCGGGGTATCGGGGTCGAGGCCAGGCATGGGAGTCTCCGCGCCCGATCGTTCGGGCCAGCGCGGCAGTTTACCGCAGGCCCGTGAATCGGCAGCACCGCAGGCGTACCATCGGGCCGGTTCTTCCAAATCAACGCCGGAGTCAGCGATGCCGATCACCCCCCTGCGCCACCTGGTATGTGTGCTGATGCTCATGTTGCTGGCGGGTTGCGCCGTCGTGGCGAAGCAGGGCTTCGAGCGCGAGTACGGCACGAGCGACCCGACCCGCTACGATCAGTCGCCGCCTGCGCAGGGCAAGTTGAGCTATCAGCAGAAGATCAAGCCGATCTTCGAAAGCCGCTGTGTCGTGTGCCATGCCTGCTACGACGCGCCCTGCCAGCTCAAGCTGGGCAGTTGGGAAGGCATTGCGCGGGGCGCCAGCCCGGCGCTGGTGTACGACGGCACGCGACTCACCGAAGCGCCCACCACGCGCTTGTTCACCGATGCGCTGCGGGCGTCGGAATGGCGCGAGAAGGGCTTTGCGCCGGTGCTCAACGAATATGCGGACAGCCCCGCCAACAACCGTTCGGCCAGCCTCTTGTACCGTGCGCTCGAACTCAAGCAGCAGCATCCGCTGCCACAGGTCGATGTACTGCCCAAGGCCTTCGATTTCGGCCTCGATCGCGAGCAGAGCTGCCCGCGCATCGAAACCTACGACCAGTACGCTGCGCGCAATCCGCTCGCCGGCATGCCTTACGGCCTTCCCGGCATCAGCGACGCCGAGTTCGCGCTGATTGCGCAGTGGCTCGAACAGGGCGCGCCGGACGACGGCCCGGCGCCCGCCCCGGCGCAGGAGCAAAGCCAGCTTGAGGCCTGGGAGCGCTTCCTCAACGAAGACTCGCTCAAGTCGCGCCTGATGAGCCGCTACCTCTACGAACACCTTTTCCTCGGCCATCTCTACCTGAGCAGCGACGGCCGCGGCAACGCCTACAAGCTGGTGCGCAGCAGCACACCGCCGGGCCAGCCGCTGAAGCTGATCGCAACACGCCGGCCCTTCGACGATCCGCAGGTGATGCGGCCGTACTACCGCCTGCAACGCGATCTGGAACCGATCGTCGCCAAGACCCACATGCCCTACCGCTTCGATGCGGCACGCATGGCGCGCTACCGCGAACTCTTCCTCGCACCTGCCTATAAGGTCGCAGCGCTGCCCTCTTACGCGCCTGACACCGCTTCGAATGCGCTGGCGACTTTTCACGACCTGCCGACCGACTCGCGCTACCGCTTCCTGCTCGACGACGCGCAGTTCTTCGTCATGAACTTCATCAAGGGGCCGGTTTGCCGTGGCCAACTGGCGCTGAACGTGATCAGGGATCGCTTCTGGGTCTTCTTCGCCGACCCCGAAACCGGCATCAGCGCCGATGCCGTCGAAATTGCCGCGCGTGAAGCGGCGCTCGCGCCCTTGCCGGCCGCCTGGGGCAGTGAGCCCGGCATCATCGGCCCCTGGCGCGCCTACGCCAAACAGGAAGCGCAGCACCAGAAGGCACGTGCCGATTTCCAGCGCAAGGCGGCCAAACAGCGCGGCGGGCCCAAGCTCGAATACGTGTGGGATGGCGACGGCAACAACCCGAACGCCAGTTTGACGATCTTCCGCCACTTCGACAGCGCAACCGTGGTCACCGGCCTGGTCGGCGAGCCGCCCAAGACCGCGTGGGTGATGACCTACCCCCTGTTCGAACGCGTCTTCTATTTGCTCTCAGCCGGCTTCGATGTGTACGGCAGCCTCGCCCACCAGTTGCACAGCCGGCTCTACATGGACTTTCTGCGCATGGAAGGCGAGGCGAACTTCATCGCCTTGCTGCCCAAGGCAGCGCGCCCGGGCACCGTGGCCAACTGGTATCGCGATGCGCGTGACGATTCGATTGCGCAGATGAAGACCCTGGTGCTCGACAACCCGGTCGAGACTGGCATCCGCTACCGCAGCGGCGACCCGCAGACCCAACTGTTCAGCATGCTCGCCAAGCGCATCGGGGCGAGCAAGGACGGCCGCATCTCGCCCGCGCTCGACACCCGCTACGCACTCGCCAACGAAGCGGATGCCACCTTGCGCGAAGCGCTCTCGCAGCTTGCCCGCGTGCGGGGCGCAAGCCTCGCGTGGTTGCCGGAATCGAGCTTCCTCGAGATCCGCGACAAGTCCGGTGCGCTGCGATATTTCACGCTGCTGCGCGATACCGGGCACTTGAACGTGACACGCATGCTCCGCGAGAAGAACGAGCTGGCGCCCGACGAGAACGCGCTGACCGTAGCCCCCGGCTTCATCGGCGCCTACCCGAATGCGTTCTACCGGCTCAAGGCCGACGAAGTGCCGGAGTTCAGCGCCGCCATCGCCACACTCAAATCCGAGGCGGACTACCGCCGCCTTGCCGATCGCTTTGCGCTGCGTCGCACGAACCCGGATTTCTGGGCCTTCAGCGACGCGCTGCATGCCGCCGCACGGCAAGTCGGGCGCCCCGATGGCGGCCTGTTCGACTACAACCGGCTGGAGAATCGCTGAACCAATTTGAGGTGAAGGGCCGCCGGATTAATGCCTGCTTAAGCTTGGAGTCCGACACTGGCGGCATCTTTCCTCCCGGAGATACGTCATGAACCGTTACCTGTATGGCCTGCTTGCCCTCGTGGCCGGCGCCTGGCTGATGAGCCCGAGCGCCAACGGCGCCGGCTTCTGGGCCTGGCGCCGCGAGGCCATCCTGCTGACCGGCCTGCTCGGCCTTGTCACGATGAGCGCGGCGATCCTGCTTGCGACCCGGCCTCGCTGGCTTGAAAAGCGGCTCGATGGGCTCGACAAGGCCTACGGCCTGCACAAGTCGCTCGGCATCGCGGCCGGCGTGACCCTGGGCCTGCACTGGTTCGCCGAGAACGGCGCGAAGTGGCTGGTGCAGCTCGGCTTGGTGATGCGCCGCGCGCGCGGCGGCCCGCATGGCCCGGAGAACGTGCTGATCGACTTCGCCAAGGACAGCGGCGAATGGGCCTTCTACGCGCTGATCACCCTGGTGCTGGTGGCACTGATCCAGCGCATTCCGTACCGCTACTTCCGCTGGGTGCACAAGGCACTGGCGGTGGTGTTCCTGTTCGGCGCTTTCCACTCGGTGGTGCTGATGCCCGATCGCTGGTGGTCCGCCCCGGCTGGCTGGATCGTGATCCTCGCGGCGGCGGTCGGCAGCGCCGGTGCGCTGTGGTCGCTTGCCGGGCGGATCGGCAAGGCGCGCACCCATCAGGGCCGGATCGAATCGGTCGCGGTATCGCCCAGCGGCCTGATCGACCTGCGCCTCGCCTTGCCCGCGCCGGGCCTGCTGTATCGCGCGGGTCAGTTCGCCTTCCTCAAGTTCGATGCGCTCGAAGGCCCGCACCCCTTCACGATCGCCTCGGCCGACGACCCCTGCCGCCCGCGCTTCGTGATCAAGCCGCTCGGTGACTACACCGCTACGCTTGGCGCCAAACTCGCCGCAGGGCAGGCGGTGGAGCTCGAAGGCCCTTACGGCTGCTTCGACTTCTCGGCCGATGGCACACGCGAGATCTGGGTCGCCGGCGGCATCGGCGTCACGCCTTTCCTCGCCCGGCTCGACACCCTGATCGCGCAGGGCGGCAGCAAGCGGCCGGTGGACTTCTGGTACTGCACCCAGCACCAGGCCGAAGGCGCCTTCCCGGCGGATCTGGCAAGCCGCTGCGAACGGGCGGGCGTGCGTCTGCACCGGATGCCGGCCGATTGCGCCGGGCTGCTCTCGGCAGATGGCGTGGCGCGCGTGGTCGGGCCGCTGGCCGGGGCAAGGGTGTGGTTCTGCGGCCCCAGCGGCTTCGCCCAGCATCTGCGCGGCGGGCTGCAAGCGCTAGGCCTCAGGTCCGACGCTTTCCACAGCGAACGCTTTGCGATGCGCTGAGCCACCGGCTGCGCGGGGCCTCTGCCACAATCGGCGCTTTCCGCTTCCGAGCCCGCCGTGAGCACCGCCCCGCGCACCGCCACCGTTGTTTTCATCTTCATCACCGTGGTGCTCGACGTGCTCGCGCTGGGCGTCGTGATCCCGGTGCTGCCCAAGCTGATCGAAGACTTCATGGGCGGCGACACCGCCCGCGCGGCCGAGATCAACGGCGGCTTCTCGACCGCCTGGGCGCTGATGCAGTTCGTCTTCGCACCGATCCTCGGTGCACTGTCCGACCGCTACGGCCGCCGGCCGGTGATCCTGATTTCCTGCCTTGGCCTCGGGCTCGACTACATCCTGATGGCGGTTGCCCCCACGCTGTGGTGGCTCTTCATCGGGCGGGTGATTTCCGGCATCACGGCGGCGAGTTTCTCTACGGCCGGCGCCTACATCGCCGACGTCACGCCGCAGGAAAAACGCGCGGCCGCCTTCGGCATGATCGGCGCTGCCTGGGGCCTGGGCTTCGTCGTCGGCCCGGCGGTCGGCGGCCTGCTCGGCGGCATCGACCCGCGCCTGCCCTTCTGGGTCGCCGGCGCGCTGGCGCTGGCGAACTTCGGCTATGGCCTTTTCGTGCTGCCTGAATCGTTGCCGCGCGACCGCCGCGCGCCTTTTTCGTGGAAGCGCGCCAACCCGCTCGGCTCACTCACGCTGCTGCGCTCGCACCGCGAACTGTTCGGCCTGGCCGGCGTGAACGCCTTGTACTGGTTCGCGCACTACGCGCTGCCGGCCACCTTTGTGCTCTACACCGGCCATCGCTATGGCTGGGATGCGCAAACGGTGGGGCTGACGCTGGCGGCGGTGGGCATCTGCAACGTGTTCGTGCAGGCCTGGCTGGTGAGCCGGGTGGTTGCGCGGATCGGCGAGCGGGCGGCACTGCTGCTGGGGCTGGCCGCCGGCATGGCGGGCTTTTGCCTCTACGGCATGGCGCCCAGCGGCGAGTGGTTCTGGGCCGGGCTGCCGGTGTTCGCCTTGATCGGCCTCTTCGGCCCCGCCTTGCAAGCGCTGATGACGCGCCATGTCAGCCCGCAGGAACAAGGCCAGTTGCAAGGCGCCAACAGCAGCGCGGCGGCGGTCGTGGGCCTGCTGGCACCGGGCAGTTTCAGCTTTGTCTTTGCGTGGTCGATCGACCCGGCAATCGGCTGGCAGTTGCCGGGCGCGCCGATGCTGATGGCCGCTGCGGTGATGCTGGTGGCGATCGTGCTGGCGGCGCGGGTCACGCGGGCGCCACACGGCTAGGGCGCGCCGCTCAGACCTGGCGGTTGGTGCCGGGCGACTCGATCAATACCGCCAGGCCGTCGCGGGCGCATTCGATGCGGTTGCGGCCGCCCTCCTTGGCCGCGTAAAGCGCGGTGTCGGCGCGCATGTAGAAAGTTTCGCCGTCCTCGCCGTCCTGGTGGATCGCCACCCCCAGGCTCACCGTCAGCCGCCCGAAGGGCGAGGTCTTGTGCGGAATACCAAGGCCTTCGATCGTGAAGCGGATGTGCTTGGCCACGTTCATGGCGGCGGCGGCATCGGCGTCTTCAAGCAGGATCGCGAATTCCTCGCCGCCGAGCCGCGCGCACAGGTCGGTGGCGCGCGCGGCGGCCGAGCGCATCACCGCGGCCACCTTCTCCAGCGCGTGGTCGCCGGCGGCGTGGCCGTAGCGGTCGTTAAATGGCTTGAACAAGTCGATGTCCAGCATCACCAGTGCCAGGCCGGCACCGCTGCGTTGCTGGCGGCGCAAGGCCAGCGCGAGGCGGTCGTTGAAGGCTCGGCGATTGGCCACGCCGGTGAGCGCATCGGTGGTGGCGAGCGCTTCAAGATCCTTCATGTTGGTTTCCAGCACGCCAAGCAGCGCGTTGGCATGGGTGGCCAGGCGGCCGATCTCGTCGTGCCGGCTTTCGCTGACACGCATCGACCAGTCCTGCTTGTCACGGATCGTGTCGATCTCGCGCGAGAGCCTGCGCAGGCGATACACCAGCACACGGTCGATCGCGAACACCAGCAAGGCCGCGAGCAAGGCGGCAATGCCGAAGAGCTTGAGCCGCACGCGCTCCAGGCTGCTTTGCCCCAGCGCGCTGATCTCGCGCGGCAATTGCATGACCAGATCGCCGAACACCTCGCCACCCAGATCGCTCACCGGCTGGCGAACCTCCAGCGTGGCCTCGCTCGATCGAAACAGCGGGCGGTTGCTGCCGAACACCGCTGAATCGATCGGCGCGCCGGCAAGTTCAGGGTTGGCTGCGGCAGCGTGCGGCACCAGCACGAAGCTGACATGGCTTTCCGCCTGCACGCGGCGCATCAGCGTGGCGTCAAACCGGCGCGCCAGCACGACAAGGCCGCGCGGCGCCTGCTCGGCGCGGGTATCGCGGATCGGGCGGCGGCAAACCAGGTAGCTTTCCGCACCCAGCCGCGCCACGCCGCAATGGCTTTCAGCCGGCTTGATCGGGCCGGTCAGGGCCCTGAAGAGCGGGTTGGCCGGTGCCTGCAGGCTGCCCAGATCGGGTGCGGGGCTGCTGGTTGATGGTGCAGCCACCGCATCCAGCAGACGGCCATCGGCGGCAATCACCAGCACCCAGGCCAGATCGGAAGGCAGCAGCACCGCGGGCGTGAGGTTTTCATTGCGGAAGGCCTCGGTGGGCGCGCCGGCGTAGGCGTACATCTCGCTCCAGTGCGCCCAGCCCAGCAGCAGTTGCCCAAGCGAGCGCGCCTCGATCTCGAGCGCATTGACCAGCCGGCGCGCCTCGCGTTGCGCGGCGTCGCGTTCGATCTGCGCATAGCTCGCGCCGATGCCGCTTTGCAGCATTCCGGAGGCCAGCAAGGTGGCCGCGGCGAGCAGGGCAACAACGGCAATGATCAGGCGCGCGATCAGCGGCATCGGGCAAGAACCGGTTAGCAAGGGTTCGCCCGCGCAGGGTTGTGGCGCGGGCACATAGCCAGTTAGCGGCCCCTGCATCTTGCACTTGAACCGGCGCGGCGACCAGCCATGCCGGCGCCGCCCCCCGCGCGGCCGGCGATGGCACAGCACTTGCAAAACACGCGCCGTGGGCATCGCACGCATCGGCAAGGAGGCATTCGATGGCGAGCATGAAGCGCGAGCGCGTACTGGCGCTCAATCTGATCTTCGGGCTGATGTTGCTGGGCTGGCCGTTCTTGGCGGTGTTTTCGCTGGATCTGTTCAGCGGCGCCAGCGCACCGCGACATCCGATCCTCACCCTGATGCTGCTGTTCAGCTGGGCTTACCCGCTGACCTACATCGGCGCCCTGGCGTGGAGCCATGAAGCGCTCGACAACGGGCGATCGCGGCGCCACGCCGTGCGCATTGCCTTGCTGCCGGCCCTGAACCTTGTGCTGGTGCTGGGGCTGACCCTCGGGGTGTGGGCCCGCTGCGGGCACGACTTCGGCTGTTGAGCCGCCGCGCCCGCGCGGGGCAGACACCCGCGAACGCGGGCACCGCCCCGGCTGGCCTCAGAAGCTGGCGCGCAGCCCGGCCAGCACGCCACGGCCCGCCATCGGCGCCACATCCTTGAGGAAGGATGCGTGGTTGCGCGCTTCGGCGTTGGTGAGGTTGTTGCCCTTGAGCCAGGCGTCCCAGGTCACGCCCTCAGTCTTGATGCGGGCGGTGAGGGCCGCATGGATCAGGTTATAGCCATCGGTCGGCAACTCGTTCGGTGCGGTACGCGTTTGCTCGGCGATGTACTGCCACTGCAACTGCGCACCCCAGATGCCGCGTTCCCAGTCGAGCGTGGCGCCGAGGCGGCCCGGTGCGATGCGCGGCAACCAGTCGCCGGTGTCGGTGCGCTTGGCGCGCACCATGTCGGCACGCAGGGCCAGATCGAAGCGGCCTGCCTCGCCTTCGGAGAGCAGCAGGTTGGCCTCGGCCTCAAGGCCGGTGAATTCGGCCGGCACCTGGGTGTAGACGTATTCGGGCAGCACTTCGTCGACCGCCGGGTCGGGGTTGTAGGCGCCGTCCTCACCGCGCAACTGGCCGCTCGGCAGCAGGCCGATGTAGTTGCCGAAGCGGGTGTAGAAGCCGCCCACGCTGGCCGACACGCCGGTGGACTTGTAGCGCAGGAAGAGGTCGAGCGCGTTCGAGTCCTCGTTGTCGAAGTCGCGATTGCCGACCTCGTAGGCGCCCGTGGCGGCGTGGGGGCCGTCGGCGAACAGCTCGTAGAAGGTGGGCGCGCGGTCGCTGTGCGCGAAGTTCGCCGCCAGCGCCCAGCCCGGCGCAAGCGTCCACACCGCGCCGAGCGCACCCGAGAGCAGCTTGAAGCTGCGCGAATCCGCATTGCCCCAGCGGTCGCCGCCCTCGCTGCTGACTTCGTTGTTCTCGAAGCGCCCGCCGGCGCTCAGGCGCACCGGGCCCAGCACGGCCTCCTCGAAGAGGAAGGCGGCGATCGAGGTGGTGTTGGTCGAGGGCACGAAGGCTTCGTCGCCGAGGGCCGAAAAGTCGTTGTTGCTCGCCTGCACGCCGAAGGCGCCGGTCAGCCCGCCCAGGGTGTCGTGGGTGGCATCGACGCGCGCTTCCCAGCCCTTGTTGCGGAACACGGTGGCCGGCATGCCGGCATCCAGTTCGGTGTGTTCGTAGTCGGTGCTGCGCAGCTTGCCCTTGAGGTTGCTGATGCCCTGCACCGGCTGGCGCAGTTCGCCGGCGATGTCGAAGCGGTCGGACTTCATGTCGATCGTCACTTCCGGCTCGGCCACGGTGCCGTACAGCGTGTGGTAGTGGCCCCACGAGATCCCCAGGTAGCCCTGCTCGCCCAGCCACGATGCGCCCACGGCGCCACCGTTGGTGGTGGCGGCCGAGTTGGGCAGGCTGCCGTTCGCTTCCAGCAGCGCATCGGACACCTCGGCCTCACCGGCATCGATCTGCGCGCGCAGTCGGTCTGACACCGCCGCGCCGGGGATCTTCAGGTTGTTGGTATCGCGGCTGAAGGCATCCACATGCAGCGCGAAGCTTTCGTTGCCCACATCCACCATCGCCGCGCCGCCGGCCTCTTCGGCCGCGCCACCCAGGCGCACTTCGGCACGGCCGCTGATGCCCTGCGGCGATTCAGTCGGGATGCGGTGGTCGATCGAATTGACGACGCCGCCGATCGCGTTGCCGCCGTACATCAGCGCCGCCGGGCCGCGCATCACTTCCACCCGGTCGACCAGCAAAGGTTCGACGGTGGTGGCGTGGTCGTAGGACAGGCTCGATGCGTCGGTGGCGCCGATGCCGTCTTCCAGCAGGCGCACGCGGTCGCCATCGAGGCCACGGATGATCGGGCGGCTGGCGTTGGGGCCGAAGTAGCTGGAACTCACGCCCGGCAGGCCGGCGACGGTTTCGCCCAGCGTGGCTTCGCGCTTGAGCCCGAGTTCGCGCCCGCTCAGCACCGAGATGGCCGGCGCCAGTTCAAAGCTCTCGCTGCGCAGCGGGTTGCCGGTGACGATCACCCGGTCTGCCTGGCTGTGCGGGCCGTCTGCGTGGGCCGCTGCGCCCAGTGCGGCGAGCGAAAGGATCAAGGGACGAATGCGGTGGGCGGCGCGCACGGGGGCGGGCCGCAAGGTCATGCGGTGTTTCATGGTGAGGCAGCTCTCTGAATGTCGGGCCAGTCCCGGCTGCGCAGCGCAGCCGATGCCGCGCGCACCCAGCCGGGCGCTACGCGGTGCGAATGAAAGGGCGGGTCAGGCGGACAGAGGCGGTGGATCGCGGCTTGAGGGGGCCAGCCAATCCGACGCGCGCGCAGCCAGCAGCACGGCAGCAAGCTGCGGCGGGCGGGCGGCAATCAGGGGCGGGGCGGCTTTCGACGGCGCAAGCGCGGCGCCCAGTGCCGCAAACGCAACGCAGAGCGCGCAACTGCTGGCCGGGCAATTCGCATCGGCCGAATCGGCACTGGTGCACTGCGTGATGCTCGAATGCGAATGCGCCCCGTGAATCGCCCCGGCGAGCGGAAGCCACGCCATCAGGGCCATCAACAGGGTCAGCAGCAAGCGGTTCATTGAGCAGGCAGATTCGGTGTGGGCAGGCATCACAACACGGCGGTGTTGCAGGGCGATGTCAGCCGTGCAGGCTCACGCGGCGCAGGTGTCGTCGCAGCGCACGCTGCGGCGCAGGCGCAGGTTGCCGATGTGCGCGCTGATCAGCAGCAGGCCGCCGCTGACGGTCAGCGGCATGTCCAGGTCGTGCACATGGAACACCGCCTCGGCAACGATGGCCAGCGAGCACAGCATCACCCCCGCCAGCGCGGTGAACAGCACCCAGCGCGCACGGTGATGCAGGAAGCCGGGCACGATGCCAAGGCCGGTCAGCAGGATCACCGGCACCAGCAGCAGGCTGTGGATGTCGGTATGCGGCACCACCAGCAACATCGGCAGCAAGGGGATCAGCAGAGGCATTGCAAGGCAATGCACGAGGCAGGCAAACGACGCGGCAATGCCGAGTTTGTCCCACACGCCATGGCGATGCATCGCACTCATCGTGCAGCCTCCGCCGGCACGTTGCAGGCGGCACAGTGGCCGTGCACTTCGAATTCGACCTGGGTGCTCGCAAAGCCGGCCGGCAGGCGCGGCGGGGTGCGGGGCGTGTCTTGCAGGCAGAACACCTTGCCGCAGTCGTCGCAAACAAAATGCGCATGGGCCAGATGCGGCTCGCCGTCGGCCGTCGCGGCCGAAAAGCGGAAGACGCGGTTTTCGTCGGCCACCTTGTGCGCCAGACCTTGCTCCACCAGCCAGTCGAGCACCCGGTACAAGGTCACGCGATCAACCGGCGTGCCGTCGTCGAGCGCTTTTTCCACGTCGTGATGCGAGAGTCCGCGCTCGGCACCGCGCAGCAGTGCGAGCACGCGCAGGCGAGCCGGCGTAACGCGGGCACCGCGTTCGCGCAGCAGGCGGGAGATGTCTTGGGATGCGGTCATGAACGCAATTGTATTTGCAACCGGATTGCAAGAGCAAGTCTGCTGCGCACGCACACCACGCCGGCCCGGCATGACGAAGCCGGCCCGCTTGAGGGGCCGGCCTTGTCTCTGCTGCCGCGCAAGCACACCGGGTAGGCCGGCGCCTCACGCGCCGATCGGCCCGGCGATCACCGCACCACAAGACTCAGCGAAACGCGGCGACGTGGTCGCGCACGAAGTCCGCAAAGCTGTGCCCCGGCTTGCCGGTGAGCTGTTCAACCAGCGGGCTCACGAACGCCGCCTGCCCGGTGGCGAAGAACGCGAACATATTGGCCAGATCGGTCGCCAGCCACTCGGGCATGCCGCTGCCCAGCATCGCCTCGCGCGCCTGATCCGGCGTCACCGCGACGTACTGCACCGGCTTGCCGAGCACCGCCGACAGCGTGGCGGCGGCCTCCGCAAAGCTCACCGCCGCCGGGCCGGTGATCGCGTAGCGCTGGCCTTCGTGGCCCGGTTCGGTCAGCGCGACGACCGCCGCCGCCGCAATGTCGCGCACGTCCACCATGCTCACCGCGCCGTCGGCCAGCGGTGCGTAGAACACGCCCTGATCGCGGATCGAGGCGGCGTGGTTGTGGAAGAACTGCATGAACAGGTGCGGCTGCAGGTGCGTCCAGGCGATGCCGGAAGCCTCCAGCTCGCGTTCCGATTCGCCATGCCAGCGGCCGAGGCCGAGCGGGCTGTTCACATCCGCGCCCAGGCCCGAATGCCGCACGATGTGCTTCACGCCTGCCGCCTTCGCCGCTTTGAAGAAGGCGCTGTGCAGCGCGACCTGGGCCGGGTCGGGGCTGGTGACAAGGTAGGCGCGCTCAACGCCATCCAGCGCGGCGGCCAGGGTTTGCGGCTCGGCCAGATCGGCCTTGACCAGCGTAACGCCGGGCAGCGCGGCCAGCGCACCCGCCTTGGCCGGGTCACGCACCAGGGCGCGGACGGGCACGCCACGGGCGGCGAGTTGGCGGACGACTTCGGCGCCGGTGGTACCGGTTGCGCCAGTAACGAGGATCGGTTTCATGGGTGCTCTCCTGAACGGGGTTCGTTGCGCGGCCCGGTGTCGAGTCCGCGATGGAGTGCATTCTGCGCACGGCCACCTCAATGGACTAGCCGTCACGTATTGATTACAGCGTCCAACAAGTTGGACAATCCATCGCATGAACGCCGACCTCAACGACCTGCTGATCTTCACCCGCGTCGCCGCCGTCGGCAGCCTCGCCGGGGCCGCCCGCGCGCTGGGCCTGCCCAAGTCCACCGTCAGCCACCGCATGCAGCAGCTCGAAGCGCGGCTCGGCGCGCGGCTGATCGAGCGCACCACCCGGCGGCTGGCGCTCACCGAAATCGGCGCCGCCTACCTGGCGCGCTGCCAGCGCATCGTCGCTGAACTGGAAGATGCCGAGGCTTTTGTCGCCGGCTTCAAGGCCGAGCCCGCCGGCACGCTGCGGATTTCGGCGCCGCTCGAAATCGGCACCTACTTCCTCGGCGGCATCGTTGCGCGCTTCATGCAACAGCATCCGCGGGTGCTGGTCGAGATCGACCTCTCAAGCCGCTACGCCGATCTGGTGGAAGATGGTTTCGATCTGGCGATCCGCGCCGGGTCGCTGGCCGATTCCGGCCTCGTCGCTCGGCCGCTCGACCAATCACCCCGCGTGCTGGTGGCCGCGCCGGACTACCTTGCGCGGCGCGGGCAGCCCGCCGATCCGGCGGCGCTGGCGGGCCACGACGGCATCGGGCCCGGCAGCGTGCGCCAGGCCCTGCGCTGGGCGCTCGATGGCCCCGCCGGCCGCATCGACGCCACACTGACCTGCCGCCTCGCGGTGGGCAGCCTGTCGGTGCAACGCGAAGCGGCCATCGCCGGGCTGGGCATCGCGCGGCTGCCGCGCTTCGTATGCCGCGATGCGCTGGCCAGCGGCAGCCTTGTCCGGCTGTTGCCCGACTGGCGCCCCGACCCGGTGCCGCTACAGGCGGTGTACCCCAGCCGCCGCCTGCTCACCCCTAAAGTGGCCGCCTTCCTCGACTTTCTCGAAGCCGAACTCAAACAACTGCTGGGCTGACGCAAGGCGCTCAGTAGTCGTCGGAAATGTGCGGCACATGGCCCTCGGCCGGCAGCCCGGTGTCCGGGTCCACCCAGTCCGAAAGCCCCAGCGCGTCTTCCGCCTCGCGCAGCGAGGTGCCTTCGTCGTCATCCATCGCGGCGTAGTCGGAATTGGCAAGCGCCTCTTCGTAGCTGGGGAAGGGGCCAAAGTGCTCGTGCGTGCCCGGGTCCAGCCAGTAGTAGCCGTCGGCGCGTTCGACGATGCGGATCTCTTCGCTCTCCGGGCCTTTGTCCGGTCCGGGGTCGTGATCATTGCTGGACATGCTCATGACGGACTCCTTCCGCTTGTGCTGTTCTGCCCACCACGCCTGCGTCAGCCAGGGGGCGGCGGCCCAACTGCCGTCATCGCCCGCTGCCACGCAACCCCACTATATGCCTCTGGCGCGGCAAGGGGGCACCGGTTTCGATCAACTCGGGCCTTCAGCCACGGCCATGGTGGCAAGGGGATTCCACGCGCTTCACCCCCTGCACAGGCCGCCATCGCGCGAGCTGAATTGGATGGTCTGAACGCAGCCGATTTGGATGCTCCAGCCAATCCAATCCTGTGACAGCATGAGCCCGTCTTTCACCGGAATTCACAGCCATGCTGCTGGCGCGGCAACAGGAACCGATCAGGACCAACAATGCGGTCGAGTGGATGCCCCGCACGCCACGGAATGCTCGCACGCCGACCACCACCTCTTACCTCAAACGTTCATGACAACACCGTCTCCCAGTGTCGAAGGTTTCCTTACGCAGTTCCATAACTCGCGGCCGGGACTTAGCTCCAAAGCGTTCGGGTCACGTCCATTGAGCCTGCGCGGCCAGGTGTATGCATCCACCTACGACCTCCTTGCAAGCGCGGTGACAAACGAGAACGAAAGCGCACTCGACTTGGCTTGCGGAGACGGATTCCTGCTGGCCCGCCTTGGATCGCATGTGAATCAGGATCTCGCTCTCTTCGGCCTGGACATGAGCGCGGGGGAATTGGCACTCGCGGCTCTTCGGCTCGGCAAAACTGCCTCATTGCTTGTTGGCAGGGCACAAAGCCTTCCATACCGCGCCAGCCAGTTCGATCTTGTCCTGTGTCACATGGCCTTGATGCTCATGCATGACCCAGCCGCAGTGCGCTCCGAAGTGCGTCGGACCCTGAAGAGCGGCGGCAAGTTCGCCGGCGTTGTCGGTGCAAGCCCTCCACCATCGCCGACTCGCTCTCGCTACCTCCAAGCGCTCTCACGCTGCGCGCGAGACCCACAGTGGGAAACCGTTCAGCTCGGCGAACCGCGCCTTCGCACGCGCGAGGGTCTGGTCAACTTCTTGTCCGAGGAGTTTTCCGACGTCGTCGTAGAAGACTTGCATCTTCCGTTGCGACTCGCCCCCGAGGAGTTATGGTCGTGGCTGTCGGACATGTACGACCTGTACCTTCTCCGCCCGCAGGATCGTGATGCGGTGAAGGACGAACTGCTGGGGTCGATCAGCTCCGATTGTTCCGCCGACGGAAGAATTGAGTTCCCCCTGTCCATGCGCTACTTCCACGCAACAGCCAAATAGACGGCTACCCCAGCTTGTTCAGGCTGCCACCCGGCGCGGCCTTCCGCCTCTCGATCGCGCAAGTGGAAGAAGCCACCATCGAACTGGGCGTGCAGCGCATCGGCGAAGTCCTCCGCGCCAGGCGCCCCTGACCGAGAACATCGAAATGGAAGAACCATGGAAGCGCTGAAGCCCGCGCAATTCGCCGCCCTGCTGCCGATGCTGCAGCAAGTGCCGATCAACCACCTGTTCGCGCGCAGCGTGCTCGAACGCAAGGTCGAGGGCCGCGCGTGGGTGCATCGCGACGCCAGCGGCGCGCCCGCGCTAGTCTGGGTCGCCCACCCCTACGGCATGTCGCTGCTGTTTGGCGACGCCGCGCAGGCCAGCCCAGAGGCACTACAAGCCATGCTGCGCGAACGGGCCGCACGGTCGGAGGACGAATGGCTGCAGTGCAGCCCGCCGCCGCTGGCCGATGCCCTCGTCGCCGCTCTGGGGCTCTCTCCCACACCCAGCAACGCCGCACCGGGGGGCGCTGCGCCGCAACTATTCACCCGCACCAACTTCCGCTTCGATGCCGCGCGCTACGCCCAGGCACGTGCCGGCTTCTGCGCCCGGCATCCGGTGGTCGAAATCGACGCAGCGCTGTTCGAGCGCATCGACTTCAGCGTCGCACCCCGCCGCTTCTGGCGCGATGCCGCACAGTTCCAGCGCGAAGGCACCGGCTACTGCAGCATCGCCGGCGGGCAAATCGCCGCCTGCGCCTTTGCATCCTTCGTGTTCGATGACCAACTCGAGATCGGCATCGAAACCCACCCCGACCACCGCCACCAGGGCCACGCCCTCACCGCCGCCATCGCGCTGATCGACCACTGCCTGCTAAACGGTCTTGCCCCGGTTTGGTCCTGCCGCAAGCAGAACACCGGCTCATGGCAGCTCGCGCAGAAGCTCGGCTTTGTGACTAGCGTCGATCTGCCCTATTTGCGGCTGCCGGCCGGTGGCGAGGCCGGTCCTTTCGCAAATGCTGAGCGGGCATTTCCGATGGAGTTACCTAACCCGTTGGTTTGCAAATGGCAAATAGACATTGTGTGATTGATGATCTGCTGATCGGTAAAACCGTAACCTCGATGCGCCGCGTGCAAGCGACCGTTAGCAGGCCGATGCAAATCGCTGAGAAGCCGCGCCAGCCCTCGCCTCCTGGATTTGGTTTGCCATGACTTCAATCCCGGAATTGGATTCCCAATT
>NZ_JAPFHA010000007.1 GCF_026586805.1 Niveibacterium sp. 24ML | reverse complement strand
CAACGCTGCCAGGTGGCCGAGATGACCTTGCGCACCGCCGCCTTGAGGCCTTCATGCGCGTCGGAGATCACCAGCTTGACGCCGCCCAGACCGTGCCTCCGTTAACGCTTGAATGGCGGGTATCAACAAGCACAACACGGCCCCGGAAAATCGGGGCGATTCGCCGAATTTAGACCAATTAGGGATTGCCGTACCGGTCTGGCTTCGAGCCAGCATACCGATTCGCGCTTGGACTTCGATCGGAGCGCGGCGTCCAGGCATCCGACGAAACAGCCCAAGATTTGCGAGCAAGAAGTAGAAACCCAAAGCCCAAATGCAAAACGCCGGGCTAGCCGGCGTTTTGCATGGAACTTGGTTGCGGGGACAGGATTTGAACCTGTGACCTTCGGGTTATGAGCCCGACGAGCTGCCAGACTGCTCCACCCCGCGTCAGAGAAGAAAAATTATGGACTAGAGCGCTTTCCGTGTCAAGCCATAATTTTGTAGTTTTTTTGGTGCCGGCAAGAGGAATCGAACCCCTGACCTTCTGATTACAAATCAACTGCTCTACCAACTGAGCTATGCCGGCCCCGGCGAGCGGCGGATTATACAGATTCCGGGCACATGTGGCGCAGCGCGTGTTATCTTTTTTGATGGGTCACTTCCGCCATCTTGGCAGCCATGTTGAGAGCCATTTCATGACGCGTCCGCTGCTTCGGGTTTTGTTGGTTGAGGACAACGAGGACGACGCCATTCTGCTGATTTCGCGGCTCCGTCGGTCGGGCTTCGAAGTGGTATCCGAACGCGTCGAAACGCCGCCGCAGCTCGAAGCCGCCCTGTCGAATGCCGACTGGGATCTGATACTTTCCGATTACAAGTTGCCCGGCTTCTCTGGCATTGCGGCGCTGGCAATGGTCCAGGCCAAGAAAATCGACGTCCCCTTCTTCATCATTTCCGGCACGATCGACGATGAGACGGCATCCGAGGCAATGCGTGCGGGGGCGCAAGACTATCTGAGCAAGGACAGGCTGGATCGGCTGATCCCGGCCGTTGAGCGTGAGTTGCGCGAGGCACAGATCCGCCGCGAGCGTTTGAGCGCCATCGAAGCCGCTCGGGATCACGAGGCCCGCCTCGGCGCGCTTGCGGCAAATATCCCCGGCGCGGCATTTCAGATGCAGCACGCCGCAGATGGATCGATTTCGGTTGATTACCTCAGTGAAGGTGCCTTGCTGCTTTTCGAGGTCCCGCTTGAAGATCTGATCAGGGACGCAAGGCGTTTTCTTGATCTGGTGCTGGAAGAGGACCGCGCGCGATTCCTTGCCACCCTGCGCGATAACGCTCAGCGCATGACCACGCTCAACTGGGAGGGCAGGATCCGCGTTCCGGCGCGGGACACCAAGTGGGTCAACATTCGCGCCACGCCAAGCAAACAGACCGATGGTTCTGTCCGCTGGGAAGGCGTGATGTGGAACATCACCCTGAGCAAACAAGCGCAGGATGACCTCGTTGCTTCGCGCGCGCAGCTCGCGGAACTCTCAGACCACCTGCAGCGGGTAAAGGAAGACGAACGGGAGCGCATCGCGCGTGACATCCACGATGTCTTGGGTGGACTTCTGGTCGGCATCAAGATCGAGCTTTCCTTGCTTGCCAGCCGGCTCGACCCGGATGCCGCGCTGGGTGGCCGCGCCAAACGAATCGCAGGTCTGGTGGACGAAGCGATCACGACCGCCGGTCGGGTCGCGCGCGAGCTTCGCCCCGGCATTCTTAAGGAATTCGGTCTCGCCGCCGCCATCGAAAGCCATGCAGAAGACTTCACGCAACGCACTGGCACCCGCTGCGACGTTTTGTGCGCGGATCACGACATCGAGTGCCCGGAAGACGCCGCCATTGCGATATTCCGTGTGTTTCAGGAATCTCTGACCAATATTGCCAAGCACGCGCATGCCAAGAACGTCACCGTGCGGCTGACCCAGGAGGGCGACGAGCTCATACTTCAGGTAGCCGATGACGGTGTGGGCATCCGCTCCGCCGACCTGATCAAACCCCGATCCTTTGGTTTGCGCGGCATGCGCGAACGGGTTGCCAGCCTTGGCGGCGAGATCACAATCGAAGCCATCGAACCGAACGGCACCCAGATGCTCTTGCGCGCGCCGCTCTCCCAACCCAACCCGAAAACCGCAGTGACAGACCCCGATAGAGGCCAACCATGAACGCCCCGACCATTCGCGTGCTGATCGCAGATGACCACGCCATCGTTCGCCAGGGCTTGCGATCAATCCTTTCCGACACGGCCGACATGGTCGTTGCCGGCGAGGCGGAGAACGGCGTTCGCGCCTTGCAGATGCTGCGCGACGGCGCATGGGACGTGGTCTTGATGGACGTGAACATGCCGGACCGGAACGGAATCGACACCCTGAAGCTCGTCAAGAAGGAGTTCCCGAAACTTCCGGTTTTGATGCTGTCGATGCACCCGGAAGAACAATACGCGGTGCGCGCGCTCAAGGCCGGCGCCTCGGGTTATTTGTCGAAACAGAGCGCGCCAGAACAATTGGTGCTGGCAATCAGGCAAGTGGCAGCGGGCAAGAAGTACGTCAGCGCCGAAGTAGCGGAACAACTGGCAACAGCGATCACCGAAGACGATCGCGCGCCGCACGAGCGCCTGTCCGACCGCGAATACCAGACGCTGTGCATGATTGCCTCGGGGAAAACCCTTACCCAGATTGGGGAAGAGCTGAACCTGAGCGTCAAGACGGTCAGCGTCTACCGCGCCCGCCTGCTGGAAAAGATGAAACTCAAGAACAACGCTGAACTGACGCACTACGGTCTCAAGCACGGGCTCGTCGAATAGCGTCTGCGCAAGGCTCAAGATGCGCGGGCAGATGCCGTAGGCACAGCATGATCTTCTGCTCCGAACCGGGTGCTCAATGAACCAGCCCGCGCAAACCCCTTCCGACATCGCTCGCGAAGTGCTCAAACGCTTGGCGGTGAGCCGCGTGCCGCCTACGCCGGACAACTTCCGCTCGATTTACCACCAGATCGCCGGCACGCAGCCGCAAGAGGACTTTCCGGCGCGCGAGTTCAAGGCCTTTTCGGCCGAGTTGCCGCGCGAGCGGCCGGAGCAACTGCGCCTTGCCAGACGCTTCGAAGGGGCCGTGAGCGAAGGCAATTGGGAGAGCTTCCACTCGCGGATGCTGCAGCTGTTCCAGGAGGTGAGCGAAAGCTCGCCGCCGTGGGCAAGCCTGATTCGTGAGCTGATCGCCCAGCTTGAACGGCGGCATGCCAACCTCACCCCGAAACGCAAAGCCGAGGCTCTTGAGCATGTGCTCGGTGCAAGCCAAGCCGATCCGCAACAGCTCTTCAACCGCCTGCAGGGGCTGATCAAAGGTTGGTCGGGCGAAGCAACTGCGGACTCCATCCAGCTCGTCGACGCACCGGCCGACGACGCTGTAAAGGCCAGCACAGCGCCATCCAGTGCGCCCGTTTCACGCACCGCAAGCAGCGGGATTGCCGATAGCCTGGAAGTCCGATCGCTGATTGCACAGGTGCTGGAAGAAGCAATTGGCGGGCTGTTGATCGAAACCCCTGAACTGAGCACGCTTGCCACCAACCTCGCCAACGAGCTTCGCAAACCGGGGGCCGAGTTCGATGCCGCAGGCTTTACCGAGCGCCTGCGCGGGTTCGCCTACAAAGTCGAGTGGGTCGTGCGTGACCAGGCGGGCATCCGGCAGGCGCTGCTGCGCCTGCTGCAATTGATCATCGAGAACATCGGCGACCTGGTTGCCGACGACAACTGGGTGCACGGCCAAGTCGAAGGCGTACTGCAAGTCACCAGCGGGCCGCTCGACCGCGACAAGATCGACGAGCTTGGCAAGCGCCTGCGCGACGTGATCCTCAAGCAAGGCGTGCTGAAGAAAAGTCTGGTCGATGCGCAAGAGCGCCTTAAGGCCATGCTCTCGGGCTTCGTCGATCATCTCACCGACTTCTACGCCACGACCGGCGGCTATCGCGACAGATTGGAGCATTGCGCAACCCAGGTCGCCGAAGCGCAGTCGATTGGCGATCTTGCATCGGTGGTGGAAGAGATCATCCGCGAAACACGCAGTGTGCAGATCCGCACCGAGAACTCGCGTGGCGAGCTGGCCACCCTCAAGCAACAGGCCGACGCGGCGAGCGCAGAGGTGGCGCGACTCAAACAGGAACTCGATAGCGCCAGCGAAATGGTGCGGCACGATCCCCTCACCGGCGCGCTCAACCGCAAGGGGCTGGACGAAACGCTGGAGCGCGAGGTCGGCCGCGCCGAGCGCAGCGGCACTCAAATCTGCGTTGCGCTGATCGACGTTGATAACTTCAAGCAACTCAACGATACGCTTGGCCACACCGCCGGCGATGAAGCACTTGTGCACCTGGCGCGCGTGATCGGCGACACCATTCGCCCGCAAGATTCAGTTGCCCGCTACGGCGGCGAAGAATTCATCCTGGTGCTGCCAGATACCGATCTTGATTCCGCCGTCACCGTGGTCCAGCGCTTGCAGCGTGAGCTCACCAAGCGCTTCTTCCTGCACGACAACAGCAAGCGGCTGATCACGTTCAGCGCGGGCGTGAGCGAGCTCGACATCAAGCAGCCGGCCAAGCGATCAATCGATCGGGCGGACGAAGCGATGTACCGCGCCAAGCGCGCCGGCAAGAACCGGGTGGAGGCCGCGCGTTAGCGCCGTCGGGGTCAGTCGAGCAGATCCCAACTCACCGGTGTGCCGCGCTTGATGTCGCGCACGGCGCGTCGTCCCAGCACCTGTGGCAAATGGCCGGGCAACAGCCCCAGTCCGGGGCGGATCGCCCGCACCGACTCGGCACTCAAACGCTCACCCGCCGCAACGTCCTTCACCACATACAGGCTGCGGCGGAACTTCACCGAATCGGCCTCGCGCTCGCCAGGGCCGTAATGCACCGCCCCCAACGACGCCCTCGCCCGCTCACATTCGGCCATCAGTTGCCGAACCTCGGCCGGCTCAAGCGAGAACGCACTATCCACGCCGCCTTCCGCCCGCGACAAGGTCACATGTTTTTCGATCACCGTCGCGCCCATCGCCACCGCTGCAATCGCCGCACCGATGCCGAGCGTATGGTCCGACAAGCCCACCTCGCAGTTGAATGCCTCCCGCATGTGCGGCAGCGTGCGCAAGTGGCTTTCTTCCGGCGGCGCCGGGTAGCTGCTGGTGCACTTGAGCAAGATCAGATCGCGACAACCGGCGCCGCGCGCAGCCTCCACCGCCTCGCCGATCTCGCGCAGCGTGGCCATGCCAGTGGACATGATGATCGGCTTGCCAGTCGCGGCCACCTTGCGGATCAGCGGCAGATCAACGTTCTCGAACGATGCAACCTTGTAGCAGGGCACATCGAGCGCTTCGAGGAAGTCCACGGCAGAGGCATCGAAGGGCGTCGAGAACGCCAGCATGCCGCGCGTGCGGGCACGCTCGAACAGCGGCTTGTGCCAGGCCCAGGGGGTGTGCGCTTCGTGATACAGATCGTAAAGCGTGCGCCCCTTCCACAGGTTTTCCGCATCGGTGATCAGGAACTCGCGCTCGGCAATGTCCAGCGTCATCGTGTCCGCGGTATAGGTCTGCAGTTTCAGCGCATGCGCGCCCGCGTCAGCCATTGCGTCGACAATCGCCAGTGCGCGATCCAGCGAGCCGCCATGGTTGCCGCTCATCTCGGCGATGAAAAATGGTGCGGATTCGAGCCCGACCCGGAAATGCCCGATCTGAATCATGAGAATGCTCCCGGCGTTGCGATGATGCGGCGTTCCAAGGATCATCTTGCACGCCAGACCGGCGCAAGGTTAGCAACAAATGGCGGGGTTTCCCGCGTCTATTCCGCCCAACACTTGCGTGCCGCAGCGGCATCATCCACTTCGTAATGCTGCGCCCGGCAGTTGCAGGCAACGCACACAGGACACACGCATGAGCAATCTGGACCGACTCCGCCAAACCTTCAGCGACGCGCTGGCGATTCCGCCCGAACAGGTGGTGGACGAGCTGCGCTTCAACAGCATCCCCCAGTGGGATTCGGTGGCCCACATGGCACTCGTCGCCGCGATTGAATCCGCCTTCGACATCATGCTCGACACCGACGACGTCATCGACATGTCGAGCTTCGCCAAATCGCAAGAAATCGTCCGTAAGTACGACGTTGCCCTTTAACCGCATGACACCCTCGCCGCGCACCCTCTTCGTGATTCACCGCTTCGACACCAAGTCGCTGGCAGACTCGGCCGGTGTGCTTGAGGTCATGAAGCCGATGCTGGCGTCCGGTTTGATCGGCGAGCATCGGCTCGTAACCCTGGGCAGGGATACCGACGACTACCGCGCGCTGATCGCGCGCCGAGTCAGCGAGATCGCACAAGCAAGCTGCGGCGCGCCGGTGGTCATCTACGGCGCCGGGGCGCACACGCGACAGTTCCTGCCGGAACTCGGGCGCCTGCCGATTGTTGCCCTCGCAGACCGCGACGAAAGTCTGCACGGCACCCAGCGTCTTGGGCTGCCGGTGATCGCGCCGAGCGAGATTCCTCGCCACGCGGCACAGGTGGTGATATCCAGCCGCGCCTACGAAGAAGGCATCGCGGCGGATCTGGCCGAACTGCACGGCGAGCGCATCACCCTGCACACGCTCTACCGCCGCAACCCTGACGGCGAACTACGCGAGCTCTGGGAAGGCGAAATCCTGGATGCGGTGCGCGAATTCCAACCGGATCTTCTGGTGCACACGCCGGTTCACCCGCACGAGAACATCGCACCGACCGTTTTTCACACGGCACGTGCGCTATGCCCCGGCATGAAAATCGTCACCCTGTGGTGGGACTACGACGAAACCGCACTGACCGGCAGCTACCTCGACTACGAGCGTGCCAGCCTGGAATGGGCGGATCTGGTGATCGAGAACTCGAACGGCACACGGCTCGCCAGAATGAAAGCGCATCAGCCGCCCTATCAGCAGCATCGCCATACCGAGCGCGTGTTCTTTCACCCAACGGTGTTCGACCCCGCCCTCTTCCACCCCGAGCCGCACGCAGAGATACGTTATGAGATCGCGCTGTTCGGCAGCTCTGTCGGGCGGCGGCGCGAGTGGATCGACCTGCTCACGGCGCGCTACGGGCAGCGCTTTCATCACCTTGGTGGCGTCTATGAACCAGGCCGCCCGCCACTGCCGGTTGCCGAATACGCTGCAGCGCTGCGTCACACCAGGATTTGCGTAAACACGCAGACCTACCCCTTCCGCAGTCAGTGCAAGGGCAAGGTGCGCGAGGCGCTGGGTTGCGGCGTACTGCTGCTCGAAGAAGACAACCCTGAGACCCGCCTGCTGCTGGCGCCCGGAGA
Source organism: Niveibacterium sp. 24ML (assembly GCF_026586805.1). Lineage (GTDB taxonomy): Bacteria > Pseudomonadota > Gammaproteobacteria > Burkholderiales > Rhodocyclaceae > Niveibacterium. Next base: position 170,788 of record NZ_JAPFHA010000007.1, on the reverse strand, counting down.
AGGCATCGAATACTTCCGCGATGCAGACGCCCTCTTCGCGCTGATCGACCATTACCTTTCCGACGAAGCTGCCCGCAGGGCTGTCGTTGCGCGCGGCCAGCGCGTCTGGAACGCACGCATGAACGCCCGCGGCTGGACTGAGCACCTGCTCAAGATCCTGTCGGCGCCGAAGGAGCACGCTCATGTATAGCCGCGCCGACCTGAGCGTTGCAATTCCTACGCTCGGCCGCGACCTTGCGCTACTCGTCCAGATCCTCACACGCCTGCAGGCAGAACAGCTGGTCACGATCGTCGTGTGGGATGGGCATTGCCCCCCAGCGCCCGAGCAGGAGGCGCTGATCAGGCAACTCGGCGCCACCTTGCTCGTCCATGAACGCAATCGGGGCCTCTCTGCCGGCCGAAACACCGGCGCCCACGCAATGACGACGGCGCTGGGCATGTACATCGACGACGACATCGTCCCCGCGCCCGGCTTCGCGCAGGCCGTCATCGACTTCCACAACCAGCACCCTGATCTGCTGACGATGATGATGGGCTGCGTCACCTGGCGCGGCGGCCCCCATCAGACTGCGCTCACCGAATGGTTCGAGACCCGCGGCAACTGGAACGTCTTCCATACGGTGCCGGAAGGGCGGCCTCACGCCAACTTCATGGGCGGTTTCACCAGTTTCAAGACCGCCGTGCTGGACGATTTGCAGTTTGACGAGCGCTTCTTGCGCTACGGCTGCGAGGATGTCGAGTTTGGCTACCGCTTCTTCGCCCGCGGCGGGCAACTGCTCAGCTGGCCGCGCGTGCTTGGCGTACACGTCAAGCAACTCTCACCCGGCGACTACCTGCGCGACCACCTCGGCGCCGGCTACTCGCGCGGCGTGCTGGTTCAGCGCCAACCGGACGCAGCGTTTTCGCTGGCTTGGACCTGCAAGGCGCTCAACACGACGCTGCCGCGCGACGCACTGGACCAGATCGCCGGCATCGCCGCCAACCTGATTCACATCGGCGCAGGGCTCGCGACGCAAGAGCTGGACCTGGTCATGCGGCTACTGACCGAGCAGGCGATCCAGACCGGATTCGTGGAGTTCCTCACCGAGAACTTCCCGTCGGCTCGGGCCCTGCGCGAGCGCGCCTTGGCCGGCGAGCCGCTCGACGAACAAACCGTGATCGACGGCATCGAAGACTTCGCGCCGCTGCTCGTGGAACGCGCACGCCGATGTGGCGATCCGCAAACTCGCACCGCCCTGCGCGCGCGCAGCCAGATGCTGATTCCCCACTACGCGGCACCACTACTTGACGCGTGCGCTGCCGGCGATGACGAACGCGCGCGCATCGCCCTTCGGGAGCACCTCGCAAGCTACGGAAAAGATCTGGATCTGCGGACGATCCAGATGATCAGGTCGCGCCTGGGCGAGGAAGACGACACCTTGGCCACCGGCGGCACCCGGGCGCTTTACGTCAGCCTGCGCAGCGCTGAAGCGACGCAAGACACGGCCCGCGTCGTCACGCTCGCGCAGTCGATTCTGGAACTCGATCCCGGCCACGCCGGGGCTTGCATCGCCTGGGCCCGCGCCATACTCAAGACCGACGCCAAACTTGCGCGCGTATTGCTCGGCCAGGCAAGGCACCATGTCGGTTTTCGTCCCCTGCATGAACAGGAGACGCGACTTCCGGAAATCGCAGCATTGCTGCATCAAGCCAATCAAACACACGCGCACGAGGCCTGATCGATGTCCAAGAACATACTTCTGGTCATGCTGGAGTTTGACAACTGGACGCAGGCGCGCGCCTGGTCCTACACCGGCGCCTATGCCTTCCACGACGGTCTGATCGAGAACGGGCATCGCTGCACCCTGCTCCCGGCGCTGTGGGGCCGTGACCCCGGCGCCGCCGACAGCTACCTCCACCGTGCACCAGCCTCGCTCTCGCAAGCGGTGTTTTCAGTTCGCTCCGCTCGCAGAGGCGCGCCAACGCCGGAGAACTGGCACGTAGTCCCCCCTTAGGAAGCCGCTATTTTCGCCGATCTCACCATAACCTGTAGCTGCCGGAAACCGGGCCAATGCGGCCCTGCTCAAAGCGAGATAGCCATGCTGAACGAAGCCACCAAAAACAACCTGCGCCGCAAATCGAGCTACATCGATGTGGTTCATCTCCAAAATGATTTACCGCTGTTCAGTTGGATCGACATCAACGTCACCGAACTGTGCAACCGGAAATGCAGCTTTTGCCCGCGCGCCGATGACGACGCGTACCCCAACCAGAATCTGCACATGAGTGTCGAGCTGGCCACCAAGATTGGCGCCGAGCTTGAGATGCTCAACTACAGCGGCGTGGTGGTCTTCTCTGGCTACTCAGAGCCGACCCTCTGCCCCCATTTCGAAGCACTGGTCGCCGCCTTTCCCAAGCAGGTACGGCTGGAACTGGTCACCAACGGCGACACGCTCAAGCCCAGCCGCATCCGCAAGCTGTTTGATGCCGGCATCAGCTACTTCGTGGTCAGCCTTTACGATGGCCCGGAGCAGGTAGACGACTTTCATCAGCGCTTCGCCGAGGCGGGGCTAAGCAAGGATGACTACATCCTGCGCGACCGCTGGCACACCGACGAAGACAGCTTTGGCCTCAAACTCACCAATCGCGCCGGCACTGTTCATGTGGGCAACCAGCCGGAAGTGGTGCCCCATCACCCCTGCTACTACACCGCCTACTCGCTGACCATCGACTGGAATGGCGATGTGATGCTGTGCATGCAGGACTGGAACAAGAAGATGAAGTTCGGCAACGTTGCCACCCAGCGGCTGCTGGAGGTGTGGCAGAGCAAGGCGCTCAACCAGTACCGCAAGAAGCTTCTGAACGGCAACCGCGCCTGCAGCCCCTGCCACAAGTGCAACACCGACGGCACCCTGCACGGCTTCAACCATGCTGCCGTATGGAAGGAGGCGCTGAAGTGACAGGGCCGGCCGTCATCACCTTTGATGCCATCCATACCCGCAAAAAGCAGGAGAATCTGGCGCGGATGATGGCGGAAACGGCGGCTGCGGTGCTGCAGATCGGCAATGACCAGCCGCGCAGCGACCACTGCCCCATCTGTCAGGGGCGCGAGCTGCACCACTTCACCGACAAGTTCGGCTTCCGCCTCGAGCGGTGTGGCCACTGTCACCACCTGTTCTGCAACCCGATGCCGAGCAAGGCGCAGCTGCATTACTACTACAACAGCCCGATGAAGGCGTTCGAGAACGAGTTTTTCATCGAGTCGTTCGAGAACCGGGTGCCGATCTTCAGCCGCCGTATCGCCATCATTCAGGAGTACCTGAGCGCTGGCCGGCTTCTTGATGTGGGCAGCGCCATTGGCATCTTTCTGACCGCGCTGGACCGCAGCAAAGCGCCGTTTGCGGTGCACTGCTGCGATCCGAGCGACGATGCCTGCCAGCATCTCAAACGCCACCATCCGCGGGTTCAGCTGCATCAGGCAATGGTCGAAGAGCTGCAGCTGGATGGCCAGTTCGACGGCATCACCATGTGGGATACCCTCGAACACGTGCAAAACCCCCATGAGGTAGCGGGCGCCATTCGCCGGCTGCTGCGCCCCGGTGGTTACTGGTTCTTCTCCACCCCCAACACCACCAGTTTCGAGTGGACAGTGGCCGGCACTGACCATGTGCAGATCCTGCCGCCGGGCCATATCAATCTGTTCAATCTCGAGTCGGTGCGGGTGCTGCTGGCCAGTGCCGGGCTCAGCCTCATCGACTACCACACCCCCAACGGCAGCCTCGATGTCAGCTATGTGCGCAAACTGCTGGCCGCCGGCGATCCGGGCCACCGCGCAAATGCCGGCCACTTTATTGGCGAGCGCATCCATGACGACGACTTTGCGGCGGCGCTGGCCCAGCTGCTTGTCGAGACCCGTCAGGCCGGCAACATTCTGGTGATCGCCCAACGCCCCGGTGAGCCTGCCCATGTCTAGTTACCAGTTGCACAACGCCGGCTACGGCACCGATAGCCAACCTGTGATCGTCCGCGGTGAGGGTGCCTACCTTTACAGCGACAATGGCCGCCGGCTGTTTGATGCCGGCCTGGGCGCCGGCAGCCAGATCCTCGGCCACGCCCACCCGGCCGTGGTGGCCGCTGTGCAGCGCCAGATCGCCGATGGCAGCATCTATCTCTACAACAACCCGCAGATCCATGACCTGTGCCAGCGGCTGGCAACGCTGCTGCCAGCGCCCCAGTGCCACTATGTGTTCAGCAACAGCGGCACCGAAGCCACCCTGCGCGCCTTGCGTCTGGCCCGTGCCGCTGCTGGCCGTCAGCGCATCGCCTGCTTCCACGGCGGCTGGCACGGCATGAATGAATGGACCCTGCTGGATGATGGAGGCCGCTTTGGCGCCGGCATCACCACCCTGCCCGACGGCATCCCCCAGCCGGTGCTCGATTTCAGCCTGTTGCTGCCCTACAACGACGAGCGCGCCTTCGAGCTGATCACAGCCCACGGCCAAGAGCTGGCAGCAGTGATCATCGAGCCGGTGCAGGGTTCGAATCCGCGCGCCGACATCCTGCACTTTCTGCAACGGCTGGAAGCAGAATGCCGCCGCCTCGGCATTCTGGTGATCCATGACGAGATCATCACCGGCTTTCGCCTCGCGCCCGGTGGCGCCGGCCAGTACTGGCCGCTGCAGCCCGATATCGTCACCTGGGGCAAGATCCTCGGCGGCGGCCTGCCGATCGGCCTGACCAGCTGCACCGACGAGGTTGCCGCCCGCACCTTTGGCGACCGCCACAAACGGATCCTGACCGGCGGCACCTTCTCCGCCAACCCGCTGGTTGCCGCCGCCAGCAGCGCCGTGCTCAGCCAGCTGGCCAGTGCCGATTACCGCCACATCGACCAACTGGGTGAGCGCTTTCGCAACCAGCTCAATCAGGGGTTCAAACAGCAGGGGTTGCCGTTCTCGGCCATCGGCATCGGCTCCTTCAACCGGGTCGCCTTTACCGCCAGCAGCTTTCGCAACCGCGCCGAGCGCGACGCGCTGGAGCTGCCTGCCGCAACCCAGAGCCGTTTCCGCCAGCAGCTGCTGGAGCTTGGCGTGCTCTGGCCTACCAACGGCATCGTCTTTACCGGCTTTTGCCATCAGCAAGCCGACATCGACTGGCTGTGCCAGCAGGTATTGGCTGCCGCAGCTGGCTGCCTCATCAGTGGAGCCTAAGCTGTGCGCCAACTCGGATTCAAAACCCCCGCCTATCGCCTCTACGCCCCTTGGTTGCATCGGCTAACCCGGCTTCGCGGCTGGCTCGACAGCCGCTGGCATGGTGGTGGTCCTGACGAACAACGTGAGCTGACCAACATCTACTGGGACCGTTACCTAGCTAGCCGTTTCAACGAAGAGGCCCCTGCCCTGGGCGGCATCACCGCCGACGCAATGAGCACCGGAGCAAGACGCAGCGACCGGGTCTTCATTCTTGGCTGCGGCGCGAGCATCGCCCGGATCGACGACGCTAGCTGGCAGCAGCTGGCATTGTTCGACACCATTGGCGTGAACTACTTCTACGTTCATCCTTTCCGGCCTCGCTACCACCTCATCGAAGTCGGCCGCTCAGCAGAGGCACTGGCGGCGGTACGTGACGAGCTGCTCAACAACCCCGATCGCCAGCATGAAATCGTCTACATGCAGATCCGCCATCTGCTGAACAACGACTTCGTGCTCAACAGCGCCCCCGGACGGCCTCTGCTTCACTGCCCCCCCCAGCGAACTCGGCTCTACTCGCCAACCACCCTGCCCACCCGCGATCAGGCACTGCTGTCGCGCCTGCTCAAACGCTACTACCTGGCGACGCGCGAACCGCTCATCCACCACAGTTCCAACCTCGACTGCGCCATCAACTTCGCCGTGCGCCAGGGGTATCGCGAGATCTGCCTGCTGGGAGTCGACCTGAGCGGCAACCAGTATTTCTTCGATCTACCGTCCGATTCGCCAGCCTTTGCCCGCGCCAAGGCGGCAATTGAAGCCGACTATCGCGCTTGCCAGTGGGATCGTCAGCCGGACCAGATCCATGCCACCGCTAACCGAGCCATCACTGACAAATTGGGTTGTCTGACCATTGGTGACTACCTCCAATTGGTTGACCAGACGGTGCTGAAGCCTAATGGGATTCAACTTGCGGTATGCAATCCTCAGTCACTGCTGGTCAACCATATTGCCTATCGCGCGCTGGATGATGCGCTGCGCCACAAGGGTTAACCGATGTCCAAATCGAAAAGCTACATCTTCAAGGAGCGCGACGGCGAACTGGCCTTTGTCGGCGATTTCGACGGTTACTACCGCGACAGCGACGACCCCTGGGAGCAGTCCGCTAATGCCCAGATGGGGCGCTACTACCAGCTGTCACGCGCCCGGCTGCTGACCCTCGCCGCCACCAGCCCCAACCTCGGGCGCATTCTGGAAGTCGGCTGCGGCCACGGCCATGTCACCCGCCTGATCGCCGAGCGCTTTGCCGGCAGCGAGGTATGCGGGCTCGACATCAGCAGTGTGGCCATTGCCGGTGCCCGCCAGCGCTACCCGCAGCTGCCCTTTTTCTGCGCCAATATCGGCGCCAACCCGCTGCCCCCAGAGCTAAGCGGCCAGCGTTTTGGTCTGGTGATCCTCAACCAGTTGCTGTGGTACATCCTCGACGATCTGCCCCAGGTGCTGGCCAATGTGCGCACCCTGCTGGCCAGCGATGGTCGGTTGCTGATCAGCAACGCCTTTGCCCGCGAGCAGCGTTACGGTACCGCCATCATCGACCACTTCGATGGCGCCGTGCACTACTTCCGCCAGGCCCCGGGCTACCGCATGCTGCAGGCCCGCTTCGATGACGACGGTGAAGAACATGATGACGGCCATCTGCTGCTGGCTGTCGCCGCCCCCACTGAGCAACCGGAAACATCGCAATGAGTGATGGCTACGTCCGCTATATCGGCCTGGTCACCCCGGGCCTCTACCGCAAGATCCAATGCCGCGAGTATCCGCCGCACAAGAAGTACCTGATCAAGGCGCCGCCCTCCAAGATCGCCGAGACCAACGGCCAGTTGCCGGATAAGTTCTTTGCCATGACCACCGATGAACATGGCTTCATTAACCCCCAGCATGGCCAGTTGGGGCGGGACCCCTCCATCGTCTTTCTCGGTGGCAGCACCACCGAATGCATCTGGAACAACGAAGATCGGCGCTGGCCCAATCAGGTCGCGGCCATCCACAATGCGCGCTATCCGGAAGTGGCGGCCATCAACACCATTAACTCCGGGGTGTGGGGCAACACCACCGCCCAGAGCATCAACCTGCTGTTTAACAAGATCCTGCCGCTCAAACCTGCCGCCTGCGCGCTGATGCATAACATCAATGATCTGGTGCTGATGATCCACGAGCAGGACTACTGGCACGCGCGCATTCCGTCGCGCAACCTGTTTGTCCGCACCGAGTTTGATGGCATGACGGCGGAGGGCGCCTGCAAGCGGCTCATCAGCAACGCCCTTAAGCGCAGCTGGCAGCGGCTGCTCAGGCGTGCGCCCCAGGTTGCGGCGACAGATGAGTTTGCGGCGCTGCGCCAGCAGCAAAGCCGGCTCGACCCCAACACCTTCGACCAGCTGTTTAGCGACAACCTGCGCGTTTTCTGCAGCATCTGCACGATCAAGGGGATCACACCGATTCTGCTGACTCAGGCCAGCCGACTGATCGCCAATGGCGACCCCGAAATCGTCAACCATGTGACCCTGATGATGGACGGCAAAGGACTCAGTTATGACGAGGTGTGCGGCTACTATCAGCGCTTGAACCAGTGCGTGCGCGATGTGGCGACGGAACTGCAGGTTCCTCTCATCGACCTTGATCGGGCGATCCCCAAGACCCGCGAGATGATGTTTGACTCGGTACACTTCACCGATCTGGGTTGCGACTGGGTCGCCGACTATGTTGCCGGGCAGTTGCGCCAGATCTTCACCCCCGCGGTGACCGCCGGCGGGCAGGGCTGAACGCTGATGGCCAACCACGGGCGCGGCCCCAACCCCACTCCAACAGCAGGGAGTTCACAGCATGAAATGGCTACTTCTGATTCTGGCGCTGGTCGTAATCATTGGTCTGTACCACTGGGACAAGCGTCGCAAACAGCCGCGCGAGGGCGACAACTACACCCTGTGGTAAGCGCTGCTCATGCCCCATCTGACGGAGCCGGCCATGACCAGCAACGCTAGCGTTATGCGGCCACAGGCTCAGGTGATCTGGATCACCGGCCTCTCTGGCGCTGGCAAGTCGACGGTGGCGACGGCGCTGGCCGAACGGTTACGCCAGCAGCAGCCGGTGGTGCTGCTTGATGGCGACCGCCTGCGCAGCCTGTTCGATGCGGTCGATCCATCGGCCGCCAACCACGGCCGTGAGGTGCGGCTGAACCTGGCGCTGCGCTACGCCCGGCTATGCGCCATGCTGGCCGAGTCGGGGGTGACGGTGGTCATCGCCACCATCTCGATGTTTCATGAAGTTCACGACTGGAACCGCCGTCACCTGCCCGGTTATCTCGAGGTCTACCTCAAGGTGCCACTGGATGAGTTGCGCCGGCGTGACCCCAAGGGCATCTATGCCCGCCATGCGGCTGGCGAACTGCAGCATGTGGCCGGGCTGGACCTGCTGGTCGATGAGCCACGCGACCCTCACCTGCTGCTGTGCGGCAGCGCCGACTCAGCGCCCCAGCAGTTTGTCGACCAGATTGTGCAACGCCTGTCTCAGGAGCAACGGCCATGACCACAGTCCCCTCCGTCCAGCCGGTTGTCGCTGGCGATTTCACCGGCCTGGCCGATGACTACGCCCGCTACCGTCCCGATTACTGTCCGTCGGTGCTCAAGGCACTGCTTGGCCTGCTGCCCTGCCCGGCCAGCCAGGTCGATTTTGTCGATGTCGGGGCTGGCACCGGCATCTGGACGCGCATGGTGCGCGATGCCGGGGTGGCCTCGGTCACCGCCGTCGAACCCAATGACGACATGCGTTCCACCGCTATCGCCCTCGATCAACAGCAGCACCAGCCACGGCCGATCCGCTGGCTGGCTGGCAGCGCCGAGCAGACCGGGCTGGCCGATCAGTGCTGCGACTGGGTCAGCATGGCGTCGTCGTTCCATTGGGCTGACTTTGAGCGGGCCACCGCCGAATTCCAGCGCATTCTGCGCCCCGGCGGCCGCTTCACGGCGCTGTGGAACCCGCGCTTGCTGGAAGTTAACCCGCTGCTGGTGGAGATCGAGGCCCACCTCAACACCCTCAAGCCCAATGTTAAACGTGTCTCCTCTGGCCGCTCTGGCATCACCGAACAGCTGACCGAGCTACTGTGGGACAGCCCCCGGTTTGAGGATGTGGTCTATCTGGAGGGGCGCCATGTGATCGCCATGAGCCCCGAGCGTTATCTCGGCGCCTGGCGCTCGGTCAACGATCTGCAGGCCCAGCTTGGCCCACAGCGCTTCCAGCAGTTTCTCGATTTTGTCGAGCAGCGCATCGCCGGCCTGCCAGTGATCGAAGCCACCTATCTGACCCGCGCCTGGTCGGCGCGGCGCAAAGGCTAAAAGACCATGGCCAGCTTCACCTTTGCCACCAAGGCCGGCACCTTGCAGGCGCTGCAGGGGCGCCTGACGCTGGCCGCCATCCCGCCGCTGCTGCGCCTCGGCGTGGCGGACTGGCAGCAGCAGCGCGCGGCCAGCCTGATGCAGGTCCAGCAGCAGTTCGCCGGCCAGCAGCTGATCATCCGCTCCAGCTGCACTCTGGAGGATTGCCACCAGCAGAGTCAGGCTGGCGCTTTTTTGTCACGGCTGGATATCGCCGCCGACGACTGCGCCGCTGTGGCCACCGCCATCGACGCGGTGATCGCCTCCTACGGCCGCATCGCCGCCGAGGATGAGGTGCTGATCCAGCCGATGCTGCAGCGGGTGGCGCGCAGTGGTGTGGCCTTTTCTCATGATCCCAACACCTGCGCCCCCTATCGGGTGATCAGCTGGCGTGATGGCAGCGATACCACCGCCGTTACCGGCGGCAGCAGCGGCAGCAGCGGCAGCGAGACCTGGCAGGGCGCCGCCTGGCTGCCGGCCGAGGTCACCCCGCCTGCGCCGATCGCGCCGGTGCTGGCGCTGATGGAGGAGCTGCAGGCGCTGACCGGCGACCAGCCCTTTGATCTCGAATTTGCCGTGACCGAGGCGGACAGCCAGCCGCAACTGTGGCTGCTGCAGCTACGGCCGCTGATCCTGCGTGAACCACCCCAGAGCAGCGAGCGCCAGCAGCAGCTGTTGAGCCTGATCGCCAGCAAGGTGGCCAAAGGCTTCAAGCCTCACCCGCTGCTGATCGGTCAGCGCACCATCTACGGGGTGATGCCCGACTGGAACCCGGCCGAGATCATCGGCATCCGCCCCAAACCTCTGGCCCTGTCGCTTTACCGCGAGCTGGTCACCGACGCCATCTGGGCCTATCAGCGCCATAACTACGGCTACCGTAACCTGCGCAGCTTTCCGCTGATGCAGCACTTCTGCGGCCTGCCCTATATCGATGTGCGGCTGTCGTTCAACTCCTTTATCCCGGCCGATCTGCCCGACAGCCTGGCCGGGCGGCTGGTCGACTACTACATCGACAAACTGCTGGCCCAACCGGCGCTGCATGACAAAGTGGAGTTTGAGATCGTCTTCTCCTGCTACACCCTGGATCTGCCCGAGCGGCTGCAGCCACTGCTAGCTCACGGCTTTAGCGCCGATGAGCTGACCCAGATTGCCGACAGCCTGCGCCGCCTGACCAACGGCATCATCGATGGCCAGAGCGGCCTGTGGCGGCAGGACGCGGCCAAGCTCGACACCCTGCGCGAACGGCGCGAGGCGGTGCTCAACGCCGACCTCGATGCGCCGGCCAAGATCTACTGGCTGCTGGAGGATGCCAAGCGCTATGGCACCCTGCCCTTCGCCGGGCTGGCCCGGGCTGGCTTTGTGGCGGTGCAGCTGCTGCGCTCGCTGGTGGATGTGGGGGTGCTGAGCAGCGCCGATTACGACCAGTTTCTGGCCAGCATCAGCACCGTCAGCAAACAGATGAGCCGTGACCGCAGCAGCAGCGACCGTTCACTGTTTCTGGCCCGCTACGGCCATCTGCGCCCCGGCACCTACGATCTGCTTTCGCCCCGCTACGACGAAGCGCCCGATCAGTATTTTGACTGGCAGCAGCAGCCGCCCGCGCCAGAAGCGGTTGCCCCCTTTGCCCTGACTCTGGCGCAGATGAAACGGATCAGTGCCCTGCTGCAGGAGCATGGCCTCAACCACGATGTGGTCGGTCTGTTCGAGTTCCTGCAGGCAGGCATCGAGCTGCGCGAATACGCCAAATTCTGCTTTACCCGCAATGTGTCGGACGCGCTGTCGCTGCTCTCGGCTTACGGCCAGCAGCTGGGCTTCAGCGCCGAGGAGATCGCCTGCTGCGACATCCAGTGCATCCAGCAGCTGGAGGTTTGCGCCGTCGATGCCCACAGCCTGCTGCGCCACAGCATCGAGCGCGGCCAGCAGAGCTACAGCGACACCCGCCATCTGGCCCTGCCACCGGTGATCCGCAATCTGGCCGATGTCTGGGCCTTCAGCTGGCCGGAAACCGTGCCCAACTTCATCACCCAGAAGCAGGTGATGGCCAGCGTAGTCAGCCATGAAGAACGCGCCGCGCTAGCCGGGGCGATCGTCTGCATCCCCAATGCCGATCCCGGCTATGACTGGCTGTTCGGCTACCCGATCGCCGGTCTCATCACCGCCTGGGGTGGGGTTAACTCGCACATGGCCATTCGCGCCGGTGAGCTGGGGCTACCGGCGGTGATCGGTGCCGGCGAGAGCCATTTCCGGCGCTGGAGCAGCGCCCGCCGTCTGGCCATCGACTGCGCCCTGCGCCGGGTTGAGGTGATCGAATGAGCACCCGCCCATTGCGCCTGATCGTCACCCAGCGGGTCGACGCTGTCGCTGGCCGCGACGAGCTGCGCGAAGCGCTCGATCTCAACCTCAACCACTGGCTGCAGGCCCTCGGCGCCCTGCCCTTTGCCGTCAGCTGCAGCCTGACGCCGTCAGCATTGGCCAACTGGCTGGCGCAGGTCGACGGCGATGGCCTGCTGCTGTCGGGCGGCAACGACATCGGCAGCTGCCCGGCGCGCGACCAGCTGGAGCTGGCCCTGCTGGACTGGGCGCAGGAACGAGGCAAGCCCGTGCTCGGTATCTGCCGTGGCATGCAGCTACTGGCGCACCACGCCGGGGGCACACTTCAGCCCTGTCAGGGGCATGTCGCCTGCCACCATCAGCTTGAGGGCGAGCTGACCGGCAGGGTCAACAGTTACCATCAGCAGGCGCTAGCCGCCTGCCCGCCCGGTTACCGGCTGCTGGCCACCAGTGTGGATGGCGAGATCGAGGCGATCCGCCATCGACAGCGCCAGTGGGAGGGGTGGATGTGGCATCCGGAACGGGACCAGCCGTTCGACCCGCTCTGGCTGGCGCGGGCTCATCAGTTGTTTAGCGAGGAACATCCGTGAAAGCGATCATTCTGGCCGCTGGCCGTGGCAGCCGCATGGGGGCGCTGACCGCCGAGCAGCCCAAATGTCTGGTCAAGGTGGGGGGCGTGGCCCTGCTCGACCGCCAGCTGCAGGCGCTGCGCGAGGCTGGCATCGACGACATCGCTGTGGTCACCGGCTATCAGCAGCAGGCGCTGGCCGAGCGTCCCCTCCATTTTTTTCATAATCCGCGCTGGGCCGAGACCAACATGGTGGCCTCGCTGGCCTGTGCCGCCAGCTGGCTGCGCCAGCAGCCCTGCGTGGTCAGCTATAGCGACATCTTCTACACCAGCAACGCCGTGCGCCCGCTGATCGACAGCAACGCCGAGCTGGCCATCACCTTTGATCAGAACTGGCTGTCACTGTGGCAGCAGCGCTTTGCCGATCCGCTGAGCGATGCCGAGACCTTCAGCTACGACCGGCATCAACGGCTGCTGACCATTGGCGGCCGGGCCGCATCCACCGCCGAGATCCGGGGGCAGTACATGGGGCTGCTGCGCTTTACCCCGGCCAGCTGGGCGGTAGTTGAGCGGCTGCAACAGCAGCTGGATGGCGCTAGCTGGGACCGGCTGGACATGACCGCGCTGCTCAAACGCTTGCTGCAGCAGGGCGAGCCAGCCATCACTGTCTGCCCCTACGCCGACCCCTGGGGGGAAGTCGACGCCGAGAGCGATCTGGCGCTCTATCAGCGGTTGTTTTTCAGCTAGCCACCCTTCGTCGCCAGGTCAATGAGTAGCGCTGGCGCTACCCCCAGCGCCAGCAGCCGCTGACGGATCGGCGCGGCAAACTCCGGCGAGGCGATCAGCAGCGGCAGCTTCACGCTGGTGGCTGCAGCGCCGTCCAGACGGGACACCGGCACGCCGTCAAACAGCTCTGCCGCCGGCTCATCGGCCCACACCCGTTGCGGTAGCGGCCACTGCTGCTGCTTCAGGTACGCGAGCAGCATGCGGCTGGCGCGGCCGTCACCAAAGAGATCATAACCGCCTGCCCGCGCCGCCCACTGCTGCAGCAGATCGAGCTGCCACAGGCCGCTGTGGGCAACAAAGGCGGCGCAGGCCCCCTGATAAGGGCTGGCATCGCGTGGCTGGTAGTAGTCCGCCAGGGCATGAAGCACCGCACTGTCGCCACAAACGAGCAATTGAGCAGCCAGCACCGCGCTGCCCGGTTCATCGTTCGCCAGCAGCCGTAAGCGCAGCAGCGACAGCCGCAACCATGGCGCCGGCACAGGTTGCTGCTGATAGCGCGCCTCGGCCAGGGCCCACAATGGACGCCACTGAGCCTCTGTCAGCCGTGCCTGCAAGAGCGGCCCAACCGCCACCAGCGCCTGCAGCAGGATCTGGGCCGGTCCGGCGCCCAGCGGTCCAGTCAGCAACTGACAGAGCGCCATCAACTCCGTATCACTCGCCCCACTACGGTTTGACGCCAGCCAGCGTTGCAAGTGGGCCATCAGCAGGTAGCTGCTGCCCCCACCCACCTCGGCCTCAAGCCGCTGCAGGGTGGCAAGCGCCAGCTCCCCATCGCCTGGCTGGCGGTGATAGCTGTAGCTGTCAGCCAGCGGTTGCCCCGCCAGCAGCGCGCCTACCACCTGACGCAGCCGTGCGGCACTGGTGCCGACGTAGGCCAGCGCCTCGGCCCGCGCCTGCGTCAGCCGCACCCGCCACCGCCCGGGCTCTATGGTCAGCGCCTGCTCGGCCAGCGCCTCGCCATCGCCCAGTGCAAGCCCCAAGGGGTGCGGCTCGCCACCCTGCGCAGCCTGCGGCTGATAGAACAGACAGGGGCGCAGGCTGCTGTAGCTGAAGGTAAAGGCGGTGGTGGCATCTGGCCGGCCAAAGAACAGCATCACGCGGGCGGCGGCAAAGGCGGGCAGATAGGAGCCTTCGCTCAGCGCAAAACCGGGATGATCACCGTAGTCAACGAGCAGTTGGCGGATCAGCGGCTCCTGCACGATATCGCGCGGAAAGGGGCGCAGGATCACCTGCTCACCGACCGCCAGCAGCCGCTCGATGCAGGCGCGCAGCGGTTGGTCGATGGCGTAGGGGTTATCGGCCAGGGTCGACAGCGCAATGAGCACCGACTTGCCCGCCGGTCGGGCGGCCACCGCCGCCATGGTGCGATCCAGCTTGGGGTAGCCAACGGGCACCACCCGCAGGGGCGTCTGTCGCCCGCGCGCTACCAGCGGCCGGTAGCCATCGCAGTCTGCCAGCACGGCCGAGGGGCGGTAACTGGCGCAAAACAACAGATCGGCGTGGTCCAGCACCCCCGGATGAAGCAGAAAGCGATGCTCGCCGTAGCCGGCATGGTGAAAACTGGCGATCCGCTGGGCTTCGGCTGGCATCCACGGCAGCAGCTCAGCGGTGGTCCATACCAGATCGCACTGCTCAGCCGCCACCTGCTGACGTAGCAGCAGGCGAATAGCGCTGTCGTCACAGTGAAACGGAGCGGCCCGCTCCAGTTGCAACCCCGGCAGGTCGGCCAGGGCCTCCACCACCTCCTGAAAGTAGTCCAACAAGTACGGCTCGGCGATGTAGATCAGCAAGCGTTTTGGGGTGGTCGTCATCACCGATGCTCCTGCTGCGAATTGCGAGAGCCGCACCACAACCCAGCCAACCGCGACCAGCGCGCATTCTCGGCAAGCAGGTTCTGCCAACCTTGGCCGCTACCAACCCCGCTCAGCGCCGTGCCGGTCTGGCGCCAGCTGTTCGCCAGCTCCAGGCGCAGACAGTGGCGTTGCAACGGCCAGTGCGCGGGCTTGTCAAGAATCAGCCAAAAATCGCGGCCGATGGCGAACTGACACCGCCGCGTCCACTGCCTGCGCTGTTTGCGCTGTGGCACCAGCTGGTGCACGCTACAGCGCCGGCCAACCCCCAACCGCGCCCCGCGCATCGCAATCTGCTGCCGGGCGGGGGGCTCCTCGCCATAGCCGACCTGACCGCAGCGCATGCCGAACCGCACCGGCAAGCCACCCGCCTGACGCAGCATTTCGACCCGATAGGCGGCGATGCCACTGGAAAGACAGCCCTTGGTCATTCGGAACTGCTCGCCCGCCGGCACAAGACTGTCGTTGCTCTCACAGCGGCCATGGAACCAGGGTTGCAGCCTTTCGGCGAAGCAGGCGGCGTAGAGCCCGCCTAAGGCATTGAACTGGTCGTCGTCGATCAACCGCAGCACTTGGGACACCCCGTCGGCGATAGGCTCGGCGTCATCGTCCAGAATGGCCAGCCAAGGAGCTAGGGTTGTCGCCAGCTCATGGTTGCAGGACTGGCCCGGCCCCAGTTCCGCGCAGCGCTCATAACACAACAACGGCCATTGCTGCTGCAGTTGGGCCACCTGGGTAGCGGTGTCGTCGGTGCAGTCAATGTCGATCACCACCACCCCCGCCCGTTCATTGCCCACTATCTGCGGCAACACCAAGCGCAGGGCGTTGGCGACATACCTGCCGCGGCTGCGAGTCAGAATCGCGACATCCACCTGCGCTGTCATCCGTTGCCCTTGTGCTGGTTGCGTCGAAGTGAAGATTCAATAGGTCCTGACTATGTTCGTACGCCAGCCACATCGACGTTGAGCCTTCTCGGGCATGGCTTGGCGCGCATGAAGGCTACGGCCAGCCGTGGTACCGGGGCGGCCAGATCGGCAAGGCGGTTGAATTGGCACTGTACCTCCGCCAGGTAGCGATGCGCGCACTTGGCGAAGTCAAAACAAAAGCGTGCTACGTCCCCGCCAAGGCGGTCTTAAAATCGCCCTGCATCAGATCGCCCGCCAAATCCGCCAGCGCGGCGCCGACCACCTGCTGGCGGTCAACGGCAACCAGCCGCGCTTGCGCGAGCCGCTCGAGGATGCCTTTGCCGATCAGCCCGACACGGTGGCCCGTGAGTCGAACACCACCGGCCACGGACGTCAGACACAGCAAATCGCGCAGGTGCTCTCCAACACCGGGCACGTTGACGCACAACGCGGAACCGACTACCGCAGCCGCGGCCGGGTGCTCTCGTTGCGCATAGTAAACGGACAGGCCCGACGCATCGAGCAGCGCTACTACATCAGCTCGGCCGAGCTGGACACCGAGTCGTGCGCCGGGATGGTACCTAGGCATTGGGCCGTGGAGAACGACCTGCACTGGCGTCTGGATGTGGCCTTGCGCGAGGACGCCTGGGTCGTGCGTCGCGATCATGCACCCGAGAACCCGAAGCACTGCTGCGCCACGCACATCCGCAGCATCCGCACCACGCCGACCGGCGGTCGCACACGGCCTTCTCCCTTAGGGTAGAACGGCTCAATCTCGGCCGCCAGCGCCGACCACGGCGTCACGGCGTCGCGGCATCAATCTCGGCCGGGAAACGGTCGCGCCGCGTCTGCATCTTCTTGGCCGCGTACTCCAGATCGGACAAGCTCGATCGCATGCGGTGAGGTCTCGTCGTGGCTGGGCTGTCGCCATTATCCCAAAGGCATGTCACCGGCCGCGCGCCGATGAGCGAATGAATCAGCGGTTCGATAGAGCCTCAGAACGGATGCTCCATCTGTTTAGGGTCAAAGCCGCTACGCCGCACCTTGTAACTGGTTGCCGTCGCGTCAAAGCCGGCCTTGAAGTGCAGTTTGCCGCGCCAGAACAACCAGCCACCCAGCGGCAGCAGCAGTAGAAAGAACACCACCCCAAGGATCAATCGGGTGTTAAACCAGGCCAGCGGCCGCGCGATCCACGTCCAGCCAACAAACAGGGGGTGGATAAGTAGCGGCCGCAGCAAGGCGACAGCGGCAATCACTGCAGCCACCAGATGGGGCCAGGGGTGACGCTCATGGCCGAACCACCAGGGCAACAGCAGGAAGAAAAACAGCCAGATCACGGCGGCCAGCCCCAATCCGAACTGGCGCAGTTTCTTTACATCATCACGGGCGATCTGTTGCATGTGGGTCAGTCCGGGGCAAATTCAACGGCCCGGGCGCGGGCGATGGCGTCTGCGGGCATAGCACTCTTCAGCAGGCGGTAGTTACCGATCACCAGCTGATCCATGGCCGTGGCCAGAAAACAGCGGATCGCATCGGTAGGACTGCAGACTGGCGGTTCGCCACGCACGTTAAACGAGGTGTTGATCACCAGCGGCACCCCGCCCTGAGCGGCAAAGGTGCTGATCAGACGATGAAAGCGCGGGTTGGTATCGGCGTGAATGGTCTGCACCCGCGCCGAGTAATCGACATGGGTGATTGCCGGCACCAATGACCTCGGCCGGTTGAGACGATCAAGGCCAAACAGTGCTTCTCCGTCTGGGTCGGCGAGCTGCTTGTCGGCAGCGACGGGT
This sequence comes from Niveibacterium sp. 24ML, assembly GCF_026586805.1. Taxonomy (GTDB): domain Bacteria; phylum Pseudomonadota; class Gammaproteobacteria; order Burkholderiales; family Rhodocyclaceae; genus Niveibacterium. Next base: position 152,966 of record NZ_JAPFHA010000007.1, on the reverse strand, counting down.
GCCACCAGCAGCATGTAGGGACTTGGCCGCTCTAGGGCAAACCAGTCGCTCACCGCCTCGGCCAGCACTGCCGGCGCAAAGGGGCGGAATGACTCACGCTCCTTGATCTTGAGGTTCATCTGCGCCTGCATGGTCGGGCTGCGCGGATCGCCGAGAATCGAGCGGTTGCCCAAGGCGCGTGGCCCAAACTCCATGCGCCCCTGAAACCAGCCAATGACGGCGCCAGCAGCGAGCGCAGCGGCAGCGTCGGCAAAGAGCGCATCGTCCTCCAGCCGTTCTGCTGGCACCTGCCAGTCATGCAACGCCGCGGCAATGGCAGCGTCGTCATACGCCGGGCCAAGATAGCTGCCGTGCTGACGGTCAACGCTGGTTGCTGCACGCGCCTGATCATGCAGCTGATAGTGACAGGCCAGCGCGGCGCCCAGCGCCCCGCCCGCGTCACCAGCGGCTGGTTGGATCCAGATATCGCGAAACGGGCCTTCGCGCAGCAGCCGGCCATTGGCCACACAGTTAAGGGCCACACCGCCGGCCAGACAGAGATAGTCAGCGCCGGTTTCTGCTTTCAGGCTGGCCGCCAGCTTGAGCACAATCTCCTCGGTCACCAGCTGGATGGAACGGGCCAGATCCATCTCTTTCTGGGTCAAGGGCGCTTCAGGCTGACGCGGTGGGCCGCCAAACAACGCCGCAAAGCGCGCGTTGGTCATGGTGTCGCCGGTGACGTAATTGAAGTAGCTCAGATCCAGACGAAAGCTGCCGTCTTCTTTGATATCAATCAGATGGCGACGGATCAGGTCGGCGTAACGGGGCTCGCCATAGGGTGCCAGCCCCATCAGCTTGTATTCGCCCGAGTTAACCCGAAAACCGCAGCAATAGGTAAAGGCGGAATAGAGCAGCCCCAACGAATGGGGAAACTGGATCTCCCACAGCGGCGAGAGTCGATTGCCCTCACCGAGCCACGCCGAGCTGGTAGCCCACTCGCCCACCCCATCAAGGCAGAGCACCGCCGCCCGTTCAAAAGGGCTGGGAAAAAACGCCGAAGCAGCATGAGACTGATGGTGTTCGCTAAAGCGCAGTGGCGGCAGCGACCGCTTGTCGAGCCCAGACAGCCGGGCCAGCTCTTTGCGCAGCAGACTTTTGAGGTAGAGCTTCTCGGTCAGCCAGACCGGCATCGCCCGCACAAAAGAGCCAAAGCCGCGCGGTGCGCTGGCCATGTAGCTCTCCAGCAGCCGTTCGAACTTGAGCAGCGGCTTGTCATAAAACACCACATCGCTGACCTCGGCCAGCGTCACCCCGGCGGCCGCCAGACAGTAACGGATACTCTGGGCCGGAAACGCCGGATCATGCTTGATGCGGCTGAAGCGCTCTTCTTGAGCGGCGGCGATGATCTCGCCATCGCGCACCAAAGCGGCGGCACTGTCGTGGTAGAAGGCGGAGATGCCGAGAATGATCGCCACGAGCTCCAACTCCAACGGAAACAAAGAGGGGGTCATGCTAGCAGGCACTTGAAGAACCCGAAACCCGCGCCGGATTTGGCGTTGCGGTCGATTATTATTGCAGGCGGATTGATTTCGATTGGCTTTGAACCCCATGAGCGGCATCGATGAAGAACAACAATCGCTCTCCTCACCATGTTCGTATTTCACCCACTTCTACTGTGAGCCTTCGTAGGCAATGGTTGGCGTGCATGAGTGCGATTCGTCAGCTGCGACCGATAGTGCCGAGGATAGAAAGCAAACACTGCGGACGTAGAGTGTTCATCGCGCCTGATGACTCTTGCGAAGTGATCACCAGAGAGGACGCAGGCCGAGCGGGTCCCAGCGCGTTGCGGGCACAGGCTCTGCGCGCCAATCGCCCGCGCGAGACAATGCAGCCCTGGCGGCCAGCGAACCCACTGCCCGGCTGGTCGCCGCGGATCCCGCTTGGCGAGGGCCTGCTCGAACTGCTCAAAGCGCGAGGGCTCAACGCATGATCGCCACCGTCTCGAATGCACGCGCCGTCCGGACCTTCATCGCGGGCCATCGCGGCCTGCTAGGCAACGCGCTGGTGCGCGCGGCGGCAAACGACAGCGCTCTGGTCCTGCGCACACGCGATGCGCTCGATTTGCGCGATGCAGCCGCTGCTGAACACTTCATGCTGGCAGAGCGGCCGACCCGCGTGGTCCTTGCGGCCGCCCGCGTCGGCGGCATCCATGCCAATTCCACCTACCCGGTCGAATTCCTTGCCGACAACCTCGCGATCTACACCAACGTGATCGAATCGGCGCGGCGCGCAGGGGTGGAACGCCTGATCTTCGTGGGATCGAATTGTTCGTACCCGCGCGCGGCGGCGCAACCGATTGCCGAAGCCAGTCTGTTTCAGGGCGAGGTGGAACCGACCAATTCGGCCTTCGCCATGGCCAAGCTGGCGGCGATCGAGCTCTGCCGCGCCTGCAATCAGCAGTACGGCACGCGCTACCTCGCGGTGATGCCGACCAGCCTTTACGGACCGGGCGACAACTACGATCCAGCGAACTCGCATGTCGCGGCAGCAATGATCCGCCGCTTCGTGCGGGCGGCGAAAGACCGCACGCCGGTTGAAACCATCTGGGGCACCGGTTCGCCCTTGCGCGAGCTGCTCTACGTGGATGATTGCGCCGCGGCAATCCACTTGCTGGCGGACTTGCCGGACGCCCAGTTCGACGCCCTGCTCGCCGCCAGCCGCTACCCGGTGATCAACATCGGCGGCGGCACGGAAGTCTCTATCCTCAAGCTGGCGCAAAAAGTTGCCGATATCGTGGGTTATACGGGCGAGATTCGTACCGACCCATCGAAACCGGACGGCGTGCCGCGCAAGCTGCTCGACAATTCCCGGATGGCTGCGCTGGGTTGGCAAGCGAACGTCTCGCTCAACGAGGGACTGCGACTTGCGCTGGCGGACTATCGGGCCCGCTACCCGGCAAACGACTGATCCCCGAACAAACGGAACGCATCATGTATTACGAACTGGCAGCAAGCACCTGGGGCGCCGAGGAAATCGCGGCGCTCCACCGCGTCATCGACAGCGGCATGTTCACGATGGGCGAGAACGTGCGCCGCTTCGAGGAGGCTTTCGCCGCGCGCTTTGGCAAGCGCCATGCGGTAATGGTCAACTCGGGCTCGTCGGCCAACCTGGTCGGCGTCGCGGCGCTCTCGTTCAAACAGCACAAGCCGCTGCAGCGCGGCGACGAGATCATCGTGCCGGCGATTTCGTGGTCGACCACCTTCCACCCCCTGCAGCAGTACGGCCTGAAACTGCGCTTCGTTGACGTCGACCTGCAGACGCTGAACATCGACGTCAGCAAGCTCGAAGCCGCACTGACGCCGCGGACCCGCGCGGTGATGGCAGTGAGCATTCTCGGCAACCCGGCGGAGCTGCCAACGCTGCGCGCCTTCTGCGACCAGCACGGCCTCTATCTGTTCGAGGACAACTGCGAATCGATGGACGCCAAGGTCGACGGCCGTTTCACCGGCACCTTCGGCGACATCAACACCTTCAGCTTCTTTTTCTCGCACCACATCTCGACGATGGAAGGCGGGATGATCCTGACCGACGACGACGAGCTGTTCGCGCTGTGCCGCGCCATCCGCAACCATGGCTGGACACGCGACCAGCCGCCCGGCAGCCCGCTGTACGAGAAGCGCGACGACGACTTCTTCGAGGCTTACCGCTTCATCGTGCCCGGCTACAACGTGCGCCCGCTGGAGCTTTCCGGCGCCGTAGGGCTGGAACAACTGAACAAGCTGGACGGTTTCACCGCCGCGCGCCGCGCCAACGCGCGCCACTTCCAGGCGCTGTTCGCGAACGACCCGCGCTTCATCATCCAGCGTGAGAACGGCGAGTCGAGCTGGTTCTCCTTCACGCTGATCCTGAACCCCGAGATGGATCTGGACCGGCGCCATGTGATGCGCTCGATGAAGGAGGCGGACATCGGCTTCCGCATCATCACCGGCGGCAACTTCCTGCGCCACGACGCGATCAAGTACTACGACTACGACTGCGTGGGTGAAATCATCAACGCGAATACCGCCCATGATCGGGGCTTTTTCGTCGGTAACCATCCCTTCGATTTGCGCGATCGTATCGACACCCTGCAGCGCGTGCTCGACGCTGCCACCCGCTAACGCGTAAAGGCTTAGAGACACCATGAAGATTCTGGTCACCGGCGGTGCCGGCTACATCGGCTCCGTCCTCGTCCCCGAACTGCTGGCGGCCGGCCACGAAGTCACCGTGGTCGATAATTTCATGTACAAGCAGGCCAGCCTCGGCCATGTCTGCGCGCACCCGAAGTTCGACCTAGTGCGTGGTGATGTGCGCATAGAGAACGTCATGAAGCCGCTCATCGCCAAGGCCGACGCGATCATCCCGCTCGCCGCCTACGTCGGCGCGCCGCTCTGCGCGCGCGACCCGGTGGGTGCATCGAGCACCAACCACGATGCGATCGAGATGATGCTGCGGCATGTCAGCAAAGAGCAGCGCATCGTGATGCCGACGACGAACTCGGCCTACGGCACCGGCGACGAGAACAACTACTGCGACGAAAACTCACCGCTCAAACCGATATCGCTCTATGCGATCGAGAAGGTGAAGGTTGAGCAAATGCTGCTGCAACACCCGAATGCGATCAGCTTCCGCCTCGCCACGGTGTTCGGCATGTCACCACGCATGCGGATCGACCTCTTGGTCAACGACTTCACCTACCGCGCCGTGAACGATCGCTTCATCGTGCTGTTCGAAGCCCACTTCAAGCGCAACTACATCCATGTGCGCGATGTGGTGCGTGCCTTCATCCACGGCTTCGACAACTTCGAAACGATGCGCGGCCAGATCTACAACATGGGTCTCTCCAGCGCGAACATCTCGAAGCTGGAACTCTGCCAGCGCATTGCCCTTCAGGTGCCGGACTTCACCTTCCTCGAAGCCCCGCTCGGCAAAGACCCGGATCAGCGCAACTACATCGTCTCGAACGAAAAGGTCGAGGCCACCGGCTACCGCACCGCCTACACGCTCGACGACGGCATCCGCGAGCTGATCAAGGGCTACCAGATGTTGAAGAACACGCAGTACGGCAATGTCTGACACGCCGATCACCCTCCTCTCTCGCAAGGAAATCGCGCAGAACACGGTGTACCGCGTCTGCTTCGATCACATCCGCAGCTCCAACGGGGAGGAGGTCGGCAGTTTCCTTGCGGTCGTGCCCAAAGCGCTGGGGGCCGATCAACTCGGCGGTGTGTGCGTGCTTCCACTCGCGGTCGGCAAGGTTGGCCTGCTGAAGGTGTGGCGTCACCCGCTCGGTCGCAGCGGTTACGAAATCCCACGCGGCTTCATCGACGAGGGCGAATCCGCACTGGCCGCCGCGCAGCGCGAACTGGTCGAAGAGACCGGCATCGTCATCGACGCCGCACACCTGGAACCGCTCGGCTACTTCACGCCCGAGGCTGCGCTGCTGCAGGCGCGCGTGGCGCTGTTCGTGGCGCACTTGCCGGGGGCCTTTGGCGCCGCGGGGCCCGAAATGGGCCACACCGGATTCGACTGGTTGCCCGAAGCCGAGGTACGCGAAATGCTCGCCCGTGGCGAGATCGAAGACCCGGCGACCAACATCGCGTGGCTGCGCTACTCGCTGAACAAGGGAGGCCAGCATGGCTGACACCATCGACGTCCTGCTGATCAACCCGGGCGATCATCGCGGCACCTATCAGGGCTTGGGCGAGACCATCGCCGCCATCGAGCCGCCGGTGTTCGCCGGCCTGTTCGCCACCTACCTGCGCAACAAGGGCAAGCGTGTCGCCATCTACGATGTGCCGGCCACGCGCGAATCGGCCGAGCAGGCAGTCACGAACATGTTGGCGCATTACGCCCCGAAGCTTGTGGTGCTGGTGGTGTATGGCCTGCAGCCCTCGGCCTCGACACAGAACATGCCATCGGCCGGCAAGATCGCCCGGCTGATCAAGGCGCAATCAGAGGTGCCGGTGATGATGACCGGCACCCACCCAGCGGCCCTGCCCAATCTGACGATGCGCGAAGAACAGGTCGACTTCGTCTGCAGCCTTGAAGGCCCCGTTACGATTCTGAAGACCGTCGAAGCGCTGGATGCGGGCACGACCGACTTCTCGGCGATTCCCTCGCTGTGGTGGAAGCGCGGCAAGCTGGTGATGGCGCCGCAATCGGCCGAAGCCCTGGTCGCAGACCTCGACACCGAGATGCCCGGCATCGCGTGGGATCTGCTCGACATGTCGCGCTACCGCGCGCACAACTGGCACTGCTTCGACCATATCGAGCAGCGCACGCCCTACGCATCGATCCACACCAGTCTCGGTTGCCCGTTCAAGTGCAACTTCTGCTGCATCAACGCGCCCTTCGGCAAGAACGCCTACCGCATGTGGAGTCCCGAAACCGTAGTCGCCGAGATCGACCATCTGGTGAAGACCTACGGGGTGAAGAACATCAAGTTCGTCGACGAGATGTTCGTGCTCAACCGGCGCCATGTTGAAGGCATCTGCGACCTGCTGATCGAGCGCGACTACGACCTCAACATCTGGGCCTACGCCCGTGTCGATACGGTGAAGGACGACATGCTCGGCAAGCTGCGCGCCGCCGGTTTCAACTGGCTGTGCCTGGGCATCGAGAGCGGCAGCGAGCATGTGCGCGACGGCGCCGAGAAGTCATTCGGCTCCGACGAGATCATCGACATCGTGCGCAAGATCCAGGCGCACGGCATCCGCGTGATGGGCAACTACATCTTCGGCCTGCCCGACGACACCCACGAATCGATGCAGGCCACGCTGGATCTCGCACTGGAACTGAACTGCGAGTTCGCCAACTTCTACTCGGCGATGGCCTACCCCGGCTCGCAGCTCTACACCCTGGCGCAGCGCGAAGGCATCGCCCTGCCGCCACACTGGGGCGCCTACTCGCAGCACGCCTGGGACACCATGCCCCTCGCCAACAAGGCGCTGAGCGCCGCAGAGATCCTGGCCTTCCGCGATCACGCCTTCAACACCTACTTCAGCGCGCCGCGCTACCGCGACATGGTGCGCGAGAAGTTCGGGCAGCCGGTGCTCGACCACCTCGACGAAGTGCTCTCGATCAAGCTGCGTCGGAAGCTGCTCGAAGTAGCACCTGCCACGGCCTGAGGAGATGCACATGAACGCCCGAGCCGAATTCCTCAACCCCGCGACGCGGGCACAGGCGCTCGCCGACAAGGCGCGCTGGGTGCGCGAGCAGACGCTGGCGATTCACCGCCGCGCGCCGGAAACGCGTGTTGCGTCTTCGCTGTCCGCCGTCGAGTTGCTCACCGTGCTGTACTACAGCGGCATCGCACGGATTACCCCCGAAGAGCCCCTGCACGCCGACCGCGACCGCATCATCATCAGCAAGGGCCACGGCTCGATCTGCATGTACCCGATCCTCGCCGATCGTGGCTACTTCCCGCTCGCGGCGCTGGAAACCGTTTGCAAACCTGGCAGCTTCCTCGGCGGCATTCCGGACCCGATCATCCCCGGCTACGAAACCATCAACGGCTCGTTGGGGCATGGTCTCGGCGTCGGCAGCGGCACCGCGCTGGCGCTTCGCACCAAGGGCAAAGCGCAGCGAACCTTTGTGCTGCTGGGTGATGGCGAACTCAACGAAGGCGCAGTGTGGGAAGCGGTGATGTTCGCCGCCCATCACCAGCTGAAGAACCTGATCGCGATGGTCGATTGCAACGGCCGCCAGATGCTCGGCTACACAGAGAACGTCGTGAACCTGAACCCGCTCGACGCCAAGTTCGCCGCCTTCGGCTGGCAGACGCACACCGTCGAGGATGGTCACGATGTGGCGCAACTGCTTGCCGGCTTCGATGCCTTGCTTAGCTCCGATTCGCCCAAACCGAAAGTGCTGATCGCCAACACGCTCAAGGGCAAGGGCGTCGCCTCGCTCGAAAGCTCACCGCTGGCGCATGTGATGGGCGTCGGCCGCGCGGAAATCGACGCCATCCTCGGTGACGGAGGTGCGCAATGAAGACCACGATGCGTGACACCTTCCTCGCGACGGTGCTCGAGGAAATGCGGGCCTCGCCCGATGTGGTTCTGCTGTCAGCCGACTTCGGCGCGCCAGCCATCGACGCTATCCGCGCCGAATTCCCGGATCGCTTCGTCAACGTCGGTATCGCCGAACAGAACCTGATCAACCTCGCCACTGGCTTCGCGCTCGAAGGCTTCCGCGTGATCGGCTACGCGATCGCACCCTTCATCACGATGCGCTGCTTCGAGCAGATCCGTGTGAGCCTCGCGATCCTCTCGCAACTGCGGCCGATGAACGTGACCCTGGTCGGCGTCGGCGCCGGCTTCAGCTACGACGTCTCCGGCCCCACGCACCACTGCATTGAAGACCTCGCGGTGATGTCGGCCCTGCCGAACCTGTCGGTCTATTCCCTCAGCGACCACACCCAGGCGCCGCTGTTTGCGAAGCACTGCCTCGCCACGCCCGGCATCAAGTACTTGCGCTTCGATGCCAAGCCGCACGAGCCGGTCTGCGACGCCGGCAACGATGGCCTGATCGAACGCGGATTCCGCGTGCTGAACGCCGGGCGCGATCTGGCCGTCGTCAGCACCGGCTACATGAGCCATGTGGCCTTTGGCCTGCTGCCCGAACTGCGCGCCGAGGGCATCGACCCGCTGCTGATCGACCTCGTCGCCTACAACTGCGTCGACACCGCAGCACTGGAAGCCGAGCTTGCGCACGTACCACGCACGCTGCTGCTTCAAGAGGCAGTACTCGATCGCAGCATCGAGAACACGCTGCGGCGCATGGCAGGCGGCAAGCTCGAAGCGATGGGCGTCGGTGATCGCTACATCTTCGAGATCGGCGCGCGCGACCAGATCCACGACGCAGCCGGCATCGGCCGCGCGCAGGTGCTCGATCGCATCCTGCAACATCACGCAGCGCTCGCCTGAGGGGACTGCCATGATCATCTGCCGTACCCCGCTCCGCATCTCCTTCTTCGGTGGCGGCACCGACTACCCGGCGTGGTACCGCGAGCACGGAGGCAAGGTGCTCAGCACCTCGATCAACAAGTACAGCTTTATCACGCTGCGCTACCTGCCGCCATTCTTCGATTACAAGTACCGCATCCGCTACTACAAGCGCGAAGAGGTGAATTGCCTCGACGACATCAAGCACCCGGCGATCCGCGAATGCCTGCGCTACATGGGCGTCGAACGCGGCATCGACATCGTGCACCACGGCGACCTGCCCGCGATGTCCGGGCTCGGATCGAGTTCCAGCTTCACCGTCGGCATGCTGCACAGCCTGCATGCGCTCACCCACAGCATGCCGACCAAGCGCGAACTCGCGGTCAAGGCGATCCACATAGAGCAGAACGTGCTGGGCGAACAGGTCGGCTCACAGGATCAGACGGCTGCCGCCTTCGGCGGGCTCAACCTGATCCACTTCGGTGGCCAGCAGGAAGTGATGGTCGAACCGGTGATCCTGTCGGCCTCCCGCCTCGCTGATCTGCAGAAGCACATGCTGCTGTTCTTCACCGGCTTGCAGCGTCAGGCGAGCGAGATCGCCGCCGAGCAGGTCAAGGCCACGCCGAAGAAGGCCAGCGAGTTGTCGCGGATGAGCGAAATCGTTGATGAATCGGTGCGGATTCTCGTCAACGTGGATCAGCCGATCACCGAGCTAGGCCGCCTGCTTGACGAACAGTGGCAGGTGAAGAAGCAGCTCTCGCACCTGATCAGCACCAACACGATCGACCAGATCTACGAGACGGGCATCAAGGCCGGCGCCGCTGGCGGCAAGCTGCTGGGCGCAGGTGGCGGCGGCTTCATGCTCTTCATTGCCGAACCGGAGCGGCACGCAGCGATCCGCGAGGCGCTCAAGCATCTGCTGTGCGTACCCTTCCGCTTTGACACGCAAGGCAGTCAAATCATTTACTACGCGCCCTTCGACGATGAACTCGCTTGATCTAGCCGAAATCGATGCGGTGGTGCTTGCCGGCGGTCTTGGCACGCGCCTGCGCAGCGTTGTTGCAGATCGCCAGAAGGCCTTTGCGAGCGTAGCGAACGAGCCCTTTGCAGCGAGAATCTTTCGTCAGCTCAGGCGGGCCGGCGTCCGGCGCATTGTTTTCGCGCTGGGCCATCTGGCCGATTCTGCGGCCCCGATCCTCGATCAGTGGCGCTGCGAGCGCGGCCCGGAAATCCTCACATCGATTGAACCCACGCCGCTCGGCACTGGCGGCGCCCTGCGCCACGCGCTGCCGCAACTTCACAGCAGCACGGTCCTGGTCTTAAACGGTGACTCCTACGTCGAAGCAGACCTGGCAGCCCTGCTCGCCACCCATCGTGCTGCGCGCGCAGCGATCACGCTCTGCGCAGTGCAGGTCACCGACGTGTCGCGCTACGGCGCGCTGGCGTTCGATCGCGACGGCCGCTACGTCAGCGCCTTTCGCGAAAAGCAGGCTTCCGGTGGCTGTGGCTGGATCAACGCCGGCATCTACCTGATCGAGCGCGAAGTCATCGCCGCGATTCCCGACGGTCGTGCGGTTTCGCTTGAGCGCGAGGTGTTTCCGGCCTACACCGACGGGCGGATCGCCGCACGCTGCGAGTCCCGCCATTTCATCGATATCGGCACGCCGGAAACCTATGCCGCAGGGGCCGACTTCTTCGCGCGCGTCGCATGAACCATTGCAGCGCCCTGTTCCTCGATCGCGATGGCGTGATCAACGAAGACCCCGGCTACGTGCATCGCGCCGAAGACGTCCGCTTCATCCCTGGCATCTTCGAGCTGGCACGCGCCGCGCACGCGAGGGCCTACCGTATCGTCGTCGTCACCAATCAAGCCGGCATCGGGCGCGGCTACTTCAGCGAAGCGCAGTTCGATGCACTGATGCAGTGGATGCGTGCGCGATTCGACGAAGCGGGCGCGCCCCTCTCGGCGGTGTATCACTGCCCCAGCCATCCGGACCACGGGATCGGCGAGTACCGCCGCGAATCCCCGGATCGCAAGCCTGCCCCCGGCATGCTGTTCCGCGCACGCGACGATCTCGGCATCACGCTTGATACGTCGATCCTGATCGGCGACAAACTGAGCGACACCGAGGCCGGTGCCAGGGCGGGTGTCGCTCACCGGCTGTTGTACGATCCGCTGCACAGCGCGCCGGATGATCCGCACGCCAGCGCACGGATAGCCCGACTCACCGACGCCATCGAATATCTCTTGCCCCCATGCATCCCGACACCAGCTTCAACCTGAGTGAGCGCGTAGCACTTGTAACCGGCGCCACCGGCGGCATCGGAGGCGCCATCGCGCGCAAGCTGATCGCACAGGGTGCGCGCGTCGCGCTGGCGTCCCGCAGCGCCGAGCGGCTCTCCGCCCAGGTAGAAGCTCTGCGGGCAGAGGGGCTCGCCCCGCTGACGACACTGGCCTACGACCTTGATGACCCCGACGCAATCGCCGCGGCCTTGAAGGGCTTTGCCAACACCTACAAGCGCCTGGACATCCTCGTCAACGCTGGCGGCATCATGCAGGACGCGCCGCTCGGCATGATCAGCGCCGAAGCGATCGACCGCACCCTGCAGGTCAATGTCGCTGCCACGATTCACCACATGCAGTACGCCGCGCGGCTGATGGCGCGGCATGGCAGCGGCAGCATCATCAACCTGACCAGCATCATCGGTGTGGTCGGCGGTGCGAATCAGACCCTGTATGCCGCCAGCAAGGCCGCCGTCATTGGCGCAACGAAGTCCGCTGCACGCGAGCTCGCACCGAAACACATCCGTGTGAACGCGATTGCGCCGGGCTTCATCGATACAGCGATGACCGCGCACTACAAGGATGTGGTTCGCACACGTGTCATCGCCGGTATCGGCATGGGTCGTCCCGGAACCCCGGACGAAGTTGCGAACGCCGCATTGTTCCTTGCGTCGGACCTTTCCGGCTACATCACAGGCCAGGTGCTGGGTGTGGACGGCGGCATGCAGGTATGAGTTTCTGCTTGCTCGCGGGCGACGCTGATGCGCCGGCATTGCTTGTCGGCAACCCGCTGCGGACGATTACCTACGGGGCACTGACCGCCGCCTGCGACGGATTCAACGCCATGCTGGGCAGGCGCGAGCACAAACGTCTTGGCTTCCTGCTCTGCCGTAACGATGTACCGAGCCTGACGGCCTATCTCGCAAGCCTGCGCGCGGGCGACTGCGTGGCGCTGCTGCCGGACACCCTCCCCGACGCGGAGCTTGATGCGCTGATCGCACGCTACCTGCCCGACTGGCTGCTCGGGCCCCGTGCCCGCATGCAAGACCGCGGTGGTCTCGACTGGCACGACAAGCGCCTGGCCCTGCTGCCGCGCGATGAACGCCCGATCCACCCGGATCTGGCGCTGCTGCTGTCCACCTCCGGCACCACCGGCAGCCCACGGATGGTGCGTCTGAGCTACGCCAACCTGGCTGCGAACGCGGCGTCGATCGCCGAGTATCTTGAACTGAACAGCAGCGAGCGGCCGATCACGACGCTGCCGATGCACTACTCCTACGGGCTATCGGTCATCAACAGCCATCTGCACGTGGGTGCGGCAGCGCTCCTGACCGACGACGCAGTCACCTCACGCCCGTTCTGGGATCTTTTCCGCGAAGGTGGTGCGACGTCGTTGGCGGGCGTGCCCTTCACATGGCAAATGCTGGCTCGCCTGCGCATCGAGCGCATGTCCCTGCCGTCGCTACGCACGCTGACACAGGCCGGGGGCCGCCTGTCACCGGAACTGACTGAACACTTCCGCCGGGTTTCCGAGGCCCAGGGCTGGCGCTTCTTCGTGATGTATGGGCAGACCGAGGCCACCGCACGGATTGCCTATCTGCCACCCGACCTGTTGGCCACCAAACTCGGCGCCATTGGCAAGGCGATTCCCGGCGGCGCCCTCTCACTGGGTGACGAGGGCGAACTTGTCTATCGCGGCCCCAATGTCATGCTCGGCTACGCCGAATCCCGCGACGAGCTTGCTTGGGGCGACACCTTGAACGGCGTGTTACACACCGGCGACCTCGCTCGCCAGGATGAAGACGGCATCTTCTGGCTCACCGGCCGCATCAAGCGGATCGCCAAGGTGTTCGGCAATCGTGTGAATCTCGATGAAGTCGAGACGCTACTCGGCGCTCGGCTCGGCAGTGCGGTCGCCGCACTCGATGAAGACGACGCACTACGCGTGGTGCTGACCGACTCGCGCCAAGAAGCGGCTGCACTTGAGGTGCTGCGCAGCACGCTGGGCGTACATCCGAGCGGCTTGCGCGTTTGCAGCGTCATCGAGTTCCCGCTCACAAGCTCCGGCAAACTGGATTACCCGGCGCTGCGCCTGCAACTGAAGGGCCAAACCGATGGCTGACACCTTACAAGCGGTCGGCCCATTCGCGATCCCGCAGGCCGACAAGCGCGCACGGCTGTTCGAGCGCCTTCACGCGCTCACCGCACAGCACTACGCCCACTGCGCCCCCTACGCGCGGATGCTCGATTCCCTGCATGCCGACTGGCGCGCCGCCGACTCGCTTGAAGCCCTGCCCTGGCTTCCCGTTGGCATCTTCAAGCACCTGCGGCTCGCCAGCATTCCAGACGAACAGATCGTTCGCGAGCTGCGTTCGTCTGGCACCAGCGGCAGCCTGCCTTCGCGCGTGCTGCTTGATCATGACACAGCGGCCAACCAGACGCGTGCGCTCGCGCGCATCGTCGGCGATGTGCTGGGTCGTGCCCGCCGGCCGATGCTGGTGGTCGACCGCAATGACTTGCTGCGCTCCGGCGAGGCGCTATCGGCGCGCGGCGCTGCGGTGCTCGGCTTCGGCAACTTCGGCCGCCAGCACAGCTACGCGCTGAAACCGGACCTGAGCCTGGATCTCGATGCGGTGCGCGACTTCGTCACCCGCTTCGCCGACGAAGCAGTGCTGGTGTTTGGCTTCACGTTTGTGGTGTGGCGCGATCTCGTGCAGACGCTTCGCTCGCGCGGCGAGCGCCTGGCGTTTCCGCCGGGGAGCATCATGTTGCACGGCGGCGGCTGGAAACGGCTGACCGACCAGCAGGTTGGCAATTCGCAGTTCAAACAAGCGGTGGCCGAAGTGCTCGGCATCGAACAGGTGCATAACTACTACGGCATGGCCGAACAGGTCGGCTCGATCTTCATGGAATGCGGCGCCGGGCGGCTGCACACACCAGACTATGCCGAGGCGATCGTGCGCGATCCGATCAGCCTCGCCCCGTTGCCACTAGGCAGCACCGGTGTGATTCAACTGCTCAGCGACCTGCCCGGCAGCTACCCCGGCCACAGCCTGCTGACCGAAGACATCGGCGCCATTCTCGGCGAGGACGATTGCCCCTGCGGGCGAATGGGGCGCGCGCTTCGGGTCGATGGCCGCCTGCCGCGCGCGGAGCTGCGCGGCTGCAGTGACACCCGCGCGGCATGAGGACGCCATGGATCTGATTCTCCCGCACCGTGCCGACGCCGACGCACGCGCCCAAATCGACGGCCTTGGCGAGCGCACCCTGCAGGCCTTTGACACCAGGACGCTCGCCTTCCTCACCGATTTCTCCACACGGCTGTTGCAAGACCATGCCTTGCGAAGCGCCCCGGAGCTGGTCGCGCTGGGCTACTGGTTCCGCCCTGCAGCGGTCGAGGTGCTGCGGCAAAGGCACGCAAGGCTGGCCGCCAGCGGCGTGCTACGACCGCGGGGCGTTGTGTTCCATGTCGCGCCGGCGAATGTGGACGCGGTCTTCGTGTACAGCTGGTTCCTCTCGCTGCTGTGTGGCAACCGGAACATCGTGCGGATCTCGCGCCGCGACAATGCGCATCGCGCGACCTTGCTGCAACTGCTTGCCGACACGCTCGCCGCGCATCCGCACATTGCCGCGTGCAATGCTGTCCTTGCCTACGAACGTGACGACGCAATCAGCGCCGAGCTATCGGCCCGCTGCGGCTTACGCGTCGTGTGGGGCGGAAACGAGACGGTGGCGCACTTTCGCCGCATCCCCCTACCGCCGCTCGCAACCGAACTCGTGTTCCCGGATCGCCAATCCTGGGCGCTGCTCGATGCCGCTTCGCTCATCAACGCGGACGACGACACCATCAGCCGCCTCGCAAGTGCCTTCCACAACGATGCATTCTGGTTTTCGCAGCAGGCCTGCTCGTCGCCACGCGCCGTGGTGTGGATTGGCGCCACGACCCAGGTTGCCCAGGCAAAGAACCGATTCTGGCAAGCTGTGCGCGAGGAACTCGCCCGCCGCGGCGAAACGCCGGATGCCAGCGAACTGGCGAACCGGCTCGTCGCGGCCCACCGTGCCGCCGCAGCGGGGGACGTCAAACCGCACGGCAGCCTCAGCGATTGGCCACTGCGGCTCGATGCCGACACGTTTACCCCCGAGCTGCGCGGCGGGCACTGCGGTTACGGCCTGTTCTACGAGATCACGCGCGCACATCTCGGCGACACGCGCGACCTGTTCGTCGCAGCCGATCAGACGGTCGCCTACTTCGGTTTTGAGCGCGCGGCACTCACCGACTGGGTGCAAACCCTGCCCGACCGCGCCGTGGACCGGGTGGTGCCCATCGGCGATGCGCTGCGCTTTGGCGATTGTTGGGACGGGCACGACCTGCTGATGGCCTTCTCGCGTCATGTGGTGATCGCATGAACGCGCCGCAGAACACCATCTTGCGCAAGGCGGTCGATGCAGATGCCGCCACCATCTTGCGCTGGCGCAACCACCCAGAGGTGCGCCGCGTGATGTTCACCGAGCATGAGATCAGCGCCGCCGAACATGCGCGCTGGTGGGCCAGCCTCAAAACCCGCGATGACTACCAGCTGCTGGTGATCGAACACCAGGCTACGCCCTGCGGCGTGGTGACCTTCTCGCGCTGCGCCGACGACGACTGCGCCTGGCTATGGGGCTTCTACCTCGATCCAGACGGCTTCGCCGACGGGCTCGAGCGGCTGCGGGCCTGGAATGGCATGGAAGTCGCGTCGCTCGCCTGGGCGCAAGCACAACTTGGCGCAAACGAAGTGCGTTGTGAGGTGTTCGCGTTCAACACCGCCGTGCTGCAAATGCATTTGCGCCATCGCTTTCGCGAGACCGGGCGCTACCAGCGCCGCCGCGGCGAAGCGGTGTTCGACGTGGTTCAGCTCGCGCGCAAGCCGTAGAGCCGTTCCGCAACCCGCGCGGCGCCCAGGCCATCGCAACGGCGCGAGAGCGCCTCACTCATCTTCTGCAGCGAATCTGCATCGGCAAGCATGGCTTCGACCGCCGCGGGCAATCGCGCAAGCGCGTCCGGCGACAAGCTGCCGAGATCGATCCCCTCGCCGGCTGCAGCCAGCCGGCGGCTCAGCGCCAACTGGTTATCCGCAATCGCGATCGTGATGCCGGGTAGCCCAAGACAAGCGCGCTCCCACGTCATCGTGCCGCCCGCGCCGATGAACAGATCCGCGGCGGCCATGCGGTGCGCAACATCACCCGCGCCGATCGTAAGGCTCGCGCCAGGCAGACTGCGGCAAAGATCGCGCAGTGCGTGCTGGTGCGGGTTCCCTGCGCCAACCACAACGTCCAGCTCAAAGCGCGGCGCAAGCGGCGCCAAGGCCTGCAGCACTTGCCCGGTCGCGTTCGGTGCATCGCCACCACCGAAACACACGAGCACCCGATGCGGCTGATCGCGCCTTGCCGGGCGAGTTGCGCGGGCGGCTGCAAACTCCGATCTAAGGAGCGCCCATGCCGGGCCAAACAGGGTGTCACAGCCCGGAGGCAGCAGGCCTGCGTAGCGCGCGGCCGGATCGTCGTGCCAGTTCTGATCGAGCAGCAAGCGGCAAGCGTGCGGCCGATCGGCCAGATCGTCGATGGCCATCACCGCCCCCACCTGGGCCGACAAGGCCGATTCCCATGCTGCGTCAAGCTGGTAGTGATCAACGACGAGCCAATCCGTGACCGAATCGCCCGCCAGCGCCGCCGATGTCGCGGCCGCGTCGGCATGCAGCTCACCATCACTGGCGACGATCACGCGCAGGGCGAACCCTGCCGCGCTCACCGCCGCAGCAGCCGCGTCGCCCCCTCGCCGGCACACGAAGATGCACTGCGCGCCGTGAACGCGCAGCGCGTCGGCAAGTGCAAGGCAGCGCATGACATGGCCGTGGCCGATAGCCGGGGACGCATCAGCACGAAAGACGACCTTCATTCGCCGACTTCGCGCATCGCGCGGAACAGCCACTCGGCCCTGCGCCAGTCCTCTTCGGTATCGATGTCCTGCACCCGATGGCGGGGCAGCAGGAACATCTGCGCACGCGGCCCGAACATCGGTACGTTGTCGCGCCAGTGCTGCGCGTCGCCGATGTAGAACTGGCCGGCGTCGTGAAAGGCTTCAGGAAGATCCTGCGAACGCTTGCCGATGTACTCGGGAAACATCGGCCCGAGCTGGCCCTGCGCATCCAGCGTGATTGCACGCAGGATCGGAAAGTCGAAGGTCGTCGCGGTGAACACGAAACAGGCGCCGCTTTCCTGAAGCACCGCGTTGGCTGCGATCAGATCCTGCGCCCTGACGAATGGCGCGGTTGCATAGAGGCAACACACCGTTGTCGGCGTTTCGCCTGCCGCCGCATGCCAATCGATCGCATGCACCACCACCGGCGCGGTGCCAACATGGTCGTCCGACAACGCTGGCGGGCGGGTGAACGGCACTTGCGCGCCCCACTCCTGCGCCACCGCGGCAATGCCGGCATCGTCGGTCGACACCACAACACGGTCGAAAAGCCTGCTTTCCAGCGCCGCGGTAATCGACCACGCGATCATCGGCCGGGCGGCAAACGAGCGGATATTCTTGCGCGGAATGCGCTTGCTGCCGCCCCGGGCGGGAATCACGCACAGTTTCATTTGAGCGCCTCTCTCATCGCCGCGATCACACAGTCCTGCGCGGCCTCGGTGAGGTCTGCGTAGAGCGGCAGCGAGAGCGTTCGCTCGGCATACCATTCGGCCACCGGAAACTGCCCCGGCGCAAAGCCCAGCGCTCGGTAGTAAGGCTGCAGATGAACCGGGAGGTAATGCACCTGCACGCCGATGCCGGCTTCACGAAGGCGCTCATACACCTGCCGGCGCTGATCGGCATCGCGCAGCACGATTGGGTAAAGATGGTAGGCCGACAGCGCGCCCGGCCGTTGCCACGGCCTTTGAAGCGGCAGGTCAGCCAGCGCCTCATCGTAGCGCTGTGCCAGCGCTCGGCGACGCTCAAGGAAGGCATCGATCCGCGCGATCTGGCTGGCGCCGAGCGCAGCTTGCAGATCAGTGATGCGGTAGTTCCAGCCGAGTTCTTGTTGTTCGTAGTACCACCCGCCCTGATCTGGCTGGGTCAGGCGCGCCGGATCCCGCTCGATACCATGGCTGCGAAGCCTGCGCGCCGCAGCGGCGAGGTCCGCATCGGCCGTAAGCAGCATGCCCCCTTCCGCCGAGGTCACGATCTTCACCGGATGGAAACTGAATACCGTGATGTCGGCGACAGGCAAAGCACCGATCCGCGCCCCGGCCAGCGTGGCACCGATCGCGTGCGAGGCATCTTCGATCAGGCGGAAGCCGTATTCGCGCTTGAGATCGGCGATCGCCGCATAGTCGCAGGGCTGCCCTGCGAAATCGACGCTCACCAGCACATCCGGCAGCGCATCCACAGCGCGTGCGGCCTGCAAGCGACGCGCGAGATCCGCGACATCGATACAGTAGCTGCGGGCGTCGATGTCGACGAAACCCACTTCGGCGCCGCAATACCGCGCACAGTTGGCCGAAGCGACAAAGGTGTTCGGCACCGTCCAGACTCGAGAACCGGGCCCCACGCCGAGCGCCGCGCAGGCAATGTGAAGCGCAGACGTAGCACTGTTAACCGCCACCGCGTGGCGTGCGCCGACGTAATCGGCCACGGCCGCCTCAAAGCGCGACACGGCAGGCCCCTGTGTCAGCCAGTCGGAGCGCAGGACGGCTTCGACAGCGGCGAGGTCTTCATGCGAAATGCTCTGGCGGCCGTACGGAATCATGTTGCACGAACGAGCAGGCTGCGAATTTCGTCAACGGTCAGGAACACCGGGTTGGTGCCCGAACTGTATTCAAAACTGTCTTCCACCGGCACACCGCAATCGCCGGTTGCATCAGTCTCGTATTCGGGTTCGGTAACGAACTGGATGCTCGGCTTTATGACGTAGTGGTTGGGAAACTCCAGCGTGTGGAAGGCATCGTCGACCGGCACCATCACCTCATGGAGTTTCTCGCCCGGCCGGATGCCGATGATCTTGCGGGCAAGCCCGGGCGCGATCGCCTCGGCCAGATCACCGATCCGTGCGGACGGAATCTTCGGCACGAACACCTCGCCACCGTGCATGCGGGCGAAGCTTTCGAGAACGAGATCGACGCCCTCCTGCAAGGTGATCCAGAACCGGGTCATGCGAAGATCCGTGATCGGCAACTCGGCGACGCCGTCGTCCACAAGTCTCTTGAATAGCGGGACGACCGACCCGCGCGAACCAACCACGTTGCCGTAGCGCACCACCGAGAAGCGCGTCCGTTGCCGCCCGGCAAGGTTGTTGCCGGCGACGAACAGCTTGTCGGAGGCGAGCTTCGTGGCGCCATACAGGTTGATCGGGTTGGCCGCCTTGTCGGTCGACAATGCGATGACCTTCTCCACTTCATTGGCAAGCGCCGCCTCGATCACGTTCTGCGCGCCGTGGATGTTGGTCTTGATGCACTCCATCGGGTTGTACTCCGCAGCTGGCACCTGCTTGAGCGCTGCGGCGTGCACCACATAGTCAACGTCGCGCATGGCCTGGATCAGGCGCTGGCCGTCTCGCACATCGCCAAGAAAGTAGCGCATGCACGGGTCGGTGAAGTGCTGCGCCATTTCGTACTGCTTGAGTTCGTCGCGTGAAAACACGATCAGGCGCCGCGGCTTGTAGCGCTCCAGCACGGTGGCGATGAAGCGCCGCCCGAAAGAACCTGTGCCTCCGGTTACCAGGATGCTCTTGTCGTTGAACATCGATCACTCCTCCCTTTTTTCCGGCAGTGTCCCCGTACTTGCAAGGGTATGCAATGCAAGGATGTTCTCGCGCCCTGCCCGCAGGAACTCGAGCAGGAGATCAAACACCTCGGCACCGTAGCTCAGCGCGTCGGCCTCATCCTTCATCAGCGCAAAACAGTCGTTGGCAAAGCGCCCCATGTGCTGCATGGACCCGCGGACCAGAGGGAACACCTGGCTATCCTGATGCTCGGCCTTGAAGAAGTACGCATGCATATCGGCCAGGCGCACGAAGAGGTCCGCCTTGCGTTGAAGCGGCCGGGCGAAGAGTTCGGTGAGGTCTGCGATCACGGCGTCAAGTTGCGCAAGCAGATTGGCGATGTTTCCCGGCATGTCATCCAGAACGCCGCGCATGAACGCGCTTGAGACGGCCGTGATCGCAGCCTGTCGCGAGGCCGGCGAGGCATCGATACGGATTTCTTCAGGCCGGATCCGTTCTGTCCAGGCAATGCGGGCGCCGTCGTTGGGGTTGTACACCACCGCGTCCGGGTGGGCGGCAATCGATACCTGCAACACATCGCGCGAGTAGGTCAGTTGCTCGGTCGACAAGACGGTCTCGCAAAAATTGCCGGGTACCGGGTTGCCACTGCGGTGCAGCCAGTTTGTGCCGGCAACGACACCCGTGAGGTAGTCACCCTTGGCCTCGCCGTTGTAGTAGATCGAGTTGCGGGAATGGTGTGCACCATCCGGGTGGAAGCCAAGGTCGACGCCAAAGAGGAAGACCTTGCGGAACCCCATCTTCAAGGCCAGATCGAGCCCACCATTCGTGCAGGTGGGGTTGGTGCGAACCCGTGGCAAGCGGCGGTCGAAATCAAGCATGTTCGAACCGAAATCGATGTCCTTGAGGAACATGGCCGGATTCGGCGAGAGGTCGAAGACGCCGGGATACATGATTGCCGAGGTGAGCAGCGGCGTGCGCGCCAGGACGGCCCGTGTCCGCGGTGTATCGAGAATCCGGTAGGTCGCCGCGGTGCGCTCGATCTCGATATGAAAGTCCGGATCAACCCCGGCATTGGCAAGCGCCGAGATTGCCGTGCCACAGGAAAACACAACCACCTGATCACGGTGAGCCCGCAACACCGGCAACAACGTGTCTAGCGAAGGCCCTGCGCCAACCACCACCGCCACGGCATCGGTCGGCACTACCCCGCCGCCGACAAAGACCGGTCGCCGCGCCATCGCGTTTTCAACGGCATGGCGAAGGCCAAGAACCTCATCATCGAAGAAGCCCCAACCGCGAAACAACTTCGTCATGTCGGCGCCGATACGCTTCCAGAGGTCATGAACGCGTTCGGAATCGTAATCGTGGAAAAACAGCGCCGCGCCCTGAACCATGTATGGCGCAGCATGCTTCTGGATCGTCGCCAGTACGCTGGCGGCGAGCAACTCGTTGTCATCGTGCAAGGCTATCGAGAAGGTGCGCCCGTTGCGCTCGAAGCGTTGATGCAAAGCGATGTAGTCGACGAAATAGAGCGACATGTTCAAGCGCTCGACATCGGTATCGACAATGAACAAATGGAAGATTTCGTACTCATCGACCAGGCGTTCAAGGTGCCAGCCAAAGCCGCTACCAAACACAATCACGACAGGCAGCACATGATCACCGAATACAGGCCGCCGATGGCGCTGTTCGGGCCGCGGGCAGCGCTCATGAAAACGGCGAACAATCTCGGCGCGGAAGCGGTGCTCGACGGGCCGGAAGAAGTCGGGATTCCCCGCGTAGTCGGTAATCTCTGCTGGATTCTCAAGGTAGCCCGCTTCAACCCAGATCCTTGTACCGTCGGTTGAAAGCTCAAACTCGTTGAGCAGCACACGGCCCAGATCGGTGAAGTCGCGAACGCCGCCGGCATGCTTGCCGCTGAAGATCGTCATGCGTGCCTGCGCATCCACTTCAAATGGCGCAGGCAGCTTCGACGCCATCAAGGTGTCAAAGACTGCAGGAAAGTGCGCTCGCAAGAAGTAGAGATTCGCCTGGTAAGTCGCATACAGCTTCTGGATATAGGCCTCCTGCAGAGGCGTCCATTCCGCCGGCGCAGCGCTTTCTGATTCATTCATGTTGTTCGCATCACTCAGGGTTGGCCCCGCGAAAAGCAGGCAAATAGACCACGGCAGGTGCCGATTGTGAGCCAGAAAGCCCTGCGAGTGGGATCGGAAGAACACTGGAAAGGCCCTGCTTTCCTGAGGATTCGATCGAACGCGCACCCTCAGATCTGTCTGCCCCTAAATCTTGCTGCGCTGACGCCGTAATAACACTTAATGCGGCGCACAAAGCTTGCTAAGCCAAAGAAAATCCTAAAGTTTTCCAGGCAAACGTCGCTAACAAAATCAAGCGCAACGACGCTTGAATCAACCGGCAAAGTCGGTTGCTAAATACATACGGAAACGGAACGACAAGGAGTTTCATCATGGCACTGACGATCAACACCAACGTTTATTCGTTGAACGCGCAACGCAACCTCAATACCACCCAGACCAATCTGGCCAACCCGCTGCAGCGCCTGTCATCAGGTCTGCGGATCAACAGTTCGGCAGACGATGCGGCAGGCCTGGCGATCTCTGAACGTATCGGCTCCACCATCCGCGGCCAGAACGTCGCAATGCGTAACGCCAACGATGCGATTTCGATGGTGCAGGTTGCCGACGGTACTGCATCCAAGATCAGCGATAACCTCCAGCGCATGCGCGAACTGGCGGTGCAGGCGGCCAACGGCACCTACACCTCAAGCGACCGCGCCAACATCTCGGTGGAATTTGTCGCGCTGCAAAAGGAAATCACCCGGATTGCACAGAACACCAAGTTCAACAACCTTGCCCTGACGAACTCTTCTGCGCAGAGCTTCAGCTTCCAGGTCGGCGCCCAGACCAGTTCGGACAACCAGATCTCGGTAACGACCAAGAACCTTCAGGCCAGCAGTGGTTTGTCGGTTGGCTCGAGCAACATCAACGTCGGCGGTGCAGTCAAGGCCTCGGCTGGTGCCGCTCAAGCGCTCGCCGCGATCGCTGCGATCGACAAAGCGATCAACACGGTCACGACGAACCGTGCTGACTTCGGTGCCGCGATCAACCGCACCCAGGCTGTGATCAGCAACCTGTCAATCGCTGTCGAAAACCAATCGGCCGCACGTGGCCGGATCGTGGATGCCGACTTCGCCGCAGAAACCGCAAACCTGACCCGTCTGCAGATCCTGCAGCAGGCCGGTACTGCGATCCTCGCGCAAGCGAACGCGATCCCGCAGCAGGCGCTGAGCCTGCTCCGCTAACCCTGAAACTTGAACTAGCTCGCCCGCCGTGCCGGATTGGGCCGCGCGGGTGAGTCAGGGTAGGAGAAGGCAACATGACGACAATTCCATCCATTGGGTCTTCGCCTCCAGGGGCGCTCCCGCCGTCGTCGGGTTCGCCGTCAAAAGGCAAGTTCGAAGCAAGGCCCACCGCCCAGGCAGCCCCTGCAGGCGGTGTTGCGCCATCCGAGCCCCGCAAAGACCCCGAGGCCGACGCGCTTGCCCTGACAAATGCAACCGCCGCCTCTAGCAAGAAAGAACCCGATCGCGAAGCGGTTGAACGTGCCTTGCAGGAAGTGAAGAAGGCGGTAGATCCAATGGCACGCAACTTGCAATTCTCGATCGATGAAGACACCGGTCGCACGGTCGTGCGGGTGGTGGACACCTCAACGAAAGAAGTGATCAGACAGATTCCGAGCGAGGAAGTACTCGCCATCGCAAAAGCCCTCAACAAGGGTGATGGCGAATCAACGATCGGAGTATTTTTGAAGCAGAAGGCTTGAGTCTGAATGACGAGAGTGCTTCGGCGGGAAGGCGGGCAGCATGGCATCCTTCAGTAGTCTTGGCATCGGATCGGGCCTGGACCTCAACACCTTGCTTGAAGGCCTGGTCAAGGTCGAGCGCCAGCCGATCACGCTGCTGCAGAAGCAGCAGTCCGGGCTGAAATCGCAACTCTCCGCCATCGGGCAGGTCAAGAGTGCGTTGTCGTCCCTGCAAAGCGCGTCAGACGCGCTCAAAACGACGGCAAGCTTTGCCGCATTCAAGGCAACTTCTTCCGATTCATCGGTGGCATCGGCAACAGCTTCCACTGGCGCGGTTGGTGGCTCATACGACGTTGAAGTCACCCAACTGGCGCAAGCGCAAAAGCTCAAGTTCGCGTTTGATGCCGGCAAGACTTTCTCCGGCACCATGAACCTGGAACTCGGCAAGCCGATCACGACAGGTGATGGCTTCGCCGAAACAAAGTCGGCCTCGATTTCGGTCGAGGGCCTCTCGCTCGCCGGCGTACGCGACGCGGTTAACGCAGCCGGGCTCGGCATCACCGCTACGATCGTCAACGACGGTTCAGGCACGACCCCGTTCAAATTGATCCTGACCTCGCAACAGGGCGGCGCGGACAACCAGATACGCTCGACCGGGGTGGCTGATCTTGCCTTCGGCTATAGCGGCACGTCGGTCGCAGCGGGCGACGCGTCAAAGGTCATCACGTCCGCGCAGAACGCGCAATTCAGCATCGACGGCATCGCAATGGAGCGTTCGTCGAACAAGGTGAGCGACGCAATCGACGGCATCACCCTGAATCTCGCGAAGGAAACAACCGGAACACCGGTCAAGATCAGCATCGACAAAGACGCCGATGCGGTCGCAACCAAGATCAACGCTTTCGTCAAGGCCTACAACGACCTCAACAAGGTGTTGCGGGACACCTCGTCATACAACGCCGACACCAAAGTTGCCGGTGCACTCAATGGCGACTTCTCTGTTCGTACAGTTCAGGAGCGCATGCGCTCGGCCGCCATCGGCTCAGTGGCTGGTTCGCCGGGTGGATTCGGTCGTCTGCCCGATGTAGGCATCAGCTTCGAAGCTGACGGAACACTCAAAGTGGACTCCGACAAACTCAAGGCTGCAATTGCAGACCCCGCCAAAGACATCTCGAAGCTCTTCACCGGCATTACCGGAACAGAGGGCATTGCCACCCGGGTATCAAGCGCAGCGGCTGCACTGCTGAACACAGAAGGTGTAATCACCACGCGCACCGATGGCATCAACAAGACGATCAGCGCGCTCGACAAGCGAATCGGGGAAGTGGAAGCGCGTGTGGCAATCGTTGAAGAACGCTATCGCCGGCAATTCACGGCACTCGACACAACGATAGGGCAGATGAATGTCACCAGCGCCTATCTGCAACAACAACTAGCCCGCCTGCCCAAGTAGGCCGGGCATATAAACGGAACGAACAGAGGATGTATCCCACCATGCAATCACCCGCCAGTGCATACAGCCGCGTCGGCCTCGAATCGAACGTCGCTGCGTCCAACCCGCATCTGCTGATCGTCATGCTCTTCGACGGCGCCATCCTCAACGTCAACAGCGCGGCGATCTCGATATCGCATGCGGATGTCGCCGGCAAAGGCATGGCGATCTCCAAGGCGATCGAGATCATCACCAGCGGCCTCAAAGCAAGCCTGGACATGAGTGCCGGCGGCGAGCTCGCTCAGCGCCTAGCCGCTCTTTACGACTACATGGTCTCGCGCCTGCTGTACGCGAACATGCACAACAGCGAAGCTGCGCTCAAGGAAGTCGCAGGCTTGCTGCTCGAGATCAAAGGTGCCTGGGAAGCCATTCGCGACCAGGCGAGCGCCGCCTGACGGAGCCCAGCATGAGCACCCTTGCCCTCTACGAGAACATGAGCGGACTTTCGGCACAAATGGCGGTCGCCGCGCGCGAGAACGACTGGGATCGCGTCAGCGCGCTCGAAGCCCAGATCACGCAGTTGCGCAACGATCTGCTCAATGCCGATTCGCTTGATCGCCCCGCTCCGCTCATGTCCGACACCGAGCGCCGCAAGAAGGCAGACCTGATCAAGCGAATCCTTGCCGATGACCGTGAGGTCCGTCGCCACACCGAGCCCTGGATGGACAGTGTGCGCACGATGCTTGGCGGCGCTTCCCGCGGGCGTGCGATGCGGGCGGCGTACAGCGTCGTCGCTGAGTAAGTCTGTCCGGTCGCCGGATCGCGGCGGTGAACCATGATCCCGACCGACCTTTCAATCCGCATCAAGAACCTGCTCGACCTCCCGCTTCCGGAGGTCGGCAAGACCGCGCCGGTTCGCGAGATCCTGCCCGATCTCTCGCCCGGCCAACGCTTTACCGCACAAGTCACCCAAGCCCTGCCCGACGGCACTTTTCGCGCAATCGTCGCCGGGCGAACGCTGACCCTATCGCTCCCGAAGTCGGTCAAGAACGGTGACGTGCTTGAGCTTGTCGTCACGCGAGCCACCCCCGAGGCGGTGTTCGCCCGTTCTGCTGAGGCCGCAGCCCAACAACAACCGGCCGCAACACTCTCCACCACCGGGCGCCTGATCAGCCATTTGCTCACCGGCCGCGAGGGCAATGCGCAGCCAGCGCCGCTCAACGCCGGCGCACCACTCTTGCCAGAACCGCCGAAATCGGGCGCCGCCCTCGCGCCGCTCTTGCAGCGGGCGGTGAGCGGCAGCGGTATGTTCTACGAAGCCCATCAAGCCCAATGGGTCGAGGGAAAGTTCCCCTTCGCGCAACTCCTCGCAGAGCCGCAGGCCAAGCTGCTGCAATCGCTGGCGCCCAAACCACAGGCACAGCCCAATGCGATAACGCCTGCCCCGTCCGAAGAAGCCGAAGCCACGCCACAGGCAGAGCGCCCATCTACCGCCACGGCAAAACCCGAGCTCAGTGCCGCAGGGCAAGCAGGCAAAGCAGCCTTGGCCGAGATTGCCGACCAGGCGGCCGCAAAGTCCAGCGCAGGGCAAACGAGCGAACGCGCGATGCTCGCGCAGCTTGTGCCACGAGAAATCGCGCCCCTGGTGCTGAATCAGCTGGAATCACTGGTGAATCAGCAGCTGAGCTGGCAAGGCCAGGTCTGGCCCGGCCAAACGATGGAATGGCACATCGAGCAACCGCCGGACGACGCGCACGGGCGCGGTGCACAAGGCGACGAGATGCAGTGGCGCACCTCGCTCAAGGTGACGCTGCCCTCACTCGGCGGTGTGGAGGCGCGGCTCTACCTCACCTCCAGCGGCGTCGCGATCCGATTTGCCGCAGAAGACGAAAGCACCGTCGCTCGGCTTAACGCGGCCTTGCCGGCCTTGGGCACTTCGCTCGATGCGGTGGGCATCCCCTTGACCGGCGCGGCGGTGGCACATGAAACCATCAGCTGAACAAGGCAATTCCGCCCGCGCGCAGGCAGTTGCAATCGCCTACGAAACCGGCGACACCGCCCCGAAGGTAGTCGCCAAGGGGCGCGGATTGGTGGCCCAGGAAATTATCGAGCGCGCCAAAGAAGCCGGGGTCTTTGTGCATGAGTCGCCCGAGCTGGTCTCACTCCTGATGGATGTGGATCTCGACGCTCAAGTGCCGCCCCAGCTCTACATCGCCGTGGCCGAATTGCTTGCCTGGCTTTACCGGGTGGAGAAGCGCGAAGCCCCTGCGCCCTGACAAGGGGCGACCATAGCCGCGTGGTATATTCGGCAGCCCGATCGCGCCACCGGAAGCCGTGCTGTGTCGAATACTGATCCCGTCCGTTTTGAGCTCCTCGCAGCTGACAACGAGTACAGCCAGTATCTTGTGCGCGATCCGCGCGAGATTCGCTTCGTGATGAAACAGCTTGCCGCGAAGCGATCGCTCATTTCGGCTTACCCCGACACATCGCCGCATTTTGGCCTGACCAGCATCATCGTCCCGGACGCGAACAACAATGAGTTGGTGCTCGATGTCGCCGCCGATCCCGACATCAACGCCGCGCTTACGGCCGCCGAAAGCGTCAACTGCATCACCCAGCTTGATCGGGTGAAGGTGCAGTTCCAGCTGGTGTCGATGCGCCCGATCACGCACGGCGGCGCGCCGGCTTTTGCGGCCCCTCTGCCTGATGTTTTGCTGCGCCTGCAGCGGCGCGAATACTTCCGCCTGCTGGCACCGGTGTCGCACACGATGTCGTGCTTCATCCCCTTACCCGGTGGCGCTGGTTTTCACGAAGCCCGGGTGCTGGATATCTCTGGCGGCGGGCTCGCCATCGTTGCACCACCGATCGATGCGAAACTCCATCCGGACATGGAGATCCCGAATTGCCGGCTTGAGATCCCCGACACCGCGCCAATTCAAACCACCTTGCGCGTACGCAACATCTTCAGGGTTACGCAACGCAACGGCAGCGAGTTGCTGCGGGCCGGCTGTCAGTTTGTCGGCCTGACGCCCGCCAACGAAAACGTCATCCACCGCTACATCCTGAAAGTTGAACGCGATCGCGCCTCACGCGTCTCGCAATAAATCACCATGACCGAAACCATGCCTTCCACCGGGGGGCGCAGTGCCCATCATTACGCCTGGCTCTCAATCGCGGCGGCCATCGCCACCATTTCGCTCAAGCTGGGTGCCTGGTGGGTGACCGGTTCGGTGGGCCTGCTTTCCGACGCGCTGGAGTCGGTCGTGAACCTCGCCGGCGCAGGCTTCGCCCTTTGGATGCTGCTGATTGCAAGCACCCCGCCTGACGACAAACACCCCTGGGGCCACAGCAAGGCAGAGTACTTCTCAAGCGGGTTCGAAGGCACGCTGATCTTCATCGCATCGCTCGCAATCGCGGCGACCGCCATCCCCCGCCTGCTCAATCCGCAACCCATCGGCAGCCTGGATATCGGCCTAGCGCTCTCGGTACTGAGCACGCTGATCAATTTCGCCACCGCGCAAACACTGTTCCGCGCTGCGCGGCGCCTGCACTCGGTTGCGCTGGAAGCCGACGCCCGCCACCTGATGACCGATGTGTGGACCACGGTAGGCGTGCTCGCCGGCATCGGCATGGTCGCGCTGACCGGCTGGCACTGGCTTGACCCGGTCATCGCCTTGCTCGTTGCAGGCCACATCCTCAAGGAGGGCGCCCACCTGATGCAGGGCGCAGTAGGTGGCCTGATGGACGAAGCAATGGATCCGCAAGAGCAAGCGCTCGCAGTGTCGATCCTGGATGGGTTCGGTACTCGCGGCGCGCAATGGCAAAACCTGCG
The DNA here is from genome assembly GCF_026586805.1 of Niveibacterium sp. 24ML. GTDB lineage: Bacteria > Pseudomonadota > Gammaproteobacteria > Burkholderiales > Rhodocyclaceae > Niveibacterium. The sequence continues at coordinate 123,889 of NZ_JAPFHA010000007.1, read as the reverse complement.
TACCCGCCGGGCCGGCCGTGAGCGTTTTCTGCACCTTGATTTGCTGGTCCCGCCCGACTGGACGGTCGACCACGCGCATCACCTGGCCGACGAAGTGGAAGCGGCCATCATGGCCGCGATTCCGGGAGCGCATGTCACAACGCATGTCGAGCCCCTGCACCTGAAAGCGGGGCACTGAAGTCTCAGACCCCGCCCCCGGCCGGCCGCACAACGATCAGACCTCAAGATCAATCGAGCGACCGCCCACGGGCGGTGACATTCAGGCGGGTAAGCGCCTATTTGCCCGCCACCGGAATGACAAACTCCACCACCTGACGCCCACTTTCCGAACGCAGCTTGCCCACCTTGCCGGGTAGCAGATAGGGCCGGAAATCGGTGCTTCGATCTCCCGCCGCAAAGTAAAGCCGCCCGGTCTTGCCCGCGAGCGCCTGCGCGGTGAGATAGCTCACCAGTGCATGCTCAAAGGAGTGATAACCACTCTTCCAGTGGTGGATGCGCAGGCTGTTGGGCGGCGCCACGCCATTCTGATCAACCCAGCCATACACCTCGCCGCCGTTGGGCGCTGTCTGCTTCTTCAACCAGAAATCCCAGCTCGACGCTAGACGTTTGCGCAGCTCGGGTCGCTCTAGCGCCATGAAACTGGCCATCTGGTCGAGCTCGGCGTAGATCCACCAGCTCTTGGCCTTATCGATGCCGTAGGCCCGCCAGCCCGAGGCCCATGCCGCGCTGTCGGCGTTCCAGGCTTTGTCGAGAATGGCCAGCCCGCCCTCGCGCCCGAAGCGCTCCAACTCGGCGTCGCCCAACTCACGCCCGGCCAGCATCAGCATCCAGTAGGCCTTGATGGTGTGCCCGAAATCGTTGTGGCGAGCGCCGGCACGGCGGCTCTCCTCACCCCGCTCCAGGGTGCCAAAGAATGTACCGCTGGCCGGATCATGGAATTGCTTGATCAGGGTGTTCGCGACGCGGCGGATGTCTCGATGCCAGACGTCGCGCGCAGCCGGCGGCAGGTAGGGGACCACCAGCAACATGTAGGCATTGAGCTGATCGAGTTGCGCCACCAGTTCCTGCTTGGCCGCCTCCTCCTGCGGGCCGCCTTGCGGCACCCAGCGCAGCATGCCCCAGGCCTCGTCCCAGTAGCGCTCGAAGATGTAGCGCTGATGGGCGATGAGGGCGCGCTCCAGCGCTTCGTCGCGGGTCAGGTAGTACAGCATCGCGATGCCGACCACGGCATAGGATTGGTCCTGCGCGGTGCGCGCCTCAGGCGCTGGCCCGCCGCGCCCCTGCTCGAACCAGGTCGGCGCACCCGCAGCCGGATCCAGCAATGCCAGTGTGCGGCGAGCGCCGGCCTTGGCCAGATCCAGCCAGCGCTGCTCGCCGGTCAGATTGAAGGCAACCCCGTACGCATAGGTCTGCCGCGCCTGCATGCGAACGTAGTCGCGCGCCAGTTCGGGCTTGATCCAGGCTGGCGGCGACTTGAGCTCGTCGCAAGGTGCCTCAAGCACGAACGCGCTGCCGTCATTGCAGCGGAAGGTCGGGAAGTTGCCGACCGGGCGGCCCATCGCTGCGGGCGTCGACCAGAAAGGCAAGAGATCGCGCTGCACATGCTGCAACCACACCTGCCCACCCGGCAATTCGGCGGCCGCAAGTGCCGACGCCCCGAACGCCAGACACAGCAACGCGATGCGAGACAGAACGTTTTTCATGTCGCCTCCATTTAAGAACTGCGATTGCACGGCGGCAAGCCGCATTCGCAAGGCTATCGTGTTCATGCTCGATGGGGCAGTCCCTGATCCGGGGTCATACTGACCTGCGTCTAATCCATGCCTAGCAATTTCGCTACCGGACATAAGCGGGCAGTCGCGGTAAACTTCACGGCATGTACTCACTTGCACGCCCCTTCTTCTTCCTGCTCGACCCTGAGGCAGCCCACGATCTGACAATCTGGAGCCTGCACCACTTCGGCGGATTCATTCCTTCGGTTTGTGGATCGCGCGGCAAGCCCGTCGAAGTCATGGGCCTTAGCTTCCCCAACCGCATCGGCCTTGCTGCGGGGCTCGACAAGAACGGTGAAGCGATTGATGCCTTCGCCAACTTCGGCTTCGGCCATATCGAGATCGGCACCGTCACGCCGCGCCCGCAACCGGGCAACCCCAAACCACGCCTGTTCCGCCTGCCCAAGGCCGAAGGCATCATCAACCGCATGGGCTTCAACAACGCCGGCGTCGACAACCTCGTCGCAAACGTTCGTTCGGCCAAGTTCAAGGGCATCCTTGGCATCAACATCGGCAAGAACTTCGACACCCCCATCGAGAAGGCCGCCGACGACTACCTCGCCTGCCTTGACAAGGTGTATCCGCACGCCAGCTATGTGACGGTCAACATCTCGTCCCCCAACACGAAGAACCTTCGCCAGTTGCAAGGTGCCTCGGAGCTCGACGCCCTGCTTGCCGCCCTCAAGGCACGGCAGGCGCGGCTGGCCGATGAACACGGCCGTTATGTGCCGCTGGCGCTCAAGATCGCGCCGGATGTGCAAAGCGAACAGTTGAGCGAAATGGCGGACGCGCTACGCCGCCATCGCATTGACGGAGTCATCGCCACCAACACGACGCTCTCGCGCGAGGCCGTGGCCGGCCTGCCGCACGCCGACGAAACCGGCGGCCTCTCGGGCGCCCCGCTGCGCACCCGCTCCACCGAAGTGGTCGCAGAACTCGCCAAGCTGCTGGCCGGCGAACTGCCGATCATCGCTGTCGGCGGCGTGTTTTCCGGCAAGGATGCGCTGGAAAAGCTCGATGCTGGCGCCGAACTGGTTCAGCTCTACACCGGCCTGATCTACAAGGGGCCGGGTTTGGCGGCTGAAACAGTGAAGGCGACCGACGCATTCAGCCGCGTCTGAATTCGCCATCCAAGGAAGCACACTCAAGTTCGCGCGCAAGGCCACGCCGCGCGCGGCTTGAGTCCGGCCCCCTGAAACGGCGATAATCCTGCGGTTTCGCCCCCGCCTTCCCCCTGAAAGCCCATGGCGCACTACATCTTCCTGCTGCTTGGCGCGGTGCTGGTCAACAACGTTGTGTTCGTCCGCATCCTCGGGCTGTGCCCTTTCATGGGCGTGTCGAAGAAACTCGACACCGCCATCGGGATGGGCATGGCGACAACCTTCGTGCTGACACTCGGTTGCGGATCGAGCTATCTGATCGATCACTACCTGCTTGCTCCCTTTGACCTGGGCTACCTGCGCACGCTGGCCTTCATCGTGGTCATCGCGGCGATCGTGCAGATGACCGAGTTGGTGATCCAGAAGACCAGCCCGGTTTTGCACCAGGTGCTGGGCATCTACCTTCCCCTGATCACCACAAACTGCGCCGTGCTGGGGATCCCCTTGCTTTCGGTCGCCCTCAAGCACAACTTTCTTGAAGCCCTGCTGTTCGGTTTTGGCAGTGCGGCGGGCTTTTCCCTTGCGCTGGTGCTGTTTGCCGCGATCCGGGAACGGATCGACGGCGCCGACGTGCCCTTGCACTTTCGCGGCACGCCGATTGCGCTGGTGACAGCGGGGCTGATGAGCCTGGCGTTCATGGGTTTTGCCGGGCTGGACCGGTTCAAGTGAGGCTGGCGAAACCATGCTGAGTGCACTTCTGGTGATGGCCGCGCTGGCCGTCGTGATTGGCGGGGCCCTGGGCTATGCCGCCGTGCGCTTCCGTGTCGAAGGCGATCCGCTGGTCGACAAGATCGACGCGATCCTGCCGCAAACGCAGTGTGGCCAGTGCGGCTTCCCGGGGTGCAAGCCCTACGCCACTGCCATCGCTGGCGGCGAAGCCGAGATCAACCAGTGCCCGCCGGGCGGTGAAGAAGGCATCCGCAAGCTGGCGGATCTGCTCGGGCGCGAGTTCAAGCCGCTGAACGCCGAGAACGGGGTTGAAAAACCCAAGTCGGTCGCGGTCATCGACGAAAACACCTGCATTGGCTGCACCTTGTGCATCCAGGCCTGCCCGGTCGATGCCATCGCGGGCGCCGCCAAGCAGATGCACACCGTGGTTGATCCGCTCTGCACCGGCTGCGAACTCTGCATTGCGCCCTGCCCGGTCGACTGCATCACGATGGAACCGGTCGGCGAAACCGTCGACACCTGGAAGTGGCACTACCCCGTCATCCCGATCAAAACGGCCGCCTGATGCTGCAAAAGCTCTTCAAGTTCAACGGTGGCGTGAAGCCAGCCACCAACAAGGCGGCGTCGACACGCGATCCGATCAAGCCGGTGCCGATGCCTCGGCAACTCGTCGTGCCGCTGCACCAGCATGTCGGCGGCACGCCGCATCCACTGGTCGAAGCCGGAGAGCAGGTGCTCAAGGGCCAGCGCATCGGCGCGGCCGACGGCAATGTTTCGAGTGCAATCCATGCCCCGACCTCGGGTCGTGTGCTCGCCATCGAACCGCGAGTGATGGCGCATTCCTCGGGCCTGAGTTCGCTGAGCGTCGTGATCGAACCGGATGGCGAAGACCGCTGGATCGACACCGCCCCGATGCCATGGCGCTCGATGAGCCCGGACGAAATCCGCGACGAATTGCGCGACGCGGGCATCGTCGGCCTGGGTGGTGCGGTCTTCCCCAGCCACCTCAAGCTCAAGCCCGGCAATGAAGGCACCCACACGCTGGTGATCAACGGCGCCGAATGCGAGCCCTTCATCACCTGCGACGACCTCCTGATGCGCGAGCGTGGCGACCAGATCGTACGTGGCGCCCTGATCATGCAGGCAATGCTCAAGGCGCAGCGCGTGCTGGTCGGCATTGAAGACAACAAGCCCGAAGCCATTGCCCAGATGCAAGCGGCGGTGCAGCGCAACGGCACCACCAGCATGCAAGTAATCGCGATCCCGACACGCTATCCGGCCGGCGGCGCGAAGCAGTTGATCCGTGTCCTGACCGGCATCGAGGTACCGCACGGCCGCCGCTCCACCGACTACGGCGTGCAGTGCTTCAACACCGGCACCGCCTACGCGATTGCCGATGCCGTTGAAAAAGGCCGGCCACTGATTTCGCGCATCGTCACTGTCGCCGGCAATGTCGAGCGCCCTGGCAACTACGAGGTGCTGTTCGGCACGCCGATGGATCACCTGGCCGCGCTGGCCGGCATCAAGGCCGACACCGACCGTTTCATCATGGGCGGCCCGATGATGGGCTTTCGCATGCCCGCATATGACGTGCCGGTGGTCAAGGCCACCAACTGCGTGCTGGTCGGCAGCGAGGCGCTGTTCCCCGCGCCGGCGCCGGAGATGGCCTGCATCCGCTGCGGCGAATGTGCCCGCGCCTGCCCGGCCGATCTGCAGCCCTTCGAGCTTTACTGGCATTCGCGCGCCAAGAACTTCGGCAAAGCACAGGAGTACCACCTCTTCGATTGCATCGAATGCGGCTGCTGCGCGTACGTGTGCCCGTCGCACATTCCGCTGGTCGACTACTACCGCTTCGCCAAAAGCGAAGTGTGGGCGCGCGAGCGGCAGAAGGATGCTGCGGATGTTGCGCGCGAGCGCTTTGAGTTCCGCAACGAGCGAATCGAGCGCGAAAAGCGCGAGAAGGCCGAGAAACTGGCTGCAAAAACGGCCGCCAGCCGCGCTGCGGCAAGCAGCGCACCGGGCGCCGAACAAGGCGAGGCTGCGCCCGCTGCGGCAAGCACAGCCGCCGACGATTCCAAGAAGGCGCTGATCGCCGCTGCGATGGCGCGCGCCAAAGCGCAGCGCGATGCCGCCGACCAGGCGGCCGCGCCGGTCGCAACGCCGCCGGCATCCGCCCCAGACAGCGCGCCCGCCACCACGGCCCCCGCTCCGCAAGACCGTTCGATCTGAAGGCCGCGCCCAAGTCATGTCATTGAATTCACCCTACCTTCGCAAACCCACCAGCGTCAGCCGGGTCATGGCAGAGGTTCTGCTCGCGATGGCGCCTGGCATTGCCGTCTACGCATGGTTCTTCGGTGCGGGCATCCTGGTGCAGCTGGCCTTGGCCACCGCCGCCGCGCTTGCCTTCGAAGCGGCATTCCTGCACATGCGGGGCCGCCCGATCAAACCGGCCCTCGCGGATCTGTCCGCGGTGGTCACGGCCTGGCTGATCGCGTTGTCCTTCCCGTCGATCGGCCCATGGTGGTTGATCGTCGTGGCAACCGGCTTCGCAATCATCGTCGCCAAACACCTCTACGGCGGGCTGGGGCAGAACCCCTTCAACCCGGCGATGGTCGCCTACGCGGTGATGATCGTCGCCTTCCCGGCATTGATGTCACAGTGGCCCGGCGCGGGGCAACTGGACGCCAGCGCTCAGCTTGAACTGATTTTCGGCGGCGCACGCGACATCGACGCAATCACCGCTGCAACGCCGCTCGATGCCTTGCGCACCGGCCTGCGCGCGGAAGGTGCAGGCGTCGCAAGCCTGCTCGACGGCGCCGCCTTCGGGCATATCGCCGCGCGCGGTTGGGAATGGGTGACTGCGGCCTTCCTGCTCGGCGGCGTGTATCTGCTTGCACGCCGGATCATCACCTGGCACATCCCGGTAGCGTTTCTTGGCACCCTGGCCCTGCTTGCAACGCTGGCGTCGCTGCTTGCACCGCAAGCCTACCCCGGTGCGCTGTTCTCGCTCTTCTCGGGCGCCGCGATGCTGGGCGCCTTCTTCATCCTCACCGACCCGGTGTCCGGTGCCACCACGCCGCGCGGCAAGCTGATCTACGCGGCGGGCGCCGCACTGATTACCTGGATCATTCGCCATTTCGGCGCCTTCCCTGACGGTGTGGCTTTTGCAACCTTGCTGATGAATCTCTGCGTGCCGCTGATCGACATGAAGACCCAGCCCGCCGTGTTTGGTCACAAGAAGAAGGGCTGAGCAGCGTGACCAAGGAAATCACCGCAAGCGGACTCTCGCTCCGCACCGCAGTCGCCATGCTGGTCTTCTCCCTGGCATTTACGGCACTGATGGCCGGCAGCTACCTGCTCACCCGCGACCGCATTGCCAAGAGTGCTGAAGCGGAAAAGTTGCTGCTGATCGATCAGATCCTGCCGCGCTCGACCTACAACAATGCACTGCTCTCAGACGTGAAGACCCTGCCTGCGACACAGGAGATCGGCCTCGACCAGGGTGGCAACGTCTGGCGCGCCCGCATGGACGGCAAACCCGCGGCACTGGTCATTGAAGCGGCGGCGCCTGACGGCTACTCGGGCCGCATTGAGCTTGTCGTTGCCGTGTCGGCAACCGGCGAAGTGCTCGGCGCTCGGGTCACCCAGCACCGCGAAACGCCGGGGCTTGGCGACTACATCGACCCCCGCAAGGACAAGAACAAGGCAAAGCCCTGGATTTCGCAGTTCGAGCACCGCGGCGCGGAACTGCCCGCATCGGCCTGGACGGTAAAGAAAGACGGCGGCCAGTTTGACTACGCCACCGGGGCAACCATCAGCGCACGCGCGGTTACGCGCGCCGTCGGCCGCGTCGCCGCTTACGCCGCCGCCAACCGCGAATCACTTTTCCGCTAGGAACGCACATGGATCTCCAACATCTGCGCGAGATCGCCCGCGCCGGCATCTGGAAGAACAACACCGGCCTGGTGCAACTCCTGGGTCTGTGCCCGATTCTTGCGGTATCAACCAACCTGATCAACGGCGTCAGTCTTGGCATTGCCACCGCGGTGGTGATGGCGATATCGGGCGGCGTGGTCGCAGCACTGCGCAACCTGATCCCCTACGAGATCCGGATTCCGGTATTCATCCTGATCATTGCCTCACTGGTGACGGTGCTCGATCTCGCCTTCAATGCCTACCTGCACAGCCTCTACCTGGTGCTGGGGATCTTCGTGCCGCTGATCGTGACCAACTGCATCGTCCTCGCGCGGGTTGAAGCCTTTGCGGCCAAGAACGGCGCCCTCTCATCCGCTGTGGATGGCTTTGCGATGGGCGCAGGCCTTGTGTGGCTGCTCGCCCTGCTCGGCGGCGCGCGCGAGCTGATCGGCACCGGCCACATCCTGAACGGCATCGACATGATCATTCCCGGCGCGGAACCGCTGCGCATCCTGCCGGCAGACTATCCGGGCTTTCTCGTCGCGATCCTGCCACCCGGGGCATTCATTGCCCTCGCGCTGCTGATCGCGGGCAAGAGTTGGCTCGACGCACGCGCTGCGCGCAAAGCCGCACAAAGCCCGAAGGACCCGGCAGCGCTTGCAAGCACCTGAGCGATGCCCAGGCTGATGCCCCGAGCCGCCGTGGCGGAAGCCTTCCGCCGCTGGCACGACGCCAACCCGGAACCGACCACCGAACTTGAGTTCGGAAACGGATTCCAGCTGCTGGTGGCGGTTGTGCTCTCAGCACAATCAACCGACAAGGGCGTAAACCTCGCGACCCGCCGCTTGTTCCCCCTTGCGCCCGACGCTGCCGCCATGGCAACGCTGGGGGAAGCCGGCATTGCCGAACAGATCAAGACCATCGGCTTGTATCGGAACAAGGCAAAGAACGTTGCGGCGCTCTCGCGGATGCTGCTTGAGCGGCACGCAGGCGAAGTGCCGTCAGATCGCGAGGCGCTCGAAGCCTTGCCGGGCGTGGGCAGGAAGACCGCCAACGTGGTACTCAACACCTTGTTTCGTCAGCCCACCATGGCCGTCGATACGCACATCTTCCGGGTTGCCAACCGCATGGGGCTGGCGCCGGGCAAAGACGTGATCGAAGTCGAACAGAGCCTGCTGCGGCGAGTCCCCAAGGCCTACCTGCTGGACGCACATCACTGGCTGATCCTGCACGGTCGCTATGTGTGCGTGGCTCGCAAGCCCGCATGTGGCACGTGCATCGTGCGCGACCTGTGCGAATCGCGCGACAAAGCCGCTTGAGTTGCACCGCGCCTCAGGCCCACCCGAACGAATCGAGTCGAACGTGTTCAATCCATCCCGCGATCAGGCCCGCCGCTTTTTCATCGATGCCTGGAAGAAGGCATGCGCCAAGGAAGCGCTGACACCGATCGAACAGATCGCGGCAGAACTGGCGCAACAACACCCGGAATACCACGCACTGCTCGAGGACCCAGAGTCGGCCGAGCGCGATTTCGCGCCCGAGGACGGCCAGATCAATCCCTTCCTGCATCTTTCCCTGCACCTGGCCGTGCATGAGCAGCTGAGCATCGATCAGCCACCGGGTATCCGCGCGGCCTACGATGCGTGCCTTGCCGCAAAGGGCGACCGTCACGCCGCGCTGCACGACGTGATCGAGAGCCTTGGAGAAACGATCTGGCAATCGCAACGCGATGGCTCGCCGCTTGATGCAGTGGCCTACGTCGAAGCGATCCACCGACGCGCACGCAGCACACGCTGAGCAAGAAACACAAAGCCCGGCCGTGACGTGCGCCGGGCTTTGGCAAGGCCGCGTGGCCTCAGCGTTTGACGATGACCAGACCTTTCTGCGCCGAGTAGTACGCCGCCAGGTCCGCCATGTCCTGTTTCGAAAGCGGCGCGGCCATGCCCATCATGATCGGGTTCTTGCGCTTGCCCGCCTTGTAGTCAGTCAAGGCGCGCACCAGATAGTCAGCATGCTGCCCGGCCAGCTTCGGGAAGTCCGGCGCGGCGGAGTTGCCGTCGGCGCCATGGCACGCCGCGCATGCAGCCGATTTCTCCTTGCCCTTGACGGCATCACCGGCATTTGCCGCCGCAGACCAGAGCCCCGCCAGCACAAGCAATGTCGTCAGCGAAGCGCGCGTCATTTCTGTGCTCCGAAAAATGCGGCAATGTCGGCCATGTCCTGATCGGACAAGGCCTCGGCAAGCCCCTTCATCGATGGGTGGCTACGCTCACCGCTCTTGTAGGCCTGCAGCGCGCGCACGAGGTACTCGGGATGCTGACCGCCCAGTTTTGGAACATGGTAGACAGTCGGAAACGTGGTTTTGTAATCGGCAATGCCATGACAGCCCAAACACATGGCAACCTTCTTGCGCCCGGCATCCGGATTACCCTGTACCGCAAGCGCCGCGCCGCTGGCACACAGCAACGCGGTGACCAACAGCCCCTTCGTTCTTCTCATGTGTCCCCTCTGATGGTATGGGTTGGGAGGCGTTGCAGCGGGCTGATTCTATGCCCGGCAGTTTTCAAGCGTCAAAGAACCTTTCGGAGACCCTGTTTTGCGCCGGATCAAATGCGCGCGCCGAAGCTGTTTGTTGCACAGGCAGGGTTTGGGCCGCATGATTGAAGCTTCAACCTTGAACGACGAAAACCCATGAGCACGCGATTCGAAGGTACCGACCAGTACGTTGCCACCTCAGATTTGATGCTGGCCGTGAATGCAGCAATCCGGCTTCAGCGCCCCCTGCTGATCAAGGGCGAACCGGGCACCGGCAAGACGATGCTTGCCGAGGAGGTTGCCAGCGCACTGGGGCTGCCGCTGTTCCAGTGGCACATCAAGTCCACCACCAAAGCCCAGCAAGGCCTCTACGAGTACGACGCGGTTTCACGCTTGCGCGACTCGCAACTGGGCGACGACAAGGTCAAGGACATCGGCAACTACATTGTGCAGGGCGTGCTCTGGAAGGCCTTTGCGCACGATGCGCCATCGGTGGTACTGATCGACGAGATCGACAAGGCGGATATCGAGTTCCCCAACGACCTGCTGCGCGAACTGGACCGGATGGAATTCCACGTTTACGAGACCCAGCAAACCGTAAAGGCCAAGCATCGGCCGATCCTGTTCATCACCTCGAACAACGAGAAGGAACTGCCAGACGCCTTCTTGCGCCGCTGCTTCTTCCACTACATCAAGTTCCCCGACAAGGAGACGATGGAGAAGATCGTTGGCGTGCACTTTCCTGACATCCGCGAAAACCTGCTACGCGCGGCACTGGAGGTATTTTTCGAGCTGCGCGATGTGCCGGGGCTCAAGAAGAAGCCAACCACCTCAGAACTGCTTGACTGGCTACGTCTGCTTGCCGCAGAGGAGATTCCCGCAGAGCATCTTCGTGCGCCGGGTGGCAAGCCGGTGGTGCCACCGCTGGCCGGCGCCCTGCTCAAGAATGAACAGGACATCGCCCTGTTCGAACGCCTTGTCGCGATGGCAAAGGGCAATCGCTGAGGCGCGGCGATGCTGACCGACTTCTTCCTCCACCTGAAAGCCAGCAAGCTTCCGGTTTCGACCAAGGAATTCCTCACCCTGCTGGAGGCGCTTCAGCAAGGCGTGATCGGGCCAAGCATCGACGATTTCTATGTCCTTGCGCGCGCCTGCCTGGTCAAGGACGAAGCTCACTACGACAAGTTCGATCGTGCCTTTGGCGTCTTCTTCAAGGGCGTCACCGCAATCCCTGGCCTGGAGGCAGAGATCCCGGAGGACTGGCTACGCCGCGTTACGCAGACTCACCTCAGTCCCGCCGATCGCGCGAAGCTCGAGAAGCTGGGCTGGGACAAACTCATGGACGAGTTCCGAAAGCGGCTGGAAGAGCAGAAGGAGCATCACTCCGGCGGATCGAAGTGGATCGGCACCGGCGGCAGTTCGCCCTTCGGGGCACACGGCTACCATCCGGAAGGCATCCGCGTCGGGCCCGAGTCGGCAGGCAACCGCACTGCGGTGAAGGTGTGGGATCAACGTCAGTACCGCAACCTGGACGATTCGGTCGCGCTGGGCACCCGTAACATCAAGGTCGCCCTGCGCCGGCTGCGGCGCTTTGCGCGCGAAGGCGCCGTCGAAGAGCTCGACCTCGACGGCACCATCAGTGCAACCGCTCGCAACGCGGGCTGGCTTGATCTGAAGATGCGGCCCGAGCGCCACAACTCGGTCAAAGTGCTGATGTTCTTCGACGTTGGCGGCTCGATGGATGACCACATCAAGGTCTGCGAGGAGTTGTTCTCTGCCGTGCGAGGTGAGTTCAAGCACCTGGAGTACTTCTATTTCCACAACTGTGTGTATGAGTCGGTCTGGCGTGACAACGCACGCCGCTATGCCACAAAGCAAGCGCTGCTCGATGTGCTGCACACCTACGGGCCGGACTACAAGCTCATCATCGTCGGTGACGCCACGATGAGCCCCTACGAGCTGGTCGCCCCCGGCGGCTCGGTCGAGCACTTCAACGAAGAGCCCGGGGCAAGCTGGCTGCGCCGGCTGCTCGACGCCTACCCTGGCGCATGCTGGATCAACCCGACGCATGAACCGAGCTGGCCTTACCGCCAATCCATCAGCCTGATCCGGCAGATCATGGCTGACCGCATGTACCCCCTGACCATCGACGGGCTGGAGCGCGCGATGCGCCAGCTCTCGCGCAAACAGTGAATCCACCTGAAAGCAATAATGAATCCGCTCTACGTTGAAGTACTTGGCTACCTGGCCGCAACACTGACAACAGTTGCATTCGTCCCCCAAGCCTGGCTCACCTGGAAGACCCGTTCGGCGCATGGTGTTTCGCTCGGGATGTACAGCGTGTTCATCTGCGGCATCGTGATGTGGATGATCTACGGCCTCTTGATTGCCGCGTGGCCAGTCGTCATCGCGAACATCATCACGCTCTTGCTCGCATCGTTCATCCTGATCATGAAGATCCGCTTTGGCTAACGCTTCACGTCGTTTGGTGCGGCACCGATTGACGCTATGATCGTGCCAATCCATGGTGGAGCATGCGCGTATGAAGTCCGGACTTCGCTTTTTCGTCAGCCTGTTTTGCTACCTGTGTCTGGCTCTGTCGTCCTGGGGTGTCGCGAACGCCGCCGACAAGAACGATGAACCCCCGCCGCAGGAGGCGACACTCACGGTCGCGAATCGTGACATCACGGTGTTTCGTTCAAGCTATGGTGGCCCGCCGCCCAAAGTGCGTGCAGAGCGCGCGGCGGCACGTATCGAACAGCTGGCCGATGAAGGCCGAAGATTGCCGGTTTCCACTGTTGCCTATTCCATTGGCGAGATCCCCGGCGTCGCGGTCATGGCGGGCGACAAGATCCTGTTCGCGATCTCGCAGAAGGATATCGACTCGGACAGCAATCGCTCGCTGGAGCTTGAAGCCTCCGAAGCAGCGAAACGGGTTGAGGAAGTCATTGCCGTCTACCGTGACCAGTCCAGCCTGAAAACGATCCTCCGCGGCATCGGCCTCTCAATCCTTGCAACGCTGGCCTTCGCTGGCCTGATCTGGCTCCTGCATATCGTGCGGGTCCGCATCACGAGCCGCTTCACCACGCTGATTGAAAGGCGCCTTGCCCTCACCAAAGGTCTGGGTTGGGCCCGTTACACCTACGGGCTTGTGCTTCGAATCGTTCAATTGCTTCTGTTGGCGATCGCGCTGGTCCTGATCGACGTCTGGCTGACCTTCGTATTCAAGCAGTTCCCGATCACCGCCCCGCTGGGCGACCACCTGCTCGACTTCCTCTTTGGGTACGCGGGGGATTTTGGTGACGCGGCCCTGGCGGCAATGCCCGGCATCGTCGCAATCGCAATCATTGTCTTCATCACACAGGCCATTGCCGGTGTGGTGCGCAGTGTGTTCGACGCAACCCAGGCGGGCACCATCGCCATTCCGGGCATTCACCCGGAAACCGCCTCGGCAACCCGCCGCATCGTCATGGTGGGCGTGTGGGCTTTCGCGTTCGCGCTGTGCTACCCGTACATCCCTGGTTCAAGCAGCGACGTGTTCAAAGGCGTCAGCGTCCTGCTTGGTTTCCTGCTGACCTTGGGCTCGGCCGGCGTCGTCAGCCAGTTGATGGGGGGACTGGTGCTGACCTACTCGCGCGCGCTGCGGGTGGGCGACTACGTATTGATCGGGGACGTCGAAGGCGTCGTGCAGGAACTGAGCACCTTGTCGGTGAAGATCGTGAACGTGCGCAACGAAGAGATCACGATCCCCAACGCCGTTCTGCTTGGTGCCGCGATCCACAACTATTCGCGCCGCGCTGAATCGGTGGGCACCCTGCTCACAACCAAGGTCACGATCGGTTATGACGCACCCTGGCGCCAGATCCATGCCTTGCTGATTCAGGCCGCCAAGAGCGTGGATGAAGTCCGCAAGACGCCAGAACCCTATGTCTATCAACGGGCCTTGAACGACTTCTACGTCGAATACGAATTGTTCTGCCATATCGATGAGGCGCGGCGCCGCGTACCGGTGCTGTCCTTGCTCCACGGCGCAATTCAGGATGCGTTCAACGAATCTGGCGTGCAGATCATGTCGCCGCACTTCTTCGCGCAGCCGGCCCAGGCGGTCCTTTCCCCAAAGGCGCAGTGGTACGCAGCACCGGCCAAGCCGCCTCAGAACGCATCACCGGAAACCAAACAGTAGTTACCCGCAGAACTACGTACTACTACGTATTACTGCTCCAACACGCACGGGTAAGATGCATTGGGCATTTTCTGTGCTGGATAGGCCAGCCCGGACCCGCCCGGGCGGATCACGAGTCCGCCCTCATCTGACTGCTGCCAAAACCCATGAAGCCACTCATCCCCTGGGCCGCGCTCTGCGCCCTGCTCTGCTTTGCCGTACCCAGCCACGCTGAAACGGTTCAGCTCGACACCTTCGAAAAGATCCGCCAGACACGAACGATCACCATCGGCAACCGTGAAGCCGCGCGGCCGTTCTCGTTCTTGAACGATCAGAAGCAAGCCGTCGGCTACTCAATCGACCTCTGCCTGAAGGCAGTCGATCAGCTGCGCAAGGATCTGAAGCTGCCCGATCTGAAAGTGCAATTTGTCACCGTCAGCGGTGCCGAGCGCATCCCGAAACTGCTTGACGGCACGATCGATCTTGAATGCGGCTCCACCACCAACACCAAGTCGCGGCAGGAGAAGGTCGAATTCAGCTACACGATCTTTGTCGCGGGCATGAAGCTACTCACCCGCACGAATTCTGGTGTGACCGGTCACGCAAGCCTGGCCGGCAAACCGGTAGCGCTTTCGAAAGGAACCACCTCGGAAAAGCTCTTCACCCAGTTGCGTGATGCCGAAGTGACGACGATGAAGCTGATGCAGTTTCCGAACAACCAGGAAGCGATCAAGGCGCTTGAGGCCGGCACCGTCGCAGCGTTTCCTCAAGACGACGTGCTGCTAAGCGGCTTGCTCAGCACCCGCACTGATGCATCGCGCTATGCCCTGGTCGGTGACTACCTGTCGGTTGAACCTTACGCGATCATGATGCGCAAATCGGATGATCGACTTCAGGCTGCCATCGACAAGACACTCAAGCAGCTCTACGCCAGCGGCGAAATCAACGCCATCTACGAGCGCTGGTTCAATACCGACAGCCTCAAACTGCCGATGTCGCGCCTGCTCAGAGACTCAATCATGCGGCCGAGCAAGGATGCCGGTATCGCACGGGTGCTCGGGTATTCGCTCTGAGCCCCGCCCAGCCGCAATGAAAAACGCCCCGGCACGCATCGCGCGCCGGGGCGTTTTTTCAACAGCAATCGCCGAGAATCAGCCCAGCATGAGCTGGTTGATGCGCTTGACGAAGCCGGCTGGGTCTTCCAGCGATCCGCCTTCAGCCAGCAGCGCCTGATCCAGCAAAACGCTGGCCCAGTCATCAAAACGCTCGGTGCCAGCCTTGAGCTTCTGCAACACCGCATGCTTGGGATTAACCTCAAGAATCGGCTTGGACGAAGGCGCCTCCTGGCCGGCCGCCTTGAGCAGGCGGGCGAGATTGGTGCCCATGTCGTGCTCGTCAGCCACCACGCAGGCAGGGCTGTCGGTGAGGCGGTGGGTGATCCGGACATCCTTCACCCGATCGCCCAGCGCCGACTTGAGCTTCTCGATCACATCTTTGAAGTCGCCCGCTTCGGCTTCGGCGGCCTTCTTCTCTTCCTCGTCTTCGAGCTTGCCCAGATCCAGATCGCCACGGGCGACCGAAACCACCTGCTTGCCGTCGAACTCATGCAGGTGGCTGACCAGCCATTCATCCACCCGCTCGGCCAGCAGCAGCACTTCAACACCCTTCTTGCGGAAGATCTCGAGGTGCGGGCTGTTCTTCGCGGCAGTGAAGGTGTCAGCGGTGACGTAGTAGATCTTGTCCTGGCCCTCCTTCATCCGCGACACGTAGTCGGTCAGCGACACGGTCTGGTCCGGTGTGTCGGCTTGCGTGGTGGCGAAACGCAACAACTTGGCAATGCGTTCCTTGTTCGCGAAGTCCTCGCCCACGCCCTCCTTGAGCACCTTGCCGAATTCGCCCCAGAACTTCGCGTACTTCTCCTTGTCGTTCTCGGCCAGATCCTCAAGCAGCGACAGCACCTTCTTCGCACAGCCAGCGCGGATCGTGTCGATGTCCTTGCTCTCCTGCAGGATCTCGCGTGACACGTTCAGCGGCAGATCGTTCGAGTCCACCACGCCACGCACGAAGCGCAGGTAGAACGGAAGCAGCTTCTCGGCATCGTCCATGATGAAGACGCGGCGCACGTAAAGCTTCAGGCCATGCTTGACGTTGCGATCCCACATGTCGAAGGGCGCGTGGCTCGGCACGTAGAGCAACTGGGTGTATTCGTGACGCCCTTCCACCTTGGCATGCGACCACGCCAGCGGCTCTTCGTGGTCGTGCGCGACATGCTTGAAAAATTCCTTGTACTGATCTTCGGTGATGTCGGCCTTCGGGCGCGCCCACAGCGCGGAGGCCTGGTTCACCGTCTCTTCCTCGTCACGCAGGACTTGCTCGCCCTTTTCCTGATCCCACTCTTCCTTGCGCATGCGGATCGGCTGCGCAATGTGGTCGGAATACTTGCGGATGATCGAACGCAGGCGCCAGCCCGAAAGCAGGTCGTCCTGGTCCTCACGCAGGTGCAGGATGATTTCAGTGCCGCGCACTTCACGCTCGATCGGCTCGATCGTGTAGGCGCCGGCGGTATCGCCGGTCATCGAACATTCCCACTTCACCGCCTCGTTGGCGGGCAAACCGGCACGGCGGGTGAGCACCGTCACTTTGTCTGCAACGATGAAGGCCGAGTAGAAACCAACACCGAACTGACCGATCAGATGGGCGTCCTTCTGCTGGTCGCCGGTCAAACGCGAGAAGAACTCTTTCGTGCCGGACTTGGCAATTGTGCCTAGGTGCGCGATCACCTCTTCGCGGCTCATGCCGATACCGTTGTCGGCAATCGTCAGGGTCCGCCCATCCTTGTCAAAGCCGATCCGGATCGCCAGCTCACCCACGCCTTCGAGCAAGTGCGGGTGGTCGAGCGCTTCAAAACGCAGTTTGTCGCACGCATCAGAGGCGTTGGAGATCAGCTCCCGCAAGAAGATTTCGCGGTTCGAATAGAGGGAATGGATCATAAGGTGCAGCAGTTGCTTCACCTCCGCCTGAAAGTTCAGGGTCTCCCCCTTCGGTGCCGCGGCGGTCTGTGCTTCACTCATGGATTTCTCCTGTGTCTCGATTAACATTGCCGGATATGAGAGCGACCCAGCGATTTTTCAAGCGTGTCAGATAAGCCTGCCGAGGCATCCGAGAACGTGACTCCGGAGAGCGCACTGCTGCTGCCGGGGCGCCGGCGCAGTCTCAAACGCGTGGCAACGACGATCCTGCTTGGATACATCCTGCTCGCCGCGTTGATCGTCAGCGGCACCGCGGTGCTGGTCGCACGCGATCGCAACCAGGAACTGCGCCGGGCCGAGGCCGAACTGGGCAGCATCACCCGGGCGCTCGAAGAGCACATCGCACGCAATGTGAGCCAGGTGGATACGGTGCTCGAAGCGCTCGGCAAACAACTGGGGGAAAACGGCGGGCCCGGCAGATTCGGCGAGCACGCACTGCATGAGCTGAGCGGCCAGTGGTTGATGCGCCTGCCCCAAGCCACCCACCTGACCAGCTATTCAAGCCTCGGCGTGGCACTCGCCTCATCGCACCGGTTTCCGATCGGTCAGCACACCCCCGTGCCCGAAGCGATCCGCGCGCAACTCAGTACCGCCGACGCTCCTCTTCACATCGGCTCACCGGTGCGAATGCCGGATTCCGGTGCCTGGAGGATCCCGCTGACGCGGCGAATCAACGGGTTAAACGGCGGACTCGAGGGCTACCTGACCGCCGCACTGAGCCCCAGTTTCTTCGAATTCTTCTACAAAGACATCCGCCTCAGTGCGGACGACGCCATCAGCGTGCTCACCAGTACCGGCGTCCTGCTCGTCCGCTACCCGGCCGACGATAGCCAGATCGGCCGCGACTACTCACGCAACCCGGCCTTCGCGCGGCCATCGACGCATGCAACACGCTTTGTCGAACGCGTGTCATGGATCGACGCAAAGCCTCGCATCATTGGCTCACGCCAGCTCGACGGTTATCCCCTCATCGTGCAGGCGAGCCGCCCGCGCGAGACCGCGCTGCGCAATTTCTATGCGAACACCGAGCGCCTCGTATGGGGCGTGACCCTGCTCTGCGGCTTGCTCGCCGTCCTGGCCTGGCTGGTGTTCGAAGATGCACGGCGGCGGGAGCGCGGCCGGCGAACCCTGCAACGGCTCGCTCAAACGCTTGAAGAACGGGTCAAGGAACGCACCGCAGAACTTGAAAACTCAAACCGGGAACTGCTGGCATTCAGCTACTCGGTCTCGCACGATCTGCGCGCACCGCTTCGTGCGATCAATGGTTTCTCGCACGCCCTGCTTGAAGACTACGCAGCGCAACTGGACGACACCGGCCGCGACTACCTGACGCGGGTCGCCAAGGCCAGCGTGCGCATGGGCGAGTTGATCGACGAACTGCTCAAGCTCGCGAACGTCGCCCGCCAGCCGCTCGACATCCGAAAAGTAGACCTTTCGGCGCTCGCAAACGACATGGCGGCCGATCTGCGCAGCGCGCATCCCGAGCGCACGGCCCGCTTCGAAGTTCAGCCCGGCATGCTGGTCGATGCGGATGAACCGCTGCTGCGCAACGTGATCGGGAACCTGCTGGACAATGCCTGGAAGTTCACCCGCCAGCGCGAGGCAACACTGATCCAGATCGCCGCAACCGAGCGCGACGGCGGGCAACTGGTCTCGATCAGCGATAACGGCGTCGGCTTCGACATGATGTACGCCGGCCGGCTCTTCCAACCCTTCCAGCAGCTTCACTCCGGTCAAGGCTATGGCGGAACCGGGATCGGGCTGGCGTCAGCCCGTCGCATCATCGAACGGCATGGCGGCAAGATCTGGGCTGAATCCAGCCCCGGACAGGGCACCACCGTCTTTTTCCTGCTGCCCTATCGCGCCGCCGTGGTGCGCAAGCGGCGCGCCGCTCACTCGTAGCGGACTTCAACAATCTCGATTTCGCGCAGGCCCGATGGGCTCGCAAAGCGGACACTATCGCCTTCGCGCGCCTTGATGATGGCGCGCGCAATCGGCGCAATCCACGAAACCCGCCCGGCACTGGCATTGGCCTCGTCGACGCCCACGATCTGGAAGGTCTGCTCCTCGCCCCCCTCCACATCGCAAATCGTCACGGTGGCGCCGAAAAAGACCTGATCCAGGTTTGTCTGCTCGGCCGGGTCGACCACCGTCGCGCTTTCAAGCCGTTTGATCAGGAAGCGGATGCGCCGGTCAATCTCGCGCAGCCGTTTCTTGCCATAGATGTAGTCGCCGTTTTCCGAGCGATCTCCGTTTCCGGCGGCCCATGACACAACTTGAACAACTTCCGGGCGCGTGACCTTCAGCAAGGTATCGAGCTCTGATTTGAGGGTCAGAAACCCGCGCCGTGTCATGTAGTTGCGACTACCGGCGGGCAGCGCCAAACCTGACGGAAGCTCGTCCTCGTCCTGATCTGTTTCCTTCGTGAAAGCCTTGCTCATCTGACCATCGCACCGCAAAGAGGCCGCGGATTCTACCAACCCACCGCCCTCAGTGCCGGATTGCCGGATGCATCATCAGCGCGTCGAAGTGCTCGATGAAGTCAGCGATCGATTCGCCCTCCTCATCGTCGTCCTCAAGCGCCTCGGCCAACTCACGCTTGAACCGCTCGGCGGCTGCATCCGTCATGAAGACGCCGCGCCCCTTGCGTTTGTTGATCACCTCGATGCCGTTGAGTGCCGGATAGGCCACCACATAGAGGTACGGGTTGTTGAACATGACGTGCATGACCGCCTCCTTCAGTGAAGCGCAGAGCCTTCGCCCTTCTTGCACTACCTGGGGGAAGCCCCCCCGCAATTCAACGTCGCATTCCACGCCGGTTGTCATTTGGGCCGGCGCCTAATAGCATCCCCTCTGCGTTGACTTACGGCACACGGCGATGGTTCCTGAAGTCCACGCATGGTCATGGAGGCCGGCACCGCCACCACCCTGTCTGCGGGGCACGCGGGGCCGGGACTAAAACGCAAGTCGATATCCACGGTGCCATGAACGACACTTTCGAGAGCGTTACAAGCCTTCGCGCTCGGCTGGATGTGCTGCTCTCCGAGCACCGCGATCTGGACGACGCAATCACGCGCCTGCACGAGCGACCGCCCACCGACGAATTGCTGGTGCGTCGCCTCAAGAAGCGCAAGCTCTTCATCAAAGACCGGATTCTGCTGATCGAGCGCCTGCTCGATCCGGACGAACTTGCGTGATCGCTTCCGCTCACTACCAGCCCCACGCGGCCCCTAAGCTAAGCGGAGCCCACGGCCGACAACGCACATAGCCAGGGCCACCGAATACCAGCACCCGCTCCACCCCAATTGTTTCGCGGCACCACAAACCATAAGACAGTGTTGGAGGAGACATGCCCGAGCAGCAGAGCGAGCCCAAAGCGGCCACCGACATCAAGATCGAAGAAACCCACACCCTGATCCCGCGGCTGCGCAAGGTGCACATTGGTGCCGCGTTTGTCTGGCTCGGGCGTGGCGCACAAGACATGCGGGCCTGCCCAGCCGCGAGCCTGTTCTACGGATTCTGTTTTTGTGCCATGGGGCTGCTGATCACCGCGGTGTTCGAGCGTGCTTACCAGTACACCTCGGCACTGACCTCCGGCTTCCTGCTGGTGGGGCCGTTCTTCGCGATGGGCCTTTATGAACTGAGCGCCCGCCGCGAACGCGGCGACGGCTGCCGCTTCGCATCATCACTGACCATCTGGCGCAAGAACGCGCCAAACATCGGCGTGTTCGCCCTCGTCCTCACCGTTGTGTTCCTGGTCTGGGCGCGGGCCTCGCTCGTGATGTTTGCGCTCTTCTACACCAACGAGATTCCCAACCTCTCTGGCTTTCTAAACCAGTTGATCAGGCTTGAGAACCTGGAGTTCGTGGCCGTGTATGTCGCGGTAGGCTTTGTTTTCGCAGCTCTGGTGTTTTCGATCAGCGTCGTCGCGATTCCAATGATGCTCGATCGAAAGGCCGACGCGATCACCTCCATGTTTACCAGTGTCGCAGCCGTCGCCAACAATCCGGGCGCCGCGCTGGTATGGGCGGCATTGATTGCGCTGCTGACCATCGTCGGCTTTCTCACCTTCCACATCGGCCTGATCTTCCTGATGCCGATGATCGGGCACGGCACCTGGCACGCCTATCGAGCCTTGGTGGAACCGCCTCAGACCAACCCTAGTTCCAGCAACAGCGGCTGATGATCCGAGGCCGCAGTGTCCGTTTCAACCACTAGCGAGCGGACCGACGGCACAAGATCGCGACTGACGAAGAAATAGTCACAGCAGTACGGCGCCGGAGGCCACTCCGCACCCTTGAGCCCAACCGTTGGCACATGCGCCACCCCATTCGCCTGCGCACGCCATGCATCGCACCACGGCTCTCCGCCCTCCGCTGCCTGCACCGCAAGGTAGGCCGGCTCGTCCGGCTTGCAGTTGAAGTCGCCGCAAAGCACCGCGCTTGATGGCCGTGGCCTCGGCGCGAACGGCCCGCCATCGCGTTTGCCCGCTGGCGGGGTGCGATCGAGCGCGCAGGCCTCCTGCTGCAGACGCACCAAGGCCTTGGCTTGCGCCAGGCGCACTGTCGCCGAGTAGTACTCAAGATGCGTCGTCAGCACCCGTAACGGCACCCCGGCGGCATCCACCAAGACCTCGACGCAACCGCGCTGCATTGCCGGCGCCGACTCATCGGCCGGCCACGGAAGAAGGTGCCGCCAGACCTGCAGAACCGGGATACGCGCCAGCACCATGTTGCCGAAACTCACACCCGCGCCCGCACCGCAAAGATCCACGCAAGGCCCGTACGCGATCTGATAACCGGGGAAAGCGCTGGACAGTACGGCAACCTGGTCACCGGTATGGCCGCCCTTCAGCCCGGGAAAATTCACTGAGACTTCCTGCAGGCATATCACGTCCGCATCCAGCGCCTGCAGCGCTGCGATCGTGCGCGGCAAGGCGATCACCCCATCTGCGCCACGCCCCCACTGGATATTCCAAGATACAATACGCATAAATATGCCTTTGGCGTAAAACCAGCACCGCACTAGGAGTTTCGTCCGTGACCGCGTCCAACACCATGGGAAACCTGCGCCAGCGATTCACCGCCTCGATCTCGTTGCCACGTTTCAAACGCGCAATGCCCGCCGGCATCAAACACGACACACCCGGCATCGAAGCCTGGATCAGCACCCTGCCGCTCGATCGCCCGCTTGCGTGTTGCGAGACCATCGTTTCCCGATTGCGCGGCGCGCTCGGCCCGATCATCGCGCCAGCGGATCGCGTGGACGCATTGGACCAGATCTTCGAGCACGTTTCGCCGATGCTCGCTCGTCTTGAAGCCATCCCGGATGGCCGCGGCGGCAATAACGGCGACATGCGCGGCACGATCGCGGTAGCCGACCGCGCTCTCGAACGGCTCGCCATGACCTATGCCGAGATCGCCATCAACGAGGCACGGTCGCGCCCCGAGCGCCGCTTCCAGGTGCCCAAGTTCTGCCGCCGCGCAGCGCTACGGGCGTGCCAGCTGGCGCATCGGCGGGTTCTGCTGACCTGTCGCAGTTACGGAGAACTCAACGGCGGGCACTGGCGGGTGCTGGCCGAGCTTTTCATGGCAGCGAGCGTGCGCGGCTTCGAGAACACGTCGCTGGAAGTCGATTCCGGCGACACAATCGCGCGCTACTTTGCGCGCACCCTGCTGCTCGTACTGGCCGACCCGCACCGCTTGTCGCGGCGCAATCTTGAGCATGTGCGCTTCTATATTGAACGATACGGCCACCACGCCCGCATCCGCACCCGCGACGAATGGACGGGCGATGCCGAAGGCTGGTTCCCGGCGTGGCCGGCCCATGGCGATATCCGTCGCCCCTTGCGCCGTGAAGAGTTGATGCGCGGCGAAGCCGACCTTCTGCTGGACGTTCACCCGCTGCTCGCAAAGCTCGACACCCACTGCGAGGGGCTTGCCGCCGGCACCTCGCCAACCCGCCTGGGTCTGCCGCTGATCGCCCGCGAAGGTGACTACCCTGAATTGCTCAAGCAATTGCGTGATCGCTGGGGCTCGCCGCCCCAGCGAAAGCACATTCGCCGCAAAGCGCATCCAAGCGCCGCGCTGGTCTGCGGGTTTGACCAGGTCCGCCAATTGATGAAGCGGATCGCCGGAAAGCGACAGACCGACGCAGCCGAAGCCATGCCCGCCTTCCCTTCGACCGAATGGTCGATCATGGATCGCAGTGAGGGCGGCCTGCGCTTGAACCAGGAGGCCGAAGACCCGCTGGCGGTCGAAGTCGGCGAGCTGATCGCGCTATCGCAGCGGGAGGACGGCGAGGTGCACTTGGCCGTGGCGCGGCGGGCGATGCACCAGAACAGCCACGAAACCGAAATCGGCGTCCAGCTCATTTCCGGCCCCGGCATTGCCGCCCGCTTCAAGCCGCCCACCCGCGATGCAAAGGGCCGCGAGCGCGATTCGATCCCGATCATTTTTCTGCCGCGGGTGCACGGGCTCGACACGCACGCGCTGCTCGCCCCGCTGGATCAAGTCGAACCGGGTCTGATCGTCGCGCTGCCGCACCGCAATGGCGTTGTACGATTCGAAGCAACCGGGCGCATCGAGCGCCTGGCCGGTTGCGAGTTGATCGGGCTCAAGCCCTGCCCAAGCGGCAACACGCAATAAGCCGGCGCAATTCAGCGTGGCCGCACGACGCGCAAGCTGACAGCGTTAGAATCGGACGGTCTCGCGCACACCCCGCTGCGCGGCCTAGCCCCGATTGCCGCTGAATGACCGCTTACGCACCGCCGCGGAAGTCGCACGCCCCCCATGCGGGGCCCTGCGACCATGCGCACCACGACCACCATCATGCCGGCGCCACGTCTCCTTCACCGGCTGCCGCAAAGTCGCCGGCCGGCCGCGCGCATGATCACAGGCATTCCCACGATCATGGTGCCAGCTGTAGCCACGGCCACCATCACCACGGTGCCAACAGCAGCGCCCGCACGCTGACATTCGCGCTGCTGCTGACCCTGGGTTTTGCCGCTGTCGAACTGGTTGGCGGGCTTGTGACCGGCTCCCTGGCGCTGCTGGGCGATGCCGGTCACATGCTGTCGGACAGTCTTTCGCTGGCGATCGCCGCCGCCGCCGCCCGCATTGCGCTGCGCCCGCCGACCGCGCGCCACAGTTACGGATTCGGGCGGATCGAAGCGCTCGCGGCCCTCACCAATGGCGTCCTGATGCTGGCCATCGTCGCGGGCATTACCTGGGAAGCGATCACCCGCCTGCGCAACCCTGAGCCAATCGACGCCCTGCCCGCCGTTGCGATTGCCGCAAGCGGCTTCCTTGTCAATCTGGTGGCGGCATGGATGCTGATGCGCGGCGAGCGCTCGCTCAACGTGCGGGGCGCGCTGATTCATGTGATCGGCGATCTGCTCGGTTCGGTCGCAGCCATCATCGGCCTGCTCGTCGTGCATTTCACCGGCTGGCAAGCTGCTGACCCGATCATCTCCGTCCTGATCTGCGCGCTGATTCTCGGTTCGACCGCCACGATTCTGCGCGAGGCGTTTCGCGTGCTGCTCGATGGCGTGCCAAGCGGCCTCTCGCTTGAAGCGGTCGGTCAGTGCATTGCGGCAATAGATGGCGTACGCTCGGTGCATGACCTGCATGTGTGGCAT
Source organism: Niveibacterium sp. 24ML (assembly GCF_026586805.1). GTDB lineage: Bacteria > Pseudomonadota > Gammaproteobacteria > Burkholderiales > Rhodocyclaceae > Niveibacterium. The sequence goes on along the minus strand of NZ_JAPFHA010000007.1, from coordinate 99,008 downwards.
TACGCACCCGGGCGGGTCGCGCTGTCGGCCCATTTGCTGCTCGACGACAGCACACCCTGGCCCGCCGTGCTGGTCGCGGTGCGGCAGCGGGTGAAGAACGAGTTTTCAATTGAACATTTGACCCTGCAGCCGGAGTTACCGGGCCAGGATCACTTTCCGCTCGCTAAAATCGGGCGGCAAACGAAATCAAGAACAAACTGAGAGGAGCGAACCATGCATCTTGCGCAGGAACTGGTGGCGTACGTCGATCGCCTGGCGACCCTGCCCGACGTCTACCTGAAGGTTCGCGCGGCCATGGACGACCCGGACGTATCGATTGCCGAGGTCGCAGATGTCATCGCCACCGATCCGGCACTGACCGCATCGCTCTTGCGCCTGGCCAACAGCGCGTTCTACGGCTACGCGCGCAAGATTGAATCGATCAACCGGGCGGTCAGCCTGATCGGGCTTGAGCAAGTGCACGACCTGGTGCTCGCCACATCGGTGACCGCCATGTTCTCGGGCATTCGCCCGCAGCGTATGGACATGGCGCGCTTCTGGCGCGACAGCATTCGGCGCGGCATGCTTGCCCGCGAAGTCGCGCGCTCAAAGCGCGGCCACAGCCCGGAACGCCTCTTTGTCGCGGGCCTGCTGGCCGACGCAGGCCATCTCGTCATGTATGTCGCGGTGCCGGACCTGATGGCACTGGTACTGGACACCACGCCAAGCGAGGGCGACACCTTGCCGGATGTCGAGCGCCGCATCATCGGCTGCGACTTCGCCGAAGTGGGCGCGGCGCTCACCGCCAAGTGGCAGCTACCAGTGACCTTCGGCGTGCTGATCGGCTCCCAGCTCCAGCCAGAAGCTGCGGGCGACAGCGCCGAAGCGGCGGCACTGCTCAACCTCACCAGCGCGGTGGCGGCCCGCTCGGGCGGCGCCAGTGAATACGAGTATCCGCTGCACCATCGCAGCGAGGCCCTTGCAGGGATCGAAGTCGCTGACGTCGAGGCCGTGCTGCCCAGCGTCGAAGCCCAGATGGAAATGATGCAGGCTGTGCTCGCAACCGCCTGATCAAGCCCGCCCCCTCCGCAAAGCAGCCGCTTTGCGGAGGCCCAGTACTAGCGCCAATCCCGGCGAAGTCAACTACCGTCTGTTGATTTTTTCCAGTACCACCCCCCTACATCTTGTGGTCTAATGCTCGCCGGTCGCCGCTCTGGCGACATTCGTTTTCCCCATTCTCCGGAGTTCGTCATGAGTCAACGCGAAGCCACCGTCACCCTCGACACACTGCTGCCCCAGGAAATCTCAGGCGAAGTCCTGCTGGAGAAGTACGCCAAGGGTTCAGAGCAGTCGGTCGATGATGTGCGGCGGCGTGTTGCCCGTGCACTCGCCGCCAATGAAGCGGAAGACCGCCGCGCCCACTGGGAAGCCAAGTTCGAGCACGCGCTCAAGGCCGGCTTCGTGCCGGCAGGCCGCATCAACTCGGCGGCCGGCACCAGCCTTGCTGCCACCCTGATCAACTGCTTCGTGCAGCCGGTCGGCGATTCGGTGACCGAAGTGGTCGACGGCCGCCCCGGCATCTACACCGCGCTGGCCGAAGCGGCCGAAACCATGCGTCGCGGTGGCGGCGTGGGTTATGACTTCTCGTCGATCCGCCCGGCCGGCGCGCTGGTGCGTGGCACGCAAAGCCGTGCCAGCGGCCCGGTAAGCTACATGCGGGTGTTCGATCGTTCCTGCGAAACGGTTGAATCCGCCGGCGCGCGCCGTGGCGCCCAGATGGGCGTGCTGCGTTGCGACCACCCGGATATCGAAGCCTTCATCCACGCCAAGGATCAGGGTGACCTGTCGAACTTCAACATTTCGGTCGGCGTGACGGACATCTTCATGCAGGCGGTTGAAGCCGACGGCGACGTTGAACTGGCCCACAAGTCCGAGCCCTGCCAGGAACTGCGCGACGCAGGCAGCTACCAGCGTGAAGACGGTTCCTGGGTCTACCGCAAGGTTCGCGCCCGCGAACTGTGGGACCAGATCATGCGCTCCACCTACGACCACGCAGAACCGGGCATCCTGTTCCTTGATCGCATGAACAAGGACAACAACCTCTACTACTGCGAAACGATCGAAGCGACGAACCCGTGCGCAGAACAGCCGCTGCCGCCCTACGGCTGCTGCTGCCTGGGCTCGATCAACCTGGTCAACTTCGTCCGCGACGCCTTCGGCAAGAAAGCTTCGTTCGACTTCGAAGCCTTTGGCGAGAACGTCGAAACCTCGATCCGCATGCTCGACAACGTGCTCGACGTGACCAACTGGCCGCTGGAAAACCAGCACCAGGAAGCCATGAACAAGCGCCGTGTCGGTCTTGGCTTCACCGGGCTGGGCGATGCGCTGATCATGCTCAAGCTGCGCTACGACACCGCCGAAGCGCGCGCCATGGCAACCAAGATCTCCGAGTTCATGCGTGACCGTGCCTACCTTGCCTCGGTTAACCTGGCCAAGGAGCGCGGCGCCTTCCCGCTGTTCAACGCCGACATGTACCTTTCGGGCGGCAACTTCGCATCGCGCCTGCCGAACGAGGTGAAGGACAAGATCCGCAAGCACGGCATCCGCAACTCGCACCTGCTTTCGATCGCGCCGACCGGCACGATCTCGCTGGCCTTCGCCGACAATGCCTCGAACGGCATCGAGCCGCCCTTCTCCTACACCTACACCCGCAAGAAGCGGATGGCCGACGGCACCTTCAAGGAGTACGCAGTCGAGGACTACGCCTGGCGCGCCTATCGCCACTTGGGTGGCAATGTCGAACAGTTGCCGGACTACTTCGTCACCGCCCTGCAGATCAGCGCACAAGCCCACAAGGACATGGTTGCGGCAGTCGCACCGTATGTGGACACCTCGATCTCGAAGACAGTGAACGTGCCGGCCGACTACCCCTACACCGAGTTCGAAGACCTCTACCTCGACGCCTGGAAAGCCGGCCTCAAAGGCCTCGCGACCTACCGCCCCAACAGCGTTCTGGGCTCGGTGCTGTCGGTCGAGCCAAGCAACACCGAGAAGAAGCAACCGCAGGACGTTGTGATCGCCGATGCGAACCGCCGCCTCTCGATCAAGTCGCTGCCGGCCCCGGTGCTCGCCAGCCTGCGCTGGCCGGGCCGCCCCGCGCTGCCGGATGGCAACAGTTCCTGGACCTACATGCTCGAAACCCCGCAAGGCGAGTTCGGCATCTTCGTTGGTCACATGGAGCCCAACGGCGATGCAGTGCCGCGCGGCGCCTTCCCGTTTGAAGTCTGGGTGAACGGCGCTGACCAGCCGCGCGGCCTTGGCGCAGTGGCCAAGACGCTGTCGATGGACATGCGCGCGAACGATCGTGCCTGGCTCAAGCTCAAGCTCGACACGCTCGCCCGCACGGTTGGCGAACGTTCCTTCGACCTGCCCTTCCCGCCGCATGGCGAACACCGCATCGTGCCGGGCGTGGTCGCGGCCTTTGCGCAGATCGTGCGCTACCGCTGCGAGAAGCTCGGCGCATTCGAAGTTGAAGCGCCGACGCCGGTGCTCGACGCCGTCTTCAGCCTGCAAGAGCCCAAGACCGGCACCGACGGCACCCTGTCCTGGACCGTGGACATCGCCAACCCGGCCACCGGTGAAGAGTTCGTGCTCGGTCTCAAGGAAATCATGCTGCCGGACGGCGTCACCCGCCCGTACTCGATGTGGCTCTCGGGCAACTACCCGCGCGCGCTCGACGGCCTGACCCAGATCCTCTCGCTCGACATGCGCGTGATGGACCCGGCCTGGATCGGCATGAAACTTCGCAAGCTGCTGAACTACCCGGAACCCCTGGGCGATTTCATGGCCTTCGTCCCTGGCACTCGCCGTCAGCAGAACTGGCCCTCGACCGTCGCCTACATCGCACGCCTTGTGATTCACCGCTACGCGATGCTCGGCGTGCTCGACGAAAACGGCTACCCGACGCGCGAAATGGGCATCCTCGAAGCGCCGCGCCCCGAGCGCGACCCTGAGCTGATGCAAGGCTCGCTGTGCTCGGAATGCGGCAACATGTCAGTCATCCGCAAAGACGGCTGCGACTTCTGCACCGCCTGTGGTGCCGTAGGCACCTGCGGCTAAGTAACCCGCCAATCGTCACAAAAGGCCCTTGTCGGATGCGGTAATCGCGAGCCATCACGACCGCCCGACGGGCGGCGGATTGCCGCGCTGTTACCGCTGCTCAGCCTGGCAGTACGCCTGGCGGCTGATGCCCCTGCACTGGCAAGCCCTTGCCACGCTAAGGCCGCTCAGGCGCCTTTGCGTGAGGACTTGCCGGAAGCTTTTTACGACGCGTACGCCGGAACGTCCTTGAGCACCGCAATGATGGCCTCGAAGCGTTGCGCCGTCTCATTGGCCTCGCGCACCTGCACCTGCAGAGCCTTGATATGCCGTTCGGGCGTCAGCGGCTTGGCCGGAGCGGTTTTAGAACGTGTCGTCATAGGCAACGATGCTCACCCGCTGACCAATCCTGCCGACCGTGACGACGCAGCCAACTCAAGAGCGTGCTGATGCCCTGGACGCTGTAGCGCTCCTGAGCCTAGCGATAGGTGAGCTCACCGCGCTCAACCTGATCCAGCTGCGACAATTTTAAGGCAAGCAAATAGTCTTGCTGGCTACGCCTGATGATTGAATTCCTTTTCTCGGGAGAAAAGGTTTCAACGCTATTCAGAACAGCTCAGCCCCAAAAAAAGAGGCGCCCGCGGGCGCCTCTTTTCATTCTGCCGAAGCCTGATCAGCTGGCCATCGACTTGACGTTGGTGATCACGTCGGCGATTGCCTGCTGGGCACTGCCGTAGAGCATGCGGCAGTTGTCCTCGTAGAAAAGCGCGTTTTCGATCCCGGAGTAGCCTGCACCCTTGCCGCGCTTGATCACGATCACGTTCTGCGCCTTGTCGGCATCCAGAATCGGCATGCCGTAGATCGGGCTCGACTTGTCGGTACGCGCCACCGGGTTCACCACGTCGTTCGCACCAATCACCAGTGCAACGTCTGCGAGCGGGAACTCGGCGTTGATCTCTTCAAGGTCGAAGATCTTGTCGTAAGGCACACCCGCTTCAGCCAGCAGCACGTTCATGTGGCCCGGCATGCGGCCGGCAACCGGGTGAATCGCGAACTTCACCTCGACGCCTTCCTTCTCAAGCAGCTGGGCCATCTCCCACACCTTGTGCTGCGCACCGGCCACTGCCATGCCGTAACCCGGCACAACGATCACCTTCTGCGCATAGCGCATCATCGCAGCGGCATCAAGGCCCGACACTTCCTTCATCGAACCCGCGATCGCACCACCTGCCTGCGCTTCGCCGGTGATCGGCTGGAACAGGATGTTGGTGAGCGGGCGGTTCATGGCCTTGGCCATCAGCTGGGTCAGCAGCGTACCTGCCGCACCGACCACGATACCGGCGATGATCAGCGCCGGGTTGCCCAGCACGTAGCCCTCAAAACCCACTGCCAGGCCGGTGAAAGCGTTGAACAACGAGATCACCACCGGCATGTCGGCACCGCCGATCGGCAGCGTCAGGACGGCTCCGAGTACCAGCGCAAGGACGAAGAAGGCAATGATGTGCATCGGAGACGGATGCCCGCCCACGACGATCACCACCCCAAAGCCAATCGTAACCACAGCAAGAACAAGGTTAACCATGTTCTGCGCCGGCAGACGGTGGGCTTTCTGCATCACCCCCTGAAGCTTTGCCCAGGCGATGCACGATCCCGAAAACGACACCGCGCCAATCAGGGCACCGAGCGTTGCCAACGTAGTCACCACCGGACCGGTGACGTGGCCGCGCGAGAACTCAAGCGCCGCGATCGCTGCCGCCGCACCACCGCCCATGCCGTTGTAGATGGCAACCATCTGCGGCATGTCGGTCATCTTGACGATCTTGCCCGACCACCACGCCACCCCGCCGCCAAGCGCCAGCGCGACGATGATGTAGGCAAAGTTCTGCATGCCAGGGGTCAGAAAGGTCACCACGGTGGCGAGCACCATGCCGGCGCCCGCCCACAGGATGCCCTTGCGTGCCGATACCGGCGAAGCCATCGCCTTGAGGCCGAGGATGAAGAGCACCGCGACGACAAAGTACGAGATATCAATCAGCCACTTCGCCATCATTTGGCGGCCTCCTTGCGGTCATCGCGCTTGAACATTGCAAGCATGCGTTCGGTGACCACATAACCACCCGCAGCATTGGCTGCACCCAGCACGACGGCCACGAAACCGATCGCCAGTTGCAGCGGATCGTTCGGGTCAGCATTGCCGAGCGCCACCATCGCACCCACCAGCACCACGCCGTGCACGAAGTTTGACCCCGACATCAGCGGGGTATGCAGAATCACCGGCACGCGCGCGATGACTTCGTAGCCGGTAAACGCGGCCAGCATGAAAATGTAAATTGCCGAGAAGCCTTCCATCGTGGCGCTCCCTTAGAGTCCGAGAATCTTTTTCACGCCCTCGTGGCGCACCGCGCCGTCGTGCGTGAGACAAGTACCGGCGATCACCTCGTCGCTCCAGTCAATTGCCAGCGCCGCATCCTTGATCATCGGCGAGACAAAATTGAAGAGGTTCTTGGCGAACATTTCCGACGAATGCACGGCCATGCGGCTGGGCAGATTGGTCGGGCCGACGATCAGGGCCGGACCAACACGAACCGCCTCACCTGCAACGGTGCCAGCAACGTTACCGCCCGATTCCGCAGCCATATCGACCACCACGGCGCCGGTCTTCATCTTGGCGACCATGTCGGCGCTGATGATCTGCGGTGCCTGCTTGCCAGGAATCGCAGCGGTCGTGATCAATGCATCGCACTGAGCGACGGCCTTGCCCAGGCGCTCGGCCTGCTGGCGCTTTTCATCATCGGTCAGCTCACGTGCGTAGCCGCCGGTGCCGGCAGCAGAAACGCCCGTATCGACAAACTTGGCGCCAAGCGACTCGATCTGCTCCTTGGTTTCCGGACGCACGTCGTAGGCTTCAACCATCGCCCCCATGCGGCGCGCGGTTGCGATGGCCTGCAGGCCTGCAACGCCAGCACCGATCACCAGCACTTTGGCCGGACGAATCGTGCCGGCCGCGTAGGTGAGCATCGGGAAGAACTTCGTGCAGTGGCTGGCGGCGATCAGCACGCATTGGTAGCCCGAACAAGCCGCCTGTGACGAAAGGATGTCCATGCTTTGCGCACGCGAGATGCGCGGCAGCAGTTCCATCGCAAACGACGTGATCTTCCGCTCTGCAAGAAAACGCGCACGATCGGCGCTCTGGTACGGTTGCAAACCTGCAACCAGCACCGCACCGGGTTTGAGCTTGCCGAGCAGTTCTTCCGATGGCGGCTGGATTGCCAGCACCATGTCGGCCGCCAGTACTTCATCGACCGTATCGACCCAGCGAACTTCCGCAAAGTCGCTTTCAGCGATGCAGGCGGCGTCCGATGCGCCACGTTGAACGATAAGCTCGACTCCGAGCGCCCTGAATCGCTTTGCCACGTCGGGAACAAGCGCGACGCGCCGTTCACCGGTGACACGTTCGGCCACTACGCCGATCGTCAGTGCCATGAAGCCTCCTGGTCAGAAACCGCCCCAAATCGGGGCAAAAGCGCGCTAGGCGCATGAGGTTGCCGGGAGACTGCTCGCCGCGCACGACAAAACGCATCCGTATTCGGACGCGTCTGGCATGGGGGGAGTGCCGCGACAACGACGAGCAGGCATGATACTGATTGGCGGCACAATCTGAGAAGCGCAACAGCACCCGACCGCGCGCTCAGATGAGTTGGATCAAACCGGAACAAATCATGGCCATCAAACCCAAGCCAGTTCAACGACCGCATCGAAAGAAGCGGCCCGACTACGCCCGAAAGATCGGCCAGCCACCGGGAGCACTGATCCACATCGGCGACATCAAAACCGCGCAACCGGCGATCACACTCTTCGAGTTCGACGAAGTTGGGCTATCGGAGCGCAGGTTCGTATCTGTCGCTGAATCTCGAGCCTATCAGCCGCAGCGCAAGGTGCTGTGGCTGAACGTCTATGGCCTGCAGTCGGCGGAGGTCATGAGCGAGATCGGTCAGCGCTTCGGGCTGCATGCCCTCACCTTGGAAGACGTGCTCAACACCCACCAGCGGCCCAAACTCGACGTCTATTCGAACTACGTTTTCTTTGTCGCACGAGCCTGGCGCACGATCGCCGAAACCGGCGAGCTTGTATCGGATCAGGTCAGCATCGTCCTGGGCGAGAACTTCGTCCTGACCTTTCAGGAGCAGCCCGGCGGATTGTTTGATCCGATCCGCGAACGCCTGCGCGAAGCCAGTTGCCCTGCGCGCGCCCATGGGCCGGACTACCTCGCGTACTCCCTGCTCGACGCAATCGTAGACCGCTATTTCAAGGTTCTGGACTCGCTCGGCAATCAGATCGATCAGGTTGAGGACCAAATGAACCTGGTACGCGGCGGCAACCTGATCGCGGGTATCAATCGCCTCAAGCACGATACCAGGGAGTTGCGTCGCACCGTATGGCCCTTGCGCGAAGTCATCGCTGGCCTGCAACGCGCCGACGAACGTTTTGTCCGGCGCAGCACTGACGTCTATCTGCGTGACGTCTACGATCACATCGTGCAGGTAGTCGAGTCGCTCGACGCCCTGCGTGACGCAAGCGGCGATCTGCTCGACCAGCACTTGTCCCTTGCGAGCCAGAGGCTCAATACCGAAGTGCGCGCGCTCACCGTGGTCTCGATGCTTTTCATGCCCGCCACGCTGATCAGCGGCATCTTCGGAATGAATTTCCTGCAAATGCCGCTGCTTGCGCAGTCAAACGGGTTCTGGATCGCGCTTGGCCTCATGCTGACGATTGCGAGCGCCATGGGCCTGATCTTCTGGCGTCGGCAATGGTTACAGAGCGCCTAGCAAGCGTCGGAGTTTTTTACATAGTTATTACGGTGTTCGTAACAATTCGCATAAGTTATTGATGTGAAACAAGTCACACACTGAATCCTGAGTTGGCGCGCTTTATGCGTAGCACGTACGCGTGCCCACAAGGCATGCCCAACCCGACAACAGGAGCTCAACAGAATGACTTCACACAAGCTGTTTCGCGCAATTGCAGCAATCGGATTCGCTACCGCCGCCTCGATGGCCTACGCAGTCCCGATGGCGATAGCACCGAGCATCACCCCGTTGATTACCTCTGGCGCCGCGCCGGACACACCCGCCGCCCGCATTGATGCAAACGTCCCGACTTCGCCGTTTTCAGGCGTAGTCAGCATCAACATCCGCTATGACGGTCAGAGCTATATCTGCTCGGGCGCCATGATCAGCCGCTGGCACGCTGTCTCGGCCGGACACTGCGTGGATACGAACGGCAAGGGAGCGGTTGTTGACATCAACAAGCCAGGCAATGATGTGCGTGTGGTCTTCAACGCAACCAGCGAGCCGGGCAGCGCAGGCCGTGCAATCATTACCGCCAACAAGGTAGACATGCATCACGACTACGCCGGCTTTGGCAAATGCCCGGCCGGGGTCGGTGGCTTCTGCGTGAACGACGACGTCGCAATCATCCGCCTGTCTTCCCCTGCGCCGGACGTAGCGAAGACCTACAACCTTTTCCGCGGCCAGGTCAGTGAAGGCTCCGTCTTCACGATGGTTGGCTACGGCACCAGTGGTGACGGCCTGAACGGTTACAACGTCAGCCCGGCATTCCGCGTCAAGCGCAGCGGCAAGAACGTGTTCGACTTCGCGCAGACCGATGACGAAGCCAACTTCAGCGGCGCAAGCCCGAAAGAAGTCTGGTATGCGGACTTCGATGGCACGTTGGCTAACGGCACCAAGGTCGACTCAATGTGCGATTCGACGTCGTCCTTCGCCGGAGAGTTTGGGGTGACTATCTGCGGTGAAAGCCTTGGAAATGAGATTGAAGCCAACAACGGTGAGGGTGACTCTGGCGGCCCGTCCTTTGTCATGATTAACGGCGAATACCAACTGGCAGCAACCAACACCTTCGGGTGGGCCCAGGGATACTCGCCGAGAGGTGGTTTTGGCGACGTCATGGGCGGCATCCTGCTCAATTCCTATCTTGACTGGATTGATGCAACGGCCGTACCGGAGCCCGGGTCACTCGGATTGGCCGCACTGGGCCTGGCCGGCTTGATCGGCGCACGTCGCCGCCGCCGTGCTTGAGAGCGCTACCTAGCAATGCAACAACGCCCCTGAAAAGGGGCGTTGTTTTTGGGTAGCACGATTGCAAATCAGGGGGCTTCAACAAGGCGGATGATCGCCATGGAGATGTTGTCGCCCGTGCCCCTGCCACGCGAACGTGCGGTATCAATCAAACCACGCGCAGCCTGTCGCGCTGGCTCATTGCAAACCGATTGAGCAAGCTCCTGATCGGTGCAGTGGCCCCAAAGGCCGTCTGAACACAGCAGGAATCCGTCACCGGCCTTGAGTCCGTCAACGCTGCAGATTTCGATCTTCGGCTCTCGATCAGCGCCAAGGCAGGAGAGCAAGAGGTTGCGATGCGGGTAGGTCTCGGCGTCGGCTTCGGAAATCTGACCAGTTCGCACCAATTCAGCCACCAACGAGTGATCGTTGCTGCGCAAGCCAACAGCACCGTCGCGGAAATGGTAGATCCGCGAATCACCGCAATGCGCCCAATGTACCTTGCCGGGTTGCATCAAAAGCACGCATGCAGTGCTATGAGGGTCCTGCTCGCTGGTGAAGCGTGTCAGCTTGATGACGACATGGGCTTCTTCGATGATCTCGCGAAGCAAAACCTCGGGCGAATCAGATCCAGGCGCATACGCCTCAAAGTTCTGCTTGGCCTTCAAGAGCACTTGCTCGGCCGCCATGGCGCCACCGCTGTGCCCGCCCATGCCATCGGCAAGCACCGCAAGCAACATGCCGGGCCGCGAAGGGTGAGGGAACAGACCCACGCGGTCTTGCTGCTCCTTGCGGTCGCCCTGGTGCATCGCGACTACCGTATCAATGGTTAACACCACAGTTTTGTCACAATCGTTGTTTTTCTCAATTACATTCTAGCTGCGCTCATCAGGATGGCATAGTGCTGCAATCCCCTATTTAGGGGCTTTTAGTGTTCAAGGTCATGAAAGTCTTCAAGGACTTGCTCGCTGAGATCTGCCAACTCATTGGAACTGATCTCAAGCGTGCTACAGACCTCGGCTTCATCAAAGCACGCCTCACCCTCAGACATGCTCATTTCAAGCGCGTAGAGATGCATTGCGAGTTGCAGCACCGCAATCAAGCCATCGACGGGCCGACCTAGGGCGCGACCACCTTCATGGTGATAGCGTACCGCCTTTGCAACAAAATCCGGAAGGCGCCAATGCTTGGCGAGCAAGAAACCGATAACGGCGTGATCTGATGAGAACAGTCGATCCTCGGTCTGGATGTCGGCCCACTTGTTCGCCACCCCGTCCAAACCCGTGCGATTGCAGTAGGCAGGAAATCGCTGCATCAGGATTGGCACACCGCAGTCATGGAACATGCCTGCCAGGTAGGCCTGCTCGCTCGCGATCCGGCGCGCCCCAGGCTGCCGTTCGGCAATCAACATTGCCAATTGCGCAATTGCGGTCGAGCGAGCCCAGAAACGCGCCAGAACCTTTGCATTGCCGGGCATTGCGCCTTGCATACACATGGCTTGCGCGAGCACCAAGGTACGCGGCACACCCATCATCAACACTACCTGCTCCACCGTTTGCGGTGGATTCCGTCGCGCAAAAAGTGGGGATCTGGCCATTCGATAAAGGCCCGCAGTCATTGCAGGATCACGCGAGATCACCTCCGCCACCTCACGCATGTCTGGCTCGAGCGATTCAGCCAGGCGTTGCAGGGCGAGCAAGGCTGCTGGCTGGGGCGGCAGCTTGATGCCGCGCGCCAGAAGTGCCTCTGGTTCGTCGTCGGCCGGTACCTGTGTAGAGGTTGCACTCATCCTGCGTTTTTACGGCATGGAAAAGCACAACTTGAGCCCAGCATCAGCCTGCCGAATGATCGGGAAGCAGGTCTGCGAGCCATTCCACCCAGTGCCTCACCGGCAGCCGTGTCCGGCCGCCCAGGTGTGCAATACAGCCGACATTCGCACTTGCGATCCCCACCGGATCTGCGGCGGTCAGTGCCGCGAGCTTGTTGTCGCGAAGCTGCGCCGAGATTTCGGGTTGCAGCACCGAATAGGCACCCGCCGATCCACAGCAAAGATGCGCGTCAGCAACCGGCACCAATTCGTAGCCCGCCGTCTTCAGCAGACGCTCGACCACACCCTGGATGCGCAAACTGTGCTGCAGGCTGCATGGGGATTGAAAGGCCAGGCGCATCGCCCTTTGGCTGGAGGGAGGACGAAGCACCGCAGCGAGTTCGCTGCTGTACTGTGCAATCAGCTCGGAAACATCACGCACAACACCCACAACCTTGGCCGCGGTTTCTTGCATCGGCGCGTCATCGCGGAACAGGTGCGAGTACTCGCCAATAAAACTGCTGCAGCCCGAGGCGGTGACAACAATCCCTTCGACTTCCCCCCGCTCAAGGACTGGCAACCATGCGCTAAGCAAGCGGGCCGCATCGCCTCGTCCGCCGTCCTGATCGTTCAGGTGATAACGCAATGCCCCGCAACAGCCGTCGTTGCGTAACTCAATCAAGGAGACCCCTACCCGGTCGAGAAGACGCGCAGCCGCGGCATTCAGGTCCGGCAGCATCGCGGGCTGCGCACACCCCCGCAGCACCATGCACTTGCGCGCGTGGCGCGGTGCCGGCCAATGGCCCCGGGGTGTAGCGGGCACGATCTTGCCCACCAAACTGCCAGGGAGCATCGGTGCAAGCCGCCGTCCGACCAGGTAGGCCGCAGCAAACAGTGCCGGACGCGCAACGAGGTTGGCCAAGGCCCAGCGTCTCGCCTGCGCAAGGGCTGAGCGCGGCGGCGCGAGATCCTCCGCCCACTTTCGCCCGATATCAAGCAAGCGGCCATACTCGACACCGGACGGGCAGGTCGTCTCACAGGCACGACAACTCAGGCAACGATCAAGGTGCAATTGCGTGCGTTCGGAAACGGCCGCCCCCTCCAGCATTTGCTTGATGAGGTAGATGCGCCCACGCGGACCATCCAATTCATCGCCCAGCAGCTGATAAGTCGGGCAGGTGGCGGTGCAGAAACCGCAATGCACGCACTTGCGCAGGATGGCTTCGGCTTCAGCGCCGTCCGGCGTATCGCGAACAAAATCGGCAAGCTGCGTTTGCATGGCGGGTCACCAGTCGGGATACATGCGGCCGCGATTGAACACGCGAGCCGGATCGAAGGCCTGCTTCAAGCGTTGATGGATGGCACGGGACGCGGGCGACAAGGCATCAAACCTCTGCAAACTCGACCCATGCAGCGCGCGGAACAGCATGGCGCTGCCATGCTCTTTGCTGGCGCGCTCGCGCGCGAGCGCGCCGTCTTCGCATAGCACCCAACGCAAAGCCCCGCCCCATTCGAGTAAGACTTCGCCCGGCAGACCAATGGGCTCTTCGACGCTGGGTACCGACAATCGCCACAGCGGCGCATGGCGTGAGAAGAACGGGTGGGTCTGTTCGCGAATCGCCAACCAGAAACCCGCTTGCGCAGCATCGTCGAGCACATCCCCTTTCAGGCGGGCTACTGCGGCGTCTACGGCCGCATGAGCCCCCGAGAGCCGGACATAGACCGAATCGCCCACCCAACAGGTCGCCGAGATCGGTAGCGGCTCGCCCCCCCAGCGGTTCATCGCCTGCAAGGCCTCGCTCAGCGTCATCGACAACCGCACGGTCCTCTCAAGCGCCGGACGCGGCAATACTTTCAGGGATACATCGAGCAGCAGGCCAAGGCAGCCCATTGCCCCGCACATCAGGCGCGATACGTCATAGCCGGCCACGTTCTTCATGACCTGCCCGCCGAAACGCAGCAGTTCGCCCCGCCCATCAAGGAGACTGATCCCCAGCACGTGGTCACGCACTGCGCCCGCGCTGGCGCGCCGTGGGCCTGAGAGCCCCGCCGCCACCATGCCGCCCACCGTCGCATTGCCAAAGTGCGGCGGCTCGAACGCAAGCATCTGATTCCGCTCGGCCAGCACCGCCTCGACTTCCGCCAATGGCGTACCCGCACGCACCGTGATCACCAACTCTGTTGGTTCGTACGACACCACACCACGCCAGGCGCGCGTGTCGAGCACCGCGCCACGCGCCGGCTCACCGAGGAACGCCTTGCTACCGCCGCCACGAATCTCGACACAGTCGCCGCGCGCTGCGGCATCACGAATCTGCGCCTGCCAGGCCGCCAACAATTCTTCCGTCACAGCGCCCATCAGAATCGCTCCAGTTCCGGGTAAGGCAATCGGCCGCCCGTCACGTGCATACGTCCGCCCTCTGCACAGCGACGCAGACTCGGAATCGCTTTGCCGGGGTTCAACAGGCCGGAACGGTCGAACGCAGCCTTGATGCGATGGAACATGCGGATCTCAGCGTCACCAAACTGCACGCACATCTGCGCAATTTTTTCCACCCCCACGCCATGCTCACCGGTGATCGAGCCGCCCAGCGCAACTGAACGCTCAAGAATTTCAGTGCCGAATGCCTCGGCGCGCGCTTGCTCACCCGGCGCGGCCGAATCGAACAAGATGAGCGGATGCAGGTTTCCATCACCGGCATGAAAGACGTTCATGCACCTGAGCGCGTACTTGCGCTCCATTTCCGCAATCGCGGTGAGCATTTCACCCAGACGCCGGCGCGGAATCGTGCCATCCATACAGTAGTAGTCCGGCGCCAGCCGCCCGGCGGCGGGAAATGCAGCCTTTCGCCCCGCCCAGAAACGCAGGCGCTCCTCCTCATTGCGCGAAACACGTACCGCTGCGGCCCCTGCGCGCTCAAGAACGGATTGCACCCGCGCAAGCTCCTCGGCAACTTCCTCCGGGCTGCCATCGCACTCCACCAGCAGGATCGCCGCAGCGTCGAGCGGATAGCCAGCATGCACGAAGGCTTCCACCGCCGCCGTAGCAGGCTGGTCCATCATCTCAAGGCCCGCCGGAATGATGCCTTCGGCAATAATCGCAGCAACCGCCTCCCCCGCCTGCACCACCGATCCGAACGCCGCCAGCACGCAGCGAGCCTGTTGCGGTATGGGCAACAAACGCACCGACACTTCGGTGATCACCAGCAGCATGCCCTCTGAACCATTGACCAGCGCCAGCAGATCGAATCCGGGCCCGTCAAGCGCATGGCTGCCGCATTCGAGCACCTCGCCATCGATCGTGATGCCGCGCACCCGCATGACGTTATGCACGGTCAGGCCGTACTTCAGGCAGTGCACACCGCCCGCGTTTTCAGCAACGTTGCCGCCTATCGTGCAGGCAATCTGCGAGCTCGGATCCGGCGCGTAGTACAAGCCGTGCTGGAGCGCCGCCTCCGAGATCGCCTTGTTTCGGACACCGGGCTGGACAACCGCGATCCGCGCAACGGGGTCGACACGCAGGATCTGGCGGAACTTGGCCATGGCCAAGAGCACGCCATGGCGATGCGGCATCGCCCCACCCGACAGGCTGGTGCCTGCCCCCCGCGCCACCACGGGCACCCCCAGGCGGCTGCAAACGCGGAGGACCGCAATCACTTGCGCCTCGGTTTCCGGCAGCGCGACCAACGAAGGCGTTTCCCGCATCGCGGCAAGTCCGTCGCACTCCCAGGGGCGCAAGTCTTCAAGCTCGGTCAGCAAGCATCCTTCGCGCAGGATCTGTGAGAGCGCCTCGATCAAGGCAACGCGATCGACCACCTCAAACGCCTGATCCTGCAGCGCAAAACCAGGCAAAGAATCAGTCATTTGACGGCTCCAATATCAAACTGAGACTGCGCGGCGCCCTGATCCCGCAGCGCGAAGTCCAATGCTCTGTGTTCCGCTTGCGCCAAACCCGAGAAGGCCGTAGGGCCGCTACCAAGCCAAGGCAAGCGACCCGACATGCCGTTTGACGAGGATACGTAGCAAGCGTCGCAAATCATCGTTGTTGCTTGCATCATGCATCGCTTCAAAATCATAGACCGTGCCCAACGCGTGCCCAATCGGACGTTTCAGCGTAAGCGCTGGGCGCGTTGCGTCGTCACTTCTGATTTCAATCAACGGAATCGTATTTCTTATTGCGCAACGACATTTCATCAGCCACAATATCCATGCTGCTTCTAGGGCTACCCGCAGCACCCTTCGACAATGAATTGGAGACACTCATGGCTTCGACCGAACAAGTACAAAACCTCGTCGGGATGCTTGACGCCTACTTTGGCTGCGATGGCTTCCATGTGAACATCAACGTGCTCAATCGCGACATGCTGCTCGACGCAATGGAAAACCCCGAGAACTATCCGCAGCTGACGATCCGCGTGTCTGGCTATGCGGTGAACTTCACCAAGCTGACCCGCGAACAGCAGTTGGACGTCATCAACCGCACGTTCCACTCGCACTAAGCGATTGCACTCCGGCGGGATCTGCGCAACGCAGATCCACGCCTGCATCCGAATCTCCCGACGCGGGCACCGACGAGCCCCGCGCGAATCGGGCGATCGTCGAAGTGCGTTCAGCCTGCGATGCAAGGTCGCGGGCTTTGCCTCCCGTAGCCCGAGCCGGGCGCTTCCCCGCATTCGCGCCAATTGCACACAATCGCGGGAACCGAGACGAATGAATCCCGGTCAAGTCAGGGTCGCATGAGAAAGCTGCCGAAATCAGCACAGTGTGCGTCGACGCAAAGCTCAAACCCTATAATCCGCAACCCGACTGACTGAAAGAACCCCATGGGAAACCGCCTCTCGCGCATCGCCACCCGCACCGGTGACGATGGCAGCACCGGCCTTGGCGATGGCACTCGCGTGCCTAAGAATTGCCCACGCATTCATGCGCTAGGTGAAGTGGACGAACTCAATTCAATGCTCGGAGTCCTGCTCACGGAACCCTTGCCAGAAGATGTTCGTGATCTGCTGGGCCACATCCAGCACGACCTTTTCGACCTCGGCGGCGAGGTCTGCATCCCCGGTTACACCATGGTGAAAGAGGCACACGTCTTGCGGCTGGACGAGGCGCTAGCGAAGTACAACGAATCCCTGCCGCCCTTGAAAGAGTTCATTCTTCCCGGCGGCTCACGCGCGGCGGCCCTTGCGCACCTCGCTCGCACCGTGGCGCGGCGTGCGGAGCGGGCAATCGTCAGTCTCGCAAGCTCAGAGACCGTCAACGCGCCTGTGCAGCAGTACCTGAATCGCCTCTCTGACCTGCTGTTCGTGCTCGGACGTCACCTAAACCGCTGCGGGGGTGGCAGCGATGTGCTGTGGAAACGGACGAGTGGCTGAAGCCGGCGGACGCACCAAAAAATAAAGGCCGCGATTGCGGCCTTTATTGTTTCGGTTGAGGAAGCTGCACGTAGGTCTCATTTGGCTTAACCAGGCCGAGATCGTAGCGCGCCCGCTCCTCAATCGCTTCATAGCCATTCTTGAGATCACGGACCTCTGCTTCAAGCCCGGCATTTCTGGCTTCGAGTTTTGCGTTGTTGTCACGTTGTGCCTGCACTTGCTGGTCAAGTTCACGCACACGCGTCCAGCCACCCTTGCCGAACCATAGCGGGTACTGCAACACCGAGAGCAGTACGACAAGAATCAGGGCGGGCCACTTCATGCAAAACCAATCAGAAACCAACTGATGAGGCGCAAATTCTATCGGAATATCAACAAGAAAGGGCCGCAGAGCGGCCCTTTCCGGTATCACAAAACCGGCTTGCGCCGGCAGGCGATCAGATGTTGCGCAGGTTGTAGAACGCGCTGCGGCCCGGGTAGAACGCGATGTCGCCCAGGTCTTCCTCGATACGGAGGATCTGGTTGTACTTGGCAACGCGATCCGAACGCGACAGCGAACCGGTCTTGATTTGACCTGCGTTCAGGCCGACGGCGATGTCAGCAATGGTCGAATCTTCGGTTTCGCCCGAACGGTGCGAGATCACAGCGGTGTAGCCAGCGCGCTTGGCCATTTCGACGGCAGCGAAGGTCTCGGTCAGGGTGCCGATCTGGTTCACCTTGATCAGGATCGAGTTGCAGATGCCCTTGTCGATGCCTTCTTTCAGGATCTTGGTGTTGGTCACGAACAGGTCGTCACCCACCAGTTGAATCTTCTTGCCCAGGCGATCGGTCAGCAGCTTCCAGCCGTCCCAATCTTGCTCGGCCATGCCGTCTTCGATCGAGATGATCGGGAAGGTATCAACCAGAGTTGCCAGGAAGTCGACCTTCTGGGCAGAGGTCAGCGACAGCTTCTCGCCTTCCATCTCGTACTTGCCATTCTTGTAGTACTCGGACGCAGCGCAGTCCAGACCCAGCAGGATGTCCTTGCCCGGCACATAGCCAGCCTTCTCGATCGCTTCGACGATCAGCTCCAGCGCTTCCTTGGCACCCGAGACGTTCGGGGCAAAGCCACCTTCGTCACCCACGGTGGTGGGGTAGCCCTTCTTGTGGAGGATCTTGCTCAGGTTGTGGAAGACCTCAGCACCGTAACGCAGCGCTTCCTTGAAGGTCGGTGCGCCAACCGGCAGGATCATGCATTCTTGGAAGTCGAGGCTGTTGTTAGCGTGTGCGCCACCGTTGATGATGTTCATCATCGGGACCGGCAGGCTCATGCCACCCGAACCACCGAAGTAACGATACAGCGGCAGACCGGCTTCTTCAGCGGCTGCACGGGCAACGGCCATGGACACGGCCAGCATTGCATTGGCGCCCAGGCGCGACTTGTTTTCGGTACCGTCGAGGTCGATCATCGTCTTGTCGATGAAGGCTTGCTCTTCGGCGTCGAGGCCCACGAGTGCTTCGCAGATTTCGGTGTTGACGTTGTCGACAGCCTTCTGCACACCCTTGCCGAGGTAACGAGCGGCATCACCATCACGCAGTTCGATCGCTTCGCGCGAACCAGTCGATGCGCCGGACGGCACTGCGGCACGGCCCATCACGCCGGATTCGAGCAGCACATCTGCTTCAACGGTGGGGTTGCCGCGGGAGTCCAGAATTTCGCGGGCGACTACATCAACGATAGCACTCATGGGTTTTTCCTTTTCTCTATCAAGACTGTGCCGCCTATGGGGGCGGCATCCCTGTCATCCGCCAGCAAGCCGACGGTGCAGCACCCGAAGGCGGGGGATTGCCCCGGGCACACATAACCAATGAAACTTGTCAATTCTACGCCGCCACGTATGACGGCGCTTTGACCGTGCGCAGAGATCAGGCTTCCAGATCACCAAATGCGAGATCCGCGATCGGCTCCCACATCGCAACAACCTTCAAATGCGCGGGGTGATCAAAATAGGCCAATAGCGCAGCACGATCATCGAAGGCGGACACAAGCACGTAATCCCAGCCACTCACTTCGTCTGGCGTGCTATTGAACCCGCATTGCCATGCGCGTATGCCTGGCACCAAAGCCGGCAGCGCGCACATCGCGGAATGGGCGGATTGAGCCGCATCCGACTCGATGGCAACGCCCGGCTTCAGCCGAAGCAAGACAACATGGGTGATCACAGCGTCGTTTCGATGAAACCGTGACGCTTGACCAGCAAGTCGATTTCCTTGAGCGTCGAAAGCAAGGCTCTCATCTTGGCCAGCGGCCAGGCGTTCGGGCCGTCCGACAAGGCCTTGGACGGATCCGGATGGGTTTCCATGAACAGCCCTGAAATGCCTGTTGCCACGGCCGCACGTGCCAGAACCGGCACGTGTTCACGCTGGCCACCGCTCTTGTCGCCCTGCCCGCCCGGCAGTTGCACCGAGTGCGTCGCATCGAACACGACCGGGCAGTGCGTATCGCGCATGATCGCGAGCGAGCGCATATCCGAGACCAGGTTGTTGTAGCCAAACGACGCACCGCGCTCGCACACCATGATGGTGTCCGCACCGCCTGCGGCCTCCTTGGCCTTGGCAACCACGTTCTTCATGTCGCCCGGCGCGAGGAACTGGCCCTTCTTGATGTTCACCGGCTTACCCGTAGCTGCAACGGCACGGATGAAATCGGTCTGCCGGCACAGAAATGCGGGTGTCTGCAGGACATCGACATACTTGGCAACGATCGGTGCTTCCTGTTCGGTATGCACATCCGTCACAACCGGGACTTTCACCGTCTCGCGCACTTCGGCGAGGATCTCAAGACCCTTCATCATGCCCAAGCCACGGAAGCTATTGCCCGAGCTGCGATTGGCCTTGTCAAACGAAGACTTATAGATGAACGGGATGCCCAGATCAGCAGCAATGCTCTTGAGTTCGGCCGCCGTATCGAGCGCCATTTCGCGCGATTCGATGACGCACGGACCAGCCATCAGGAAGAACGGTTTATCAAGACCGACTTCGAAACCACAAAGATTCATTTCTATCCCCTCACAACCCGGCGACCATGCATCTGCCACGGCAGCGGGCGAAAAAATGGCCGGCTTGAAGCCGGCCATCTGATTTTCGGCTTTACCGCTTTGCCGCTTGCGCCATCGCGGCGCGAACGTAAGCGGTGAACAATGGATGCCCCTGACGAGGGTTGGATGTGAATTCCGGATGGAATTGCACGCCCACGAACCAAGGGTGATCCGGCAATTCGATCATCTCACACAGGTCTGTACCCGGCGCGCGACCTGATACACGCAGGCCCGCATCTTCCAGCTTGGAGAGCAGCGTGTTGTTGACCTCGTAGCGGTGGCGGTGACGTTCAACCACCTCCGGCTTGCCGTAGATCTCGCGAGCCAGCGAGCCCTCACCCAACAAGCAGGTCTGCCCGCCAAGGCGCATGGTGCCGCCCAGGTCAGAATTCTCGTCGCGCTTCTCGATCTTTCCGGTGCGGTCCTGCCACTCGCTGATCAAACCGATCACAGGGAAAGCGGAATTCTTGTCGAACTCCGTGGAATGCGCACCGCCCATACCCGCAACATGGCGAGCAAATTCAACGACGGCCAGTTGCATGCCAAGGCAGATGCCAAGGTAGGGAACCTTGTTCTCACGCGCAAAACGGATCGCTGCAATCTTGCCCTCGGTACCGCGACGGCCGAAGCCACCCGGGACGAGGATGGCATCCATCCCAGCCAGCACCCCGGTACCATCTTTTTCGATCTGTTCGGAATCGATGTAATGGATGTTGACCTTGCTGCGGGTGTGCATGCCGGCATGCGACAGCGCCTCGGTCAGCGACTTGTAGGACTCGGTCAGGTCGACATACTTGCCGACGAAGGCAACGTTGACCTCGTGCTCCGGGTTCTCGCGAGCGAACACGAGCTTGTCCCAGAGCGACAGATCAGCCGCACGCGCGAGGATAGCGAGCTTGTGGCAGACGATCTCGTCGAGCATCTGGTTATGCAGCATCGCCGGGATCTTGTAGATCGAATCGGCGTCCAGCACCTCGATGACCGCTTCCGGCATCACGTTGCAGAACAACGCGATCTTGCGGCGGTCGTCAGCCGGAATTTCACGATCCGAACGGCACAGCAGCACATCCGGCTGGATACCGATTTCGCGCAATTCCTTGACGGAGTGCTGCGTCGGTTTGGTCTTCAGCTCGCCGGCCGTCGCGATGTACGGCAGCAGCGTCAGATGCATGAAGCAGGTGTTGTTGCGACCTTCTTCGATGCCCATCTGGCGGATGGCTTCCAGGAAGGGCAGCGATTCGATGTCACCCACCGTACCACCGACTTCAATGATCGCCACGTCAGCACCTTCGGCGCCGCGTTTGACGTAGCGCTTGATCTCGTCGGTGATGTGAGGAATGACCTGAACCGTCTTGCCCAGATACTCGCCGCGGCGTTCCTTCTTGATCACGGCGTCGTAGATCTGGCCGGTCGTGAAGTTGTTGCGCTTGGACATCTTGGCGCTGGTAAAGCGCTCGTAGTGCCCAAGGTCGAGATCGGTCTCAGCGCCATCCTCGGTCACGAAGACTTCCCCGTGCTGGAACGGGCTCATCGTGCCGGGGTCGACGTTGATGTAGGGATCGAGCTTTAGGTGGGTAACCCGGAGGCCGCGGGATTCGAGAATGGCCCCAAGCGAAGCAGCTGCAATGCCCTTGCCTAGCGAGGACACCACGCCGCCCGTGACGAAGACGTACTTGGTCATGGCGAAACGGGATGCTGGTAAAAAGAGATGATAGCGCATCAGGGCTTGCCTTCCAAATTCACCGACCCGACACGCCGGCCAGGCCGCCTCTCCATACCGGCGATCGCCGCCAGACAGCCCGACCTATCGGCCCCCAGCTTTGCGAACGTTCTGGCTAGAGCGCTGCGCGCAACACCACGCTCACTGGCAATGTCGCAACGCAACACGTTAGTCCCGCGCCTCGCCGGCAAGGGTGGATTCGCAGCGAAGTCATGCGGCGTTGTGCGAACCTTGTTCGATGACCCCTGCCGCGAGCAGTGCGTCGATTTCCTGCTGCGGCCAGCCCGCCGCCCGCAGCACCTCACAGGTGTGCTCGCCCGCCAGGGGTGGTTCGCGGCGCACGGCGGCGGGCGTTGTAGACAGGCGCGGCGCGGGCGCCGGCTGGCGGATACCGGCCACGTTGATGAACGCCTCACGAGCCTGGAGGTGTGGATGGACCGGCGCCTCGTCCATTGCCAGAACCGGCGCGACGCAGGCGTCTGAATCCGCAAACAGCGCCGTCCAGTGGTCACGTGTCTGGCCGGCGAAGATCGTGGTCAGGCGTTCGCGCATCCGGGGCCAATGTGCTGCAGAGTATTGCTCGAGCACTGGGAAGTCGGGGTCGTCCTCCAGCCCCAGCGCCTGCAGCATCAGGGCGTAGAACTGCGGCTCCAGCGGCGCGACCGACAGCCACTTGCCATCGGCGCAGGCATAGACGTCGTAGAACGGCGCGCTGGAATCGAGGATGTGCTCGATGCCCGGATAGCGTTCGCGCTTCGCATGCACGTTGTAGAGCCCGTGAGCGAGCAGCGCGGCACCTTCGGCCATTGCGGCGTCGATCACCTGGCCACGACCGCTGCGCCGCGCTTCGAGCAGCGCGCAAGCGATGCCGAACGCCAGCATCATGCCGCCGCCCCCCATGTCGCCCAACAGCGAGGGGGGCGCCCAGGGCGCGCCGCCATGCCAGCGGCCGGCATCGAGCGCGCCCGACAAGGCGGCGTAGTTGAGGTCGTGCCCGGCACGCGGCGCCAGCGGGCCGGTCTGCCCCCAGCCGGTCATGCGGGCGTAGATCAGCCGCGGGTTGCGTACCGCGCAGACCTCCGGCCCCAAGCCAAGGCGCTCCATCACGCCAGGGCGGAAGCCTTCGATCAGCACGTCGGCCTGCTTCAGCAACTTCAGCACAACGTCGGCCGCGCCGGGGGCCTTGAGGTTGATCCCCAGGGAACGCTTGCCGCGGTTGGCCACGGTGTCACGCCCGCCACCGAAGAGCTGGCGCGCCAGCGTGCCACTGCTGCGTTCCAGCAAGACCACGTCGGCGCCCATGTCGGCGAGCAGCATGCCGCAAAACGGCGCGGGGCCGATGCCGCCGATTTCGATGACGCGCACGCCCGCAAGCGGGCCAGTATTCGGGGTCATTTGAACTCCTGCGCGGAGGGCTGCGTCAGCGTGGCGACCCTCGCGCCGTCGGTGGCGCAGCCCACGCGGCTTGCAGATCGCCAACGCCCCTTGCCATACCGCCAAGCATCATCGCTTGCTTCGTGCAGCCGAAAACCAAGTCACTGGCGAAAATCGCGTCGGCGGCATGCCCGCCATGACCTTCGGTGCGCGCAGCAGCCGTCGGCGGGCTGGCGCGCAGCACTTAGAACTTGTAACCGAAGTTCAACCGGAAGCCCTTCAGATCGTTCTCGCCCATGGTGTAGGTGAGACCAAGGCTAGACTGTTCGATCGTCACGCCGGCAAAACTGACCCGCGTACTCAGGGCTGCACCGATTTCCTGATAGCTCTCGATGTAGAGCGCATCACCCGAAAAGCGGGTATCAATGAACCATGCGCGCCAAGCCGTGGGGCGGCCGAACCAGTCCGCCGGCAGGGAGGTGCCCACATCAATCCCGTTGCGCAGCATGGTGTTCGAAAGATCGTAATCGACCTCGTAATCGCCGTGGCTGAGGCTCTGCGTGCGATACAAGCCAAGCATGTCGGTGATGCCAAACTGCCAGTCGCCCAGGGCAAACGCGTAGCGGCTTGAAAGGCTGGCCGAATACATCACCGCGGCGGCCCCGAGGTCCGATGACGCAGTGGCGCCTACCCGCAGCGCCGGCGTCAGCACCCAGCCCTTGAGCACCGGCACGCGAAACGCACCGCCCAGCGCGCCGCTCCCGGTTTTGGCCCCTTCGATATCGCTGTATGTGATGGGCGCTTCAAGCTTGAACTGATAGCCGTCCTTGAGTTTCCAGGTCCAGCCCAGCGGCAGCTTGGTGACACTTTGCGAGTAGCCACCGGCGCTGTAGCGCCCGAACTCAAGACCCACCAGCGCATAGTTGTTGCCGGCCATCGAACTGCCGCTGGCATCTTCCACAAACACGGAATCTGCCGCCGTGGAATAGTCTGCCGCCCCCATTTGCGCCATCAGGCTGCCGGGGTTGCCTGCAACCGGATCAACCGGTGAGACGCGCGCGAGTTCCTTGAGCATGCGGGTCAACAAACCACTGCCCTCGCCTTTGAGCCAAGCCTCGAACTGGTCTTCACTCTCGGAACGGGTCGCGCCGTTGAACTTCAGGTCGATGCCCAAGGAAGGCACCCGAAACGCAAGTACCGGTGAGCCGCTTTGATACTCGACCTGAGCCGGCAATCCGCGAACATTGAGCGTCGCCACCGCAGCGGAGGTTTCGGTGTAGGTCGAGACCACGTTCTGCAGACCGTCGGTGGATACGGCATCGAGCAGATCCGTGATGGCAGAAAACCCCTGATAGCCCTGCTGCCCACTCTCGATCACCCTGGCATCGAGTTCAAAGAGATCCTTCGCTTGCACTGCTCCAGACACGCCCGCAATCAACGCAACGAGCAAGACACTGCGCATGGCCATCCTCCCTGGGTGAATGATCGTCATCGAGCCATCTCCGCAGCTCGATGCCAATCAAATATAGTCTGCCGCCGCACCGCATGGCACGCGTATGCATGGCGCGCCGTGAAGCCTGTCGTAAACGCAACACGCTCGCAGTGAGCCCCTTGCCGCCCGATTGCGGCAGGGGCCCACCCAAGGTAACCGGGTGCCTCAGGCTGACGTTGCGTCCGCCGCCTCGCTGCGCGTTTGCAGGAGCGAGTTCCAGTCGGCCTTGCGGCTGAGTGTCATCACGCCGGCCAACACCGCGAACAGGAGCAAGGCGCCCAGCAGCAAGGCATTTTGCTCGGAGCAGAGAATGCCGTAGAGCGAACCGTACAGCCCGCCCAGCAGCGAAGCGAATCCCGCAGCGCGCCAGGGGCTGCCGAGGATGGCGCTGACGTAGTAGCTGATCAATCCGACACAGGCGACCGAGGCGCATGCATACGCGGCATCAAAACCGATGTGCTCGGACAACGCGATCAGCAGCAGGAAGAACACCACCATTGCGAAGCCCACCAGCAGGTATTGCATCGGATGCACGCGTAGCCCCTTGACCAGTTCGTACACCGCAAACAGCGCCAGCGTGAGGCAGATGGTGAGCATGGCGTACTTGGTGGCGCGATCACTCATCACATACGCATCGACCGGGTCGATCAAGGCGACGGCGAAACTCTCTACGCCGACCAGGCTGCGGGCTGCGGCGAGCATCTTTTCGTCGTACGCGCCGGCGGCCCCGCTGTTGTTGCCCGCACCAACCCTCGCGATCCATTGGCTGCGGGCATTGCTGGCCACCGCACTGGTGCGCCAGGCGGCATCGAAGCCGGTATCGCGAACCCTGCGTTCGGCGGGCAGGAAGTCGCCCACGAATGAGGGATGCGGCCATTCCGAGCTGATGCTGGCACGGCTTTCCATCCCCAAGGGCAGGATGTCCAGCCTTTGCGCGCCGGTGATCTCCGCAAAGACTTCGAAGGCGATCGCGCTGCCGGGGTCGGGCACGCGCGCAAGGCTGGCCGATACGCCGGTCGGGAAAGCGCTGATGCCGGTGCCCGGCTCCACCGCAAGTGTTTGGCCGCCGGCATTCATGCGGATCGTGCGGATACCACGCGCGTTGCCCACGGTGAGGATCAGGCGCGGCACGCCAAGGCTCAGTTCGCTGCCCTCGTGCGAGCGCGGCACGCTCTCTGGCGCCGGCATGCGCACCAGCCCCTTCAGCTTGCCCGCGAACGTGTAGCCATTGACACGAAACACGCCGCGCTTGCGGATGTCCGGCGCCAGTTGTCCGCTGACATCCAGGGTGTCGGGCAGTACGTAGTGCACCCCGCTCTGCGTTTTGCGCGTCCGTCGCTCCTGGGTGCTGCCGGCCGCTTCGATTTCGTCCCAACTTTCCACATACGGCACCGCAAGCATGCCGGCCGCCAGCGACTGCGGCCCCGCAAGGCTGTGGCCCACGCTACGCAGCGCCTCCTCGCGGTAGTTGCCGCGGTCGGCAATCACGCCCCGCACCAGCATCACCGCAATGCCCAGGACTGCTGCAAGCAGCGCCAGCACAAACACCTTCGAGATGAATCCCTTCATTGCACTCTCCTCTGTTCAAGATGAGTGCAGTCTCGGCCCCCGACGTGGAGCACTTTTGAGTGGAAGGTGTAGCGATTGTGAAGTCTGCGTGAAGCCGCCTCAGGCACGCGGCAAAGTCAGCACGGCAAACACGCCACCGCCCGGCTGGTTGGCAAGCTCGACCGTGCCGCCGTGCAGATCGGCGATCTCGCGCACCATCGCCAGGCCCAGCCCGCTGCCGCGCTGACTACCCCCGGGCCTGGGCAGCGAGTAGAAACGCTCGAAAATCTTCTCCTGCGCGAAATCCGGAATGCCGGCGCCATGATCGCGCACGCTCAGGCGCGCCTGCGCATCATGCAAGCTCACCGACACTTCCACCTCGGCGCCCGGCGGCGAAAAATCGATCGCGTTGTCGATCAGGTTACCGAGCGCGAACGCGATCAAGCCTTCGTCGCCAAGCATCGCCACATCGGGGATCGATCCGGCCTTCAGGCTGACCTCGCGTTGCTCGGCCAAAGGCTGGCGCTCCGCGAGGCAACGCTCGATCAGCGCCGTCACATCGAATCGCGCCGGCACGGGCGGACGATCGCGCGCTTCAAGGCGGGATAACAGCAGCAAGCGGTCAATCGCCGATTGCATTCGCAGGCTCTGCGATTGCACGTTCTGAGCAAAGCGCATCCGCTCGGGCGCAGGCAGATCGGCCTCAGCCAGCAGCTCGGACGCCCCCCGAATCGCCGCCAGCGGACTCTTCAACTCGTGGGTCAGCGCCTGCACGTAGCGCTCGACATACTGTTTGCCGTCGAGCTTTTCACGCATGGTCGCCATGGCCCGCGCCAGGTCGTTAAGCTCACGCGCCCCCGAATGCGGCACTTCGGCGCGTTGCCCCTCAGCCACATCACGCGCAAAGCGCTGCAAGCGCCTGACCGAGAGCGACAGGCGAATGGTCACGAAGAGCCCCAGCAGCAAAGACGCCACGACCAGGGCGATGCCATAACGGGTGATGACGTTCTCGCTGCGGGCAATGATCGGGTCGACCTTCGCGATTGGCTTGGCCACGGTCAGCACGCCGATGATCTTGCCCGCATCGATCACAGGCGCCGCCACATGGAAGACGGAGCTGGCGTCGTCACTGGGTTCGGTGCGCGTACTGCGCGCGCCATAGCCGCCCTTGAGCGTGCGCGCCACGTCATTCCAGCGGGAGTAGTCCTGACCCTCGGCCCGGCCTTCCGAATCGAACATCACGATGCCGCGGGCATCGGTGACGTAGATCCGGTAGTCAAGGCTGGTCTTGCGAAAGTGGTAGATCGGCGCATCCACCTGACGCTCGGAATATGCCCGCACCTGGCTTGCGAACCGCCCGTTGGCAAGGGTGCCGTCGCGCAGTTCGTCCGAGGCCAGCGCCGCCAGCAAGTTGGCGGTATCAACCATCGACTCTTCGATCGTCTCGCGGATGCTGGGTTTGACCTCGCGCACGACAATCATCAGCGCAAACAGGCCGGTGAGGCCGACGATGACGAAGTAGCCAACCAGAATCCGGATCGAGAGACTCATGCCTGGACCGAATACCCCAGGCCGCGATGCGTCTGGATCGGATCGGCATCGGGCGCCGCTTCGCGCAGCTTTGCCCGCAGCGTCTTGATATGGGTATCGACCGTGCGATCGGTGCTGTCGCGATCATTGCCCCAGACGCCATCGAGCAACTGGTCGCGCGAGAACACACGACGCGGGTGCCGCAAGAGAAAAGCCAGCAACTTGTACTCGAAGCGGGTCAGCGTCAGCGCCTGGCCGCGGAACACGATGCGCGCCTCCAGCTCGTGATGCTCGAAACCGGCAGTGCCAGCCACAGCCGCCGTTGGCGCGGGGCCGCCCCGGCGCAGGATCGCGCGCACTCGGCCGGCGACTTCGCGCGGACTGAAGGGCTTGACGACATAGTCGTCCGCGCCCAGCTCAAAACCCATCACCCGGTCGATCTCGTCGCCGCGTGCGGTCAGGAACATGACCGGCAGATCCGAAAACGCGCGCAAACGCCGCACCAGTTCAAAGCCGCTGATGTCCGGCAAGCCGACATCCACCAGCGCAAGGTCGGGTGGAGCGTCTCGCAGCGCCGCGAGGCCATCGAGTCCGGTTTCCGCCCGCGCGACCTCGTGCCCCTCGCTGCGCAGAACATAGTTCAGCGTGTCGGCGATCGTCGGTTCATCATCGACAATAAGAATACGGCTCATGGTTCAGCAAAAGGTCTCAAGACCGGCAGGCGCAAAGGATAGCGCGCCGGCATGGGCTGGCAACTCGGCACATGCCCCGCGACAGGCTCGGGGAAGGAAAAACGGGCACCGCCAGGTGCCCGTTCAATGAAACCGCTTGCGGATCAGATCGCGTAGCTGCGCAGCCGCATGGAGAACTCTTCGAGCTGGCGAATGCCGCTGGCTTCAGCGCGCACACACCAATCCTGCAACTGTTTGACCAACTGGTCCCGCGATGCGCTTGAGCGTGCCCAGATTGCAACCAGTTCCTGCTTCATGGTCACGAGCTGCTGCAAGCGCGGGCTGTCGGCCAAGGCTTTCTCGAACTGCTGCTGCAACATGGCCGGAAACGCTTCAGTCCGCTCGGCATTGAGCCAGCGACGTAACTGCTTGAGATCGAGCTTGCGATCGCTTTGCGCGAGTTTGGCGATCTCTTCGAGATAAACACCCTTCACGCTGTTGGCATAGCGTCGCATCACGTCATAGCGATGCGTCACGATTGCCTGCAGGGTATCGAGATCGACCACGCTCTTCGCCGCCGCAAACTTGGGGCGCGGAATGGTCTTCTTGACCTTGGCCAGGCCCAGCATTTCCATGATCCGGATGTACATCCAGCCGATATCAAATTCGTACCACTTGGCCGAGAGCTTGGCCGAGGTCGCAAAGCTGTGATGATTGTTGTGGAGCTCTTCCCCACCGATCAGGATGCCCCAGGGCAGCAGATTGGTCGAAGCATCCACGCAATCGTAATTGCGGTAGCCCCAGAAATGCCCCAGACCGTTGATCACCCCCGCGGCCCAGAACGGAATCCAGATCATCTGCACGCCCCACATCAGCGCACCGGGGACCACCCCGAACAAGGCCATATCGATCGCGAGCATCAGCACGATGCCGACCTTCTGGCCGGGGGTGTAGACATGGCGCTCCATCCAGTCGTCGGGCGTGCCGTGACCGTAGCGTTCCATGGTCTCCTTGTTGCGCGACTCCTTGACGTACAGGAACACGCCGCCCCAAAGCACGCGATTGATCCCGAACACCTTCGGGCTGTGCGGATCTTCGGCCGTTTCGCACTTGGCGTGGTGTTTGCGGTGAATCGCAGCCCACTCCTTGGTGACCATGCCGGTCGACATCCACAGCCACCACCGGAAGAAGTGGCTGGCAATCGGATGCAGCTCAAGCGCACGATGGGCCTGATGGCGATGAAGGAAAATGGTGACCGAGGCAATCGTCACATGCGTGAGCGCCAACAACACCAGCACATTGCCCCACCAGGGCAGATCAAACAAACCAGACCACATCAGCTACATTTCCTCAGGGTTTCACGTCTAAACACGTTGTTCTTCGTCGGCAAGCGTGGCGCCTCAAGCAACACGTGGCGCGATTCGGCGTCACGCCAGCGCATCACCATCGCGCTGTCAGCCCGCACCCGCGCGGGCAATCGCCTCCAGCGGCACATCAAGCGGCGTCGGGCCCACCACGCGAACCTCACGCTGCGGGAACGGAATCTCGATCCCCGCATCCTTGAAGCGACGCCAGATCTCGCGATTGATGTCCGACTTGATGCCCATTGAGCCTTGAAGCGGATCGAAAATCCACAGCCCAAGCTGCAGATTGATCCCGCTGTCAGCAAACGCGACCAGATGCGCCGTGGGCGCAGGATCGCGCAGGACGCGCTCCCCACCAGCGGCTGCGGCCTCGACCAGGATCTGCAGCGCCTGCTCAACATCGCAGTTATAGCTGACTTGCACCGAAATGCCGATCCAGACGTTCTTGTCGGCGAAGGTTTCGTTCTGCACCACCGAGCCGATCAGGGTTTCGTTCGGCACGATCACGTTGATGCCGGTCGGCGCGCGCAGGACAGTGAAGCGGGTGGTGATTTCCTTGACCTCGCCACGGTCGGCGCCCACCGAAATCATGTTGCCGATACGGATCGATCGATCGAGCAAAATGATGAAGCCGGAAATGTAGTTGGCAGCGATCTTCTGCATGCCAAAACCGATACCCACGCCGAGCGCGCCGGAGAACACCGACAAAGCGGTGAAATCGAGCCCGACCAGCGACATCGCGAACATCACGCCGAAGAACAGCAGCAAGGCGCGCGACACCCGCGACAGCACCGCACGAAGGCTGGTGTCCAGACGCTGGGACGCCATCAGACGGTCTTCAATCAGGCCGGCAATCCACATCGAAACGATGATCGTGAACGCCGCCGAGAGCACCCCGTTGATCAGCATCCAGAGCGAAATCTTCTGCTTGCCGAGCTGGACCACCATGCTGTCGAGCCAGGCGATCACTTCGGGCAGCAAGCCGACCAGATCGAGAGCAACCACCGCCCAGACACTGACCGCGATGTAACGCTCTGCCCCCTTGAGCCACGACGACTTGAAGAAGACCTGCCGCAAGGCCACTTCGATCAATCGCAGCACGAACATGGCGCAGGCCAACTGCACCGCAATCCCGATGACCGCGCTCTTGTAGCCGACGAGCTGAAAGACCCCGCGCGCGAGGATCAGCACCACGATCGTCGCAAAGGGCCATGCCGCCGCACGGACCAGACGGGTCCAGTTACTGCCGCTCGACAGGCGCGGCAGCATACGACGCACCAGCAGACCGGTCACCACCAGTACCACGGCAACCACAAGCAACTGAAGCTGAGCAATCGGCTTCGAGAGTTCCGCGATGGCGCCCTCGAACGCCACCATCAACGCACTGCTCGCATGCCCGCCACTATCAAACTCGATCATCCGTTGCGCTCCATTGCCACTGCAAAGAACCCGTCAGTACCGTGCGCCGCCGGATCCAGCCGCAAACGGTCGCCGCAGGTCAGTTCGATGCCTTGCGCGTGGAGAATGCCCTGCGCAGGAAGAAGCGTGAATTCCGGATGGCTTGCGAGGAAGGCATCGACAATTGCATCGTTTTCCTCCGGCAATACGCTGCAAGTGGCGTAGACCAGCCGGCCGCCCTTCTTGAGCAGTTTCGCTGCCGCCGAGAGGATGGAAAGCTGCTTGGCCGTCAGTTCGGCAACCCCCTCGGGCGTCTGGCGCCACTTCAGATCCGGGTTGCGACGCAGCGTACCGAGGCCACTGCACGGTGCATCGACCAGCACGCGGTCAATCTTCCCGGCCAGACGCTTCAGTCGCGCATCGTTTTCATGTGCAATGGCCGAGGTGTGGACATTCGAGAGCCCCGACCGCGCAACTCGCGGCTTCAGGCGCGCGAGGCGTCGCTCGGCGGTATCGAATGCGTAGAGGCGCCCGGTCGAGCGCATCAAACCACCCAGCAACAGGGTCTTGCCGCCTGCCCCGGCGCAGAAATCCGCCACCATTTCACCGCGCTTGGGCGCAAGCAGATAGCCCAGCAACTGGCTGCCTTCGTCCTGCACCTCGAACGACCCATCAAGGAACAAGGGGTGCTTGGCGAGCGAAGGCTTTTCTGCCAGGCGAATCGCCAGCGGCGAGTACTGACCAGCCTCACAAGCGATGCTGTCGGCGCGCAGCGCCTCGATCACATCGTCACGTTTTGCCTTGAGCGGGTTCACTCGCAGATCGAGCGGCGCCGAACGATTGAGCGCTTGCGCCAGGCGCAGAGCGTCGGCTTCACCGAATACCGCCAGGAAACGCTCGGCAAGCCAGTCGGGCAGGTCCGCCTGATCGGCAAACGAAAGCTCGGGACTCGGCGCGGCCTGACGCTCGGCCAGCCACTGTTTCTCGGTGGCGGAAATTGACGCATCCAGTTGCCGCGATGAGATGCCTTGCACACGAATCAGGGCTGCGAGCAGCATCCGTCGCCCGGTTGCGCGATCACCGCACCAGGCTTCAAGACGCCGGCGGTTGCGCAGCACTGCAAACACGGTTTCCGCAATCACGCCACGGTCGCGATGCCCGAGCGACTTGTGCTCGCGAAAGAAACTGGAAAGCACGGCATCCGCGGGGTATTCAAAGCGCAGGACTTCAGCCAGCACCTCGGTCGCTTCATCCAGCCTGTTTTTTGTAATTTGCATCATCAACCCTTGTACATTTCTTCTGTTTCGCGTGAAGGCGCGATATCCGCCTTGACACCATCGAGCTCGATTTCGAGCGCGATTTCGTCAACCACATGACCCTGTTTTCTGTCGTCTACGCGGATCCGCACCGGCGCATTGCGATGCTGTCGTGACAACCAGAGATCAACGACAAACTCTCCGTTCCGTGCCACGCAGTTAAAGTGCCGCGTCTCGATCGTGCCCCACGGCAAGCGCAGGCGCTCGTTTGCAACTTGGGTGAGTGTGGCTTCCGCGCCCCAACGCCCACCCACCACATACAGCGTCGTCTGCTCCATGCCGTCGGGCTGGAACCCAAGGTGATGCGCGAGGCTCAGGATGTCTTGCGCAAAGCCCTGAAAGCTCACTTCCCGCACTCGATCAGGGCGCTGCATCACAACACGACGTTGCGACCAATCGAACACCGCATGTGACTGCTTGCCGTTCAGATCCTCCTGGAAGCCGTTGGGCGCCAATCCTTGCGGCCCCACCCGCCCCTGACTCTGCTGCACCCCGTCGAAGCGTTTGACAAAGCGCGCCAGACCAGTCGTTGCCGCTTCGCTGCGCATGGTGTAGCGCTCGCCATCATGCGACCAGGTATGCACCATCTCGCCCACTGCTACCGCTTCACCATAGCGCACCTGAAAACGCACGCGGCCCTGTTTGGGCCACGCCTGTGTCGCTTGCGGATCAATCCCGACCGGAGAACCTTCTGGCGCCATGATCACGCCCGGGTCAGTAACCGTCTCGCGGCCGTAAGGCGAAGGCTTTTCGCCACCACCGCCCCCCTCGTCCTGTGGCTCCAAATCTTCGTCTGCTTCCGACGAGACCGGAGCGCGCGCAATCACGGCGGGGCGAGCGCCTTCGCCGACGGACGCTGCCTTCGCAATTTGCTTCGGTGGCGGCTTGCGAGCCTCGGTGGCCGGCACCTTGGGCGACTGGCTGGGCTCAAGCGCTGCAGAACGCACGGCGGGCGACTTGAGCAAGCTGGCTTCGATCCGGATCGGTTCATTGCGTGCCGGCAAATGCCACGCAGGCGCAAACACCAACACCATATGAAACAGCAAGGAAACCGCCGCAGCCCAGTGAACGACGCGGACCTTCACCAGACGCTGCCGCCAGGACGCCACTGCCGTTACGCCTCGGGTTGCGGCACGATCCAGCCACGATGCTGCGTTGCCACACCGCGCAATTGAACCCGGTTACCGGCAACCACCAGACGCTCCTCCACAAACCACCGCACCGCCTGCGGATACATCACATGCTCAAGCTCAAGAATGCGTGCCGCGAGCGATGCTTCCGTATCGTCATCGGCCACCATCGTGGCGGCTTGGGCAATGATCGGGCCGCAGTCAAGCGTTGGCGTCACGAAATGGACCGTCGCCCCATGCAGGCGAACACCCGCCTCCAAGGCCTTCCGGTGCGTATGCAGCCCCGGAAAGCTCGGCAGCAACGAGGGGTGGATGTTCATCATGCGCCCCTCGTAACGACGAACGAAGTCATCACCCAGAACCCGCATGAAGCCCGCCAGGACAATCAAGTCCGGGCTGTATTGGTCGATCTCGTTCGCGAGTGCATCGTCAAACGCTTCACGCGAGGCAAAGTCGGCATGACTGACGACGGACGTCGGAATGCCGTGTTCACGCGCAAACGCAAGCCCAGCCGCGCCGGGCTTGTTGGAAATCACGGCAGCAATCGAGGCGCCGGGTATCGCCGCCCGGACGATCGCCTCCATGTTCGATCCGCGCCCAGAAATCAGGATGACTATTTTTTTCATGTCAGAAACGAAAAGGCCGGCCGGGTCAGCCCGGTCGGCCATCAAGTGTAACGCGAGGCGCCAGCAGACGCGTCAGGCGGAAGCCCGCGCAGCAAACCGGCTCTTCAGGTAAGCGAACATCAAGGGCAGCAGCGAAACACCGATGATCCCGATGATCACCAAGCTCAGATTGGCCTTCACCCAGGCAAGATTGCCAAACCAATACCCCGCCAGCGTGAGCGAGAAGATCCAGATTGCCCCGCCGAGGATGTCCAAGGGCAGAAAGCGTGAGTAGGTCATCTTCGCGACACCGGCCACGAACGGCGCAAATGTCCGCGCGATCGGCATGAAACGCGCAATGATGATCGTCTTTCCACCATGCGTCTCGAAGTAGGCATGCGTCGAGTCAAACGCCTTCCGGTTGAACAGACGCGACCCCTCCCAGGCAAAGACTCTCGGTCCGACCCATCGACCGATCCAGTAGTTCAAGTTATCCCCAAGCACTGCCGCCACGAACAGCGATGTGGACAGCACAGCGATATCCATCCCACCAGTTGCCGCCAGAGCCCCCGCAACAAAAAGCAATGAATCGCCCGGCAGAAACGGAGTCACCACCAACCCGGTTTCGCAGAAGATGATCAGAAACAGGATCGCGTAGATCCAGACTCCGTACTGCTCAACCATCACGGCCAAGTGTTTGTCGAGGTGCAGCACGATATCGATAAACTGTAAAACTAGGTCCATTCTGACTCCGAGGGGGAAGAATTCATCCAAATGGCGACGCGGGAGGTTAGCACAGCGCCCTGACGACACCGTTGCATTGCAACATCTTGAAACCCATGGTCCGTAACCGACTGCAAACCTTCGTTAAGCAGATGTCACGAAACCCAAGCGAGCGCTAGAATCTCGAGCATGAAACGCGCCATCAGCATCTCGGACGCTGAAACCGTCATGCCGTCATCGACCGCAGAGAAGGTCGACACCGGCGCGCCCACGCGCCTGAAGATGCCCCCACACTGGATCCGTGCCGACCGGCACTGGTGGCTTCACCTCGATCATGGCGGTGTCGCGCGTGAGCGTGATGGCTCGTGGTTCGGCTATCCCCTCGGATGGACCGACACCTCTCGCCTTGGCCCCTTCCAGAATGCCCTGCTCGCCGCGCAAGCGGTTGAATCTGCCGACCCGAACGGAGCCGTTCCAGCGAGAACGCGCGGCCAATAAGCACCAAAGTAATCAGTCACTTACTTGCGCCGTTCCGAACACTGCGCACAGTAGCTCCGTCCGCATCAGCCCCCCACACTTCGCCCCGTGCGCCCAACGCACATGAATCGGGGTCTCCCAAATGTGCGCGGCCAGCAGTGCTGACAGCAAGGCTTCATCGCAATCGTGATCCGCCAACGACCGTTCGTCCTTGCGAGCCACAAAAACAAAAAGCCCAGTCCTAAGACTGGGCTTTTTGCTTGAAACTGGTACACCCGGAGCGATTCGAACGCCCGACCCCCTGGTTCGTAGCCAGGTACTCTATCCAGCTGAGCTACGGGTGCAACGTAGAAGCGAGACTATATACCAACTTTTACTAATCCGCAACTTCTTTTTTGGCGGAGAGTGAGGGATTCGAACCCTCGATACGAGTTTTAGCCCGTATGCTCCCTTAGCAGGGGAGTGCCTTCGACCTCTCGGCCAACTCTCCATCAAGAGGGCGGATTGTAGCGAACCCAACCCCTCTTAGTCAATCACCACCAGAAAATCAAGAAACCTGGTCGAGTTCGAAGGCTTTGTGAAGCACACGAACCGCCAACTCGAGATACTTCTCGTCAAGCACGACCGAAATCTTGATTTCGGAAGTCGAGATCATCTGGATATTGATGCCCTCTTCTGCAAGCGTGCGGAACATGCGGCTTGCAACGCCCGGATGGGAACGCATGCCAACCCCGACAGCCGACACCTTGCAGATACTCTTGTCCCCAACAACTTCGCGCGCACCAATATGGGTTTTCACCTGCTCAAGAACAGCGCGTGCATTATCGAACTCGCTGCGGTTGACTGTGAAAGAGAAGTCGGTTGTGCCGTCGTAACCCACGTTCTGGATGATCATGTCGACATCCAGATTCGCGTCGGCGATCGGCCCAAGGATCTGATACGCGATACCCGGACGGTCCGGCACCCCCAGCACGGTGAGTTTGGCCTCGTCGCGATTGAAAGCGATACCGGAAATGATCGGCTGTTCCATGCTGCTATCTTCCTCAACAGTAATCAGCGTGCCCTCGCCATCCTCCTGGAAGCTGGAGAGCACGCGCAGTTTGACTTTGTACTTACCCGCAAACTCGACCGAGCGAATCTGCAGCACCTTCGAGCCGAGACTGGCCATCTCGAGCATTTCTTCAAAGGTGATTCGATCGAGCTTTCGCGCCTCGGGGACAATCCTCGGGTCCGTCGTGTAGACCCCATCAACATCGGTGTAGATCTGGCACTCATCCGCGCGCAATGCTGCGGCCAAGGCAACCCCGGTTGTATCGGAGCCGCCGCGACCGAGTGTCGTAATGTTGCCGGCCTCGTCTACGCCCTGAAAACCCGCCACGACCACGACATGACCATCGTCCAGATCCTGACGAATACTGTCCTCGTCGATCTTGAGAATGCGTGCCTTGGTGTGCGAATTATCGGTAAGGATTCGGACTTGCTGGCCGGTGTAGCTGCGCGCCTTGACGCCCTGCTCCATCAAAGCCATTGAAAGCAAACCAATCGTGACTTGCTCGCCAGTAGACACCACCACGTCGAGTTCGCGCGGATCAGGTGTCGTCTGGATCTCTTTGGCCAGCCCGATCAGTCGGTTGGTCTCGCCGGTCATGGCGGAGACCACAACCACAAGTTGATGCCCTTCTTTCTTGAAACGGGCAATCCGCTTGGCCACATTCTTGATCCGCTCAGTGGTGCCAACCGAGGTGCCGCCGTACTTTTGAACTATCAGAGCCATGGTATTGAATCAATCGCAAAGGATCCGCAATGTTACACGATCGCGCCCCAGCACTCAGCGCAACCCGCTCGCAAGGCATCCACCCCCCAAAGTGATCAATGCAAGCAATGCAGGCACTCGCGTCCGCAAGCACCCAGGGCCTTAATATCAGAATGCTGCGCGGGCGATGGGGGAGCAATATCCGGCCCCGGATTTTCGCTGCATTGACCCTGCGCATTTCTTCTTCCAACTGACACGTACTCTTAACGTTGACTGCCTAGCATCGCTCGCATCCATTCGGAGCCAGGGAGCATCCCATGCATGCAATCAGCGTCAGCAATCTGAGTAAAACCTTCGGTAAGCGCCGGGCGCTGGACGAGGTCAGCCTGTCGATCGCGTCCGGCGAGATGGTTGCACTGATCGGTGCGTCCGGCTCTGGAAAATCAACCTTGTTGCGTCATCTCTCCGGCTTCGTGGCCGCTGACAAGGGGGAGGTGCGCATCTTCGGTGAGCCGATCCAGGCCAATGGGCGCATCGCCCGCAACGTTCGTGCGGTGCGCTCACAGATAGGTTTCATCTTCCAGCAGTTCAATCTGGTTGGTCGCCTCACGCTGCTGACCAACGTGCTGACCGGTCAACTCCATCGCATCCCGACACATCGCTCGCTGCTGAAGCTATTCAGCCGCGAAGAACGTGCAATCGGCCTCAAGGCGCTTGCCGAAGTAGGTATAGACGACTATGCCTTTCAGCGCGCATCGACACTCTCCGGGGGCCAGCAGCAGCGGGCGGCCATTGCCCGAGCGCTGGTGCAAGGCGCGAAAGTGGTGTTGGCCGATGAGCCGATCGCATCGCTGGATCCGGAGTCTTCACGCAAGGTCATGGAAATCCTTGCGCGGGTGAACCGCGATCACGGCTGCGCGGTGCTTGTGTCTTTGCATCAGGTCGATATCGCCATGAAGTACTGCAAGCGCGTCGTCGCCATGCAACACGGCAGAGTGGTGTTTGACGGCCCGGTCGACCAGCTCTCAGAGACTTTCCTGCAGGAGCTCTATGGCAGCGAGTTGTGCGCTGCGCAGCCCTGCCTCCCCCCCACCCTCCCGGCTTCGGAACTGTATCCGGTAGCCGCCTGATTCACCCGCCGCCTCACCGCAAGGAGCAATTCATGCTGCGCAAACTCTTCACCACGGCGATGCTCGCCGCATCGTTCTTTGGCCAGACTGCACTGGCCCAGGAAATCAACTTTGGGGTGATCTCGACCGAGTCCGCCGCCAACCTCAAGGCAGGCTGGCAACCGGTACTGGAGGACATGGAGAAGAAGACCGGCTACAAAGTGAAGGCGTTCTTCGCCAATGATTACGCCGGCATCATCGAAGCCATGCGTTTTGGCAAGGTGCAGATGGCCTGGATGGGAAACAAGTCCGCGATGGAAGCGGTGGATCGCGCCAACGGCGAAATCTTTGCGCAGATGACCTATGCCGACGGCTCGCCGGGCTACAGCTCGCTGCTCATCACACACAAGGACAGCGCCTTCAAGACGCTTGATGATGTACTCAAGCGCGGCAAAGAGATCAACTACGGCGCCGGCGACCCGAACTCGACCTCCGGCACTCTGGTGCCCGGATACTATCTTTACGCGCTCAACGGTATCGATCCGAAAACCCATTACAAAGCGCTGCGCGTTGGCAGCCACGAATCAAATCTGATGGCCACCGCGGCCAAGCAGGTGGATGTTGCCATCACCAATACCGAGGTTTGGGAGAAGTTCCAGAAGCGTGAAGCCGACAAGGCAAAGGACATCCGCATCCTGTGGAAGTCCCCGCTCATCGCGGCTGATCCGCTGGTCTGGCGTAATGACCTGCCTGCCGACGTAAAGGCCAAGGTCAAGGGCTTCTTCCTGAACTACGGTCGCGGCGACTCGGCAGAAGCCAAACGCGAACTGGACAACATGAACAAGCTGACCTTCGGCACGTTCAATGAATCCAGTAACAAGCAGTTGTTGCCGTTCCGCCAGCTGGAGCTGTTCAAGGAAAAGGCAAAGCTGGAAAACGACGAGAAGATGGACGCGGCCGCCAAGCAAGCCAAGCTGGCCGAGATCAACAAGAAACTCGCTGAGCTGAACACGCTGCTCGTCTCCGCAAAGTAATCGCCCAGATGGGGACAGTCGAACGGCTGTCCCCGTCGCGAAACCATGCAAACCACATCATCCAAACTGCACGACGCCAGTGGCGGCCTACCCCGCATGCGTCTGATGAGTCTGTTTTTCTGGGCGCTCGCGCTGGGCATCCTTGCCTGGTCATGGAAAGGCGCCGATATTCGCCCGATGGCGCTGATTGCCGATTCCGGCAACATGGCCAGCTTCGCCAAGGACTTCTTTCCACCGGATTTCACTGACTGGCGCACCTACGTCGCCGAGATGATCGTCACCGTGCAGGTAGCAATCTGGGGAACGGTCCTCGCCGTGATTTGCGCCATCCCGTTCGGCTTGCTGTGCTCGTCCAACATCGCTCCGCCGTGGATCCACCAACCGGTCCGTCGCCTCATGGACGCCGCACGCGCCATCAACGAAATGGTGTTTGCAATGCTGTTCATTGTTGCCGTTGGGCTTGGCCCCTTTGCCGGCGTGCTGGCGCTCTGGGTACACACCACCGGCATTCTCGCCAAGCTGTTCTCGGAAGCCGTTGAATCCATCGATCCGCGCCCGGTTGAAGGCATTCGCGCCACTGGCGCCAATCTGCTCGAAGAGATCGTGTACGGCGTAATCCCCCAGGTGATTCCGCTGTGGGTCAGCTATGCGCTCTACCGCTTCGAATCGAACGTGCGTTCGGCTTCGGTGGTTGGCATGGTGGGCGCGGGCGGCATCGGCGTGATCCTGTACGAAGTGATCCGCAGCTTCGAGTACGCACAGACGGCGGCCGTCATGCTGATCATCGTACTGGTGGTCTCTGGCATTGACTTGATCTCCGCCCGCATCCGCAAGGTCTTGATATGAGCACACTGACGCTCCGCCCGGTGCGCGAGGATGAACTGGCGCTACTCGCGGAGATCCTTGCGGAGCTCGACGGCGACGCGCCAGAACCCTTGGATCGCGTGCGCCACACCTGGGAGGCGATGCAGGCATATCCCGATTACCACTGCTACTTCGCCGAGGCCGAAGGGGTGGTCGTTGGCACGCTGAGCCTGATCGTGTTCCCGGTGTTCTCACATCGGCTTGCCCGCGATGCGATTGTGGAGGCCGTTGTGATCCGCCCGTCGTTCCGCGGCAAGGGCTTTGGCCGCAGCATGCTGCAAGCGGCGATCGAACTAGCCGGCAGCAAGGGGGCCTACAAGCTGGCGCTCTCTTCCAACCTGCGCCGCCTTGATGCCCACCGCTTCTACGACGGTATGGGCTTCGCGCGCCACGGCGTGAGCTTTGCAATCGAGACCACTGCATGAGCATGTTCATTGAGGCCCACAACCCGTCACCCGCGGTATGGCTTTCCGAAGCCCCAACGATTGACCCGGACGCACGCATCCGCGCCAGCCACTTCGGGCGCTATACCGAGGTGGGTGCCTCCACCCTGATCAGTCACAGCGTGTTCGGCGACTACAGCTACATCGGCCACCATTGCGACGTGATGGCTGCCGACATCGGCAAGTTCGTCAACATCGCCTCGATGGTGCTGATCAATCCGGGCTTTCACCCCACCGAACGCCCCTGCCAACACCACATGCTTTACCGCGCTTCGATGTACGGCATGGGCGAAGACGACCCGGAGCTCTTTCACTGGCGCGCCCTGCAGCGTGTGAGCATCGGCCACGATGTGTGGATCGGCCATGGCGCCGTGATCATGCCGGGTGTGCGGATCGGCAACGGCGCCGTGATTGGCAGTGGCAGCATCGTTACCCGCGACGTGCCGGCCTACACCATTGTTGGCGGCAACCCGGCCCGCACGCTCAAGCCACGCCTGCCCCGCGCAATCGCTGCGGCGGTGGAAGCAACCGCCTGGTGGGACTGGGATCACGCCACCCTGAGCGAACGCATGGACGATCTGCGAGACATGCGGCGCTTCCTGGCCAAATACGCGCAACTGCCTGCGCTCGAAATCTGAATCAGGCCGCATCACCGCTCGCGGTGACGCCGCCTGATGGTGGCACGCGGCAGAACTGACAAGGGCGACGGATCAGTCCTGGCGAGCGACGCTCAGCAGGGCCTGGGCTGCTTCATGCAGCGACGCTTCATTGGCGATTCGCAGGTCCGCCGGGCAAGCAACAAGCTGGCGATTTCGTGCAAGCCGTGCCTCGACCGAGGCCAGATCCTCACGCCCGCGCGCCAGCAAGCGCTGCCGCACAATGCTTTCGCTGGCAACGATCTCAACCACCGAGGCGGTGGGATAGCGCTCGCGCACTGCGTCAACATGTGCCCGCGATCCGTTGATCAACACCCGCAGGCCGCGCTTGAGCCACAACTCGATCTCGGTGCCAATGCCGTAGTACAGACCGTGGCTTTCCCAGCTCAGCGCAAAGCAGCCTGCGGCACGGCGCTGAAGGAACTCAGGCTGGCTCAGGGCAATATGATTCTCGCTCCCGCATTGCGCCTCACGCGTGATGTATCGGTGCGCCACCGCAATCCGGTCGTCGTCCTGCAACAGGGTGCGCAAGCTCGCAAGAACGCTGTCCTTGCCGACGCCTGACGCGCCGACCACATACACAAGCCCAGTGCCGCTCATGCCGGCCAACCCGTGTAGCGTTGCACCTGCCCGTCAAAGCCGTAGCGCGCAATCAAGCGGAAGTCCGCGCCCGGAGCAGGTTCCATGAACAAGCACAGAGAATCGAAAGGCAAGGCCGCTGGCGTCTGCCCGGCGCCGCCTTGTTCCAACATCGCCTGTATCTGGTGAGCCTCGTCGCCTGCCACCCGATCGGTCAAGGTCATGTGAAAGCGGAACTGATCCAGCACATACGGATAGCCCCAGCGCAGCAGCAGTTCATCCTGCCGCGCGTTCAATCCCGCTGCACGGCGCCGCGCCAGCTCCGTCGCATCAGCCGGCATACGAAAATCGTCCAGCTCGATGACGCAGTTCGCTGCGACGATCTCGATCTGTGCTTGTCCGCTCACCGGCTGCCACGCAAAAAAGCCCGCCAGCGGCGCGATCTGCACGCCAAAGCTGAATGCTGTTTGCCGCGCCGCCAAAGCAGCAACGGCGGCATCCAGCTCGGCAAGCGTTCGCCCTGCATTCAGCGCGAACGGAGGCTTCAAGGTGCCGTGCAAGCCGTAGCGCCGCGCCGCGCTGGTTAGCTCGGCGAGTCGCGCCGCACTGATCGCTGCGACGCGCGCTTGCATTCTTGTCTCGCCACTGATTGCGTCGCGCCCCAGCCAGTCGGCGCCGGCCCGGGCGAGTACGGAGTCTTCCGGCGGCGCGTAGAACACAGCAAAGCGAGCGTTCGCAGGTTTGGCGCATGGCTCAAGCATGCAAGCGTTCCCCCTCTGCCAGATAGACGATCCGCCCGCCACTCACTGTGGCCAGCAAGCGCGGCGCGCGCAGGTCGCGCACATCCAGCACGAGCAGATCAGCGCGTTTGCCCACCGCAATCTCGCCCCGATCATCCAAGCCTAGTGCCTGTGCCGGGTGCTTGGATACCAGCGCCCAGGCCTGCTCCAACGGCAAGACCGCATCGGCCGCAAGCTGGCAGGCGGCATGGAGCGGCGCCGGGTAGTAGTAGTCCGACGCCAGAATGCTGCACAACCCATCGCGCGCCAGATCGGCCGCGCGCGGTGCCCCGACATGGCTGCCACCGCGCAGCACGTTCGGCGCGCCACACACCACCGGCGATCCCTGAGTGCGTGCATAGCCCGCCACATCGCGCTGCAGCGGGAATTCCGAGATCCGGCAATCGACGTTCTGAAAGAACTCACGCACGCTGATGCTGTGATCATCATGCGAGGCCATCGGCACCCGGTGCAGACGGGCTTGGGTGGCGAGCCGGTGGATCAGCGCCGGCACCTCGGCGGCCCGTTCAGCCGCCGCTTCCAGACGTTGCTCAAAGCCCGCCAGATCGGTCTCGGCGCGATCCGCCCACTCCTGCCACTTGTGTGGCTTGCGGCGCATGCCGGGCAGGTGATCATTGAAGGCCAGCAGGCTCACCCGCCCCGTACTGAGCCAGTCGAGCGCTTGCTGCTCGCCCGCCAGGTGATGCGCCTCATA
The DNA here is from genome assembly GCF_026586805.1 of Niveibacterium sp. 24ML. Lineage (GTDB taxonomy): Bacteria > Pseudomonadota > Gammaproteobacteria > Burkholderiales > Rhodocyclaceae > Niveibacterium. The sequence goes on along the minus strand of NZ_JAPFHA010000007.1, from coordinate 55,321 downwards.
TCGCAGATGCACCTTGTGCTCAACGAGCAGGCGCGGCGCCAGGCGATCCAGTGCGGCAAACAGCGCGTTTGCGGTCGCATCCCCACGCAGCCCGCCTTCCCAGGAATGCGTAACCCCGTGCAAGGCGGTGGTAATGCCATTCGCCGCCAACTGGCGATCCGTCTCCCGCATCGCCAGATCCAGCGAAAAGCTCACCTTGGGGCGAGGCATGATCTGGCGCTCGAAGGCATCGCCATGAAAATCAACGATGCCCGGCAGCACCAGGCAGTCTCGCGCGTCCAGTTGCTGCCCCGCTACCGGCACATCGCCAATGCAACCTGCGGACAGATGCACGGCAGCCTCGGACCAACCCGCCGGGCCCAGCACTTTGCCACCGACGATCCGGCCCAGTGAGCGACGTGTCTCGATGGTTTGCATGCAACTCGCCTTGTTCTGCAGAAAACGCGAGACTACAGAAGGCCGTTTACAAATTCGTGTAGACGACCACACGTTCGCATGCGTCGTTCACTGTGAGGTCACTCCCCGCAGGTGGCGCAATCAGCCCGCAGGCTGTGCCCCCGCCTAAACGCCCGGGTCGAATATCAGTTGCACCCAGTCGCCGGAAAAACAGGCCGTCGAGTGCTGCAGCGGTTCACCGTCGCTGTCGAAGTTGATCGATTCCACTTGCAACACCGGGCGGGTACGGGCCTGCGACAGCACGCGCGCGGTTTCATTGTCCGGCAGCCGAGCAGTGACTTTTGTTTCGCCGCGCGTGTAGTCGTCGACGGCATACTCGGCCAGCGCTCGTGTGATCGATCCGAGTTCGCGCACCCGCTCGCCAATCCCGGCAAAACGGGCTGCAGAAAAGCTGCTGGTGGAGATATTGATCGGCCGGCCTTCCGCATGCCCTACCGTCACGATCTGCACGAGCTTTGCGCCGCGCCTCAGGCCCAGCGCCTTTGCAATGTCGCTTGGGGCGGTCAGTTCGGCCGTGCGCAGCAACGCCATGCTGGAAGCCAGCCCAAGGCTCGCCATGTTCTGAGAAAAGCGCGTGCGCTTACCGATCGTGTAATCGATCGCGTAGTCCTGCACAAACGTGCCCCGGCCTTGCTCCACACGGATCAGGCCGCCACGCTCGAGCACACCCAGCGCGCGGCGGACAGTGTGTCGATTCACACCGAAACGCTCAGCCAGTTCAGTTTCATTGGGCAAGCGTTCGCCCGCAGCAAACACCTGCTGACGGATATCCTCCGTCAGCGCACTTTCGATCTGGCGCCACACGGCAACGCCGCTTCCTCTTTCCAGGCTCATCTTGCCTCCTTGCGATGCGGCAAGAATAAACGGCCTTCACGGAATTTTCATGTACACCGGGAATAATCGCCGGCAACAGGGCTTGCGCCCATTTTCTAAACCCCTAGTGGTATAGACGTGTATACGCAAAGAGGTGGTGCATGAGCGACTTCACAGACCGACGCAGTGTCCTGGGCCTGCTGGCGCGCAGCCCGGCCGAACTGCTGGCCGAACGCTTCGCCGCACTGAACGAGACGCCGCCCTTCACCTGGTTGCGCCGCCCAGAGACCGGAATGGTGATGCTGCGCGCACGCATCGGTGGCGATGGTGCGCAATTCAATCTGGGTGAAATGACGCTCACCCGCTGCGCCTTGCGCCTGAGTGGCGGTGCGGTGGGGGTGGGCGCAGTTCGCGGGCGCAGCGTTCGGCAAGCGGAAGTGATCGCGTTGTGCGATGCCCTGCTCCAGCAGGCGGAGACTGCGCCGCGTGTGCAAAAGGAAGTGATCGCGCCGTTGGCCAGCGCCGAACAGGCGCGGCACACGCTCAGGGCTGCCGAGGTTGCCGCCAGCCGCGTCGATTTCTTCACCCTAGTTCGCGGTGAAGACTGATGCGTGCGCCCCTTGAACTCGACCTGTCACACATGCAGCCCGGCTTTGCTGATCCGGTGCACGACGGACAAGCCTGCTTTCGCGCCTTGCTCGAAGCGCTCGCCCGCCCCGGCCGCATCACCGCGCTGGACGCGCATCTGACACTGCCCGCCCCGCCACCCGGCATCGGCGCAGCGCAACTGGCGATCTTGCTGGCCCTGGCGGACCAGGACACCGCCGTGTGGATCGCGCCAGAACTGCGCAACGCGGCCGCAGGACACTACCTGCGCTTTCACTGCGGCTGCGCGCTTGCGACGACCCTGGCCGAAGCGCATTTCGTCGTGATCGGCACCCCGGATGAGCTGCCGGCGCTTGATGCGTTGCGCCTGGGCGACCCCGCATTTCCCGATCGCTCCGCCACCTTGCTGCTTGAGGTGGCGGAACTACACAGCACCGGCGACCTCAGCCTGCGTGGCCCGGGCATTGAGCACACGCAAACGCTGGGTGTGGGCGGCTGGAACGCGGCGGCCACCGCCTTCGTGCAGGAAAACCAGCGTCGCTTCCCGCTCGGCGTCGACACAATGCTGTGCTGCGGCACACGCATCGCGGGCCTGCCGCGCACCACCCTGATCACGGAAGGGGCCTGAGATGTACGTCGCAGTCAAGGGTGGCGAACGCGCCATCGCCCAGTCGCACGAATTGCTGTCGCAGGCACGACGCGGCGATCCAAGCGTGCCAGAACTTTCCATCGCGCAGATCCGCAGTCAGATGCGCCTGGCGGTGGCCCGCGTGATGAGCGAAGGCTCGCTCTACGACGAGGAGCTGGCCGCGCTGGCGATCAAGCAAGCAGCTGGCGATCTGATCGAGGCCATCTTCCTGCTGCGCGCCTACCGCACCACCCTGCCACGTCTGGCTGACAGCCTGCCGCTGGACACCGCACGGATGCGCATCGAACGGCGCATCTCCGCTGCATTCAAGGATCTACCGGGCGGCCAGGTCCTTGGCCCAACCTACGACTACACCCAGCGTCTGCTCGACTTCAGTCTGCTCGAAGAAGGCGCGCCTGCAGCCCCCACGCAGATGCCCAATGCCGCGCCGATCAGCGCGCCCCGAGTGAGCGATGTGCTCAGCCAGCAAGGCCTGCTGGAACAGAGCCGGCAAAGCGCGGCAGCAAGCCCGCCGGCCGACCTGACCCGCGATCCCATCCTGTTCCCTGCCGAACGCGCCACCCGCCTGCAGAACCTGGCACGCGGCGACGAGGGCTTTTTGCTCGCGATGGGCTATTCCACCCAGCGTGGCTATTCCACGACGCACCCCTTCGCGGGCGAGATCCGTTTTGGCGCGGTGCCAGTCGAAGTCTTCATCGATGAGCTGGGCTTCGCGATTGAGGTTGGCGAAGTGGAGCTGACCGAGTGCCAACTGATCAACGACTTCGAGGGCAGCGCGACCCAGGCACCGCACTTCACGCGCGGCTATGGCCTGGCCTTTGGCCACGCAGAACGCAAGGCGATGGCGATGGCGCTGTGCGACCGGGCGCTACGCGCCGCAGAGCTGGGCGAGAGCACTGAACAGCCCGCCAACAATGAGGAGTTCGTGCTCAGCCACAGCGACAACGTCGAAGCCTCTGGCTTCGTACAGCACCTGAAGCTGCCGCACTACGTGGACTTCCAGACCAATCTGGAACTGCTGCGCCGCCTGCGCGCCGAATGGGAAACCGCTCACGCCGCCCGGGTGCAGCCCGCAGGCCATGATCCAGCAGGGGGCGCCGCCTCCCCGGATACCGCCGCGCTTCATCCTGGCTACGCAGAGGAGATTGCGGAATGAATGCGCCCATGCAGCCCGGCTACAACTTTGCCTACCTCGACGAACAAACCAAACGCATGATCCGGCGCGCACTGCTCAAGGCGGTCGCGATTCCCGGCTATCAGGTGCCGTTTGGCAGCCGCGAGATGCCCTTGCCCTACGGTTGGGGCACCGGCGGCATCCAGGTCACAGCTTCGGTGATCGGCAAGAACGATGTGCTGAAGGTGATCGATCAGGGTGCGGACGACACCACCAACGCGGTCAACATCCGCAGTTTCTTCCGCAAGGTCGCTGGCGTCGCCACCACCGAAAAAACGCGTGCGGCAACGCTGATCCAGACCCGCCACCGGATCCCCGAAACGCCGCTCGCCGAAGGTCAGACGCTGGTATTCCAGGTGCCGATCCCCGAGCCGCTGCGCTGGCTCGAGCCGCGCGAAACCGAGACGCGCACCATGCATGCACTCTCCGAATACGGCGTGATGCATGTGAAGCTGTACGAGGACATCGTGCGCCACGGCCGCATCGCCACGACTTACGACTACCCGGTGATCGTCAACGGCCACTACCTGATGCGCCCATCGCCGATTCCGAAATTCGACAACCCCAAGCTGCACCGCAACCCGGCGCTGATGCTCTTCGGCGCCGGCCGGGAAAAGCGCGTGTACGCGGTGCCGCCCTACACCGATGTGCGTTCGCTCGATTTCGAAGACCACCCCTTCAGCATCGAGCGCTGGGAAGCCCCCTGTGCCTTGTGTGGCGCAAGCGACGCATATCTGGACGAGATCATCCTCGACGACGCCGGTGGCCACATGTTTGTTTGCTCCGACACCGAATATTGCGCGGATCGCCAGGCGGCCGGGCACAAAGGGGAGATGGCCGCATGAAACCCACCAAGCCGCTGCTGCAGGTGCGTGATCTGGCCAAGCGATACGGCAACCGTATCGGCTGCGAGCAGGTCAGCTTCGATCTTTATCCCGGCGAAGTGCTGTGCATCGCCGGTGAATCCGGCTCGGGAAAATCCACCCTGCTCAACACCCTGGCCTTCCAGTTGAAGCCGGACGCGGGCAGCGTGCATTACGACATCGACGGCCTGGGCATGACCGATCTGGCGAGCCTGCCGGATGCCCGCCTGCGCGAGTTGTGGCGTACCGACTGGGGCTTCGTGCGGCAGAACCCGCGCGACGGCCTGCGGATGCGCGTATCGGCGGGCGCGAACATCGGCGAACGCCTGATGGCCGTCGGTAGCCGCCATTACGGCAGCATCCGCGAGGTGGCGCTCGATTGGCTGCGTCGCGTTGAAATCGACGAGAAGCGCCTCGACGACGCACCGAGCGCCTTCTCCGGCGGCATGCAGCAACGCCTGCAAATCGCCCGCAACCTGGTCACCGAGCCACGGCTGGTGTTCATGGATGAACCCACTGCCGGGCTGGATGTGTCGGTGCAGGCACGCTTTCTCGATCTGCTGCGCCGGCTCGCGTCCGAACTGCATATCGCGGTGATTCTGGTCACCCACGATCTGGCGGTAGCACGCCTGCTGGCGCACCGCCTGATCGTGATGCGGCACGGCCGCATCGTGGAGACCGGCCTCACCGACCAACTGCTCGATGACCCACAGCACCCCTACACGCAGTTGCTGGTGTCATCGGTACTGGTGGCATGAACACCGCTTCCGGCGCCCTGCGCAGCAGCGCGACTGCGCCTTACGGAGAACCCCGCCGTGCATGAATCCACCCTGGTCAAAGTCAGCGCACTGCGCAAGCACTTCACCCTCCACCAGCAAGGCGGTGTACGCATCCCGGTCCTGGACGAGGTTTCGTTCACGCTGGATCGCGGCGAGTGTCTCGTGCTGGACGGCCCCTCGGGCGCGGGCAAGAGCACCCTGCTGCGCTGCCTGTACGCCAACTACCTGTGCAGCGGCGGCGAGATCTGGCTGCGCGAAGCGGGCACGCTGGCGCGCATCGATCTGACCCGCGCCAGCCCGCAACAGATCATTGAACTGCGCCGCAGCACGCTGAGCTATGTCAGCCAGTTCCTGCGGGTGATTCCACGCGTCAGTTCGCAAGACATCGTGGCCGAGCCGCTGCTGGCGATTGGCGCCGATGAGGCGGAAGCCCGCCAGCGCGCGGCCGCCCTGCTCGCCCGCCTCAACCTGCCCGAGCGGCTGTGGGCGCTGCCGCCCGCCACCTTTTCCGGCGGTGAGCAGCAACGGGTGAACGTGGCGCGCGGCTTCATCGCCGAAAAGCCGGTGATGCTGCTCGACGAGCCCACTGCCTCACTGGATGCGGCCAATCGTGCCGTGGTCATCGAACTGATCCGCGAAGCCTGCACACGCGGTGCGGGCGTCATCGGGATCTTCCATGACGCTGAGGTGCGCGAAGCCGTGGCAACACGCCGCTTGCCGGTTCAACCGATCAGCGCACCGCTGGCGAACGCCGCCTAGCCCCACCCACCGGATGCGTCGACGGGCGTACCAACGCACTCGACCGCACCATCAAACCGAGACGCCGCCCATGAAGACGCACCTGACCCATGCCCGCATCATCCTTGCCGACGAGGTCATCGAAGACGGCTCGCTCTTGATCGAAGACGGCCTGATCCAGGCGATCTGCCCGGAAGTCTGCGGCAACGCGCACCAGATCCCGCTGCACAGCCAGTGGCTGATGCCAGGCATGGTGGATCTGCATTGCGACGCCATCGAAAAGGAATGCGAACCGCGCGCGAAGGTGCTGTTTCCGCATGACTTCGCCTGCGTAAATATCGACCGCCGCAACGCCGCAGCCGGCATCACTACGCCCTTTCACGCCTTGTCATTCGCCCATGCCGAATGGGGTGTGCGCAACAACGACACCGCCAGCGAGGTCGTTCGCGCGCTCAAACGCTTCAAGGCGCACGAACTGGTCGATAACCGCATCCATGTGCGTTACGAGATCACCGACATCAGCGCCATGCCCTACATCCTGACGCTGCTTGAAGAGGGCTGTGTCGATCTGCTCTCGATCATGGACCACACGCCGGGTCAGGGGCAGTTCAAGCACCTAGAAACCTACATCGCCTACATGATGGGCAACCACGGCAGCAGCCGCGAGGCCGCCGAGACGATTGCCGAAGAGAAGCGCGTCGCCCGCGAAACAGCCGACGAGCGCGTGCTGGCGGTAATGGCCAAGGCGCGAGAGCTGGGCATTCCGACCGCCAGCCACGATGACGACGAGCCGCTGCGCGTCGCGACCATGAAGGAGTTGGGCGCAACGATGAGTGAGTTCCCGATCAATCTTGAAACGGCCCGCGCGGCCCACAAACAGGGGCTCTCAACCATTCTTGGAGCGCCAAATGTGATGCGCGGTAGCAGCCAGTCCGGCAACATGCGCGCGCTCGATGCCATCCTCGACGGCGTGGCGGACTGCCTGTGCGCAGACTACGCCCCCGCCACCATGCTCGCGGCCGTCGCCGCGCTTCACACCCGTGACGGTTTGCCGCTGCACCAGGCGGCGCGTCTGGTCACAAGCGGACCCGCCCGCGCCGCTGGCTTGCTCGACCGCGGCGAAATCGCCGTCGGCAAGCGCGCCGATCTGGTCAGCGTCGGTCACCCGGGTGGGCACGCAACAATCACCAGCACCTGGGTGTCTGGCCGACAGGTATTTGCGGTTAACTACCCGCAATGAACGCCGTGCCCGGGCTACCGCGGGTGGTTGCCGCGCTGGGCATCACGCAGATCATTGGCTGGGGCAGTCTGTACTACAGCGTGACCGTGCTCGCCGCGCCCATGGCGGCGGGGCTGTCCTGCGATCCGAGCTGGGTCTTCGCGGGCTTCTCAGCCGCGCTCGGCGCATCTGGCCTGGCTGCGCCCGCCACAGGCCGCGCGATCGACCGCCTCGGCGGACGCACCGTGCTGAGCGCAGGCTCCCTGCTGGCAAGCGCAGGGCTGTTGCTACTCGCAAGCGCGAGCAACCTGCCCTGGATGTTTGCCGGCTGGCTGCTGATCGGGCTTGCCATGACGGGCTGCCTTTACGAGGCGGCGTTTCCTGCCTTGAGTCAGCTCGCTGGCGCACGCTATCGCAGCGCGTTGACGGCGCTGACGCTCTTTGGCGGGCTCGCCTCCACCGCATTCTGGCCCCTCGCTTGGCATCTGAACGAGGCCATGGGCTGGCGCCAGACGCTCGCCGCTTTCGCCGCACTGAACCTCGTCGTATGCCTGCCGCTGCACCGCTATGCGCTACCGCGCGCACCAGGACTTCAACCCATGAGGCACGACACGACAAGCACCGACCACGCACCCTTGAGCCGGCAGCAAAGGCTGTGCCTCATGTGGTTGATGACCGCCTTCACGCTGAACGCGTTTGTATTCACCGCCATCGGCGCACACGTCGTGGGGGCCTTGAACGAAGTCGGCGGCAGCAAGGCCAGTGCCGTGTGGATCGCAGCCCTGATCGGGCCGCTGCAGCTTGCCGGCCGGATGCTGGAATTCGCATTCGCACGCCACGTCTCGGCCAGAAAGGTCGGCATGGCCTGCTTCGCGCTCACTGCGCTGGCCCTGCTCCTGCTCTGGCAGGCCACCGTACTCAGCGGACTGGCGCTGCTGTTCGTGATTCTGTACGGCGCCGCCAATGGCGTGATGACCATCGTGCGTGGCACCGTACCGGTCGAGCTGTTCGGTCGCGCGCAATTCGGCCGGATCAACGGCCAACTCGCCGCGCCAGCCTTCTTCGCCAAGGCAAGCGCGCCCATGCTGATCGCCCTGCTGCTTGATCAGGGCGGCAGCTACAAACAGATGGCGCTGGTGCTCGCAGCCATTTCAACCGCCGCCTTCATCATCTATCTGAAAGCAGATCGACTCGTTTCCGACCCCGGCAATCAGATCTGAAACACCCCGATCCGCGCCCCAGCACGCGGGCGCGCTATGCAGACATGGCCCGATCTGCAACACCTTGCGGGCAGCCAGCCCAGCCGTTTGACTGCCACCAATGAGGTTTCGAACGAATCCGTCGGCAAGGGCGCTAGCCATTCCAACGGCAATGCAGCGCCTGACCCTCTGATTCAGTCACGCACGAAAAGCGCAACAGATTCGACGTGCGAGGTGTGCGGGAACATGTTGGCAACCCCCGCCCCTTCAAGGCGGTAGCCCTTTTCGTGGACAAGTACGGCGGCATCGCGCGCCAGCGAGGACGGGTTGCACGACACGTACACAATGCGTCGCGGCGCCACATCACCGAGGGCCTTGACGACCGCAATCGCGCCCTCGCGCGGCGGATCAATCAGCATCTTGTCCAATTGACCCAGGCGGGCAAGGCTCGCCGGTGTTGCCTCGAACAAGTTGGCCGCATGAAACTCGCTCAACTCGGAAAGGCCGTTGATCCGGGCGTTCGATTCAGCGCGCGCAACCAGTGCGTCACTCCCCTCCACGCCGACAACATAGGCACCGCAGCGCGCGATCGGGAGGCTGAAGTTCCCCAAACCACAAAACAGATCAGCGATGCGCTCGCCCGGTCGCGGATCGAGCAGTTGCATCGAACGGCGAATCAGCAAGCGGTTGATGCCCACGTTGACCTGGGTAAAGTCAGTCGGCCGAAACGCCAGACGCAAACCGAACTCCGGCAGCGTGTACGCCAGTTCATCGGCATCGTCGCGTGAGAGTGGATGCGCGGTATCGGGGCCGCCCGGCTGAGACCACATCCCGAAGCCCATCTCGCGCCCGAATTCGAGCAAACGCGTCACATCACCCCGCGTCAGCGGAACCAGATTCCGGAAAACCAGCACGATGCGCGTCTCGTCAACGGCAAGCTCGATCTGAGGAATCCGATCCGGGCAGGACAAACCCGCAACCAACTCCCGCAAGGCCATCAAGTTCTGCCCAACCTCCGGCGGCAGCACCGGACAGGCGTGCATATCGGCAATGTAGCTGCTCTTTTTCTCATGAAACCCGACAAGGACCCCGCCCCGGCTCGCTACCTGGCGGACACCGATTCGCGCGCGATACCGATAGCCCCAGGTGGCACCCTGAATCGCGGGATAGATGCGCGCGGGTCGCAGACGCCCCAGATGCCACAAGTTGTCTTCCAGCACGCGCTGCTTGACGGCAAGCTGAGCGCCATCGTCAAGGTGTTGCATGCTGCAGCCGCCGCACACGCCAAAATGGGCGCACTTAGGGGTCACGCGCAGCGGACTTCCCTTGACGAGCCTGACCATCGTCGCCTGCTCGAATTTGGGCTTCTTCCGGTAGCTCGAGAACTCAACCTGTTCGCCGATCAAGGCGCCTTCGATGAAGATCGCCTTACCCTCGACTCTCGCCACGCCGCGCCCTTCGTAGTCAAGCGATTCGACAACCGCTATCGGCATGCTCCAGACCCCTTGATTGCTACGTTTGAAGGGGCCGGATTGTAGCAGCGGGCATCCCGATCGAGCGCCGCTATAATCGGCCGATGAACTCGACCCTTCTAGGCGGCCTGACAGCCGACGAATTCCTGTCCAAGTACTGGCAGAAGAAACCACTCCTTGTGCGTGGCGCCATCCCCGGATTCAAGGGCCCCTTCGATCGCGCGCAATTGCTCGACCTTGCACAGAGCGATGAAATGGAATCGCGCATGGTCTGGCAAACCGACGGTCAGTGGGAGCTGGAACACGGACCGTTCACGCCAAAGGCGTGGCGCCGCAAGGGGCCGTGGACCGCACTCGTGTCCGGCACGAACCTGGTTTCAAACGAAGCGGATGCACTGCTGCGCGAGTTCAACTTCATCCCCTACGCACGGCTCGACGACCTGATGGTCAGTTTCGCAACGGACGGCGGCGGTGTCGGCCCACATTTCGACAACTACGACGTCTTCCTGATCCAGGGGATGGGGCGTCGCCGCTGGCGAATCAGTGCGCAACGCGATCTGACCGTGATTGACGGCGCACCGCTGCGCCTGCTCAAGCACTTCAAGCCAAGCAAAGAATGGATCGTTGAGCCAGGCGATCTACTGTACTTGCCGCCCCAGTACGCGCACGACGGGGTGGCAATTGGCGACTGCATGACCTACTCGGTCGGCTTCCGGACGGCAACCGCACAAGAACTGGCAGACGGTTTTCTCACCTACCTCCAGGAAAACCTCTGCTTGCGCGGACGTTACGCTGACCCAAACCTCGAGCGCCCGCGCAACCCAGCCGAAATCAGCGACGACATGGTTGAACAGGTTGCGCAAATGCTGCACGGCATCACCTGGAACAAGAAAACCGTTGCCAACTTTCTTGGAGCCTATCTGAGCGAGCCGAAATCACATGTGTTCTTTGAACCACCGGCGCGTCCGCTTGCGCCCGCTGCATTCGAACGCTTGATACGCGCAAATGGATTTCGCCTGGACCTCAAGACGCAACTCCTGTTCAAGGGCCATTGCTTCTATCTGAATGGCGAGCCATTTGAAACAACAAGCGCTCAGCGCGCGGCTTTCCGGGACATCGCAAAAAATCGCTCAATCTCAGCAAATGCTGTCAACCCGGCAGTGATTGATGCGTTTTATGATTGGTATTGCAGTGGGTTTGGTCATCCAGGGGCGTTCGCATGAACCCCCAGCCGATGATTGAGCTTTGAAAAACATGCTAGAATCTTCGATTGGTTAGGTTAATAACCGAGCCGACCAAAGAATTTGGCGTTTGTCTTTATCGATAAGGGAAACCAACAATGAAGCAATCTCTCCTCGTCGCCGCTCTGCTGGCGCTCGCAGTTACCGCATGCTCGAAGCAAGAACCGGCAGTTGAGCAGTCGGCTCCGGCAGTTGAGCAATCGGCTCCGGCAGTTGAAGCTCCGGCAGTTGAGCAATCGGCTCCGGCAGTTGAGCAATCGGCTCCGGCAGTTGAAGCTTCGGCTCCGGCAGTTGAGCAGTCCCCGGCTCAGTAATTCCGCCGACGGAACGAAAAAGCCGACCTTCGGGTCGGCTTTTTTGCGTCTACAGCACCGGCAAACACGGACTTCGAAAAAGGAAAAAGCGCCCTGATTTCTCAGAGCGCTCTTTTTAACCAACCACCAATCAGTAGTGCCTACTTGAGCGACTCGTAAAGCAGCTTCAGGATCTTGCTCGCCTCTTCGCCCTTGTCGATATTTCCGTCGGCATCAAGCACACGGACAACGGAACTCTTTTCGCTGCCATTCACAAAGACGCGATATGCAAGCCCCGGCTTCAAGCTTGCCACTGGACTAGAAGCGGGCGCGGTGGTCTTCCAGAACGCAAGCTTGTCCAGCCAGCTGCTCTTGCTTTCCTCAGGCTTGACGCCGGCGACTCTGACATCGAACAAGCCAACCGTGCGATCACGGTCCTCAACCAGGAGGCCGTTGCGATCAAGCGCCAACCCGACCTGACGCCAGGCATCGTCGATCGAACCCGTCAGAACAAGGGCCGCCCCGCCATCTGCAGCGCGCTCGAATCGGGCGCGTTCGGTTGCCGGAGAACTCGCCAGCAAGTCGCGTGCGCGGTCTTCCGAAACGCCGAAGGCCAGCATCATGCGCCGAAGCATCTCTGCTTCCATGCCTGGATCAGACTTGCGCCAGGTCCAGACCGATGAATCCTGCTGCACGCCGCCGGTCACAACTTCTTCGATACCGCGGTGGCTGATGAAGATGTCAACCGTACCCGGCTTTGCGCCCGGCTCGATCCGCGTGCGATACCGATCCCGCTCCGGCGAGGTATACATGCCATCAAGGTACTTGCCAACGGTATCGCGGATGATGTCTTGCTTGATCTTGGCGCGATTCTCGACCCAGTCAGTTTCGAGGATGCCCAGTTCCGGGCGATCGACAACCAGCGGGAACGAGTTCTGCAGCCAGAAGCCCTTGACCTTTGCGTAAGCCTGGGTCGGCGTCAGCGGCACAACCAGCCAGCGCTCCGAACCTGCGCGACCGATCGACATCTGGGCAACGTCCGGCAGCACAAGCGGCCCCGTGGCCGGAGCGATGCCGCCCGCGCCGGCGGGTTTGCGACCCGCCTGGAACTCCGACAAGGTGGCAGCGGCCACTGCGCCTTCGCCATCCAGGGCATAGCGATCATCGCGCCCCGGGCTGGTCAGGTCCGGCGGCACATCAAGCGCCGTCGGCCGCTGCTGGGCGCCAGCCTTGTAGTCGACCTTGCCAATGTCTTTCGTCGAGAAAGTGCATGCGGAAAGCGCGACAAGCAGACACACCGGCGCTACGGTTTTCAACTTCATAGAAAACTACTCCTCAGGCCTCAATGCCGGCCTGACGCAATGCGTCGAGCAGCTTGGATTCGTTTGCGACGGTCAGCCGCGTCATCGGCAGACGAAGCGCAGCACCGATACGGCCCATACGGGCGAGCGCCCACTTGGCCGGAATCGGATTCGGTTCGCAGAACAGGTCTTTGTGCAGCCCCACCAGGCGGGCGTTGATTGAGCGCGCTTTCTCCAGATCGCCCGCAGCGGCCGCCACGCACAGATCATGCATGTCGCGCGGCGCAATATTGGACGTCACCGAGATCACGCCATGGCCACCCAGCAGCAAGAAGGCCAGCGAGGTCATGTCATCGCCGCTGTACAGGGCAAAGTCGGCCGGTGCGCGCAGGATCAGATCCAGGGCGCGATCGATCGCGCCGGTCGCATCCTTGATGCCCACGATGTTCGGAATCTGCGCGAGTCTGAGCGCGGTGTCATTCGACATGTCGGCCCCGGTGCGACCGGGGACGTTGTAGAGAATGACGGGGATATCGACCGCCTCTGCCACGGCACGGAAGTGCTGATAGATACCTTCCTGAGTCGGCTTGTTGTAGTAGGGCACAACAGACAGGACAGCATCGGCGCCCGCGGACTTCGCAAAGCGCGTCAGCGCGATGGCTTCCGCGGTGGAATTGGCGCCGGTGCCAGCGATGACTGGCACACGCCCTGCCGCATGCCCCACCGCAGTGCGGATGAGCTCACAGTGCTCGTCGACGCTGACCGTCGGCGATTCACCGGTTGTGCCGACGATCACGATGCCATCGGTACCCTCGCCCACATGCCAGTCGATCAGGCTCTTGAGGCGCGTCAGGTCAAGACTGCCATCGTCCAGCATCGGCGTGACGATGGCGACAATCGAACCCTTAATCATGCGTGTGCCGCCAAAAAGACAAAGGCAGCATTCTAGCTCATACCGCAAGAAAACCGCTTCACAGGTCTGCCAGCACCTTGATATGTGCGACCGCACTGCGTGCAAGCGCGGACAGCGCATAGCCCCCCTCAAGAATGGAGACGATACGCCCGCCGCAGTGGGCCTCAGCAAACTGCCTCAGCTGCAAGGTGACCCACGAATAATCCGCTTCCACCAGACCAAGTGATGCCATGTCGTCTTCGTAGTGGGCATCAAAGCCCGCCGAGATGAAGAGCGCTTCAGGCGCGAACTCAGCCAACGCCGGCAGCCAGATATCCGTAACCAGATTACGAAATCCTTCGCCGCGGGTACCTGCTGGCACCGGCACATTCACCATGTTCGATGCCGGGTTGTCAGCGCCGCTGTAGGGGTAAAACGGGTGCTGGAAGAAGCTGACCATGAGCACGCGCGGGTCACCCGCGAAGATGTTCTCGGTGCCATTGCCGTGATGAACATCGAAGTCGACCACCGCAACCCGCTTGAGCCCGTGTTGCTCAAGCGCATGAGCGGCGGCGACTGCGATGTTGTTGAAGAAGCAGAAGCCCATCGCGCGGGCGCGCTCGGCGTGGTGCCCCGGCGGGCGAACGGCGCAGAAGGCGTTCTGCACTTCGCCCCGCATCACCAGATCCGTCGCCATCACACCTGCACCCGCGGCGCGCAGGGCAGCGCGAATCGTATGCGGACACATCGCGGTATCGGCGTCGATGTGCTTGATGCCCCGTTCGGGCGCGCAGTGAATCAGGTCTTCGACATGCTGCGACGGATGAACGCGCGACAGTTGCTCGATGCTCGCCTGCGGCGCATCGTAGAAGCTGAGGAACGAATCGATGCCTGAAGCGATCAATCTATCCTGAATCGCAGAAAGGCGATCCGGGCATTCGGGGTGCATCGCCCCCATGTTGTGCATCCAGCAATCAGGATGGGTGATGAACGCGGTCGCCATTTGACCCCTCGCCGCCTCTTGCTTATGAAATGAACAGGCCGACAATGATCAGCGGCCCTCCCCCTCGACGAATATTATCCGACCACTACGATGAGCCCAACACAAAAACTGCCGATATCGGAAGCCCGCACACTGGCGCAATCAATCGCTGACGCGGTGGGTGCTGCCGTTCTGGGCAAACAGGCGCAGATCCGCCTTGCGGTGGCCTGCCTCCTGGCGCGCGGCCATCTGCTGATTGAAGACGTGCCCGGTGTGGGCAAAACAACACTCGCACATGCACTCTCCGACGCCTGCGGCCTGGCATGGCGACGCGTCCAGTTCACCAGCGACTTGCTCCCTGCCGATCTGGTTGGCGTATCGATCTGGGATGCTGGCGCTGCGCAGTTTGCGTTTCGCCCCGGCCCGGTGTTTTCCGAGGTCTTGCTGGCGGACGAAGTCAATCGCGCCTCGCCCAAAACCCAGAGCGCACTCCTCGAAGCCATGGAAGAACGCCGTGTCTCGGTGGACGGGCAGACGCATCCGCTCCCCGAACCATTCTTTGTGATCGCCACACAGAACCCGACGCATCACGCCGGCACGTTCGATCTGCCCGAATCGCAGCTCGATCGCTTCTTGATGCGCCTGGCGCTTGGCTACCCGCCCCCGGCGGCGGAACTCGCACTGCTCACCGGACAGGACCGCCGAGCGCGCAAAGCGATCGCACAGGTCACCGATCGCGCGCAGCTGATGCAGTTGCAGAACAGCTGCGCCGATGTATTCGTGAGCGAGGCGATTGCCCGCTACGTCCTGCGGCTGCTGACCGCATCACGCAATCACGGTGGCGTGCTCCAGGGCCTCAGCCCCCGCGCGGGCCTCTCCCTGCTGGCCGCGGCGCGCGCCTTTGCGCTAACCGAGGGGCGCGACTTCGTCGCACCGGAAGACGTGCAGGCCGTCTGGCAGGCCGTTTCCGCGCACCGCTTGCACGGCAAAGACACGCGCAGCCTCACCGCAGCGATCGTGGACGAACTCTTGAGCAGCACCCCGGTCGCGTGATTTCCGGCATCAAGAAGACGATGCAAGCGCGCGCGCAGCGTTGGATGCTACGTGGCCGCAGCGCCGAAGCATTGCCGGTAACGCTGGGCCAGCGCCGCATCTACGTGCTGCCGACCGCGGCAGGGCTGAGCTTTGGTGCAATGTTGCTGGCAATGCTGATTGCCAGCCTCAACTACAACCTCGCGCTGGGATTTGCGATGACCTTCGTGCTCGCCGGCGTTGGGCATCTGGCGATGGTGCGGGCGCATCGCAACCTGCTGGGCATCAGCCTGACCAGCGGGCGCTGCGAGAACGCTTACGCTGGCGATGCGCGCACCGCCTTGCTAGGACTCTCCGACACAAAGAACCGGCCGCGCTTTGCGCTCGCGATTGGCGCGCTGGACGGCCCGGCGATCGAGCTTTCCATTGCAGCGCAAAGCGAAACCAGCGTCACTATCACACTCCCCGAGCGCAAACGGGGGGCGCACCCGGTGGGGCGGCTCCGCCTGGAAACGTGCTATCCCTTGGGTTTGGTGGTCGCATGGAGTTACCTGGAGCCAGATCTGCTTGGCCTTGTGTATCCCGCGCCGGAGGTCGACCCGCCCGCCCCGGCGCTGAGCGAAGGCGACGGCGAGGGCCTCAGCATGAAAAGCGGCGAAGGCTCGAGCTTCGATAGCTTGCGGCCCTATCGTGCGGGGGATCCGCCGCGCCGGATCGCATGGCGCCAGCTTGCACGGGGCGGCCCGATGGCAACCAAGCATTTCGAGAGCGAGGTCGGCGGTGAGCGCTGGCTCGACTGGGACGCCTGCCCCAGCACGATGGGGACCGAGGCACGTCTGTCGCGCCTGTGCGCCTGGGCCTTGCAGGCGGAGCAGTCAGGCCTGGACTGGGGGCTGCGCCTCCCGAGAAAGACCCTCGGGCCCGCGCGCGGCCCCGCACATCTGAACGACGCGCTCCGGGCGCTTGCCCTGCACGGCGGTGATCGCACATGAGCCCGCACAAGTTGCTCGATCGCAACACCGGATGGTGGCTTCTTGTCGCCGTTACGCTGACGCTGACGCCGCTGCTGATTCATCTTTCGCCCGAAGTCGCGCTCGTGGCCGCCATTCCGCTGCTGTGGATGTTTGCGCGTCTGCGTGGCGGCACTCACCAGAAGGCGCCGTCGCGGGCGCTGCTCTTGCTGCTGGCGGCCGTTGCCGTGGGCGTAACCCTTTCCCGCTATGGCACGGCCTTTGGCCGCACGCCCGGTCTGGCACTGCTTGCAATGCTGCTGGCCCTGAAGCTGGTCGAAACCACCAAGCGCCGCGACGCACACATCACGGTGCAACTGTGTTTCTTCATGCAGATGGGCTACTTCCTGATCGAGCAGAACGCCACAACCGCGATCGCCGCAACCCTCTCTTGCGCGATAGCCCTGAGTGCCATGCAGCGGGTTGAACAACCCGAACTGTCGCTGCGCATGGGGCTCGGCAGCAGCCTGCGCATGCTCGCCATCGCCGTACCCCTGGCGGCGGTGCTCTTCGTATTGTTCCCGCGCATCGACTCTCCGCTCTGGGCGATGCCCTCTGACGGCACCGGCGCAATGACCGGCATGTCAGACACCATGCGCCCCGGGTCGATCTCTGACCTCTCGCAGTCGGGGGCAATCGCGTTCCGCGCGGAGTTTCCCGATGGTGTGCCGACTCAGGCCTCACGTTATTTTCGCGGACCGGTGCTTTCCATGTTCGATGGCACCACCTGGCGCCAGGCGCCCGCCGCGCAAATCAGTGCGCCACCGGAAGCGGGCCAGGAAGTGAGCTATATCGTCACGCTCGAGCCAAGCGAGAACCGCTGGCTCTTCGCCCTTGAACACGCACGCCCAGCGGGCACGCAATCAATGGGGGGCGACTTTGTCCTGCTGGCGGAGCGGCCGCTTGCAACGCGTCAGCGCGTCGCACTCCGCAGCACACCCGGGGCACGGATCGGACTTGGCGAGAGCGAGCAGGTCAAGGCGCTGAACCTCAGGCTACCGGCCGGCAGCAACCCGCGCGTCGCGCGCTTCGGCGAAACGCTGCGCGCGACGCACGCGGAACCGAAAGATCGCGTAGCAGCCGCGCTGCAATTTCTGCGCGAAGGCAACTACCTCTACACGCTGTCGCCACCCCGCCTGGGGCGGAATGCCGCCGACGAGTTCCTGTTCGAAACCCGGCGCGGATTCTGTGAACACTTTGCCAACGCCTTCGTGGTGTTGATGAGAAACGCGGGGGTACCAGCGCGCGTTGTGGCAGGTTACCAAGGCGGCGAAGTCAATCCGATCGACGGGACTTTGGTCGTGCGCCAATCCGATGCCCACGCATGGGCCGAAGTCTGGCTTGCCGGGCGCGGATGGGTGCGCATCGACCCCACCGCCGCAGCGGCGCCACGCCGGATCGACGAAGGCTTGATCGCATCGCTTCCGATCGGCGACCCAATTCCGCTCATGGTGCGGGTTGACAACGAATGGCTGCGGAACCTGCGTAACCGGGCCGAGGCGGTCTCGCACGCCTGGAACACCTGGGTGCTCGGCTATGACGCCCAACGCCAGCGCGACCTGCTTTCAAGCCTGGGCTTCAGCCCGGATTGGCGCAACATGGTCGCGCTCTTGGTTGCTGGCGCGGCGCTCTGGCAAGCGGCCGTCTGGATTGCGCTCTTCCGCAATCGCAAGCGGCTGAGCGCAACCGAGCGCAGCTGGCAAGACCTGCTGAAACGACTTGCGCGGTATGATCTGGCGCCAGACGTCAGCGAAGGACCCATTGCCTTCGCGGCGCGAGCCGGCAGCATCCAGCCACTGTGGCGTGCTTCGCTGACAGACTTTGCCGCACGCTATGCGCGCATCACCTACGGCCCACCTGCTTCCGGCACCGAAGCAGCCGAACTGAGCAAATCGATCAAAGAATGGCTTGCAAGAAACCCCTGAAGGCCCTTGTGGCGGCATTGCTCACCACCATGATGGTAGCGATTCACGCCGCAGAACCGGACCTGGCCCCCTACGAGAGCCGCGACGAGGTCAAGAAATTCGCCGCGGAGTTCTCAGCGCGCGAATCACTTGACGAAGGTGCCATCCTCGCGGCGCTAGCGGAAGCCAAGCACCTGCCCGCGGTAATCAAATACATCCTGCCGCCGGCCAGCCCGACGGTGAAGTCCTGGACCCGATACCGCGCACGCTTCATCGACAAGACCCGCATCAATGCTGGCCTGGCCTTCTGGCAGGAGCACGAAAGCACACTCGCGCGAGCCGAAGAAGAATTTGGCGTACCGGCAGAGATCATTGTCGGCATCATCGGCGTCGAAACGATCTACGGGCGCCAGCTCGGCAACTTCCAGACCCTTTCCGCGCTGGCAACGCTTGCCTTTGATTACCCGCCACGCGCCGAATTGTTCCGACGCGAACTCGGCGAGCTGTTTCTGCTGGCGCGTGACAACGGTGTCCCGGTCGGCCTGTACAAGGGCTCTTACGCTGGTGCGCTGGGCTGGCCACAGTTCTTGCCAAGCAGCATCCGCCGCTACGCCGTGGACTACGACGGCGATGGACGCATTTCGCTTGAAAGCAGCCCGGTCGATGCAATCGGCAGCGTAGCCAGTTTTCTGAGCCAGCACGGCTGGGAGACGGGTGGCCCGATCGCTGTCCCCGCCAAGGTGCAAGACCCGCAACGGGCAATCGCCCTGATCGAAGCCGGCATTTCGCCAGCCTTCAATCGACAGGACTTTGAAAGGCTCGGTGTATCACCGGATGCGCCGGGCGCTTACGACAAACCAGCCGCCTTGATCGATCTGGTGACCCCGGATGCCGCAACCGAATACTGGCTGGGCTACCAGAATTTCTATGTCATCACTCGCTACAACCGCAGCAGCTTCTACGCGATGACGGTCTATCACCTTGCGACGGCAGTCAAACAGGCCCGTCAGCAGCGACCAAACTGAACTAGAGCAGAACGTCGCGCGACACGCCGCGGCGTTTAAGGATACGGCGCAGTTGCGCGAGCGCCTCAAGCTGGATTTGCCGCACCCGCTCGCGGGTCAGGCCAAGCTGAAGCGCAAGCTCTTCCAGCGTCTGAACATCGCAGTCATCCAGCCCATACCGACGCTGGATCACCATGCGCTGCTTTTCAGATAGTTGCCCGATCCACTGCCGCACAAGACCTTCGATCTCTGCGTTCTGCAGTGTTGCTTCAGGCCCATCGGAGTTTTCGTCTGCGAGCGACTCGCCAATCGAGAGGTTGGGATCAATATCGAGTGGCGCATCCAGCGACGCAGTGTGTTCGTTGAGCGCCAGAATCGCACGCACATCCGCCACCGGCCGCTCAAGCCGCTCGGCCACATCCTCGATCGTTGCACCGCCGCGGCTTGATTCAATCGAACGCTGTGCGCGAAGCACCTGGTTCAGTTCTTTGACAACATGCACCGGCAGGCGAATCGTGCGCGACTGATTCATGATCGCGCGCTCGATATTCTGGCGGATCCACCAGGTCGCATAGGTCGAGAAACGGAAGCCGCGTTCCGGATCGAACTTCTCGAGCGCGTGAATCAGGCCGAGGTTGCCTTCTTCGACCAGATCAAGCAACGGAATGCCACGATTGAGATAGTGCTTGGCAATGTTCACAACCAGTCGCAGGTTGTGCTCAATCATTTTCTGGCGGGCAGAAAAGTCGCCCAGTCGCACCCGCCTCGCCAGTGCCACTTCTTCATCCGCCGTCAGCAGCGGATTCGCGCCGATCTCATTCAGATAAATCTGTGTGACATCGTTGAGGAACTCGTTCTCGGGCGGCGTCTGAACGGGCTCGGCGCCAAACGCCTCAATCTCTGGCGGGAGATCCGGTTCCTTTTCGTCTTCGTCTTCGAAAAAGGTTGCCGGATCGTACATATCCCACCCTTAGCGTTTAGGAAGATACTTCAGAGGATCTACAGGCTTGCCTTGGCGCCGAATCTCAAAGTGCAACTTGGCGCGATCAGCGTCACTGTCACCCAACGCCGCGATCTCCTGCCCCCGCTTCACGGCCTGCCCCTCTTTGACCAGAATTTTCTGGTTGTGGGCATAGGCGCTCAGGTAGGTCGCGTTGTGTTTGATGATGACGAGATTTCCATAGCCGCGCAAGCCGGACCCAACATAAACGACCTTGCCAGGGGCCGACGCCACCACCGGATCGCCGACTTGCCCGCCAATATCCACACCCTTGTTGGTGGACTCGTTAAAGGCATTGACGACCTTGCCGGACGCGGGCCAGGCCCAGTCGAAGTCATCGCTGCCTTTCGGATCGGGTGTCGCCGACTTCGGGTCGGGCGCCGATTCCTTCTTGGGTGAATCTGCAGGCACAGGCTCACTCGCTGACGCAGCCGGCAACGGGCTGGGCGTAACCGCCAGCTTTGCCCCGCTACGCGCAGCCTCGTCCGCCTTCACGGCAGCAGCCAGCGCCTGGTCGGAATACGGCACTTTGCCGCCCTTGGGCTCTCGCCGCAGCCCCTCTTCAGGCTTCTGCGGAACCACGGTTGCCGCAGTGCCTTTTGGCTCAAGCGGCTTGGTCTCGATCACCGGCGAGGCCGGCACTTTAGCAACGGCGCCATCGCCTTGCTTGACCTTCAACTCCTGGCCAACAAGGATCAGATTCGGATTCTCAATGCCGTTCCAGCTCGCGATATCGCGCCAGTCTTGTCCGTGCTCCAGCGCGATGCTGATCAGCGTGTCACCGCGTTTTACGACGTAGTAGCCCGGCTTGGGTGCTTGCGGCGCGGCGGTGTCGCTGGTGGCGGCCGACGCGGAGCGCCCCGTGGCGGCGCGATCCTCAACGGGCGCTCTTCCGG
Source organism: Niveibacterium sp. 24ML (assembly GCF_026586805.1). Lineage (GTDB taxonomy): Bacteria > Pseudomonadota > Gammaproteobacteria > Burkholderiales > Rhodocyclaceae > Niveibacterium. The sequence continues at coordinate 33,798 of NZ_JAPFHA010000007.1, read as the reverse complement.
TACTTGTACAGGCCGACAGCGCCACGGCCAGCACGGCACACAACAGCAGTCGATTCAAAGGCAAATTCAGTGTCATTCAGTTCCTGCCAACAACGGTACAAAACGGACCGCATCGTAGCGCGATTCGCGCAGCCTGCCGTCTGCCTGACGCTCAATCATCAGGAGAATCTGATCAGCGCCACCAAGCGGCAGAATCAGGCGGCCGAGCGGTGCGAGCTGATCAACCAACGCTCGTGGTACCTGAGAGGTGCCCGCGGCCACAATGATCGAATCAAACGGCGCGGCCTCAGGTAGACCAGCCATGCCATCACCATACTTCAAGCGCAGGTTGGGCACACGAAGCGGGCGAAGGTTCTCTTTTGCGCGCTCGATCAACGTGCGAATCCGTTCGATCGTGTAGACCTCACGCGCAATGCATGCAAGCACTGCCGCCTGGTAACCACACCCTGCGCCGATCTCAAGTGTCTTCCCCAGGTCACGCCCTTGCGCCAGCAACTCGATCATCCGCGCAACAACATAAGGCTGCGATATCGTTTGCTGACACCCGAGCGGCAAGGCGGTGTCCTCATAAGCACGACTTGCGAGCGCCTCCTGAACAAACTGGTGCCGCGGCACCTGATTCATTGCAGCAAGCACACGGGCATCCGAAATGCCCTGCAGTTTGAGGTTCTCGACCATGCGCACACGGGCACGAACAGCCGACACCGCCGATGCGCCAAGCTTGTGCGTCATCCAGCGACCCGCGCTTTCCAGGATTCAAGGGCCTCAAACTGGGTCAGGTCGACCTGCAATGGCGTGATGGACACAAAGCGCTCTGCAACTGCATGAAAATCTGTGCCCTCACCTGCATCCTGAGCAGCGCCCACGGCGCCCACCCAGTAGATAGTCTCACCGCGCGGATTGCTCGATCGCACCACCGGCTCGGCCATATGCCGCTTCCCAAGCCGCGTCACCCGAGTACCGCGGAGTTCAGCGAACGCTACATCCGGCACGTTTACGTTCAACAAGAACGGCGGGCCAGCCAAGTCCTTGGCCACGGATTTCACCACGCTGGCGGCAACCTCGGCGGCGGTCTGGAAGTTGTTTCCCTCCCGCCCCACCAAGGACACCGCAATGGCTGGAATACCCAGCAGATACCCCTCCATTGCAGCGGCAACAGTCCCGGAATAGATCGTGTCGTCACCCATGTTCGCGCCGTGATTGATTCCTGACACGACAAGATCGGGCCGGAAATCGAGGAATCCGGTTACCGCAAGGTGAACGCAATCCGTGGGCGTGCCATTGACATAGTGGTAGCCGCTCGGCGCTCGCCTCACAGACAGTGGGCGATCAAGCGTTAAAGAATGGCTCGCGCCACTACGATCTCGTTCAGGCGCCACCACTGCCACTTCTGCAAAGGTGCCTAGCACTTCGGACAAGGCAGCGATACCCGGCGCAAAGTAGCCATCGTCGTTGCTGATGAGGATCCTCATATCAAAGCGCTCTCGAAGCAGAAGACACACTATGCGCAGGAACCCCTTGTCCAAGGGAGGGTGAAGCGGTCGCGCAGCTGTGGCGGGTCAAGCGGTTGTTGGAAGTATCGTGCAGCGACGCATAATTGCGGCCCCAAAAAAAAGGCTCAATTCATGCAGATCGACAAAGCGCGGAATTATACGCTGAGCGTCGCCATCGCAGCCGCCTGACCCTCGCTTGGGACCACCAATCGGTCGCCGCAGTCAATCACCACCGCTGATGGATGCAGATCTTCCGCGGCATTGACGCCCGCTTGCGCTTCTACTCCGCCGCCTTGCGACCTCCTCCGCGGCGCTTGGCTGCGTAAAAACAAGGACAAGCCCGCTTTGTGTGACGTGACGCTAAGGAGCAAGCCGCCTCAAAACTGAAGAAAACCCTGTCGGCGCACAAAGGAGCGAGCACGCAACACCGAAAGCAAAAAACAAAAGGCCCGTCCGAAGACGAGCCTTTTGTTTGAATCTATTTGGTCGGGGCGGCGGGATTCGAACTCGCGACCCCTTGCACCCCATGCAAGTGCGCTACCAGGCTGCGCTACGCCCCGACTAGCCAAAGATTATAGCAGAAAAAAGAAAAATGGCCGCTGATTTCTAACTACGCAGAAATTGCAGGACATCCTCCAACTCGCCACGGATGGCGCCGAGCAAGGCCGCCTCACGCTCCTCCCGCGCAGACTGCTCGCGATCCCGCCCCGCCTGGTCGTCAAGGCGATTGCGTGCCCCGCTGATCGTGAAGCCATCGTTGTACAGCAGATCACGGATCCTGCGGACCAACAGCACCTCATGATGCTGGTAGTAACGCCTGTTGCCCCGGCGCTTGACCGGCTTGAGCTGCGTGAACTCCTGCTCCCAGTATCTGAGCACATGGGGCTTTACACCGCACAATTCGCTGACTTCACCGATCGTGAAGTAGCGCTTGGCAGGGATCGGGGGAAGGACGACCGCTTCAAGCGGCGCGCTGGCTTGCGACATTGATGTCGGATTCGCTCAACAAGTCCACGGCAGCCTTGAGCTTCTGGCTGGCGTGAAAGGTCACAACACGACGCGCTGTGATCGGGATCTCTTCCCCGGTCTTTGGATTCCGGCCAGGACGCTGCGGTTTGTCCCGCAACTGGAAGTTGCCAAAACCCGACAACTTCACCGTTTCGCCCCGCTCCAACGCGTTACGGATTTCGTCGAAGAAGCCATCGACCATGTCTTTGGCTTCCCGTTTGTTGAGACCGACCTTTTCGAACAGAAGATCGGCCAACTCGGCTTTCGTTAGCGTCATCGACACAATCAGCTCCTCAGTTGCGCGCCAAACCGCTCAGCGGCACGACCAACCAAAACATTGATTGCGGCATCGACTTCAGCGTCCTCAAGCGTGCGATCAGTATGTTGGAAGCGTATGCGGAAGGCAACACTCTTGCGATCCGGATCGACGCCCTTGCCTTGGTAAACATCAAATAGTTCAATGGCCTGCGTGATCGGTGCCTGCGCCTCTTGCAACACTTTGAGAAGCTCACCCGCATTGACACCGACCGGCACCACCAACGCAATATCCCGCAACATCGGGGGGAATTTCGAAGGCGCAGCAAAGACCGGCATCGGACGCAAGGCGACCGCCTCGAAATCCAGCTCGAAGGCGATTGGCGCGACACCCAGTTCGTACTTCTGCACCCAGCTGGGATGCAGTTCGCCAATCCAGCCGACGGATACGCCATCGCAAAGCACACTCGCAGCGCGCCCCGGATGCAGTGCTGGGTGATCGGCGCGCGCAAACTCCAGCGTCCGCCCGTCGAGCAGCGCCTCAATATCAGCCTTCAGGTCGTAGAAATCCACTCGCCTCGTTGCAACACCCCATTGCTCTGCTTCTGAAGCTCCCCAGGCGAGCGCCGCAAGTTTGACCGGCTGATTGTAGCCAGCGACGGGATATCCCGATGGATCCCTTGCGAAGCATCGACCGATCTCGAAAATCCGTACTCTGTTGGTGCGACGCCGTTGGTTGACCATCAGCGTACCGATCAAGCCGCCAATGAGACTGGAGCGCATGACCGACATCTGGCTAGCGATCGGATTGGCGAGGCGGATTGGATCATGGTTGCCACAGAAGTCTCGCTCCCACGCTTCTTCAATGAAGGCGTAGTTGATGACTTCCTGAAACTCGCGCGCTGCAAGTGCCCTGCGCATGCTTGCGGCGCCGCGCTTGCGTTCCGGCAGCGCCGGCATCCGGAGCACGCCTTGAGGTGCCTTCTCGGGGATCGATTCATACCCGCGAATCCGCGCAATCTCCTCAATCAGATCTTCCTCGATCTGCAGATCAAACCGATAGGACGGAGGCGTAACCGTGACCAACTGGCCATCTGTCTCAACCGGCATTCCAAGGCGACCAAGAATCGCAACGATCTCGTCTGCCGAAAAAGGAACACCAATGACTTGCACCGCCCGATCCACTCGGACTGAGAGCGGAGGCCGACGGGGCAGATCTGTGGTGCTCTCAGCCCCCACAACCGGGCCCGCCTCGCCACCGCAAATCGAGAGGATCAGTTCGGTTGCACGCTCGATGGCACAACCCGGCAATTCGAAGTCCACGCCCCGCTCGAAGCGGTGGGACGCATCCGAGGTAAATCCATACTGACGTGCACGTCCCACGATCGCATCAGGCTGGAAGAACGCGCTTTCAAGGAACACGGAGCGAGTTGAATCGGTCACCCCGCTCGCTTCGCCGCCCATGACGCCTGCCAATGCCAATGGCCCCGCATCGTCGGCGATCAAAAGTGTGCGCGAATCCGGCTCAAGCTCTTGGCCGTTAAGCAACACCAGTTTGTCGCCAGGACTCGCCCAACGAACCCGAACCGCCCCCTTCAGTCTGTCGTTATCAAATGCATGCAGCGGCTGACCAAGTTCGAGCATGACGTAATTCGTCACATCAACAATCGCGCTGATGGATCGCACCCCGCAGCGCTCTAGGCGCTGCTTCATCCAGTCCGGCGCAGCGCGGGTCGGATCCAGATTCCGCAGAATCCGGCCGAAATAGCGAGGGCAACCATCAACGGCATCCAGCTCGACGCGTCGTGACTCAGCGTGAACCGCCGGGACCGGGGCGACGGTCTGCGGGGCAAAGGGCGTACCGGTCAGCGCAGCAACCTCTCTGGCAACGCCATTGAGGCTCAGACAATCGGGTCGATTGGGCGTTAACTTGATGGTGAAAAGCGTATCGTCGAGCAGCAATGCATCACGAAGACTGCTTCCGACGACGAAATCAGCAGGCAACGCGAGAAGCCCAGCACTCTCATCCGAGATGCCAAGTTCCTTCGCGGAACAGAGCATCCCGAAGGACTCAACGCCACGGAGCTTTGCGGCTTTGATCTCGAATCCACCAGGAAGGACCGCCCCCACAAGTGCGCAGGGCACCTTCATCCCGGCAGCCGCGTTCGGCGCACCACACACGATTTGCAGCGACTCGCCAGCCCCGACATCCACGCGGCAGACGCGCAAGCGATCCGCGTTGGGGTGTGTCTGTGCTTCTAGAATCTGCGCGACCACAACGCCCGAAAACGCTGGCGCTACAGGCTCGGCATCTTCAACCTCAAGCCCCGCCATCGTAAGCAGATGCCCCAACGCCGCTGAGTCCAGCGCAGGATTGACCAGGGAACGTAACCAGTGCTCTGAGAACTGCATGACTTACCTGAATTGGCTGAGGAAGCGAAGATCGTTTTCGAAGAACAAACGGAGGTCATCGACGCCATAACGCAACATCGTCAGACGGTCGAGACCCATTCCGAAGGCAAATCCTGTGTAGCGCTCAGGATCGATCCCTCCATTGCGCAAAACTGCTGGGTGCACCACCCCGCAACCTGCGATCTCCAGCCACTTCCCCTTGTTCGGCCCACTCATGAAGGCAAAATCGATCTCGGCGGATGGCTCGGTGAAGGGAAAGAACGACGGTCGAAAACGAACCTGAAGCTCGTCGGTCTCAAAAAAGCGACGCAGGAATTCCGCGATCACGCCCTTGAGATCCGCAAAGCTGACGCGCTCACCCACCCAAAGGCCTTCGATCTGATGAAACATCGGCGAGTGGGTTGCGTCGTAATCCACGCGATAGACACGCCCCGGCGCGATGATCCTGATCTCGGGCATCGCGGCACAGTCCGCGTGTTTCTCAACATGATCCTTCATGTAACGGATCTGCACAGGACTCGTATGGGTGCGCAGCAGCACGCCAGGCGCATCCTGAAGGTAGAAAGTGTCATGCATTGATCGCGCGGGATGGTTTTCAGGCGTGTTCAATGCAGTGAAGTTGAACCAGTCAGCTTCAATCTCGGGGCCATCAGCCACCGAGAAACCGATTCCAGCAAACAATTGCTCAATACGATCGAGCGTTCGGGTCACGGGATGCAAGCCCCCGTTGCCCCTGCCGCGGCCAGGCAAAGTGACGTCTAGCGCCTCGGCGGCGAGCTGTTGCGCCAATGCGGCGTTACGCATGGCTTCACGTCGCGCTTCAAGAGCCTGCTCAACCGTCGATTTCGCCCGATTGATCGCGGCCCCAGCTTCCTTCCGGGCGTCGGCGTCCATCTTTCCGAGCCCCTTGAGGAGATCGGTCAACGAGCCACTCTTACCCAGATACTTCGCCTTGGCTTGCTCGAGCGCGTTGGCATCGAGCGCTGCACTGAATTCCGCAAGTGCTTGACTTACAAGCTGTTCCAGATGATCCACGAATGCGCTTCCGGGACGTAAAGGACAAAAAAAAGGAGGCATAGCCTCCTTTTCTTCTGCTACCAAATATTACGCAGCAAGTTGGGCCTTGGCTTGGTCCGCAATCGCCGCAAAAGCGGGCTTATCGAAAACAGCCAAGTCTGCCAGCACCTTACGATCGATCTCGATGGATGCCTTCTTGAGACCATTCATGAACTTGGAGTAGTTCAGGCCAACTTCGCGGGCAGCTGCATTGATACGCGCAATCCAAAGCGCGCGGAACTGACGCTTCCGCTGACGACGATCGCGGTACGCATACTGACCGGCCTTCATCACCGCCTGTTTGGCGATGCGATATACATTCTTGCGACGACCGCGATAGCCCTTGGCTTGATCGAGGACTTTCTTGTGACGAGCGCGGGCGGTTACACCACGTTTTACGCGAGGCATGAGCTACTCCTGATTAAGCGTAAGGAAGCATTGACTTGACCTGGGCTACGTCGGACGCGTGAACGCCCTCCATGCCGCGCAGCTGGCGCTTGGTCTTCGTCGTCTTCTTGGTCAGGATGTGGCGCTTGAACGCCTGCGAACGCTTGATGCTACCGCTCGAGCGGACCTTAAAGCGCTTCTTGGCGCCGCTCTTGGTTTTCATCTTGGGCATGAAACACACTCCAATTGTTAGTCTATGGCACCGGGTGGCTCTCAGCAGAGAGCACTTATGGAACCTGGAACCACTTATATACAGCTCACTGAAGAGCCGTCCCAGAAGGCCTGCTTATGCAAGCCCCGAGATTCTTCCTAACACCCGGTCAAACCGGCTGCTTTTTCTTGCTAGGAGCAAGAACCATCACCATCTGACGACCTTCCAGCTTCGGGAACTGTTCAACCATCCCGACCGCCTCCAGATCCGCCTTGATACGCTCCAACTGGCGAACACCGAACTCCTGGTGCGCCATCTCGCGCCCTCTGAAGCGCAAGGTGACTTTCACCTTGTCGCCATCCTGAAGAAAACGCGTCATGTTCCGCAGCTTGATCTGATAGTCGTTTTCGTCGGTACCCGGACGAAGCTTGACCTCCTTGACCTGAATCTGCTTTTGCTTGAGCTTGGCTTCGTGCGCCTTCTTCGATTCCTGATACTTGAACTTCCCAAAGTCCATCAGCTTGCAGACTGGCGGCTTTGCGAGCGGCGCGATTTCAACGAGATCAAGCCCAGCCTCTTCGGCCATTTCAAGGGCTTGTCGTGTCTGGACGATGCCGAGCTGCTCGCCGTCCTCTCCTACCAAGCGCACCTCGGATACGTTGATTTCTCCGTTTAGGCGCTGCGGCTTTTCCTGAGCGATGGTCTAAGTCTCCAAAAAGTAAAAATCAAACCGCACTACCACGAGAATCCATCTCGTGGCGCCAGCGATCTAGCAATTGATCGAGGGGCATCTGGCCAAGATCTTGACCACCCCGGGCACGTACGGAAACCACGCCAGCCGCCTTTTCTTTCTCACCGACGACCAGCTGATATGGCAGCTTTTGCAAGCTATGTTCCCGAATTTTATAGGAAATCTTCTCGCTGCGCAAATCCGCCTCAGCGCGATAACCTGCCGCAACAAGCCGCTCCACTACAGACTGCGCATAGTCCGCCTGATGCTCAGAAATGCTCATGACGACCGCCTGCTTTGGCGCCAGCCAGAGCGGGAAGCTGCCGGCAAAGTTCTCGATCAGAATGCCAATGAACCGTTCAAGCGAACCAAGAATGGCGCGATGAAGCATGACCGGGCGCTTGCGCGTGTTGTCTTCGGCCACATACTCTGCATCGAGACGCTCCGGCAACACAAAATCCAGCTGCATGGTTCCGCACTGCCACGAGCGACCCAGTGCATCCTTGATGTGATATTCGATCTTGGGGCCATAGAAAGCCCCCTCACCTGGAAGCTCGATCCACTCAACGCCGGAAGCCCGCAACGCCTCACGCAAGCCGTCTTCTGCCTTATCCCAGACCTCATCAGCGCCAGCGCGCTTTTCAGGCCGCAGCGACAGTTTGACGGCTACGTCAACGAAGCCAAAATCCTTGTAGACCGATACAAGAAGGTCATTGAATGCGCGAACCTCAGAGACGATCTGATCTTCGGTACAGAAGATATGCGCATCATCCTGAACGAAACCACGCACACGCATCAGGCCATGCAAAGCGCCTGACGGTTCGTTTCGATGACAGGAGCCAAACTCCGCCAAACGCAACGGCAACTCGCGATAGGAGCGAAGCCCATGATTGAAAATCTGGACATGGCCCGGACAATTCATCGGCTTGACCGCGTAGTCGCGCTTTTCGGACTCCGTCACGAACATATTGTCGCGATAATTGTCCCAGTGCCCAGATCGCTCCCAAAGAACGCGATCCATCACCAACGGCGTCTTCACTTCCAGATAACCGGCCGCATCCAGGCGCTGACGCATGTATTGCTCAATTTGCTGCCAGAGCGTCCAGCCTTTCGGATGCCAGAACACCATCCCGGGCGCCTCGTCCTGCAAATGAAACAAGTCGAGAACCTTGGCCAGCTTACGGTGATCGCGCTTTTCAGCCTCTTCGATCATGTGGAGATAGGCGTCCAGATCCTCCTTGCTCGCCCACGCCGTGCCGTAAATGCGCTGCAACTGCTCATTACGAGAGTCGCCACGCCAATAAGCACCCGCCACAGACATCAACTTGAAGAATTTGAGCTTGCCAGTTGAAGGCACGTGGGGCCCGCGGCACAGATCGACGAACGCACCCTCTCGGTAAAGTGATATCTGCTGATCAGCCGGAATGCTTGCAATGATCTCGGCCTTGTAGGCCTCTCCAATGCCCTTGAAGAACGCCACAGCGTCATCGCGAGACCACTCCTCGCGCGTCACCGGGATATCACGCTTGGAGAGCTCGGCCATGCGCTCTTCGATCCGGACCAGATCCTCCGGAGTAAAGCCCCGAGGAAACGAAAAGTCGTAATAGAACCCGTTTTCGATAACCGGGCCAATAGTGACTTGCGCCTCAGGAAACAACTCCTTTACTGCATACGCAAGCAAATGAGCCGTCGAATGCCGGATAACCTCAAGCCCCTCAGCGTCCTTGGCGGTCAGAATCGCCAGATCACAATCGGTCTGGATCAGATGGCTCGTATCTACGAGTTCGCCATTAACGCGGGCAGCCAAAGCGGCGCGCCCCAAGCCAGCGCCGATACTGACAGCCACCTCAGCCACCGTCACCGGCCGATCAAAGGACCGGACCGAACCATCCGGCAGACGCACGTTAGACATAGCAGTCCCCACAAGGGCAAAAAAAAAGTGCGACCACAGGGCCGCACTTTTTCGTTCAATCGAAGCGTATGAACCGAGCGAACCCTGATACTACGGACTGACCGTCGTGCAAGTTCGCGAATTCATCACCGCTCCGCTTGGGTGTTGGTAGGCGCGATTGGACTCGAACCAACGACCCCCACCATGTCAAGGTGGTGCTCTAACCAGCTGAGCTACGCGCCTAAAGAGAAGCATGATTATAGCTGTGAATTACGATCTGTCAATGCATCTTGGCAATTTTTTTCGCAGACCGCTTCGATTTCGACTCGGCGCTATCAACATTGCATCGCAACACGAAGGGCATCCTCGATTGATTCACACGCTTGGGCTGTCAACTCACCCGTCATGCACTGTTGTCTCAGGAGCGCAACCAGCGCGAGGGCAGCCCCGGCTTCTGAGACGAGCCAACTCATCCTATCCTCGTGCTCAGCCCCCTTCGCATCCGCTTTGAATGAGCCCGATCCAGGATGCGAAAACCCAAGCATGCGAGCGAGATGCACCAAGGACATCTTGCCGAAGACCGATCGCGACAAATCCTCGCAGCGCTCGATTGCGGTCAAATCGAGCCGATAGAACATGGCCCGACAGCGAAGTACTGACAATTGCTGCGCGGCATCGCCCCAACAGCACAGCAAAGTTGGAGTCTGGCGCAGCTCACCGAGGAACGACGCGAGCAAGGCCCGCTCCCCATGCGTTTTACGAGCGGCGGTATTGATGGCAACCCGCCCCCCCGAGAGTCTCAGCGTCGACACATGCGAGACGCGCATCAGATGGGGAGGAAGCAAATCGCCCCCCTCCAAAGCACGCTGCCGCTGGTAGGCATATTCCGCCAGGTCAGAATCCGAAAGGGCGGGATCAAGGTCGTAAACACAGCGGATAGCCTCGACGTCGGGCTCAATCCCCAACTGAAACGACACACAATCAAGCATCGCTATGCTCACCCCGGGAAGACGCCGGTCGAAAGGTAGCGATCCCCTCGATCACATACGATTGACACAATGACCGCATTTTCGAGTGAGGCGGCCAGCCTGATTGCAACAGCCATAGAGCCCCCCGAGGAGATCCCGGCAAAGATGCCCTCTTCGCGCGCGAGGCGGCGCGTCATGTCTTCAGCATCCGATTGGCTTACGTACTCCAGCTGATCAACGCGCTCCGCCTGATAGATCTTTGGCAAGTAGGCCTGCGGCCACTTGCGAATGCCGGGAATCTGGGCGCCTTCGGCGGGCTGACAACCAATGATCCGGATCTCTGGGTTCTTTTCTTTCAGGAAACGCGAGGTGCCAACAATCGTGCCGGTTGTCCCCATGCTGCTGACGAAGTGCGTGACAAGGCCGTCGGTCTGTTGCCAGATTTCAGGGCCCGTACCTTCGTAGTGAGCGAGCGGATTGTCCGTGTTGGCGAACTGATCGAGGATCACGCCCTTCCCCTCATCCCGCAGGCGCTCAGCAACATCGCGCGCCATCTCCATACCACCCTCGCGCGGCGTGAGAATGAGTTCAGCACCGAATGCCCGCATGGTCTGGCGACGCTCGAGACTCTGGTTCTCTGGCATCACCAGGATGATCTTGTAGCCCCGCATTGCAGCGGCCATCGCCAGGGCGATGCCTGTATTGCCGCTGGTGGCCTCGATGAGCGTGCTGCCTGGAGCAATATCGCCGCGCGCCTCGGCGCGGGTAATCATCGAAAGCGCAGGTCGATCCTTGACCGAGCCCGCCGGGTTATTGCCTTCGAGTTTCGCGAGGATGACATTGTTGCGGCCGGCGGTGATGCGCTTAAGCCTCACCAGCGGCGTGCGCCCGACGTAATCCTCAAGCGTCAGAAATGGCATTCGGGCTCTACCTATTGACCAGCACGCTGCTGCAAGACCTTGACGTACTTGCCCACGCCTTGCGCCACATCGTGGAAGGCCTGGGTGTACCCAGCCTCGCGTAGCAGGCCCATGTCTGCCTGGGTGAAGCTTTGATACTTGCCCTTGAGCGCATCCGGGAAAGGAATGTACTCGATCAATCCTTGCGCCTGCAGTTGCGCAAGAGAAAGCGCCTGCTCGCCTTTAGCCTCACGGCAGGCATTCACGGTTGCCACCGCAACATCGTTGAAGCTCTGCGCGCGGCCGGTGCCAAGATTGAAAATCCCGGAAAGGGCGGGACTATCGAGGAAGTACAAGTTCACGTTCACGACATCTTCCACAAAGACAAAGTCGCGACGCTGCTCGCCATTGCCATACCCGTCCTGGCCTTCGAACAACCGAACCTTCCCGTTATCGCGGTACTGGTTGAAGAAATGGTAGGCAACAGAAGCCATTCGCCCTTTGTGCTGCTCATTCGGACCATAGACGTTGAAGTAGCGGAAGCCGGCAATCTGCGAGCCCCCCTCTCCGAGCGCCCGGCGCACAACCTGATCAAAGAGGTATTTGGAGTAGGCGTAGACGTTCAAGGGCGCTTCGTGCTGACGATCCTCCTTGAAAACCGATCCACCACCGTACACCGACGCCGACGAGGCGTAGAGAAACTGCGCCTCCTGTTCCAGACAAAAACGCAGCAACTCAAGTGAGTAGCGGTAGTTGTTCTCCATCATGTACTGACCGTCCTGCTCCATGGTGTCGGAGCACGCGCCTTGATGAAGAATTGCCTCGACCGAACCGTCAAGTTCGCCACCCTCGATCATTTCGAGGAAGACTTTCTTGTCGAGGTAATCGGCGATTTCACAGCCCACCAGATTCTTGAATTTGTCCCCCTTCGACAGGTTGTCGACGGCAATGATGTTGTCGATGCCTTTGGCGTTCAAGCCAGCAACGATGTTCGATCCGATGAACCCGGCGGCGCCGGTCACGATGTAATAGCGCGACATTTGCGCCTCCTCAGTCTGGAATCTTGATTTCGTCGAGGGTCACGGTAGCCGTGCCAAGCTTGCCCACCACAATGCCCGCGGCATGATTGGCCCAACGCATGGCATCGACCATGGACGCGCCGGCAGCCAGCATGACAGCAAGCGTTGCGATCACCGTATCGCCAGCGCCTGATACGTCATACACCTCGCGCGCACGGGTCCCTTCATGAACGACGCCGTCTGCACGGAACAGCGTCATGCCCTCTTCCGATCGGGTCACCAGCAGGGCGTCGAGGGACAAGGCCTCGCGCAACTTCTGGGCACGCGCAGCAAGGTCTGCATCGTCCTTCCATTTGCCAACCACCTGGCGGAGCTCCGAGCGGTTTGGCGTCAGCAAGGTCGCGCCCTGGTAACGCGAATAGTCGTCGCCCTTGGGATCAACCAGAACCGGCTTACCCGCAGCGCGCGCCAGCCCGATCATTTCGGCAACATGGGTGAGCCCACCTTTGCCATAGTCCGACAGTACAACGACATCGCACTCAGGCAAGCGCGACCGGAACTCGGTCAAGGTCGCTTGCAGCGACTCATGATTCGGCCAGGTTTCAAAGTCGATGCGCAGCAACTGTTGCTGACGGCCAATGACCCGCAGCTTGACGGTGGTTGCCAGATCCGGGTCGGTCTGCAAGCAGGCGGTAACCCCATCCGATTCAAGCAGACGACCAAGCGCTGCGGCGGGTTCGTCCGCGCCAACCACCGACAACAGTACGGTACGCGCCGCCAACGCTGCCGCATTGCGTGCAACGTTGGCAGCACCCCCGGGGCGCTCTTCACTCCGCTCAACCTTCACAACCGGGACGGGCGCCTCCGGCGAGATCCGGTTCACATCGCCAAACCAGTAGCGATCAAGCATCACATCGCCGACGACGAGCACTCGAGCGGCAGCAGTATGCGGAAGCGGCGGCAGATTGCGCATTACGGGCGTCCGATGGGAAGGTATTCAAGGCCAAAGCTACGGGGGAGCTTGGGATCGTACAGATTGCGGCCGTCGATCACGACAGGGCTCTTGAGCACGCCTTTGATGCGATCGAAATCGGGGCTGCGAAACTCCTTCCACTCGGTGACGATCACCAAGGCATCAGCCCCCTCAAGCGCATCCATCGGATTCTTCGCAAAGCTCAGACGAGGCTCGTCACCAAAGATTCGCTTTGCCTCATCCATCGCAACCGGGTCGTACGCGGTGACCGTCGCGCCACGCTTGAACAACTCGGCCGCAACCACGCGGCTGGTGGCCTCACGCATGTCGTCGGTGTTCGGCTTGAAAGCCAGCCCCCACAAGGCAAAGCGCATTCCTGATAGGTCCGCGCCAAAGCGCTTGACGATCTTCTCGACCAGCACCAGCTTCTGCGCGTCGTTCGCATCCTCGACGGCCTTGAGCACCTTGAGATCTTTGCCCGCATCCGAGGCCGTCTTGATCAAGGCCTTGACGTCCTTGGGGAAGCACGAGCCGCCGTAACCGCATCCGGCATACAAGAAGTGATACCCAATGCGCGGATCGGAGCCAATGCCCTGGCGCACCAACTCGATATCGGCGCCCAGCTTCTCGGCAAGCAACGCAAGCTCGTTCATGAACGAGATGCGCGTTGCCAGCATTGCATTTGCGGCGTACTTCGTAAGCTCCGCAGAACGGACATCCATGACCACCAGCTTGTCGTGATTGCGTTGAAACGGCGCATAGAGCGCCCGCATCAAGTACACCGCCTGCTCGTCGTCAGCACCCACAACGATGCGATCAGGCTTCATGAAGTCTTCGACCGCAGCGCCTTCCTTGAGGAACTCGGGGTTGGAGACCACAGAGTACCCGACCTCAACGCCGCGCTTGGATAGCTCATCGGCAACCGCAGCGCGAACCTTGTCTGCGGTACCCACGGGCACCGTGCTCTTGTCTACGATCACCTTGTAGTCGGTCATCAGGCGGCCGATGTTGCGTGCCGCGGCCAGCACATACTGCAAATCCGCTGAACCGTCTTCATCCGGCGGCGTGCCGACCGCGATGAATTGAATCGTGCCGAAACGGACCGCCTCTTCCACGTCGGTGGTGAAGTGAAGGCGGCCAGCAGCCACATTGCGCTCAACAACCTTGTCAAGGCCGGGTTCGTGAATCGGGATGCCGCCCTCCTTGAGAATGCGGATCTTGTTCGGGTCGACGTCCAGACAAAGCACGTCATTGCCCATCTCGGCCAGGCACGCGCCCGACACCAACCCCACGTAGCCAGTACCTACAACAGTCACTTTCACCTTGCTGACTCCACTCAGATCGACGCCAAATCAGGGCGTCAAGTCAAACTCTTCACTTCGACGCGGCGGGTAGGTCTCCCAGCCACCACAGGCCGGGCAACGCCAATAGAACTGTCGCGCCTTAAAGCCGCAGGCATCGCAGCAATAGCGCGCCACACGGCGCGTATGCCCATGAATCAAGCCCTTCACCAACTCGATATCCTGCCTTTGCTCAGGCGCAGCATTGAGCAATGCGGCTTCAAGGAGCTTGTCCAAGCCGAGAATCGTGGGGTTGCGTCGCAACTCCTCACGGACCAATTTGTAGGCGGCGTCGGGGCCATCACGCTCAAGCTCCCACTGGAAAACCGCGTCAAGCAGATCCAGCGAGGGATAGCGCTCAAGGTAAGAATGCAGAAGCTGCATTCCGTCCTTCTGACGATCAAGGCGGCTGAAACCATCCATGATCCGCTCTGCGACCAAGGCAAGATAGACCGGATTCTGTTGCTCGACCCGCTGCCAAGCCTCCACCGCACCAGCCACATCGCCACGTGCGAGGCGTACATCACCCAGCAGCATGTTCGCTCTGACCGACTGCCGATTGACGTCGAGGGCACGTTGCAACTGGGTGGCCGCGGCTTCAAGTTGACCGCGCGCCAACTCGTTCGCGCCCAACTCACAATGGAAATTGGAGATCTCCTTGAGCATCAGCGCAGAGTCGGCGTTAGGCAAGGCTCGCGCAACTTCGATCGCCTTGGCCCAGTCTTTCTCCTGCTGATAGATTTCAAGGAGTTGCTTGAGTGCAAACTCGCGCATCCCGGTATCGCGGAGCTTCACAAACACAGCCTCTGCGCGATCAAGCAAACCCGCTTTGAGAAAGTCCTGACCCAATTCAGAGAGGGCAGTCGCGCGCTGCTCGGACGTCAGATCGTCACGATCCACCAAGGTCTGATGCATCCGGATCGCACGATCGAGTTCGCCGCGTCGGCGAAACAGGCTCCCGAGCGCGAAGTGCAGTTCGACTGTTTGCGGATCAACCTTGACCGCCTCAAGAAATGAGTCGATTGCCTTGTCAGGCTGCTCATTCAAAAGAAAATTCAATCCAGTCAGATACGACCGCGGAAGCGCGCGCGACTCCTTCACCAGATGCTTGATATCGACTCGCGCCGCGACCCAGCCCAAGGCGAAGAAGATCGGAAAGGCGAGTAACCACCAGAGTTCAAATTCCATGGATTCAGGCTGACTTCGGGTAATCGGCCGGCGGAGCGTCCCGCACGGAGATAGACGACACGGACGCTGCAACGCCGGACATGTTTTCACGCAAGCGCCGTATTTCGCGCCTTTGATTGCGTAGAGTCAGCACAGCAGCGGTGATACCGAGCAAAACGCCGGCAACAAAAGCAAACAGGATTACCGCGATCAGCGGCAAACGCCATTCGGATTCAAAGAAGAAGCGTAGCGTGACGATCGCATCATTCTTGAGCGCGAAGCCAAGAAGGAGGAAGAACACCAAGGCACGCAGGAGCCAGAGCAGTAAGCGCATCCTGCAATTATCCCGCAAACACGCGTCAGCCGCCAAAAAAGCAGAAGGCGGCTCACGCCGCCTTCTTGGAACAACTCAATACTCGTCCGCCATCGCCTACTGGGCGTCCACACGCTCACGCAGCTCTTTGCCTGCCTTGAAGTGCGGCACGTACTTCTGCGGCACTTCAACCTTCTCACCGGACTTGGGATTGCGCCCCATCCGTGGCGGACGGTAATTCAATGCAAAACTGCCGAAACCCCGGATCTCGATGCGATCGGCGCGCGACAAAGCAAGCGTCATCGCATCGAGAATCACTTTCACGGCGTAGTCGGCATCCTTCACGCCAAGCTGCGGAAAACGCTCCGCCAGCCTGGCAATCAACTCCGACTTCGTCATGACTAACAAGGCTTACTGCTGCGGGTTGTTGAGCTTGGCCTTCAGCAACGCACCAAGGTTGGTGGTGCCGCTGGCAGCGGAAGTGTCATTTGCCGAGAACTTCTGCATGACTTCGTTCTGCTCAGCCTGATCCTTGGCCTTCACGGACAGGTTGATCGAACGGGTCTTGCGATCGACGTTGATGATCATGGTCTCAACCACTTCACCAACCTTCAGCAATTGCGACAGATCCTCAACGCGATCACGCGAGAACTCCGAAGCACGCAGATAGCCTTCGACGTCGTCGTTCATCGCGATCACTGCACCGCGCGCATCAACCGACTTCACCGTGCCATTGACAATGGAATTCTTGTCGTGCGTAGCGATGAAGGTGGTGAACGGGTCGCCATCGAGCTGCTTGATACCCAGCGAGATGCGCTCCTTCTCGACATCGATCGACAGCACGATGGCCTCGACTTCGTCACCCTTCTTGAAGTTGCGAATCGCCTCTTCGCCCGTCAGCGACCACGACAGGTCGGACAGGTGAACCAGGCCGTCGATTGCGCCGGTCAGGCCAATGAACACGCCGAAGTCGGTAATCGACTTGATGGCGCCCTTGACGCGATCGCCCTTCTTGAAGGTCTGAGCGAAGTCATCCCACGGGTTGGCCTTGCACTGCTTCATGCCCAGCGAGATGCGACGACGGTCTTCGTCGATTTCGAGGATCATCACTTCGACTTCGTCGCCCAGCTGGACAACCTTGGTCGGGTGAATGTTCTTGTTGGTCCAGTCCATTTCGGACACGTGGACCAGACCCTCGATACCCTGCTCGACTTCAACGAACGCGCCGTAGTCGGTGATGTTGGTAACCTTGCCGAACAGGCGGGTGCCCGACGGGTAACGGCGAGCGATGCCCACCCACGGATCTTCGCCCAGCTGCTTGAGGCCCAGCGAGACGCGGTTCTTCTCGGCGTCGAACTTAAGGACCTTCGCGGTGACTTCGTCACCGACCTGCACGACTTCCGTCGGGTGACGAACGCGGCGCCAAGCCAGATCGGTGATGTGCAGCAGGCCGTCGATGCCACCGAGGTCAACGAACGCACCGTAGTCGGTGATGTTCTTGACGATACCCTTGACGACGGTACCTTCCTGCAGCGAGGACAGCAGCTTCTCGCGCTCTTCACCCATCGAAGCTTCGAGCACAGCGCGACGCGACACCACAACGTTGTTGCGCTTGCGGTCGAGCTTGATGACCTTGAATTCGAATTCCTTGCCTTCGAACGGGGTCGTGTCCTTCACCGGACGCATATCGACCAGTGAACCCGGCAGGAATGCACGGATGCCATTGGTCATGACGGTCAGACCGCCCTTGACCTTGCCAGTCACGACGCCCTTGACCAGATCACCGTCGTTCAGTGCAGCCTCAAGGTGGTTCCAGGCGGCGATGCGCTTGGCCTTGTCACGCGACAGACGGGATTCACCGAAACCATCTTCGAGGGCTTCGATGGCGACCTGGACGTAGTCGCCCGCGGCAACTTCGAGCTCACCACGATCATTGCGGAACTCGTCGAGCGGAATGTAGCTCTCGGACTTCAGGTTGGCGTTAACGACCACGAAGTTGTGATCGACGCGAACGACCTCAGCGGTGATGACTTCACCGGCACGCATTTCCTGGCGGCTAAGGCTCTCTTCAAAGAGGGCCTCGAAGCTATCGGGAGCGGGAATAGAAGTAGACATGGAAGAATGACCTGTTGCCATCTTGCGATGGCGGGAAAAAGAAAAAACAAACCCGGTCCGCAGCGAAAAACGCAGCGGCCGGAGCCGTGTCCATCGGGGCTCAGGGCGTTAGCAAAGCTGGTGCGTCTGGGCTTGCTGCAGAACGAAAGCGACCGCTTCATCAATCGAAAGCGGCGTGGTGTCCAGCAGGATGGCGTCTTCACAGGGCTTCAGCGGCGCAACCGGGCGACTGGCATCGCGTGCGTCACGCTCGCGCAACTCCTGCACAAGACTCTCTAGGTTAGCAGCCAATCCCTTTTCAATCAACTGCTTATAGCGGCGCTCAGCACGCGCTTCGGGACTCGCCGTGAGGAAAATCTTCAAGGGCGCATCCGGAAACACAACCGACCCCATATCGCGGCCATCGCCAACCAGACCGGGGGCTTGGCGGAAGGCGCGCAGCCGCGCCATCAGCGCCGTGCGCACGCCGGGCAAGACGGCGATCTTCGATGCCGCGTTGCCGGTGGTTTCGCGTCGCACATCCAGGCTGCTATCGACGCCGTCGATCAGGATGGTGTCGCCCACGAATTGCACGTCGAGTTGCGGCGCCAGTGCTGCGAGCGCCGTTTCGTCATCGAGCGCGATGCCGCGCTGCAACCCGGCGAGCGCAAGAACGCGATAGATCGCGCCCGAATCGAGGTAGTGCCAGCCCAAAGCGCGGGCAACCCGGGCTGCGACCGAACCCTTGCCGGAGGCGGTGGGGCCGTCGATTGCGATGACGGGGATGTTCATGTGCGGTCCTTCCAGTTCCACCACTTGAGCAGCTCGGGGTCGTGATCCGTATGGCGCGCGAAATACACGGCACAACGGAAGGTGTAGAGCACGCAGGGGTCTTGTCGCACGCCTGAGAGCTTGCACAGGCGGTCGTAAAGCGCCTGCGGATCTGCCTCGGCGAGATCGGCGAGGCGCCGAACGCCGAGCGCGTACAGGTCGCCCGCCATCGCCGGCCCGATACCGGGGATGCGCAGCAGTTCGGCCGCAACATCCTTCGGCAGCGCGACCGGCGCGCGACGCATTTACATCACCTCAAGCGTGGCAATGCCGAGCAAACCAAGGCCGGTCTTGATCGTATCGGCCGTCAGGCGGCACAGCTGCAGGCGGCTGGCGCGCAAGGCGCCTTCACTCTTGAGCACCGGGCAGTTTTCGTAAAAGCGGCTGAACACGACAGCCAGGTCGAACAGGTAGGCGCACAGCTGATGCGGCGCCGTATCCTTCGCGACCGCGTTGAGGGCATCGGCGAAACGCGCAAGTTGCAGCGCGAGCACCTGCTCGGCGCGCTCTTCCAGGATCACCGGCGCATCGGCCACCGCCGACGTCGCCGCGTCGCGCAGCACCTTGGCGCTGCGGGTGTAGGCGTACTGCAGGTAGGGCGCGGTGTTGCCGTCGAAGGCCAGCATCGACGACCACGAAAAGACGTAGTCGCTCGCGCGGTTCTTCGACAGATCGGCGTACTTCACGGCGCCGACGCCCACGGCACGAGCGATCTCCCAGCGCACTTCCTCGGCAAGATCCGGGTTCTTCTCCGAGACCAGCACGAAGGCGCGTTCGACCGCCTCTTCAAGCAGTTCGGCCAGCTTCACCGTGCCGCCAGAGCGGGTTTTGAACGGCTTGTTGTCCTCGCCCAGCATCACGCCGAAGCCGACATGCTCCAGCGAGACTGTGGCGTCGGCGTAGCCCGCCTTGCGTGCCAGCGTGAACAGTTGCTGGAAGTGCAGCCCCTGACGCTGATCCACCACGTACAGCACGCGATTGGCCTTGAGTTCGTCAACGCGATAACGCACCGCAGCCAGGTCGGTCGTCGAGTACAGGAAGCCGCCGTCCTGCTTGCGCACGATGTAGGCCTGCGGCTCGCCATCCTTGTTCTTGAACTCATCGAGGAACACCACCTGAGCGCCTTGGCTCTCGACCGCCAGGCCCTTCGCCTGCAGATCGGCCACGATGCCCGGCAGCGCGTCGTTGTAGGCGCTCTCGCCACGCAGATCCGCGCGCGTCAGGCCCACCCCCAGCGTGTCGTAGACCGCCTCGCAGTGATGCATCGACACTTCGAGGAAGCGCCGCCAGAGCATGTTGATGTGCGGGTCACCGCCTTGCAGCTTGACCACGTACTCGCGCGCGGTGTCGGCAAAGGCCGGATCTTCATCCATCCGCTGTTTCGCGCGGCGGTAGAAGTCTTCCAGGTCGGACAGCGCCATTTCCGTATCGGCGCCCTGCTCCACCTCGACCAGGAAAGCGGTCAGCATGCCGAACTGCGTACCCCAATCGCCGATGTGGTTCTGGGCGATAACCTCGTGGCCGAGGAAGCGCAGCACGCGTGCGAGCGCGTCGCCGATGATGGTCGAGCGCAGGTGGCCGACGTGCATTTCCTTCGCCAGGTTGGGCGACGAGTAGTCGACCACCACGCGCTGCGGCGCCGGATGTGGCACGGCCAGATCCTCGCGACCCAGCGCCGCGCTCACGCGCTGAGCGAGAAAGGCCGGATCCAGAGTGATGTTGATGAAGCCCGGCCCTGCGATTTCAACTTTGCTGGCGATGCCGGCCAGATCGAGTTTCTCGACAACCTGCTGCGCCAGTTCGCGTGGGTTCTGCTTGCGCGCCTTGGCCGCGCCCATCACGCCATTGGCCTGATAGTCGCCGAACTCAGGGCGAGCGGCCGGGGTGATCACGGCGGGTACGCCCTCGCAGCCAGCGGCCGCCAGCGCGGCAGCAACACGGGAATCAAGAAGCTGGTAGATCGTTTGTGTGAATGTCATGGCACTTCTGAACGCGCGGCCGCCTGTGGCGCCGCAACGTTCTTATCTCCTGCAGACCGACGCGAAGGCGTCGAAGTAATCGGGGAAAGTCTTGGCGGTGCACTTCGGGTCGTTGATGCGCACTGGTACGCCACCAAGGCTCACCAGCGAGAAGCACATCGCCATACGATGATCATCATAGGTGTCGATCGCGGCATTCACGGTGAGCTCGGCCGGCGCCGTCACGCGCAGCCAGTCCGGCCCCTCTTCCACCGTCGCGCCCACTTTGCGCAGCTCGGTCGCCATCGCGGCGATGCGGTCGGTTTCCTTGACGCGCCAGCTCGCGATGTTGGTCAGGCGGCAGGGGCCGTCGGCAAACAGGGCCGCCACCGCGAGCGTCATCGCCGCGTCCGGGATGTGGTTGAAGTCGCGGTCGAACGCACGCAGCTTGCCACTGGCAGGCGCGGCAGCTTCGATCCAGTTGTCACCCATCGTGATCCGGGCGCCAATCGCTTCAAGGGCTTCGGCAAACGCGACATCGCCCTGGATGCTCGCGCGGCCGACCCCTTCAACCCGCACCGGGCCGCCGCCAATTGCGCCAGCAGCGAGGAAGTACGACGCCGACGACGCATCGCCCTCAACATGGATCACCCCCGGGCTGCGGTAGCTCGCAGCCGGCACGGTGAAACGCTGCCACCCCTCGCGCTCAACCACCACACCAAAACGCGCCATCAAGTTCAGCGTGATTTCGATGTAGGGCTTGGAGATCAACTCGCCCACCACCTCGATCGTCGTCGCCTGCCCGGCGCGCTTGCAAAAGAGCGGCAGCGCCATCAGCAGCGCGGTCAGGAACTGGCTCGACACATCGCCACGCACGCGCACCACACCGCCGGCCTGGATCGTCGCTGGCTGGATCTGAAGCGGCGGATAGCCGTCGTGACTCAGATAGGTGATGTCGGCGCCCAACTGCCGCAGGCCATCGACCAGATCGCCGATCGGGCGCTCATGCATCCGCGGCACGCCGGAGAGTTTGTAGTGGCCACCGGCCAGCGCCAGCGCCGCAGTCAGCGGGCGGAACGCGGTGCCGGCATTGCCCAGAAACAGATCAGCACTCGCGTTGGGGAACTGCCCGGCGCCGCCCTGCAGCGCCCAGTTCAGATCACCCAAGGACTGCGGCGGCAAGCCCAGCGCCGCCAGCGCCTCCAGCATGCGCTCGGTGTCGTCCGAGGCGAGCAAGTCGCGAATCTCGGTGCGCCCTTCCGCCAGCGCCGCGAGCAGCAAAGTGCGATTGGAGATGCTCTTCGAGCCCGGCAGACGGATAGTTCCGGCGGCGCCGGAAGCCGGCGCCAGATCTAGGTATTCCATGGAGAAATCCAAATTGGGTCTAACTGCAAGCGGGAGAAATCGTGAGGCTTTCGTCGCGAGCAGCCCGAGGCTGGGGCGAGAAGCGCAGCCGTACATCCGGTACGGCGAGCATCGCAGCCACTGCATCGGGTTGCGCAGTAGAAAGCGTCATGATTTCTCAGGCGTCGAACTTGCCGGCGAGCCACGCCTCACGCGCATCGCGCGCTTCGCCAAAAAGCTTCTGCAGCGAATCGCCATCAGCCTGCGAGAGCAGCGCGCGGATCCAGGCCAGCTCGGTCAGGTAAGTATCAAGCTCGGCGAGCAGTGCATGCCGGTTGGCAACGCAGATGTCCCGCCACATTTCCGGGTGGCTGCTGGCGATTCGCGTGAAATCCCGGAATCCGCCGGCGGCAAAACCAAACAACTGCTCGGCATTCGCGCGACCGGACACTTCATGCACCAGTGCAAAGGCCAGCAGATGCGGCAAATGGCTGACGGCGGCAAAAACACGGTCGTGCTCCTGCGGCGTCATGTCGTGCAAGTGGCCACCGGTCGCCGCCCAGGCTTCGCGCACGCGGGCGATCGCTTCCGGCCGGTTCTCGGACAGCGGGGTCAGCACGATCTTGCGCCCTGCATAGAGATCGGCGCGCGCGGCGTCCGGCCCGCTTTTCTCTGCGCCGGCGATCGGATGCGCAGGCACGATCTGTTCGAGGTGCGTCTTGAAGTGGGTGTAGACCGCTTCGATCACATCGCGCTTGGTGCTGCCCGCGTCGGTCACAAGGGTATCCGGCCCCAGATGCGGCGCCATCGCGGTCATCACGGCTTCCATCTGCCCCACTGGCATGGCCAGCAGCACCAACTCTGCACCATCGAGCGCTTCGGGCCATTCAGTCGCGATCGTGTCGATCACGCCCAGTTCGCGTGCGCGCTCAAGCGAGGCTCGCGTGCGGCCGATTCCGACCACTTCGCGCACCAGTCCTTTGGCTTTGAGCGCCAGCGCAAACGAGCCGCCGATCAGGCCAACGCCGCAGACGACAACCCGCCCGAACGGTTTCATGCGCCGCCCTTGCCAAGCGCTTTGGCCAGCGCATCCAGGAAACGGACGTTTTCGTTCGGCAAGCCGATCGTCACCCGCAGCCACTCGGGCATCTGATAGCTGGCGATCGGGCGCACGATGACGCCCTGCTCCAGCAACTTGCGGTTGATCGTGCCGGCGTCGCCAACGCGGAAGGTCAGGAAGTTGCCCGATGAGGGGATGTACTCCAGCCCGAGCGCGTTCAGCCCCGCAACGATTTGCGCCATGCCTTCGCGATTGACGGCATAGCTGCGCGCAACGAAGTCTTCATCGGCCAGCGCTGCCGCCGCGGCCGCAAGCGCAACGTTATTCACGTTGAACGGCTCGCGCACCCGGTTCAGCAGATCCGCCAGTTCGCGATTGGCCAGCCCGTAGCCAACACGCAGCCCGCCGAGCCCGTAAATCTTCGAGAAGGTGCGGGTGATGACCAGGTTCGGGTAACGCTTGAGCCACGCGACGCTGTCGTAGCGCTGCGCCGCCTCAAGATATTCGTTGTAGGCCTCGTCCAGCACGACCAGCACATCGTCCGGTGCGGCGTCGAGGAAGGCCTCGATTTCCGCCGCAGGAAGGAAGTTACCGGTGGGGTTGTTCGGATTCGCGATGAAGACGATCCGCGTGTCGGGGCGAATCGCTGCCAGCATCGCAGGCAAATCGTGCCCGAAGGCCTTGGCCGGCACTTCGATGCCAATCGCCCCCGCGCTCTTGACCGCCAGCGGATACACCGCGAAGGCGTGCTGCGAGTAAACCGCTGAGGTTTCGTGATTCAGATACGCAGCCGCGCACAGGTTCAGCAGATCGTTCGAGCCGTTGCCCAGGACGATCTGCTCTGGCGAAACGCCAAACTTCTTCACCAGCGCTGCGCGTAGTTCAAAGCCATTGCCGTCCGGGTAGCGGTGGATTTCGGCGATCGCGCGCGTGGCCGCTTCCATCGCCTTGGGGCTCGCACCCAGCGGGTTCTCGTTGGAGGCCAGCTTGACGATGTCTTCTTCGCGCAAGCCCATCTCGCGCGCAAGTTCTGCAATCGGCTTGCCCGGAATATAGGGCGAAATCGAACGGATGTACTCGGGTGCCTTCTGAACGATGGTGCTCATGCCAAATCCTTAGAGGGCTGCGACCGGGTAGGAGCCCAGAACCTTGACGAAGGCGGCGCGGTCCTGCAGATCAGCGAGCGCTTTCGCAACCCCCTCGTCCGCCCGGTTGCCTTCAACGTCGATGTAGAACACGTATTCCCACAAGCCGGTGCGCGAGGGGCGCGATTCGAGCTTGCTCATGCTGACGCCGTGCTTGGCGAAGGACTCAAGCAGGAAGAACACCGCACCGGGGCGGTTCGGCGCCGAGCACACCAGCGAGGTCTTGTCTTTGCCGGAAGGGCCCGCGTCGTGCTTGCCGATGACCAGAAAGCGCGTGGTGTTGTTCGGATCGTCTTCGATATCGGAGGCGAGGAAGCTCAGGTTGTACAACTGCCCGGCCGCCTCACCGGCAATCGCGGCGGACTCTGGATCGGTCGATGCCATGCGTGCCGCTTCGGCATTGCTCGCGACCGGCACGCGATCCACTCCCGCCGCGTGTCGCGCCAGCCAGTCCTGACATTGCGCGAGCGACTGCGAGTGCGAATAGATGCGCTTGACCGCACCGATCGACGCCGCTTGCGACAAGAAATGCTGGCGGATGCGCAGCTTCACTTCACCGCAAATGCTGGCCGAACTGGCGAGCAGCAGATCAAGCGTACGGCCCACGGCACCTTCGGTCGAGTTCTCGACCGGCACGATGCCGTAAGCGACACCGCCGGATTCCACCGCGTGGAAGACTTCGTCGATCGTGCCTTCCGGCTGAAAATCGGGCGCACCACCGAAGTGCTTGCGGGCGGCCGATTCCGAGAAGGTGCCCGCCGGCCCGAGGAAAGCCACTTTCAGCGGCTGCTCCAGCGCGAGGCACCAGGACATGATCTCGCGGAAGATGCGCTGAACCGCCTCGCCCGACAGGGGGCCTGGGTTCAGGTCAGCGATCTTGCGCAGCACCTGCGCTTCACGTTCCGGCCGATAGATCGGGCCGCGCTTGATTTCGCCGATCTTCTTGGCGCAACCGGCACGCTGGCCGAGACGCTCAAGGATTTCACGATCGAGCCGGTCGATGTCGGCCCGCAGACGGGACAGTTCTTCTTCGCTCACGTGCAGCCCTCAAGCGCGGGTTTGTTCAAATTCACGCAGATAGTCGACCAGCGCCTGAACGCCTTCGAGCGGCATCGCGTTGTAGATCGATGCACGCATTCCGCCTACCGATTTGTGGCCCTTGAGTTGCAGCAGACCACGCGCCTTCGCGCCGACAAGGAAGGCATCGTTGAGCGATTCATCGCGCAGGAAGAACGGCACGTTCATGCGCGAACGCACCGACGGATCAACATGGCAAACGTAGAGATCGCTGGCATCAAGCGCGTCGTACAACAGCTTTGCCTTGGCGATATTGGTGCGCTCCACCGCTTCCACGCCGCCTTGCTGCTTGAGCCACTGGAATACCAGGCCGGCGATGTAGATCGGGAAGGTCGGCGGCGTGTTGAACATCGAGCCGTTCTCCGCCACCGTCTTGTACTGGAAGGCCAGCGGGCAGAGCGGATTTGACTGATCCAGCAAGTCGTCGCGCACGATCACGATGGTCAGCCCGGCAGGGCCGATGTTCTTCTGCGCGCCACCAAACAGCAGACCAAAGCGCGATACATCGAGCGGCCGCGAGAGAATGTCTGACGACACATCCGCAACCACCGGCACATCGGGCGCGCCCAGCGCGGCCATGTCAGGCCAGTCGAAGAACTCGACACCATCAATCGTTTCGTTGCTGCACAGGTGCAGATAGGCGGCGTCGCTACGCAAGCGCCACTGATCGAAACTCGGAATGCACGTGTACTTGCCCTGCTTGGCTGCTGGATCGAGGCTTGACGCCGCGATATGCACATCACCGTAGCGACGCGCTTCCTTCAAGGACTTGGTGGTCCAGGAGCCGGTTTCGATGAAATCGATCTTCTGGTTCTTGCCCGCAAGGTTCAAGGGGATGATTGCGTTTTCCGCAATCGCCCCGCCTTGCATGAACAGGATCTTGTAGTTCGACGGCACCGCCATCAAGTCGCGCAGGTCCGCTTCGGCCTGCTCGATGATGGCCATGAACTCCTTGCCGCGATGGCTCATCTCCATCACCGACATGCCCGAGCCATGCCAGTCGAGCATTTCACCGGCAACTTGCCGCAATACCGCTTCCGGCAGCGTTGCCGGCCCGGCGCCGAAGTTCCAGGGGCGCGTCATTCTGCGGCCCCGGTATCGGTGCTGGCGCCACCCTCCTCGCCCTCAACACCCTCGGCCTCGTCGACTGCAGCGTCGCTTTCGATGATCTTCTCGATGCTGGCAAGCTTGGCGCCATCATCCAGGTTGATCAGTGTCACGCCTTGCGCCGAGCGCGAGGTCTCGCGGATGGTGTCGACGTGGGTACGGATCAGCACGCCGTTGTCGGCGATCAGCATCACCTGATCGGTCGGATCGACGAGCACGGCGCCGACCAGCTTGCCGTTGCGCTCCGACCCCTGGATCGCGATCATGCCCTTGGTGCCACGACCATGCAGGGTGTAATCGCCGATCGGGGTGCGCTTGCCGTAGCCGTTTTCGGTGGCGGTCAGCACGTGCTGGGTTTCGCCGTTCGCAACCAGCATGCAGATCACCGACTGGCCGTCTTCCAGCATCATGCCGCGCACACCGCGCGCAGTGCGGCCCATCGGGCGGACATCGGTTTCGTCGAAACGCACAGCCTTGCCGGCGTCCGAGAACAGCATCACCTGCGAGTTGCCATCGGTGATCGCAACACCGATCAGGTAGTCGCCCTCGTCGAGACCCACGGCGATGATGCCAGCCTTGCGCGGGTTGCCGAAGTCGGTCAGCGGCGTCTTCTTCACGGTGCCTTGCGAGGTCGCCATGAAGATGAAGTGCCCTTCGTCGAATTCCTTCACCGGCAGCACGGCGGTGATTTTCTCGCCTTCGACCAGAGGGAAGAGGTTCACGATCGGCTTGCCGCGCGAATTGCGGTTGCCTTCCGGCGCCTCGTAGACCTTCAGCCAATAAAGTCGGCCGCGGCTGGAGAAGCACAGGATGTGGTCGTGCGTGTTGGCAACGAAAAGCTGGTCAACCCAGTCATCTTCCTTCACCGACGCTGCCTGCTTGCCACGCCCACCGCGCTTTTGTGCACGGTAGTCAGCGAGCGGCTGGCGCTTGAAGTAGCCGGTGTGCGAAAGCGTAACCACCATGTCTTGCGGGGCGATCAGGTCTTCGATGTTGATATCGGCTGCATGCAGCACGATTTCCGAACGGCGCGGATCGCTGAACTGGGTCTTGATCGCGGTGAGTTCGTCACCAATGATCTGCGTCACCCGCGCCGGCTTGGCGAGGATGTCGAGCAGATCGGCGATCAACTCCATGACCTCGCGGTACTCGTTGACGATCTTGTCCTGTTCGAGCCCGGTGAGGCGCTGCAAGCGCATCTCAAGGATCGCCTGCGCCTGGGTGTCCGAGAGGCGATAGCCCTGCGCCGACAAGCCGAATTCGGGCAGCAGGCCTTCAGGCCGGTAATTGTCGGCCGCGGCGCGCGACAGCATGTCTTCGACCAGCTGCGAGCGCCAGGTCCGCGCCATGATCTCGACCTTCGCAACTGGCGGCGTCGGCGCGGCCTTGATCAGCGCAATGATTTCGTCGACGTTCGACAGCGCAACCGCAAGGCCTTCGAGGATGTGCCCGCGCTCGCGCGCCTTGCGCAGTTCGAAGATCGTGCGGCGCGTAACCACTTCGCGACGGTGCGAGAGGAAGCACTCAAGCATCTGCTTGAGGTTGAGCAGACGCGGGCGGCCGTCGACCAGCGCAACCATGTTCATGCCGAAGCTGTCTTGCAGCTGGGTCTGCTTGAACAGGTTGTTCAGCACGACTTCCGGCATTTCATTGCGCTTGAGCTCGATCACGATGCGCATGCCGTCCTTGTCGGACTCGTCGCGGATCTCGCTGATGCCTTCGATCTTCTTGTCGTTGACCAACTCGGCGATTTTTTCGAGCAGCGTGCGCTTGTTAACCTGGTACGGGATTTCGTCGACGATGATCGCCTGACGATTGCCCTTCTCCATGTCTTCAAAGTGAGTGCGCGCGCGCATCACGACACGGCCACGGCCGGTGCGGTAACCCTCATGCACGCCATGCAGACCGTAGATCATCGCTGCGGTCGGGAAGTCCGGTGCCGGCACCAGTTTGATCAGATCTTCGATGTCGACTTCGGGGTTTGCCAGCAAGGCGTGGCAAGCCTCGATCACTTCGCCGAGGTTGTGCGGCGGAATGTTGGTCGCCATGCCCACCGCGATACCACTGCTGCCGTTGATCAGCAGGTTCGGGATGCGGGCGGGGAGCAGCAGCGGCTCTTTTTCAGAGTTGTCGTAGTTCGGGCCGAAATCGACGGTTTCCTTGTCGATGTCAGCAAGCATCTCGTGCGCAATGCGCGAGAGGCGGACTTCGGTGTAGCGCATCGCCGCAGCGCCGTCGCCGTCGATCGAACCGAAGTTGCCCTGACCGTCGACCAGCATGTAGCGCAGCGAGAACTCCTGCGCCATGCGGACTATGGTGTCGTAGACCGACTGATCGCCGTGCGGGTGGTACTTACCGATCACATCGCCGACGATACGGGCAGACTTCTTGTAAGCCTTGTTCCAGTCGTTGCCCAACTCGTGCATTGCAAACAGCACGCGGCGATGGACCGGCTTGAGGCCGTCGCGTGCATCTGGCAGGGCACGCCCGACGATCACGCTCATCGCGTAATCGAGGTAGGAGTGCCGCATCTCGTCTTCGAGGCTGATCGGTAACGTTTCTTTGGCGAAGGAATCCATGTGTCGCGCGATGAAAAGTCCAGCTTTGGGCCGGAGAGACGGCAAATTGCCAAAAGCTTACGATCTTAACACGTCCGACACCCCCTTCCGCAGCGCCTCCAGGCCAAGGACACACGACCGAGGCCGCCAGCCTGCAACCCTTGATGCACTCGCCTCGCCATCGCGCAGCGCCGTCGTTAAGATCGGCCAAAATTTACCCAGGACAGCACCATGCACGCCCGCGAACCAATCGACCTCCTGATCGCTCCGAAATGGCTGATTCCGATCGAGCCGGCCGGGGTGACCCTTGAGGATCACGCCGTCGCGATCCGAAACGGCGTGATCCACGCTGTCTGCCCACTGGCGGAGGCGGAGCAACGCTTCGATGCGCGTGAGCGCGTCTCGCTGCAAGACCATGTATTGATTCCCGGCATGGTCAATCTGCACACCCACGCCGCGATGAACCTGATGCGCGGAATTGCCAACGACCTACCGCTCATGCGATGGCTTCAAGAAGCTATCTGGCCCGCCGAGGCCGCCTGTGTATCTGCCGAATTTGTGCGCGACGGCACCCTGCTCGCGGGCATCGAAATGCTCCGCGGAGGCATCACCTGCGCCAACGAGATGTATTTTCACCCTGACGCGGCCGCAAGCGCCTTCGCTGAACTGGGAATGCGGGCCATGATCGGCGTCACCGTAATCGAATTCCCCACCGCTTACGCGTCGGATGCCGACGACTACCTGCGCAAGGGCCTGGCGGCGCGCGACCACTGGCGAGACCACTCGCTCATCCAATTCAGCCTCGCCCCACATGCGCCCTACACCGTCTCAGATCGCAGTTTTGAACGAATCGTCCAGTACGCCCATGAACTTGGCATGCCCGTTCACATGCACTTGCATGAAACACGCGACGAAATCGCAGAAAGCCAGAGCCGACATGGCATCAGGCCACTCGCACGCATCCAGTCGCTCGGGCTGCTCGATACCGACTTCATTGCCGTCCATGCCGTACATCTCGACCTAAACGAAATTGACATACTTGCAGCGCACAATTGCAGCATTGCCCACTGCCCCACTTCAAACATGAAACTTGCAAGCGGTGCTGCACCGCTTGCCAGCATGAATAAGCGGGGATTACGAGTAGGCTTGGGGACCGATGGCGCTGCAAGCAATAACCGGCTCGATCTGTTTCAGGAAATGCGCCACGCAGCATTGCTCGCAAAAGTTACCAGCGGCGATGCAGCAGCGTTTCCGGCCCACACCGCACTGCGCGCAGCAACGCTCGACGGCGCTGCAGCATTGAGGCTTGATGAAACGATCGGATCAATCGTGCCGGGGAAGGCGGCAGACCTCACCGCAGTCGCACTCAACAGTCTCGAATGCAGTCCGTGCTTTGATCCGGCCAGCCACCTGCTCTATGCAGCCGGGAGAGAGCACGTCACCCATGTATGGATAGCAGGACAAGCAAGAATCAAGGATGGCGCGATGTTGTGGGATCGCAACAAAGAATTGCTGCCTCGCCTGTCCATGTGGCAAACTTTTCTTAAAACATCGGCGAAAAGCCAATAAAGCAGGGCGTGGCGTTCATACAACACGCTGCGCCGGGGGACTTCGGGCCATCTCGGTTCGCAAAAAATACTTGCCTTGCAACGAGGAGAATATGAAACAAGGTTACAAGAAGCTGGTGGTCGCGTTTGCTGCCGTGATCGGTCTGGTTCCGGTCGCAATGGCGCAGCAACAAGAGATCAAGATCGTCCCGACGACGAAGGTCGCGCCTTACGCGATCGATGCCCGCAACACCGTCGTGCGCAGCGGAGCCGGTCTCTGCTGGCGTACCGGCTACTGGACCAAGGAACTGGCTTCGACCACCATGGTTGAGGGTTCCGAGTTTCCGGTCGGTTGCTTCTGCGACAAGGATTTGATGCCCAAAGAGCTGTGCGAGCCGAAGAAGGTTGAGGTAGCACCTGAAGCCAAACCAGTTGTGCCGGGCCCGAAGCCTGCCGCCGAGAAAGTCACCATTGCGGCTGACGCACTCTTCGACTACGACAAGGCTGTGCTGCGCGACGAAGGCAAGGCAACGCTGACTGAGTTCGCAGCAAAGGCCAAGGCGCTCTCGATTGAAGTCATCATCGCAGTCGGCCATACCGACCGCCTCGGTGGCGACAAGTACAACCAGGCTCTGTCCGAGCGCCGTGCAGCTGCGGTCAAGGAATTCCTGGTTAGCCAGCAGATTGATCCGAACCGTGTCTACACCGAAGGCAAGGGCAAAACCCAGCCGGTTACTCAGTGTAAGAACCTCGGCGCGGAAAGCGGCAAGAACAAGAAGCTGGTTGAGTGCCTGCAGCCGGATCGCCGCGTAGAAATCGAAGTGATCGGCACCAAGCAGTAATTCGCCGGGAACTTCAGCAAGAAAGCCCTGCTCCGAGGAGCAGGGCTTTTTTTTCGCATCGCGTCACCCGACAATTGCAGATATTTCAACGCACGGCACACGCCAAACAATGACGACCACCGCGAACCCTTTGAACGCTGACCCGGCTGAACTGCACAAATTCAGCGAACTTGCTCACCGTTGGTGGGATCCAGAGTCCGAATTCAAACCGCTGCATCAGATCAACCCACTGCGGCTGGACTGGATTGACCAGCACACCACGCTAACCGGCAAACGCGCGATCGATATCGGCTGCGGAGGCGGAATCCTCTCTGAAAGCATGGCCGGCCGGGGCGCAATCGTGACCGGCGTCGACCTATCGGACAAAGCCCTGGGCGTCGCGCGTCTGCATCTTTACGAGAGCGGACAAAACGTCGATTACCGGAAAGTCTCTGCCGAGGAAATCGCTAACGCAGAACCCGAATCCTTCGATGTCGTGACCTGCATGGAAATGCTGGAGCATGTACCCGATCCAGCAAGCACCGTAGCGGCGGCCGCCAAACTTGCCAAACCGGGCGGTGCAGTGTTCTTCTCAACACTCAACCGCAACCCCAAGTCCTATCTGTTCGCCATCATTGGTGCCGAATACGTGCTTCGCATGCTCCCGCGCGGCACCCACGAGTACGCACGATTCATCAAACCGTCGGAACTCGCGCGCTTTGCTCGTGACGCAGGGCTGGAAATTGAAGAGGTCATCGGCATGACCTTCAACCCCATCACCCAAGTCTATGCGCTCGGGCGCGACACCGATGTGAATTACCTCGTGCGTTGTCACAAGCCACTATGAAGCACAAGACCAGCACACGATGCGTCTTGTTCGACCTCGACGGCACGCTCGCCGACACTGCACCGGATCTTGGGGCTGCGCTCAACCGCGTCCTGATGGAAGAAGGTCACCCGCCGCTCCCCCTTGAAGCAACCCGCCCCGTTACGTCGCAAGGCGTGAGAGGCCTGCTTCGTGTCGGACTCAAGCTCGAACCTGAACACCCCGAATACCAAGCACACGCACAGCGCGTGCTATCGCATTACACCGCTGCGATCTGCGAACTCACACGCCTGTTCGACGGCATGGATCAAGTGCTCGCCACGCTTGAGTCAAGCGGCATCAAATGGGGAATCGTCACCAACAAACACACGCGCTTCACTGAGCCCCTGGTCAGCGCGCTAGGCCTCACCGAGCGCGCTGCGTGCGTGATCAGCGGGGATACCGCATCGCACCCGAAGCCTCACCCTGCCCCGCTGATCCTGGCCTGTGACCGGGCGGGCGTCCCCGCAGCGCAGACGGTTTACGTCGGTGATGACATTCGCGACATCCAAGCCGGGCGCGCCGCCGGCATGCGAACAATTGCTGCAGCATGGGGCTATCTGGGCGAAGGCGAACCCATTCATCGCTGGGGCGCCGACGCGATCGTCAGCGACCCAAGCGGTTTGTTGGGCGCTTTGTCTCACGAACACGTACAATAGAAATTCTGCCGGGCTTGATATTGAGGCCGGCACCCAAATATCTAGAACATGGGGGCGACCTGGTTTCGACGGGGGTCGCGAAGCAGCTTGGTGCATACCGAGGACCAGTCACCTCGTAAATCCATCTGGAAAACCACAAACGCAAACGACGAGCGTTTCGCTCTAGCCGCTTAAGGCTGGACCGCTGCACTGATTCTTCCCTGGGTCAGGCGGGGCAACCCGCGGCAGCGTTATAAACAGGGAATCGCAATGCGCCGGGCTACTTGGCGCAAAGCTAAATCCAAGGTAGCTCGCGCTGTGCGGGCCTGTCGTCCGGCAAAGTACAGCGTTAAATCAAAATAGGCCGACTAAGTATGTAGATCCGGTTGTAGAGGACTTTCGGACGCGGGTTCGATTCCCGCCGCCTCCACCAAAACTCGCATCCAAGTAGATGCAACAAAGGCCAGAACCCAAGAGAAATCTAGGACTCTGGCCTTTTTCTTTGCCGGATCGTTTGGTACGCACTGCTGCCACGACATCTCCCAGACGGCGTGCTAACAGGGTGATGCAAAACCCCGTGAACGATTCGGGGATGCAGTTGTCGTAGGGATAAGCGTACCACCCCAGGCAG
>NZ_JAPFHA010000006.1 GCF_026586805.1 Niveibacterium sp. 24ML | reverse complement strand
CCCCCCCCCCCCCCCCCCCCCCCCCCCCCCCCCCCCCGGCCCTGCAGAATGCCCTGTCCGGTGCTTATTCGCTGGCGAAAATGTTGCCCAGCTTGTCCATCTTCTCAAGCGCCATGCCGGAGCCGCGAACCACGCAAGTGAGCGGATCGTCCGCCACGATGACCGGCAGGCCGGTCTCTTCCATCAGCAGGCGATCAAGATCGCGCAGCAGCGCGCCGCCGCCGGTCAGCACCATGCCGCGTTCGGCGATGTCCGCGCCCAGTTCCGGCGGGGTCTGCTCGAGCGCGGTCTTGACGGCAGAGACGATGGAGTTGAGCGGATCGGCGAGCGCTTCGAGGATCTCGTTGCTCGAGATCGTGAAGCCGCGCGGGATGCCTTCGGCAAGGTTGCGACCCTTGACTTCCATCTCGCGCACTTCCGAACCGGGGAAGGCGGAGCCGATTTCCTTTTTGATGTTCTCGGCGGTGGTTTCGCCGATCAGCATGCCGTAGTTGCGGCGGATGTAGTTGACGATGGCTTCGTCGAACTTGTCGCCGCCAACGCGCACCGAACTGGCGAACACCGTTCCGCCCAGCGCGATGACGCCCACTTCGGTGGTGCCACCGCCGATGTCGACCACCATCGAACCGGTTGCATCCGCAACTGGCAGACCGGCGCCGATCGCCGCAGCCATCGGCTCCTCGATCAGGAAGACTTGCGAGGCGCCCGCGCCGAGGGCGGATTCGCGGATCGCGCGGCGCTCAACCTGGGTCGAACCGCAGGGTACGCAGATGATGATGCGCGGGCTGGGTGCGAGCATCGACGACGGATGCACCTTCTTGATGAACTGCTTGAGCATCTGCTCGGTGACGGTGAAGTCGGCGATCACGCCATCCTTCATCGGGCGGATCGCGGTGATGTTGCCCGGCGTCTTGCCGAGCATCTGCTTGGCTTGCGCGCCGACGGCCTGGATCGTTTTCTTGGCGTTCGGGCCGCCTTCGGTGCGGATGGCGACGACAGACGGCTCATCGAGCACGATGCCGCGTCCACGGACATAAATCAGGGTGTTGGCGGTGCCGAGGTCGATCGCGAGATCGTTCGAAAAATAAGAGCGCAGAAATCCGAACATGTCTTGAAGAATCCGTGTTTGTGTGGGGCTGCCCGGTGGCGGTGCGGGTGCGTCCTTGTGACGCATGACCGGTTGCGGGTATCGCAAACCGGGGCGGCTTTCCGGCAGGGGGCGACCTCCTGCGCTGCCGCATGCCGTTGTTGAACGGCGCCCAGCACCCGTCCGGCTAGGGCGGGTAAAGGGTCTATGATAACCTATTCAATTCCTTGTTTTGAATGAAATTCCGGCCATGTCGCTGACCCACGACGACGTTCACCGCATCGCGCGGCTCGCCCGCCTTGAGCTCGACGATCAGGAGGCCGCGGCCTCGCTGGAGAAACTCAACGGGATCTTCGGCCTCATCGAACGCATGCAGGCGGTGGATACCGCCGGTGTCGAGCCTTTGTACCACCCGCAGGCGTTGGCTCAGCGCTTGCGCGAAGATCGCGCCACCGAAACCGATCGCAGAGACGCCTATCAGGCCGTCGCACCGCAGGCTGAGGACGGGCTCTACCTCGTACCCAAAGTGATCGAATAAAAAGGGGCTGTCATGCGGCTGCGCAGACTGGGCAAGACCGGTTTTGAGGTGTCCGAACTCGCGCTCGGCACCTGGCAGGTGGGCGGGCGCTGGGGCGATGCGTTTTCCGACGCGAACGCCGAGGCCATCCTCCATCGCGCGATTGAATCCGGGATCAACTTCATCGACACCGCCGACGTGTATTCCGGCGGCTTGTCGGAAGCTGCGGTCGGCCGGGTCGTGCGCGCGCGCAGCGAGCGCGTGTTCGTCGCAACCAAGTGCGGCCGCCAGATTTCGCCGCATGTGAATGCCGGTTACACCGTTGAACGCCTGCGTGGCTTTGTCGAGGCGAGCCTGAAGAACACCGGGCTCGAAGCGCTCGATCTGATACAGCTTCACTGCCCGCCGACCGAGGTGTTCTACCGCCCCGAGATCTTCGGCCTGTTCGACGATCTCAAGCGCGAGGGCAAGATCCTCAACTTGGGCGTCAGCGTCGAGAAAGTCGAAGAGGCCTTGAAGGCGATCGAGTTTCCGAACGTCACGACGGTGCAGATCATCTTCAACATGTTCCGCCACCGCCCGGCCGGCTTGTTCTTCGAGCAGGCAGCCAAGCGCGATATCGGCGTGATCGTGCGGGTGCCGCTCGCCAGCGGGCTGCTGTCGGGCAAGTTCTCGGCCAGCACGCAGTTCGGCGCCGAAGACCACCGCCAGTTCAATCGCGATGGCGCCGCCTTCGACAAGGGCGAAACCTTCTCCGGCGTGCCCTACGACTTGGGTCTGCAGGCGGTCGAGGAACTCAAGCGGGTGTTCCCGGACCACACGCCGCTGGCGCTATGGGCGCTGCGCTGGGTCTTGATGTTCCCGCAGGTCGGCTGCGTCATTCCTGGCGCCTCACGCCCCGAACAACTCGATGCCAACCTCGCTGCGACTGGCCTGCGTGCGCTCAGCGACGCCGAGATGGCGGCGGTGCGCGACATCTACGAACGATTGATCAAGCCCTCGGTTCACCACCTCTGGTGATTCGGCGGCGCTGCTTTACGGAACCCGAACGTGCTTGAACTGAGCCTCAATCAGCTTGCTGCCGGCCTCTCGGCAAAACAGTTTTCCTGCGTCGAGCTGACGCAGACTTTCCTGGATCGCATCGCCGCGCTGAACCCGGCGCTCAATGCCTTCATCACCGTCGATCGTGACGGCGCGCTGGTGCAGGCGGCTGCAGCCGATGCCGCGCGCGCAGCCGGGGCAGTGGGTCCGCTTGCGGGCATCCCGATCGCGCACAAGGACATCTTCTGTACCGAAGGCGTGCTGACGACCTGCGGTTCGAAGATGCTGGAGAACTTCGTCAGCCCGTACGACGCCACGGTCGTCGCGCGCCTCAAGGCGGCCGGCACCGTGATGCTCGGCAAAACCAACTGCGACGAATTCGCGATGGGCTCCACCAACGAGAACTCCGCCTACGGCGTGGTGAAGAACCCGTGGGATCTGTCGCGCGTTCCGGGCGGTTCGTCCGGCGGTTCGGCCGCAGCCGTGGCGGCGCGCCTGGCGCCAGCGATTACCGGCACCGACACCGGCGGCTCGATCCGCCAGCCGGCGTCACTGTGCGGCGTAACCGGCCTCAAGCCGACCTACGGCGCGGTGTCGCGCTGGGGCATGGTGGCTTACGCGTCTTCGCTCGATCAGGGCGGCCCGTTTGCGAAGAGCGCCGAAGACTGCGCGCTGCTGCTCAACGCCTTCGCCGGCTTCGACGAAAAGGACTCGACCTCGGCCGAACGCGAGACCGAGGACTACACCCGCCTGCTCGCGAAAGTGCCGGCTGACCCGGCCAAGCCCTTGGCTGGCGTGCGCCTGGGCGTGCCGAAGGAATACTTCGGTGATGGCCTCGCGGCCGACGTGCGTGCTGCAATCGAAACGGCCATCGTTGAAATGGAAAAGCTCGGCGCGGTGCGGGTTGAGGTGAGCCTGCCGCAGACCGAACTGGCGATTCCCGCTTACTACGTGATCGCGCCGGCCGAGGCCAGTTCCAACCTGAGCCGCTTCGATGGCGTGCGCTACGGACACCGTGCCGCGCAGTACAAAGACCTGATGGAGATGTACTGCAAGAGCCGCGCGCAGGGCTTCGGCCGCGAAGTGCAGCGCCGCATCATGGTCGGCACCTATGTGCTCTCGCACGGCTACTACGACGCCTACTACCTGCAGGCGCTCAAGCTGCGCCGCCTGATCGCGCAGGACTTCTCGGCTGCGCTCGCGAAGTGCGATGTGCTGCTCGGCCCGGCCAGCCCGACCACCGCCTGGCCGATCGGCCAGATGGCCGACGACCCGGTGCAGATGTACCTCGCCGATATCTACACCGTCGCGATCAACCTCGCCGGCCTGCCTGCGATGTCGATTCCCTGCGGATTCGGCGCGGGCGGCTTGCCGGTGGGCTTGCAGATGATCGGCAACTACTTCGACGAGGCGCGCATGCTGGAGATCGCACACCGCTTCCAGCAGGCCACCGACTTCCACGCCAAGGTACCGGCGCTGTGAAATCGCTGTCTCACCACAAAGATGCAAAGGGCCACGAAGGGCCACCAAGAAGGATGATTTTTTCCTTTGTGGCCCTTCGTGCTTCTTGGTGCCCTTTGTGGTGAAGGGATGACTAGCTCATGAAGCTCGAAATCTGGCTCGCCTTCTTTGCCGCCGCCTGGGCGATCAGTCTCTCGCCCGGCGCGGGCGCGCTCTCGTGCATGACGGCCGGGCTGCGCTACGGTTTTCGCCGCGCGGTGTGGAACATCTTTGGTCTGCAACTGGGCGTGTTGCTGCTGGTGGCGATCGTCGCGATGGGCCTGGGGGCGGTGCTCGCGGCCTCGCAACTCGCTTTCGATGCGATCAAGTGGTTTGGCGTCGCGTACCTCGTCTGGCTCGGTGTGCAGCAGTGGCGTGCCGAGCCGCGGCCGATGGTGGCTGACGCGAACGGCGAGCTCGTGCCGGTGCGCCGCCGTGCGCTGATGCTGCGCGGGTTCCTCGTCAATGCCAGCAACCCCAAGGGCATCATCTTCATGCTCGCGGTGCTGCCGCAGTTCATCGATCCGCACGCCGCACAGGCGCCGCAATACTTCATCTGCGCCGGCACCCTGCTGTTCACCGACATGGTGGTGATGAGCGGCTACACCCTGCTCGCCGCCAAGGTGCTGGCTGCCCTGCGCGATCCGAACCATATTCGCTGGACCAACCGTTTCTTCGGCACACTGTTCATCGGTGCCGGTCTGCTGCTCGCCACCTTCAAACGCGGAGCGGCCTGACGCATGCGGTGGAATCAATTCGGCGCCGGCACGGCGGTATTGCTGGTTGTGCTGCTCGGTTCCTGTGCGACCGAGCAGAAACCTGGCCCGCTTGAGCCCGGCGAAGTGTTCGAGAAGGCGAAGCCGCCCGTGGTGCCGGAACGCGCACCCGCTGGCAAGGGCGCGGATCGCCCGCTGCCGGCAGCCCCCACCAAGGCAACCCAGCCGACGCCGCCCTTGCCGGCTGTCGGACGGCCGAAGAAGCCGATGGAAGCCAAACCGCTGACCGCAAAGTACCGCTGCGCCGCGCACGACGAACGCCATCACACGGCGCAACTCGATGTCGAGGTGGCCGATGGCAACGTGGGATACCTGCGCGCGCGGCTTGCCACGCCGCAAGGCGGCGTGTGCGAATTCGCGCTGCCGGATTTCGCGCAGACCCAGCGCATGCCCTCGGTGGAGCTCAAGGCGCGCTTCGGGCGCTGCACGCTACGGATGTGGGAGCAGGGGCCCAAGGTCACGCTGGCCTTCAGCAACTGCGAGCAGTACTGCAAGCCTTCATCGACGATGGACTACATCCTGCCGGTGCTCTACGACCGGCGGGTCAATCGATGCAATTGAACTGGAAAGCCTCGGCCGCGTGTTTTCGCGGTCGGGCGGTTTGACTGGAAACGAACATGAGCAGAGCCGACTGGGAAGTCGTTATCGGGCTGGAAACACACGTTCAGCTCTCGACGCAATCGAAGATCTTTTCGGGTAGCTCGACCGCCTTCGGCGCCGAGCCCAACCGCCAGGCCGCGGCGATCGACATCGCCTTGCCGGGTGTGCTGCCGGTGCTGAACAAGGGCGCTGTCGAACGCGCGATCCGATTCGGTTTGGCGATTGGTGCCAAGGTGGCGCCGCGCTCGATCTTCGCGCGCAAGAACTACTTCTACCCCGACCTGCCGAAGGGCTACCAGATCAGCCAGTACGAGCTGCCGGTGGTGGAAGGCGGCACGATCACGGTGCAGGTGGGCGAGGGCGACAACGCCTACGAGAAGGTGATCGAGCTGACCCGCGCGCACCTTGAAGAAGACGCTGGAAAGTCGCTGCATGAAGACTTCCACGGCATGTCCGGCATCGACCTGAACCGCGCCGGCACGCCGCTGCTGGAGATCGTGACCGAGCCGGTGATGCGCTCGTCCGACGAGGCCGTCGCCTACGCCCGCGCGCTGCACGCGCTGGTGCGCTGGATCGATATTTCCGACGGCAACATGCAGGAAGGCTCCTTCCGTTGCGACGCCAACGTATCGGTGCGCAAGAAGGGCACCGAGAAGCTCGGCACCCGGCGCGAAGTGAAGAACCTCAACAGCTTCCGCTTCCTGAAGGAAGCGATCGAAGCCGAGATCGCCTACCAGATCGAAACGCTGGAAGACGGCGGCACGATCCAGCAAGCCACGGTGCTGTTCGACCCGGATGCCGGTGAAACCCGCGCGATGCGCAGCAAGGAAGACGCGCATGACTACCGCTACTTCCCCGACCCCGACCTGCTGCCGCTGGTGATCTCCGATGACTGGATCGCCCGCGTGAAGGGCGAGATGCCCGAGTTGCCGACCGCGCTGCAGGCGCGCTTCCGC
This sequence comes from Niveibacterium sp. 24ML, assembly GCF_026586805.1. Lineage (GTDB taxonomy): Bacteria > Pseudomonadota > Gammaproteobacteria > Burkholderiales > Rhodocyclaceae > Niveibacterium. The sequence goes on along the minus strand of NZ_JAPFHA010000006.1, from coordinate 206,386 downwards.
GACGCGTACCAGCTCTCCGCCTACGATGCCGCCACGCTGACCGCGAGCCGTGAAATGGCGCAGTACTACGTTGACACCGTTGCTGCGGTGGGCGCCGCGTCGGCCAAACCGGCCGCCAACTGGGTCATGGGCGAGTTGGCGGCGCGCCTGAACAAGGAAGGCCGCGACATCACCGACGCGCCGGTCAAGCCAGCGCAACTCGCCGGCATGCTGGCGCGTATTGCCGATGCAACGATCTCGAACTCTGCGGCCAAGAAAGTGTTCGACGCCCTGTGGAACGGCGAGGCTGCGAGCGCTGACGAGGCGATCGAAAAGCAGGGCCTCAAACAGGTCACCGACCTCTCGGCGATCGAACCGATCATCGACGAGGTGCTCGCTGCCAACCCGAAGTCGGTCGAGGAATTCCGTGCCGGCAAGGAGAAAGCGTTCAACGCGCTGGTCGGCCAGGTGATGAAGGCCAGCCGTGGCAAGGCTTCGCCGGCGCAGGTTAACGAGTTGCTCAAGCAGAAGCTCGGCGCAGCCTGATGCGGCCCGCGCTGCTGGTCATCGACGTGCAGTGCGGTTTGTTCGACGACGCGCCGCGGCCCTTCGAGGCGGATCTCGTCGTCGCGCGCATCAACGCGCTGGCGGCCAAGGCGCGCACGGCCGGCGCGCCGGTGGTGTGGATCCAGCATGAACGCGCCGAGGGTTTGCTGGCGCACGGCTCGGAAAGCTGGCAGCTCGAATCACAACTGCAAACGCAGGCGGGCGATTGCTTCGTCCGCAAGGCTACGCCGGATTCCTTCCTGCGCACACCCTTGGCCGACCTGTTGGCCGAGCGCGGCGTCGACCATCTGGTGATCTGCGGCTACGCCACCGAGTTTTGCGTTGATACCACCACCCGCCGCGCGATGGCGCTCGGCTACCCGGTCACGCTGGTGGGCGATGCGCACACCACGCACGACAAAGCGCACGCCAGCGCTGAAACGATTCGCGCACACCACAACGCCACGCTGTCGTCGATCTCCAGTTTCGGGCCGCGCACGGCCGTGCTCGCGGCCGATGCGGTGGTGTTCGAGGGTGCGTCGCGCGGAGCCCACCCGGACTGATCACCCGGGCGGCGCCCGATCGCGACATAGCGCCTCACCCGTCCGGTGATCCCTCAGGCGGACGCGTCGCCGCCTTGTGCGCGCCGCCGCGCGAAGTCGACGAACCATGCAAGGCTCTCGGGGTTGGCCATCGTGTCGGGGTTGGCGACCTTTTCGATTGGCTGACCCATCAGCAGCTTCTTGATCGGCAGTTCCATCTTCTTGCCCGACATCGTGCGGGGAATTGCAGCGACCTGGAAAAGCTCGTTCGGCACATGCCGGGCTGATAGCGCGTGCTTGATCCGCTCGCGGATCCGGGCATCGAGTTCGGGCGTCAGCGTCGCGCCCTCGCGCAGCACGACGAAGAGCGGCATGTAGGATTCCTGGCCAAGGTATTCCAGATCGACGACGAGGCTGTCGACCACCTCAGGCAGGTCTTCCACCGCGCGGTAGAGCTCGCTCGTGCCCATGCGGATGCCGTGGCGGTTGATCGTGGCGTCGGAACGGCCGTAGATCACCACCCCGCCGCGCGGCGTGATGCGCACCCAGTCGCCATGCCGCCAGATGCCGGGATACACGTCGAAGTAGCTGTCGTGGTAGCGGCGCCCCGCGTCGTCGTTCCAGAAATACAGCGGCATCGATGGCAGCGGCAGGGTGCAGACCAGTTCGCCTACTTCGTCGCTGAGTGGCTTGCCGGCTTCGTCGAAGGCTTCGATGCGGGCGCCAAGGAAGCGGCACTGCATTTCGCCACTCACCACCGGCAGCGTCGGCACGCCGCCGACGAAGGCGCTGACGATGTCGGTGCCGCCCGAGATCGGGTTGATCCAGATGTCCTGGCGCACCGCGTCGTACAGCCACTGGTAGTTTTCAGGCGAAAGCGGCGAGCCGGTGGAACCCAGCCCGCGCAGAGTCGAGAGATCGGCAAGTGCGTTCGGGTGGATATCCGCTTTCTGGCACGAGGCATAGAAGGCGGCACCGGCGCCGAAGAAGCTCACGCGCGCTTCCCCGGCAAAGCGCCACAGCGCGCCCAGATCCGGGTAGCCGGGGCTGCCGTCGTAGAGGCAGATCGTGGCGCCCACCAGCAGGCCGGCGATCTGCGCGTTCCACATCATCCAGCCGGTGCTGCTGAACCAGTGGTAGCGGTCTTGCGGGCCCAGGTCCAGATGCAGCGCGGCGAGCTTCACATGCTCGATCACCACGCCGCCCTGGCCGTGCACGATCGGCTTGGGCAGACCGGTGGTGCCCGACGAGTACACCACCCAGAGTGGGTGGTCGAAGGCCACGGGTTCGGGTGCGAGCGCCGCCTGCTTCTGGGTGGCCGTTGCCCAGCTCTTGACTATGCGTAAGCCCGACGGCGGTGTATCGGCCGCCAGTTGCGGCAGCAGGATCAGGTGCTCAAGCGTTGGCAATTCGGCCAGCAGCTCGGCTAGCAGTTCGCGGCGGTCGTGCGCCTTGCCGGCGTAGCGGTAGCCGTCCACCGCGAGCATTGCCTTGGGTGCAATCTGGCGGAAGCGGTCGAGCACCGCGACGCGGCCCATGTCGGGCGAACAGATCGACCACACCGCGCCCAGGCTGGCAACCGCCAGAAAGGCGGTGACGGTTTCGGGGATGTTGGGCAGGTAGGCGACGACACGGTCGCCCGGGCCGATGCCCATCGCACGCAGCGATGCCGCCAGCGCGGCGACCTCGGCTTGCAGCGCGGCCCAGGAGACTTCGCGCGTTTCGCCGCTTTCGTTGCGGAACACGATGGCCGGGCGAGCCGCCGTTGCATGGCGGAAAACCTGATCCACATAGTTGAGCCGCACACCCGGGAACCACTGGGCGCCGGGCATCTTCGAATCCACCAGCGCACGGCCGCGCGGCGCCTCGGAACGGATCTCGCTCCAGTCCCACAGCGCTGACCAGAAGGCGTCCGGCTCGTCCACCGACCATTGCCACATCTGCGCGTAATCGGCGAACTGCAGCCCGCGTGTTTGCGCCAGCCAGGTGCCGAAGGCTGTGATGCGGGCCTCGCGGACCATGGCATCGGTGGGGCGCCAGGCGATCTCGTCGTTCATCGGGGTCTCCGTGCGATTCGTCATTGGCGTGGATCTTGGGGGATCTCGCTTGACGTGTCAGGCGCTGCGGCGACTATTTGCAAGCGCTTGCGAAGGTCGCCGCGGCGGTGAGTGCCCCGAATCCGGCGAATCAGTTGTCGCCGTCGAGCAGGCGGCCGAGGCCGCCGAGCATCGAGCCCTCTTCGCGCGATTGACCACCCGCTGCCGGTGCGGCCATCACGATGCGGTTGGCCATGCGCGAGAGCGGCAGCGATTGCAGCCACACCTTGCCGGGGCCACGCAGGGTGGCGAAGAAGAGGCCTTCGCCGCTGAACAGCGCACTCTTGACGCGGCCGACGTACTGGATCGCGAAGTCCACGTTGGCGTCGTAGGCCACCACGCAGCCGGTGTCTACCCGCAGGGTTTCGCCCGGTTTGAGGGTTTTCGACACCAGCGTGCCGCCCGCATGCACGAAGGCCATGCCATCGCCTTCGAGCTTCTGCATGATGAAGCCTTCGCCCCCGAAGAGGCCTGCGCCCAGCTTGCGCTGCAGTGCGATGCCGATCGATACGCCGCGCGCCGCGCAGAGGAAGGAATCCTTCTGGCAGATCAGCGTACCGCCGACATCCGGCAGGTTTACCGGCACGATCTGGCCCGGGAAGGGGGCGGCAAAGGCGACGCGCTTCTTGCTGCTGCCTTCGTTGTGGAAGATCGTGGTGAACAGCGATTCGCCGGTGAGCAGGCGTTTGCCGGCGCCCATCAGCTTGCCGAACAGCCCTTGCTGGGCGGTGGCGCCGTCACCAAAGATGGTGTCCATCTCGATGCCGTCTTCCATGAACATCATTGCGCCGGCCTCGCCAATGGCGGCTTCGCCCGGATCGAGTTCGATCTCGACGAACTGCATCGAATTGCCGACGATTTCGTAGTCCACTACATCCATGGCCATGCTGGTCTCTCCTTGCTTGGATATGTGCTGCTTTAGCGCAGCATCATCTGACGAATGTATTTCACCGGTGCGCTGCCGTAACCGAGGAAGCGCTCATGGAAGGCCTTGAGTGAAAAGCGCTCGCCATCGCGCGTGCGCAGATCTTCGCGCAGCCGGTAGATGCTCGCAAACCCGCTGTAGTAGCTGCTCAGCTGCACCTGGCTGAGTTGTGCGCGCTGCCATTTCTCGTTTGCTTCGGCCTCTTGCTGGAAGGCTTCGTCGCGCAGCAACTGCATCGCTTGCGCTTCACTCATGCCAAGGTTGTGCACCCCGTAGTCGAGGATCGTGTTGCAGGCCACGCGCAGCGCCCATTTGGCGTAGATCAGTTCCATCTCCGGCGCGCCGCCGCCCCAGCCGGATTCAAGCATCATCCGCTCGGCATACACCGCCCAGCCTTCGATCATCGCGCCGTTGCCAAGCAGGCTCTTGATCACGCTGGGCGAGCGGTTGGCATACACCAGCTGGGTGTAGTGGCCGGGCACCGCTTCGTGGATGTTGAGGATCTGCAGCATCCAGTGGTTGTACTCGCGCAGGGTGCTTTCCTGCTCGGCGGCGGGCTTCTCGTCGAGCGGATCGACGTTGTACCAGGTGGTCGCAGCGGGGTCGAAAGGGCCCGGTGCGTCGATCGAGGCACCGGCGACGCCGCGCTTGTGCAGCGGGGTCTCGCGCACGCGCAAGGGTTTGTCCGCATCCAGCGTCAGCAGATCCTTGTCACGCACCCAGGCCTCCAGTTGCGGGATCTGGCGTTTCACTTCGCTGACGAAATCTGCCGCGGCAACATGTTGATCGGAGAGCTTTTCGATCAGGTGGCGGATGCGGTCGAGCCGTTCGGCGGGCAGTGGCTGCTCGGGGAAATACTTGGGCCACAGCTGTGCGGCCAGCGTGTCCATCTTTGCGTGCAGCCGGTCTTTTTCCGCCAGCGCGGCGCGGTAGAGCTGGGTTGGCGTCAGGTCGGTCTGGATGTCGTAGGCGAACTTGCGCGCATACAGCGCCGGCCCGATGCGGAAACTGCGGGCGCCGCCGTTTTCGAGCTGCGGCAGGCTTGCTTCGAGTTGTGCAATCCAGGCGTGTACCGCCTGACGCGCGGCGGACGCGCGGGCGCGAATCGTGGCCTTGTGTTCGTCCGGCAGGCTTGATTGGCCGAGCGCCGATTCAATCGGCTCGCCGAGCAGTGCCAGCACGCCATTACTCTGGCCGATTGCCAGCCGGGTGTGCTCCAGCGTCGGGCGACGCAGGCTGCGCTGCGCCGCTGCGTAGTAGGCCGGCACCTGCGCAAGCCGCGCCGAGATCGCCATCAGCCGTGCATCGAGCGGCGCATAGTCGCGCGTGAGCAGCAGCGAGAAACCCTCGCCGACGTTCCATTCACTCGGGTCCCACTCATGGTTGCGGAACTGGCTGCGATACCACTGCAGGCCGCGCAGGTGGTTGTCGATCAGCGCGCGATCAACGCGGTTCGATTCCGAGAGCTGGCCCACCGGGTGTCGCGCAAGCTGGCCCAGCCACTTCTGCGCGAAGGCGATGTCCGCCGTTGCATCCGGGATCGCGAGCCGCGGGGCATGCTGGTACTGCCCGACTTGCAGCGCCCAGTCCGGGTTCTGCGCGAGCATCGCTTCGACCAGGCTTTGCTTGAAGGCGTCGAAGCTGGCGTCGGCGCGCGAGATCGGCGTGGTGGTGGGGATCGGGGCGGCGTCGGCGGTGGGCGCCTGGGCTGCGGCGAAGAGGCTTGCGATGAGCGCCGCAGCGACTGAGTGGCGGATGTCGTGCTTCACGCTGCCGCCTCCACTTGCACCAGGCAGTCGTAGAAGGTGGCGCCCGCGCCCAGGTCGGTGATGGCCTGCGAGGTTACGGCGTTGGCGTTCTCGCCGTCGCCGGAGAGCTTCTGCCACCAGATCGAGGGTGCGCTGACAACGCCGGCGCGTATGCCCGGCTGTGCGGCGTCTACCCGCAAGGTGGCGTGGAAGGCGCCGCGCGCGTTGAAGATGCGCACGCGCTGGCCATCCGCAAGGCTGCGCGCGGCCGCGTCGGCCGGGTGCATGTCTAGCCAGGGCTTGCCCTCCGCCTTCAGGAAGCGTGGGATGTTGGCGAAGCTGGTATTGAGGAAGTTGCGCGCGGGCGGGCTGATGAAGGCCAACGGGTACTTGGCCGCCAGCGCCGGGTTGGAAGTAGGCCCCTCGCGCGGCGGCACGTAGGTGGGCAGCGGGTCGTGGCCCTGCGCTGCTAGCGTGGCGGCGTAGAACTCGCACTTGCCGGAAGGGGTCGGGAAGCCACCCTTGGCGAAGGGCGCGAAGGGCGTCGGCAGGGCCATGCGCTGGAAGCCGTCGCGTTTCATCGTGTCCCAGTCGAAGCCCTGGTTGCGCGGGTGGTCCTTGCGGAAGGCCTGCGCGGCGATGGCCTCGTCGTCCTCGTCAAAACAGGCCTCGGTGAAGCCCATGCGCTTCGCGAGTTCGCGGAACACCCAGGTGTTGGGCCGTGCCTCGCCGAGCGGCGCGATCGCCGGCACATTGGCCAGCGCGTTCAGGTGGCCGTAGCTCTTGTGCACATCCCAGTGTTCGAGCTGGCTGGTGGCCGGCAGCAGGATGTCGGCGTAGTCCGCGGTGTCGGTCTGGAAGAGTTCGTGCACCACCACAAACAGGTCTTCGCGGCCGAAGCCGGCGCGCACCTTGTTCGAATCCGGGGCGACCGCGACCGGGTTGGAGTTGTAGACCATGATCGCGCGCACTTTCGGGTCGTCGCGATGCAGCAGTTCGTCGCCAATCGTGCTCATGTTGAGCGTGCGCGGCGGGAAGCGCGGGTCTTCGGGGTAGAGATCGGGGCGCTCCAGTGCCGCGCCATCCACCGCGTAGGTGCCGGATGTCGAAAGCAGCACGCCGCCCGCAGCATGGCGCCAGTGGCCGGTCAGCGCCGGCAGACAGGCGATCGCGCGCATCGCGCTGCCGCCGCCGGCGCAGCGGTTGAGGCCGTAGTTGACGCGGATCGCCGCCGGCTTGGCGCTGCCGTATTCGCGCGCAAGCTGTTCGATGTCCGCCGCGGCGAGCCCGGTTTCGCGTGCGGCGCGTTCGGGCGTCCATGCCCTGACGCGCTCAGCGAGCTGATCGAAGCCGAGCGTGTAGTCGCGGATGTAGTCGTGGTCGAGCAGATCATCGCGCACCAGCACATGCATGATCGCCAGCGCCAGTGCGCCGTCGGTGCCGGGGTAGGGCTGCAGGTGCCAGTGGCACTTCTCGGCGGTCTGGGTGCGCAGCGGGTCGATGCAGACCACACGTGCGCCACGCCGCTTGGCCTCCTGCACGCGGCTCCAGAGGTGCAGGTTCGACACCACCGGGTTGGCGCCCCAGATCAGGATGTAAGGCGCGTCGGCGAAGGCTTCCGGGTCGGTGCCCAGCGTTGCGCCGATGGTCGCCTTGTAGCCCTGGAAGCCGGCCTCGGCGCAGATCGTGCGGGCGAGGAAGCTCGCGCCGAGGCGGTGGAAGAAGCGCCGATCCATCGAACTGCCCTGCACCAGGCCCATGGTGCCGGCGTAGCTGTAGGGCGTGATCGCGCGTGGGTCGTCAGCGGCGATGGCCTTGAACCTGGCGGCGATGGTGTCGAGTGCTTCGTCCCAGCTGATGCGTTCAAACTTGCCTTCGCCCTTCTTGCCGACGCGCTTCATCGGGTATTGCAGGCGTTGTTCGGAGTAGGTGCGCTCAAGGTAGAAGGCGACCTTGGTGCATAGCGCGCCGTTGGTGATCGGCAGATCGGGGGCGCCCTGGATCTTGGTGGCGCGGCCGTCTTCGACGGTGACGAGCATGCCGCAGGTGTCGGGGCAGTCGTGGGGGCAGGCGGCGCGCACGACGCGCTTGCCGGCAGTGGGGGTGATTTCGCTCATGGCGCTCGCTTCGGGGGTCGGCCGGCGGGTAGCCGGAAAGCGAGATTCTATGCGTTTGTGCGCGCCACGCGAACGCGCCGCACGCTCAGGGGATGTCGGGTAGTGGCAGTACGATTCGCAAGCCCGGCGGCACCTCATTGAGAGGCAGGTAGGCGATGGCATTCGGATCGGCCAGCAGGCGCTGGATCACCTCGTCGCGCGGCAGCTGCTTTGGCGGCCGCGCCTGGCCGGAGAAAACCAGCCGTGCGCGCATGCCGCGCATCATGGTGAGGGTTTTCCCGGCGACGCGCAGGTAGAAGCTCTCGCGGGCCGGATCGCTGTCGGGAACGTCGTAGGTCACCAGGCCCTGGCGGCGATCCTGGATGAAGATGGCGTACACCTCGTCGGCACTCAGTTGCTTCACAGGCGAGTCCTTGCGCACCACCACCGCCACATCCAGCGCTTGCGCCGTGGTGCACAGCAGGCATGCCAGCGCGGCGAGGCAGCGCCGTGTCGCCCGTGCCGCGCGGCTAGAACTGGTAGTCGAGCGCAAGGGTGAAGACATGGATCGCTGCCTGCCTGCCGACGAACTCCGGCGTGTTGTTCGTGAACACGCCGCGCGACTGCTCGTCGTCCAGTTGGTGTCGGTCGAGCTGTGCCTTGAGCGCCAGTCCGTGGTCAAGATCCCAGCGCAAACCCACGCTCAAGATGGTTTCGTTGCTGGTGACCAGCGATGCGTTGTATGCGGCCACCGCTGCGATGGCCCCGGGCGGCCCGCTGGGTAGTGCTTGCTGGCGCCAGGGCTCGTGCAGTCGCATCTGGCCAATCGCGACGAAGGGCGTGAGCCTGCCCTCGGTGTAGCCCAGCGTGGCGTTCCAGTTGGCAAGGTCCAGAACGAGTTTTGTCTGGCTGTTGCGATAGAGCCCTTCGACCCGCACTGTCCAGGGGGCGTTGAGGTATTCGATGCCGGCGTCGATTTGCCAGACCCTCGAGTAGTCGGGGGTGTAGTCGTCGGCGAGGGCGTTCAAGGACGGATTCGACTGGGCTTGCTCGTGCAGTGCGTCGTGCAAGCCCTTGCTTTGCGGTGAAGTGACGCGGGTGTCGCTGATGAAACCGCCCAGATAGAGCCGCCAGTTGTCGCGGTTCAGATCGAAGGCGGCCGAAATGACGCTGCGCAAATCCACCTCGGTGTCGCCAAAACGGCTGGCGATGACGGTACTGGTTTGGCCGTAACTGAGGCGGCTGCGTAGCAGCCACGGGCCCGACTGCAGGTAGTGATTGAGATCTGCGCCGTCGAGCGAGCTGACCGGGAGCGGGGCGTAGATCGATTGCGGCGCGCGGACTTCCAATCGACTGCTGTTGACCCAGCGGGTTTCGGAGTACATGCCCGAGGGAAACGGAAATCGCCCAAAGCGAATCGAGAGATCGGGCGCCGGTTGCCAGCCCAGATACAGCCAGTCGATACGGGGCTTGAAATCGTCGTGGGTGTCGTTTGCCGCGATCGCCTGGGTCACCACACGGAGCGGCTCGTAGGGGGTGTCCCAGGTGAGCTGGAGCGCAAGGTTGCTGTCGTTGGCAAAGTCCCAATGCCGTGAACGGCCGCTACCGGCGCTCTGGAATTGCGCCGAGCGGAAGTCCGCCTGGCCGTCGGTGTCGGCGTAGGTGGCGGCCAGCGTGGCGAAGCCGTTCACATGCAGATGGCCCCACGGCTGCTCGTCGGCACCCACGGCGGTGCCGGCCAGCGCCAAGAGGAGGCAACTTGCGGCCACTGACGCGGTGCCTCGTGGGCTGGGCATGCGCTTCCTTCCCGATTGGTGCTTTCCTGTTGACGACACTTTGCGGCCGGGCCTTGAGCGGATCACGCGTCAGGGCGCGGGGGCCAAGGTTGCAACTACCCGCACGCCCAACGGCAAATCAGGCATCGGCAGGTAGGCGATGGCTGTTGGGTCGTTGGCCAAACGTTCGTGCACGGCAGCCAACTCAAGTTGTTTCGGGGGGCGCCCCGCGCCGGTGAAAACGAGCGTTGAACGCAAGGCTCGCATCATGCCCAGGCTCTTTCCTGCCAGTCGCATGTAGAACGCGGCCCGGACTGGATCGGTTTCGGGTAAGTCGAGCGGCTGCAGGTTTCCACGCTTGTCGAGCACGAAGATCGCGTAGACCTCTTCGCGCACCAGTTTGCGCACGGCACCGTCACTGCGCATTACCACGGCAATGATGCCGACTTCGTCCGGCTCGGCGCCATGCGCAAGCCCGGGCGCGGCCATGAGCAGTGCAGAGACCAGTGCGCACAGCCCGTTAGAACTGATAGTCAAGCGCAAACGAGAACACATTGATTGGCTCGGCGCGGCCGATGAAGGCCGCTGTGGCATTGACGAACATGCCGCGTGAATTGGACTCTTGAAGCTTCAGGCGGTCGTACTGCAGTTTGATGGCAGCGCCGAATGGCAGGTCGTAGCGCAGCCCAGCGCCAATCCGCGACTGAGCAAGCCCGATGAGGGTGGCGTTGTAGATCGCGGAAAGTGCTTCTCCGCCGGGTGTGCCGGGCGGCAGAAACCTGGGTGACAGGTCGCTCGCTTGCCATTGCACCCCGCCTGACACATAGGGCGTGAAGTTGCCGAGCGTGTAGCCGGCCACGGCATACCAGCCGCGTACCGCATAGACCAGCAGATTGTCTGAACTGCGGCGCACCGCCTCGGCTTTGAAGGTCCAAGGTGCATCGAGGTATTCAAACCCCAGACTGAGCTGTGAAATCGGGAACCAGCCGGTCGGGTAGGCTGCCGCCATCGTGCCGGCTTCGGGCACAGTAGGGGCCAGGGCTGAGAGCGCGCCGTTGAGCGTGGCAAGCGGGGGGGACTGCACGCGTGCGTCCGCCGAGAAGGCGCCGAGATAGGCACGCCAGACGGCGTTGCCGACCTCAAGGCTTGCCGCCAGGGTGCGATTCAGGTCTACCTCGGCCACGCCGGTTCGCGATGCGGTTTCGAAACGGGTGACGCCAGCGCCGGCGCGTAACTGGAGGTAGTGCCTGTCACGGTCATGGCGCCAGCGCAGTGACGCGCCGTCCAGCGAGGTCGTTGGCATGTGGAAATAGGTTTCCGGGGCAGCGGTGACCGTCAGCCGCGAGTGGCCGAGCCAGCGCGATTCGGAGTCCATCATCGCCGGGAAGGGCGTGCGCCCGGCACGCATTGTCAGCGTGTCAGCCGCGCGCCAGTCGAGGTAGAGCCAGTCCATCCTCAGCGCCAGTGCGTCATGCGTATCGTTGGCAAGCACCCCCTGTACCACCGCAGCGAAGCGGCTCTGGGGCGCTGTCAAGAATGCCTGCAGGCCCAGGATGCTGTCGTTCTGGGTGTCCCAGTGCCGGGTGCGCTCGGATCCTGCGCTCAGGTAGTTGGCACTGCGATAGTCGGCCGCGTCGTCGGTAAGCGCGCGGGTGGCTGCGAGCGTCGCGAAACCGTTGAGGCGCAACTCGCCGGCATCGGCAAGCCCGATTTCAAGCGCGTGAGCGGCCGGTATGGCTGCAAGGCCCGCAAGCAGGATGCAGGAAAGGTATCGCGAATGCATACCGCTGACTACGGCATGCGTGAGAAATGACTTGAGGTCCGGATAACCTCAAGGTGTGCGGGTTACGTTTTACTGCAGGCGCACGGCGGCGCCCGAAGTCAGTTCGATGAAGCGTGCCTTGTCGTCGTCGTAGCGCTTCCTGATCGTGTCGGCTTCCCGCTTCTTTTGCGCGATCACGCCGCGCAGCGTCTTGAGTTCGGATTCGTTTGCCGCGATGTCGTCTTTCAGGTTTGCCGGGATCGGCTTGCCTTTCTTCACCGCGGCAACGCGGGCATCAAAGCCCTTGCGCTCGTCGACCAGTTCCTGTTCGCGCTTGCGAAGCACAGAAAGCTCCTGGTTGGCGGTCGCGAGGGTGCTGGTCTTGCGCGCTTCAATTTCGTCGGCAGAGCCGTAGCTTTCCACCAGGGCCTTGTCGCGCCGGCGCCGCTCAGCCACCCGTTCTTCAGCGTCGCGCTTGGCCTTTTCATCGGCGAGCTTGCGGATGCGCTCTTCTGCGGTCATCGGCGCTTCGATGTCGCGTGTGGTGATGCCCTGGCGAGACATTTCGCGGTAGGCGCGGTTGTAGCAAGCCACTGGCAGCGGGTCGCCGCAGACCTTGCGCCCGGCCGCGTCGTCACAGCAGAAGACGCGCTCGCCGGCAGCAAACGTGGTGGGCGCCCACAGCAGCGCGGCCAGAAGCGCCAGCGTTCTAGCGCGCATCGTCAATACCCCATTCTGAACGATAGGCCTGCACGGCTTCGAGGTGCTGAGCCAGCTGAGGGTTGCTGCCCAGGTACAAGATCAGGTCTGTCAGGCTTGCGACGGCAACGACCGGCACGCCGAAACTGGCGCGCACTTCCTGCACTGCCGAGAGCGCACCGGTGCCGCGCTCCATCCGGTCGAGGGCGATTACGACGCCCGCCAGTTCGGCACCTTGTGCGCGGATGATCTCGACCGATTCGCGCACCGAGGTGCCAGCCGATATCACATCGTCCAGCACCAGTACCCGGCCCTTGAGCGGCGCGCCGACGAGGGTGCCGCCTTCTCCGTGATCCTTGGCTTCCTTGCGATTGAAGCAGAACGGGACGTTGTGGCCCCGTTCGGCCAGGCGCATGGCCGTGCCGGCCACCAGCGGAATGCCTTTGTACGCCGGTCCGAAGAGGGTGTCGAAGGCGATCCCGGAATTGGCCACGGCATCGGCGTAGTACCCGCAGAGCTGTCCGAAGGAGGCGCCGTCGTCGAACAGCGCAGAGTTGAAAAAGTAAGGCGAGAGACGTCCGGCCTTGGTCTTGAACGCTCCGAAACGGAGCACCCCCTTGGAAACCGAGAGGGCAAGGAAATCGCGGCTAAAATCCACTGTGTTTCTCTGTCGCAGGTTTTGGCGCTTTTTGCACGCCTGTCAATTCGTAAGATATTTCGACAAATAGGTCGCCCGATGTTACGCGTCATCACCGCCAACCTCAACGGAATCCGGTCAGCAACGACTAAAGGATTTTACGAATGGCTCGCCGGCATGCATGCCGACGTGGTCTGCCTGCAGGAAATCAAGGCACAAGAGGCCGATCTTTCACCGGCACTGCGTGAGCCGCCTGGCTGGCACGCCCGGCTTCACTGCGCCGAAAAGAAGGGCTACAGCGGGGTGGGGGTCTTCGCCGGTGTGCGGCCGCAGGCTTGGGTGACCGGCCTGGGCGTGGCGGAATTCGATGCCGAAGGACGCTACTTGCAGGCGGATTTCGATACGTCGATCGGGCCGCTGTCGGTGGTATCGCTTTACCTGCCTTCGGGTTCCAGTTCGGAAGAGCGCCAGGCGGCCAAGTTCCGCTTCATGGACTGCTTCCTGCCGCACATGGCCGCGTTGCGTGCCAGCGGTCGCGAAGTCATCGTGTGCGGCGACTGGAACATCGCCCACCGTGAGGCAGACCTGAAGAACTGGAAGTCGAACCAGAAGAACTCCGGCTTCCTGCCCGAAGAGCGCGCCTGGCTGACCCGCCTGTTCGACGAGCAGGGCTGGGTGGACGTCTACCGTGCCCTCGAGCCCGACGCCACTGATGCCTGCTACACCTGGTGGTCCAATCGCGGACAGGCGTGGGCCAAGAACGTGGGGTGGCGTCTGGATTATCAGATCGCCACGCCCGGTGTCGCGGCGCTCGCGCGCGCCGTGAGTATCTACAAGACGGAACGGTTTTCCGATCACGCCCCGTTGACGATTGACTACGATCTGTCGTTGAAGCTTTAAGGCTCCCGCGATTGCCGCAGTGCACGATCGCGGAGTAAGCTCGTCGTTGCGGCTTATGCCGCGTGATGCACCTGTCCACAACCCGGAGGAGAATGGCCATGAGCGAAATGACGCAAGCGACACGCGACAAGATGATTGCCGATTTCAAGCTGGTGCTGACGGATGCCGAGCAGTTGCTCAAGCTCACCGCCGACGACGCCTCCGGCAAGTTTGCCGATGTTCGCAGCCGACTCAGTGAGCGTGTGACCGCAACGCGCCAGCAGCTGGCAGAACTTGAAGCGATTGCGGTCGAAAAGGCCAAGGAAGTGGCCAAGGCGACCGATCAGTATGTCCATGAGCACCCTTGGCAGTCGATCGGCGTGGCGGCGGGAATCGGCTTTCTCGTTGGTTTGCTCGCTGGGCGGCGTTGAGCCGGTGCGCGTGAATGTCGCAGGATGCCGACATGGCCGCTGACGAGGGCGGCATCGCCGATCGCCTGGGCCGTTTGGCCGACGGCGCGCTGGGCACCGCCCAGACCCGGCTGGCCTTGCTGGCAGTCGAGGTCGAGGAAGAAGGGTTCCGCCTTGGCGGCGCCCTCTTCCACATTGTGGTGGCTGCCCTGTTCACCGGATTCGGCCTGTTCGCGCTTGCCGCCTTCTTCACCGTCTGGATGTGGGATTCCCACCGCCTGCTTGCCCTCGGGCTGGATGCCGCGCTCTTTCTTGGCCTGGCGGGCTGGACTGCGAATCAGGCAAGGCTTCGTCTGGCCGGTGGTACCCGTTTGTTCCGCGACAGCATCGCCGAACTGGAAAGCGACCGCGCCGCGCTCAAGGGCAGGCGCGACTGATGCCCTCGCGCCGTGCCAGTGTCGAGCAACGCCGCGCGGCGCTTGTTGCGCGTTCGCGCGAGCAACGCGCACAGCTGGTTCATGACCTGGAAGCGCTTGCGCCGGCATTCCGCCTGGCCGATCGCTTCATGGAGGCAGCTGGCTGGATTCGCCGCAACGGGCTTGTGATTGTCGGCGTCGCGGCCGTCGTGATCGCGGTTCGCAAACCGTCCAGGCTGATTGGCTACGCCGGTCGCGCGTGGTCGATCTGGCAAATGTACCGAAGCTATCGCGACCGCGTCGAAGGCCTGCTTGCGCGGATCGAGCGCCGTGCCTAGCCCGCGGGCGCGGGCGCAGCGGGCCGGCAGGCAAGCCTGGGCCTGGCACTGGCTCAGGGCTGGCGTGCTGGTGTTGCTGTGCGGCCTGGGCTGTGTGGCCGCCCGGGCGGCAGACCTGGCCGGAGAACTGAATGCCCTGATTGCGCCGCGCGATCGCCCGGTCGCCACGCTGCTGGCCGGGGTGGATCGTTTGCGGGCGCCGATCGATGCGGCAGGCGATGCCCGGCTGACGCGTGATCTGTACTACCTTGACGGGCAATTGCAGATCGAGCGGGGGGCGTTGCGTCGCGCGAGTGATGTGGCGGAGCGCTTGCTTGAACTGGCGATGACGCAGGGCGACCCTCGAGCGCGGCTGTTTGGCCTTGAACTTCAGGCGCGCCTTGCCTACGTGCGGGGCGACAACGAAAACGAGCTGCGGCTGACCGAGGCGGCGGTATCCGCCGCCGGGCTCACTGGCGACGCCGCGCTGAACGCGCGCGCCCTGTCCGCACGAGCGTCCAGCTACGACACGGCGGGCCGCTATGAAGAGGCGGCACAGGATGCGCAGCGTGCGCTGTCTCTGGTACCCAACGATGCGCACGGTGATGCCGCACGTATTCACCGCGTGTTGGCGAATCTCAATATCTCGATGCGCGATCTGGCGCGCGCGAAGCGTCACGCCGAACTTGGCCGGCGCGAGGCCGAAGCGGCAGGCGATGGCTGGATGCTGGCGACGCTTTCGATTGTCGACTCAGCCATCGCCGGCGAGATGGGCCTCGCTCAAGCCGACCTTGCGGCGCTCAGGCTGGCGCGCGCGGGCGCAGCGCGCTACGGTTTGTTGCCGCTGCAGCAGACGGCGCTGATCAACCTTGCCGACTGGGCGATGGGGCAAAGGGACTGGTCCGCCGCGGTCAACTACGCGCGCGAAGCGCTCGCGTTGTCGAACCGGTTTGACGAACCGATCCAGGAGGGGGTTGCCTACATCAATCTTGGCGCCTCGCTGGTCGGGCGCGGCGACATCAAGGCCGGCACGGCGGCGCTGGAGCGATCGGTCGAGATCCTCGCCCAGTCCGGCGAGCGGACCGCGCTGTCCGATGCCCTGCCCGAACTGGCGGCCGCGTATGAAAAGGCGGGCCGCCTGCAGGATGCGATCCAGACCATGAAGCGCCATCGGCAGGCCGTTCGCACCCTGCACCAGGATCAGCGCGCGCGCGTGGTGACCGAAATGCAGGAGCGCTTCGACGCCGAGCGGCGGCAGCGCGAGATCGAGCAGTTGCAGCATGAAAACGCGCTGCGCGCAGAAGTTGCCGCACGCCAGCGCGGGTGGCTGATCGGCGTCCTGGCGCTTGCGACGATGCTGATTCTTGGCATCGTGATGCTGACGCGCTCGCAGCGCCGGGTGACGGCCGCCAACCTGAAGCTTTCGCGTGCCAACGATCAGTTGGCCTACCTTGCCGAGCGCGATCCCTTGACCGGGCTGCGCAACCGGCGGGCGATGCATGCCTGGCTCGATTCGATGGGCGAGCGTCCTTCGGCCATCGGCGGTGGCCTGCTCTTGCTCGACATCGACCATTTCAAAACCATCAACGACCGCCTTGGTCACGCGGCTGGCGATGCAGTTCTGGTTGAGATCGGCCAGCGCCTGCAGCATCTGATGCGCGACGACGATCGACTGGCGCGCTGGGGCGGCGAGGAGTTCCTCATCGTCCTGCGCGAGATGGCGCCGCGAGATCTGCCCGCCTTGTCCGAGCGGATTCTGGAGCGCGTCGGCTCGCAGCCCTTCATGTTCGATGGTCAGCCCTTGCGGATCACCGTATCGATCGGTTGCTGCCCCTTGCCCCTGGTGGCCGATGCAACGCTCTCGCACTGGGAACGCCATCTTGCCCTGGCCGACATGGCGCTCTACCTTGCCAAGCGGCGTGGCCGCAATTGTGCCGTGGGCCTGCTTGGCAGCGCATTGCGCTGGCACGACCTGCAGACGAGGGTGGGCGACGATCTGTCGCAAGCCATCGAGCAGGGTGTGGTGGAGTTCGATGTACGTTCGGGCCCGGTCGCTACCCAAGGCAATGTATTGAGCCTGCGAGCGCGCGCCTGATGCTTGCGCCCGGCAGGCCCGATGCCGGGGCTGATCCATCTCAGCACGCGGCGTTTTGACAGAATCGTCTGAATTGGCAGCAGCTAGAATCTGGCACCTTTTTTCCTTGCCCCGGAGCGCCCGATGCTCGAGTCGTACTTCAAGCTGAGCGAACACCGCACAACGGTTCGCACAGAGTTGCTCGCAGGTCTGTCGACCTTCCTGACGATGGCCTACATCATTTTCGTCAACCCGAGCATTCTTGCGGCGGCGGGCATGCCGCACGACGCGGTGTTTGCCGCCACCTGCCTGGCAGCGGCGCTCGGTTCGCTGATCATGGGCCTGTATGCCAACTACCCGATCGCGCTCGCCCCGGGCATGGGGCTCAACGCCTACTTCGCGTTTGCGGTGGTGCAGGGTATGGGCTTTACCTGGCAGGCAGCGCTGGGCGCGGTGTTCATCTCGGGCTGCCTCTTCATCATCGTCAGCCTCTTCAAGGTGCGGGAGTGGATCGTCAATGCGATCCCGCGTTCCTTGAAGCTGGCGATTTCGGCCGGTATCGGTCTGTTTCTCGCCATCATCGGCCTCAAGAATGCCGGGCTGATCCAGGGCAACCCGGCAACCCTGGTGACGCTGGGCGACCTGCACCAGCCCGGCCCGCTGCTCGCGATAGGCGGCTTCCTGCTGATCGTCGCGCTTGAAGCGCGGCGCGTCACCGGCGGCATCATCATCGGCATCCTGGCGGTGACGGTGGCGTCGGTTGCACTCGGCTTTTCCAAGTTCTCCGGTGTCTTTGCCATGCCGCCTTCACTGGCGCCGACCTTCGGGCAACTTGATATCAGCGCCGCATTGAACGCGGGCTTGCTCACGGTGGTGCTGACCTTCTTCCTGGTCGAACTGTTTGATGCGTCCGGCACCCTGATCGGGGTCTGTCATCGTGCTGGCCTGCTCGACAAGAACGGCCGCCTGCCGCGTCTGAGCCGCGCGCTGTTGGCTGATTCCACCGCGATTGCCGCCGGTGCGGTGATGGGTACGTCCTCGACCACCGCCTACATCGAAAGTGCGGCCGGCACGGCTGCCGGTGGCCGCACCGGCCTCACCGCCGTGGCAGTGGCGGTGCTCTTCCTTGCCGCCCTTTTCCTGGCGCCGCTGGCCGGCGCGGTACCGGCTTTCGCCACCGCGCCGGCGCTGATCTACGTTGCGATCCTGATGTCTCGGGGCCTGGCTGAAATCGACTGGGAAGATCTCACCGAAGCGGCGCCCGCGGTGGTCTGCGCGGTGACGATGCCATTCACCTTCTCGATCGCACACGGAATTGCGTTCGGCTTTGTCGCCTACGCCGGCATCAAGTTGCTCGCCGGCCGTGCGAAAGAGGTACCGATTGCGGTGTGGGTGATTGCTGCAGTGTTCGTCGCGAAGTTCACCTTCCTTTAATGCAGGAATATTGCGGGCGGGCTCTTGCCCGACCGCCGGGGCTGCGCCAGATGCAGATGGCTCGTCGTGCCTTGCAAAGCAGTCGGACCCTGATGCGCCTTGTGCTGGGCGCGCTGGTGTTCGCCTGCCTGTCTGCCGCGAATGTGGCGAGTGCTCAGGTGAGCGCCGATCTGGCCGCGCTGGCGCGCAAGCGCGACGTACCAACCAGCGAGGTTCTTGCCTCGCTAGACCGGATGGGGGCTGCGCTGGATGCGGCCCCACCCGCGCTGCGTCGCGATGCCCAGGCCCTGCGCGCCGCGGTGCTGATCGAACGGGGGCAGTTCCGCGCTGCGAGCGAGACGCTCGCGCAACTGATCGCCACCGCCGAGAGCGTCAGCGACCCGGCCATGCTGGCGCAGGCGTTGGTGCTCAAGGCCCGACTGGCCTACTACCGCCGCCAGCCCGAGCAGTTGTATGAATCGGCACGGCGCGCGGTGGCGGTTGCCGAACCCCTGCAAAGCCCGGCCTTGCTGGCGGCGGCCCAGCAGAGCCTGAGCCTTGCGTACATGCGCCTGGGGCGAACCGATGATGCGGTTCGGCTGGCGCATGCCGCGCACGAAAGCGCCAGCAAGACGGGCGACGGGCGGCTGAAGGCCACTGTGCTGAAAACGCTTGGCGTGATCCAGACCTATGTGCCCGATCTCGCGCGCTCGCGCGCCTATGCCGAGGACGCCCTGCGCCTCGCCGAGGCGAGCGGTGATCAGTGGCTGATCTGCGAAATCGAGATCCTGCGCTCGATCATCTCCGGGCCGATGGACGACGGTACCTCCGATCTGCCGCTGTTGATCCGCGCGAATGCGCTGGCTGCCCGGATGGAACTGGCTTACGACGAAGAAATCTCGCTCGTCAATCTCTCTGACTGGCACATCACCAAACGCGAGTGGGCGCAGGCGATCGAAGTCGCGCGGCGTGGTCTGGTGGTTGCCGCTCGCTTCGACGAGCCCGAGCACAGTGGCCTGATCCGCATGAACCTCGGCCTGGCCCTGCTCGGCGCAGGCCGCGGCCCGGAGGGCGTGGCCGAGCTGGAACGTGCAGTCCTCGTATTTCGCCACAGCGGCGAAGGCGTGTACCTGGCCAACGCCATTCACGCGCTGGCCAATGGCTATGAGCGAACCGGGCGGCTCAAGGAGGCGGTGGCGGCGTTCCGTGACTATCGTGTGGTGCGCGATCAGAACGAAGCGCTGGCGCGCTCGCGCCTGCTGGCCGAAATGCAGGAGCGCTTTGACACCGAGCGGCGGCAGAACGAGATCGCGGCGCTGCGTGAGGCGAACCAGCGCCAGGCCGATGCGGCCGAAGCACAGCGCCAGCGCACGATGTTCTGGATCATGGTGGCCGCGATCGCGGTGGTGGCTGGCGCGCTGGTGTTCCACCTTGCGCGGCGCACCCACCGCGCAAACCTCGCGTTGTCGGCGGCCAACCGGCAACTGGCGCACCTGGCCGAGCGCGATTCCCTCACCGGCCTGCTCAACCGCCGCGCCATGCATGGCTGGATCGAAACGCAGCTGATGGCCGACACCACCGCGAGCGGCGCGCTGATGCTGCTGGACATCGACCACTTCAAACAGGTCAATGATCGACTTGGGCACGGCGTGGGCGACGAGGTGATTGTCGAATTCGCGCAGCGGATTGCGACTCTGTTGCGCGACGGTGATCGGCTCGCGCGCTGGGGGGGCGAAGAGTTTCTGGTGGCGCTGCGCGGGGTTGCGCCGCATCAGCTGCCTGCGTTGGCCCAGCGCATTCTGCGCAGCATTTCAGACTCCGCTTTCATGACCGCCGCGGGGCCGGTGCCGGTAACCGCTTCGATGGGCTATCTGCCGCTGCCCCTGACGCCCGAATCGCACGCCGAGGGGTGGGAATTCCATCTGGCGATCGCCGATCAGGCCCTGTTCCGTGCCAAGGCGAACGGGCGCAACATGGCCTTTGGGCTGGTGGCGGCCGTCAGCCCCTGGGCCGAATTGCGGCGTCCGCTGACTGAACAGTTCGATACCGCCATTGCCACCGGCATGGTGGTGGGCGACACGTGCCGGGGCGGCCGGTCCTTGATCGACAAGATCGTGCCGTTTGGCGTGCGCACTTAGCGCCGCCTTCAATGACCTTTGCGGCGTGCGAGCGCTGCCGGAGTATTCATGCTGCTTGACCCGAATTACCTGCGTGACCGCATCCGCACGGTGCCTGATTGGCCCCAGCCGGGTGTTGATTTCCGCGACATCACGCCATTGCTGCAGGACCCGAAGACCCTGCGCGTGCTGATCGAGCATTTCGTGTTCCGTTACATGGATCAGGATATCGATGTCGTCGCCGGACTCGACGCGCGTGGCTTCATCATCGGAGCCATTCTTGCGCACGAACTGAACGTGGGCTTCGTGCCGATCCGCAAGAAAGGCAAATTGCCCTACACGACGATCTCGGAAGAGTACGAGCTCGAATACGGCAGCGCGACCGTCGAACTGCACAGCGATGCGTGCCGTGCGGGTGATCGCGTGGTGCTGGTCGATGACCTGATCGCCACCGGCGGCACCATGATGGCGGGCAAGAAGCTGCTTGAACGCCTGGGCGCGACCGTCGTGGAAGGCTGTGCGATTGTGGATCTGCCCGAACTGGGCGGATCGAAACTGTTGAGGGAGAGCGGGTTGAACCTGTTCACCCTGGTCGACTTCGCGGGCCATTGAGCCCGCATCAACCTGAGGAGCCCGTCGATGCCCGTAGTCGACATGAAGGAAATAGAACGTGCCATGGCCGAGGCCGATTGTCTGGTGTCCGATGCCGGCGTTGAAGAAGCGCTCGATCGGCTGGCAAAAGACATTACCGACCGCCTGCGCCATACCAACCCGATCGTGTTCTGCGTGATGAATGGCGGGCTGATTCTCGCCGGCCGCCTGCTCACGCGCCTGCACTTTCCGCTTGAAGTGTCCTACCTGCACGCCAGCCGCTACGGCCACGCGCTGCAAGGCAACCTGCTCGACTGGCGGGTGCGCCCGACGCAGGATCTGCGCGGCCGCACCATCCTTGTCCTCGACGACATCCTCGACGAAGGCCACACGCTGACCGCAATCCTCGAGTACCTGAAGGCGGAGGGCGCCGGACAGGTGCTCTCGGCGGTGCTGGTGCACAAGCTGCACGATCGCAAGGCCACGCCGGGCATGCGTGCCGACTTCAGCGGGCTGGATGTGGCCGACCGCTTCCTCTTCGGTTGCGGCATGGATTACAAGGGTTACTGGCGCAACGCGCCGGGCATCTACGCCCTCAAGGGGCACTGAGCGTGGCGCTGCCCGATGACAAGGTCGTTGCAGCCACGGTTCGCTGGCTTGAGCGGGCGGTGATCGGGCTCAACCTGTGCCCGTTCGCCAAGTCGGTGTGGGTCAAGAACCAGGTGCGCATCACGGTGAGCACGGCGACGACCACCGATGCCCTGCTCGACGAACTGATCGCCGAGCTGGAGCTGCTGGCCGAAGCCGCGCCGGAGAAGATCGACACCACGCTGCTGGTGCATCCGCATGTGCTGGGCGACTTCTACGACTTCAACGATTTTCTGGATGTTGCCGACGTCGCGCTGGCCGAACTGGGGCTCGATGGCGAATTGCAGATCGCCAGCTTTCACCCGGACTTCCAGTTCGCCGACAGCGATCCGGACGACATCGCGAACGCCACCAACCGCTCACCGTACCCGACCCTGCATCTGCTCAGGGAAGCGAGCATTGATCGCGCGGTGGCCGCCTTCCCGGATGCGGCCGAGATCTTCGAGCGCAATATCGACGTGCTGCGCGAGTTGGGCGCCGAGGGATGGGAAAAGCTGGGCGTCGGGCCACACGACCCCGACGTGTCGCCGAAGTAAGTAACGAAACGCCCGCATCTGCGGGCGTTTCGTTTTCAAGCGAGCATGAAGCCCAGGTCCGCCTGCGGGAAGTTGCCCAGGCCGGGCAGGGTGGCGGCGATCTGGCTCGGGCTCAGCCCGAACCAGCGTGCCAGCGTGGCGGCGTACTGCTCCACCGCAATCGTCGGAATCCAGCGGCCGTGGCGCTCCCAGCTTTCGACGCCCACGTCGTCCTTGCCGCCGAGCACCAGCTCCGGGTATTGGCCGTAGGTCTTGCCGCCACTGACCGCGCCGCCAATCACCAGCTGATGGTTACCCCAGGCGTGATCGGTACCGCTGCTTGAATTGGGGGCGAAGGTGCGGCCGAAGTCCGACATCGTGAAGCTCGTCACCGCCTGGGCCTGGCCGATCCGCAGCGTGGCGTCGTAGAAGGCCGCCAGCGCCGGACCGAGTTCGGCCAACAGCTTCGGATGCCGCGTCAGCTGATCCGCGTGCGTGTCGTAGCCGCCCTGCGCCACCACGAAGACCTGCGGGCCGCTGCCGTTGGTGCTGCCATGCCGGATCAGTTTGGCAACCTGGTAGAGCTGCTTGGCCAGCGGCGTGTTGAGCGCGCCGGTCAGCTTGCCGAAGGCCAGATCAATCGGATCCGTGGAGGTGGCCCCCGGTGTCAGTTTGAGGACCGGGCCCAGCGCTGCGCTGGTGTCGAGCGCGCTTTTCTGCACCCCGCCATAGGCTTGCATCAGGCGGTTGGTGTAGCTGGCCCTCGCCATGGTTTCAAGCGCCGCACGCCGTGCCGCATTGGGGCCGCCAAACCAGCCACCGGGCGAGAAGTCTTCGCCGGGGCCGGGCAGCGCCAGCGCGGCACCCGCATCGCTGCTGCCAAAGCGCCCCGCACTGCCCAGTGCGATGACTGGCCCGATTCCGGCCTGCGCGGCCAGGCGGCCGCCCCAGCCGGTGCGCGCCAGCACGCTGCGGCCGGCGCATTCCCACAGGGTTTGCTGGTCGGAATGCGAAAACAGGTTGTCAGGCAGCGCCTTGGTTTTCAGGTCGGCCTTGCTCAGCGGCACGGCAAGTGGCCCGACGTTGAAGACCGGCGCCAGTACCCCGGCCTGCCACAGCGGCGCGAGCGCCGCCAGCGAAGGATGCAGGCCGTAATCGGCGCCGAGCGGAATCAGGTCTGCCTGCGCCACCGCCAGTTTCTTGCGCACGCCGGCGTACTGCGCGTAGCGGGCGGCATCACGCGGTACCACGGTGTTGAGGCCGTCGTTACCTCCGTAGAGGAACACGCACACCAGGGCCTTGTAGCCGCCCGGCGCGGTAGCGGCTTGCGCCTGCAGGCTGCCGAGCAGGCCGATGCTGGCCGCGGCGGAAAGGCCGCCGGCATGGGCGGCGGTGCGGAGAAAGTCGCGGCGCTTCATCGTTGCACCTGATAGTCGGGCGAGGCGAGCAGAAGGTAGAAGGCGGTACGCACCCGCTCGCGGCGGTAGCTGTCCTTGTTCTTCACCGGGTCCCAGGCATTGATTGCCTCGACGATCGCCGCCCGAGTGCTGGCACTGCTGCGCCCGGCGGTCAGCAGCAGGTCGATGCGCTCGAACAGCGCGTTCGCGTCATCCGCCGAGCTCTCGAATGCGGCGATATTGGTGCGTGTGCCGGTGGCGTTCGGGATCGACGCATCGGCCTTGATGCCGGTGCCCTCGTTCCAGTAGAACAGCCCGTCACTCAGGTTGTAGCGGGTCATCGCGGTGGCGGCATTGGCCAGGCCGAACTCGGGCGCGAGCCCCGGGCTGCCCGGTAGCGGGTAGTCGGCCGGGTAGTAGTTGAAGACCGAGGGGGCGGTGTAGACCATCTGGCCGAGCATGGCGCCGATCCACCAGTAGAAGGGCGCGCCGTCGGTGCTGCCGTTGGCGGCGCGCAGCAGGTTGATCGTGTATTGCGTTGGCTCGCGCAGGCGGCCGTAAGCGGCGGCTTCGGCGCGGCTCGCGTCGCGCGCTTCGGGGTCAAGCAGGATCGCCGCCAGCACAGCCTTCATGTCGCCACGCCTGCCGCTGCCAAAACCGTGCGCACTGCCGCTGGCGATTGCCGCACTCACGCGCTCGACATACTCGGGCGCCGGGTTGCTGGTGACCAGGCGCTGGATCATCTGCTTGCCGATGAAGGGGGCGAAGTTCGGGTGATTGAACAGCGCGTCGAGCACCGCATCGCTGGCCTGGCGCGGCGTGCGGCTCGCCGGGATCGTGACGCCGCCGGGCAGCTTGCGTTCGGTCTGGTCATGCTGTTCGGCAAACGCCAGCATCTCGCCGCGCAGGAAGCTCGGATTGGTCCAGTCCCATTTGCCCCAGGCGCTGGTGCCGCCGGCGGGGTAGGTCCAGCCGGTCAGTGCGAAGGCCACCTCGCGCACGCCGGCGTTGTCGTAGGTGGCGCGGCAGGCGCCGCCGGCCAGATCGCCGCCGGCCGTCAGCTCGCAGGGGCCGATCGTGAAGAGTTGCAGCAACTCGCGTGCGAAGTTCTCGTTCGGCGCGTCCTTCTCGTTGTTCACCATGTTCAGGTAGGCGCCCATCACCGGGTGCAGCGCCATCTTGCCGAGCAAATCGCGCAGGTTGCCGAAGGCGTTGTCGCGCAGCATCTGCTGGTAGTCGCGCAGGCCGTAGGTGCCCTCCACTTCATGGCCGGAAACCACCCAGATCTGCGACAGGGCCCAGGCGGTGCGCTGGCGCAACTGGTCGGCACCGCTCACCGCCTGCTGGTAGAACTCGCGCGAGAGCGGTTCGGCCGAGTAGTAGTCGCGCCAGCAGTTCGAGCCGATGTTGCGCTCGACGCAGAAATCCTTGAGGCCGGCGGTGTGGATCTCGGCGGAGTAGTTGCCGAAGCGCGAAGCCGCGGTGTCGAACTGCACCGATAGCCACTGTTTGGGGCCGATTTTGGTGGCCGCGGCGAGTGCCGCTTCCGATGCGCCCCAGCCGCCCTGATCGAGCAGGCGGGCTGCCTCGGCCGGCGTCATCGGCGTTTCGCCGGTGGCGGGCGGCGGCGTGGTGACTGGCGGGGCGCTCGTGCCGGGGTCGGGTGACGGGCTGGTGCTGCCATCGCCGCCGCCGCCACCGCACGCGGCAAGCGCCAGGGCGCATAGCAGGGCAAGCCAATGGCCGCGCCCCGTGTGGCTGGGTCTCTGCATGGGTCTTCTGCTCTGTTGAAATTGTTTGGGCGGAGCATACCGAAAACCCCCGGGCCATCCGTTTGGCATCGACGGACGGCAGTTCTGGCGGTTTTGGCAGTTAGAGCGGCAAACCGAGCCAGCGTGTTAGCCACCACACCGCGAGTCCGCACCAGGCCGCGAGCGTCAGGGCCGCCAGCGGATGGCTGCGCACGCCGGCTTCCGGCGCGTTCGGTGCGCGGCCGGTGATCATGCTGCGCGGCAGGTTCTGGCGTTCGAGCAGGCTCATCACCGCCACGCCCGCCAAGTGCACCCCGATCAGTACCAGCAGGCCTTCCGCCAGCGCCTCATGCAGCTCTGACAAGGCCTCGATGTCATCGAAGCGGTAGCCCGCAAGGCCGCTGAGCGCGGTGCCCAGCGCGAGGCCGAGCAGCCCCAGAGCAGCCCAGCCGCCGACCACGGTATGGCTGCTGCGCGCGCGGGCGTGGCCGGCGAGGTGGCTGCGCAGCTCCGCCCATGCGGCGCCGGGGCCGCGCAGGAAGGCGCCAAAGCGCGCGGGCGTGCTGCCGACAATGCCCCAGACGAGGCGGAACAGCACCACGGCGCCGGCGGTGCAGCCGGCGATGATGTGGACGACTCGCCAGGCTTCTTCCTCGGCGGTGAGCCAGGCGATTGCGATGCTGATCGCCAGCGCCCAGTGGCCGAGGCGAACCGGTAGATCCCAGATGCGTGCTGCGCGGGCTGTGTTCATGGTGGTGCTCCTGAATCAGTCTTCAAAACGCCGGCCAAGCGGCGTGAGCTGGTGTTCGCTGAACACGCCTTTCTCGGCACTGCTGTGGCAGGCCTGGCAGTTGGCGGCGCTGCGCACTTCCTTGCTGCTGAGTGCGCTTGCGGGAATCTCGCGGTGCTTGCGCTTGAACCACTGGGTCTGCGTGATGCGGCCGTTGGCGGCATCGTGGCGGCCGCCGTCGGGCGGGGCGTAGCGATCAAGGAAATCGGTGATGGCTTTGGCGTCGGCGGCGGCCATGCTGGCGTCGCTGCCGAAGTGCTTGTCTAGCCCCTTCATGACGGTGTGCCATGAGGATTTGCCCAGCAGTTGCGGCGGGTAGGCAACATGGCAGCTGCTGCATTCGTTCTTCCAGGCCGCCGGGGCGTCGGCCGGCACGCGGATCGAGGCCGAGTCCGCCAGGGTCGGGGCGCTGGCCAGCGCTGCGAGCAGCGCGGCCCCTGCACAGGCAAGGCGACGCATCTCAGCTCCCCTTGATCAGGTAGGCGAGCACGTCGGCCTTTTCTCCGGCGCTGCATTCGCGGCCGATTACCTCGCGGCAATTGCGGCGGAACCACTTCTCGGTTTTGGCCGCGTCGGTGAAGCGCTCCGGATTGGCGCGCGCACTCATTGGCGCGATCGTCTTGCCGGTGATCGCGTGCTTGCCACTTGCGCCGGGGTCGCTGCCGTGGCACTTGGTGCAGGATGGAAAGTCCGCACTAGCGCTGTGGTTCGCCGCGAACAGGCTGCGCCCGCGATCGGGCGAGGGCGTGAAGCTGCTGCCGGCCTGGGTGCTGTAGCCCCCCAGAACGGTTTGCTGCGTTTCGCCGAAGGCGGCCGCTGCGTAGAGCGTGCAGCCGGCGATCAGCGCGACAATGTGTCTTGTTTTCATGGTTCTCTCCGTCGGTCGGTGAGGCCATTCGAATCGCTGCGCCTTAAGGCAGCCTTAAGGGCCTTGCGCAACACTGCGCCACAGACACAAAACAGGGGCCGCCATGCGGGTACTGCTGGTAGAGGATGACAAGCCGCTCGGCGCGGCGGTGCGTGACGGGCTCGCGGATCTCGATGTGCGCTGTGAGTGGGTGTGCGACGGCGAAGCCGCCGACGCTGCCTTGTCGACCGATGCGGCGAGCCTCGACGCGGTCGTGCTCGATCTGGGCCTGCCCAAGCGCAGCGGGCTTGCGGTGCTCAGCGCCGCACGCGCGCGCGGCTTGCGCCTGCCGGTGCTGATCCTCACCGCGCGCGACAGCGCCGAGGACATCGTTGCCGGGCTTGATGCCGGCGCCGACGACTACCTCGTCAAACCCGCCGATCTGCGTGAGATCGCGGCCCGCCTGCGTGCGCTGGTGCGGCGCGCCGCCGGCCATGCGCAGGCGCGGCTGAGCTGGCGCGATGTGGCGCTGGAGCCCTCATCGCGCAGTACCTGGAAGGCTGGTGCGGCGGTGGATCTGTCGTCACGCGAATTCGAAATCGCCGAGCTGCTGCTGCGCAACGCCGGCCAGGTGGTGACGCGCGAGCGCATCGAACAGTCGCTCTACGGTTGGGAGGGCGGCGCCGAGAGTAATGCGCTTGAAGTGCACATCCACCACCTGCGGCGCAAGCTGGGTGCCGAGTTCATCCGCACCCTGCGCGGCATCGGCTACATGGTGGAGCGCACGAATGACTAGCCGCATCTCGCTTGCCGCGCGCGTGGTGTTGATTGTGACGCTGGCGCTGGCCGCCGGCGGGGCCGGCATTGGCTGGCTGGTGTTCCGTGCCGCCACCGAGCAGGCGCACGAAGTGTTCGATGGCCAGATGGTGCAGAGCGCCGAGCTGCTGGCCGCGCTGGCCGAACCGGGCGATCTGCGGCCTTGGTGGAAGCACCACGGCGAAAACGAAGACGAAGAATTCGACGAACACGTGGACGAGGAAGCTGCGCGGCGCGGCGGCATCTTGCCGCGTGAAGTGCCGCTCGGGCGGCGCTTTCGCCAGCGCATGGTCTACCAGGTGTGGACGCAGGAAAGCACGCCGCGCCAGATCGTGCGCAGCCCCAACGCGCCCGATCTGCAATTGCCGGCAACCCGGCCCGGCTTCTCGGAAGCGGAGTGGCAGGGCGCGCCCTGGCGATTCTTCCTGCTTGAACGGCGGGGCCGCGTGGTGATCGTCGGGCAGGACGCGGCGGTGCGTGACCGCCTGGTGCACGAGATTGGCGAGCACGGCTTCACGCCGCTCGCGATTGGCTTCGGGCTCGTGATCCTGCTCGCCTGGGGCGCCATCGTGCTGGGGCTGCGGCCGCTGTCGCGGCTGGCGGCTGAGGTTGGGGCGCTGGCACCGGATCAGCTTGATCCCTTTGAGGTGCGCAAACGCCCGCGCGAGCTCGAAGTGCTGGTGACGGCGCTCAACTCACTGTTTGCCCGCGTCGCGCGCGCATTTGCCAACGAACGGCGTTTCACCGCCGATGCGGCACATGAACTGCGCACGCCGCTGGCGGCGCTGGCGGCGCAGATCCAGTCGGCCGACACCGCGCCGGATGCGCAAACCCGCCACACCCGGCTGCAGCACGCACTGGCGGGTACACAGCGGATGGCGCGCCTGGTCGAGCAACTGCTCGCTGCCGCACGGCTCGATGCGCTCAACACCGTGCGGCGCGAATCGGTGGACGTGGCGCAGCTGGCGCGCGATCTGGCGGCCGACCTGGCTGCCTCGGCTCTGGCGCACGACGTGGAACTCGCGCTCGAAGCGCCGGAGCACCTGATCGCGCAGGTTCAGCCTGATCTGCTGCGTGCCTTGCTGCGCAACCTGATCGACAACGCGGTGCGGCATTCCCCCGCGGGGGCCGACGTGACGATCAGCCTGCAGCGTGAAGCCCACCGGCTGCGGCTTTCGGTGGCCGACGAGGGCGAGGGGATTGACGATGCGCTGGCCGCACGCATCGGCGAGCGCTTCGTGCGGGGCGAGTCGGCCGCGGGTAGCGAGGGCGCCGGGCTGGGGCTGTCGATCGTGCGGCGGATCGCCGCGCTGCATGGCGGCACGGTGAGTTTTGAGCGGGGCCGGGCCGGTGGCTGGGTGGTGGCGGTGCTGATCGAGGCTTGAGCGTGCGTTCAGGCGCAGGCGGAGATCGGGCGTCCGCGGGCAATCGCCAGTGCCAGTGCTTCGTCTTCGATCACATCGAAGCACTCGCGGAATTCGGCCGGGATTTCGGCTGCGCGGCCGCTGCGGGCGTCCACATAGGTCCAGACGGTCTCGGCCCGCACCAGGATCTGATCGTCAGTATCGCGGCGGATGATGTATCGGCGCGGTGAGGTTTGCATCGCGAAGCCGGCCACCCAGGTGATGACGGTGAGCGCATCGCCCGCAAAAGCGGGGCGCAGGTAATCCACCTGATGGCTGCGCACCACCCAGCTGCTGCCGGTTTGAAGGTAGCGATCGACATCCCACCCGCAGTTGGCCGAGTGCAGCGTGGCCGCCTCCTGCATCCAGCGCAGGTACTCAACATTGTTCACATGGCCGTTGAGATCGATCGCGCTTTTGGGCACGGTGAAGCGGTGGGCATAGACAGCGCGCATCGGGGGACTCCTGAGCAGCAGAAGATGGTGCACTGCAAAATCTAGCAGTGATCCCGATTGTTCGCCAGCCGAATTTTGGAGCGCAACCCCTTTTATGACGTGGAGATAGTGCGGAGTTGATGCCGGGTTTTGGATGGTGCGGCGCGGCAATTGGCTAAAGGCCAGGTGCAATTGCTTGAGCGGTGCTGCTGTGGCCCAGCGAGTTGCCGTAGAGGTAGCACACGCTTACGCGACCATCGTCGCAGGCGTGCGGAAAGCTCGCCTCGATAGCTTCAAGCTGTTTTGCGGATGTGGCGGCGAGCGCGGTGATGCCGCATGCCCGATTTCGCCCCTGTTTTTTGGCGTGGTAGAGCGCCAGATCGACCAGGTGGGCGGCGCGCTCCCAACTGATCGGGAGCGTCGCGCCGTGGGGGGGAAAAACGGCGAAACCGATCGATACGCGCACCGGCAATTCAATGTTGCCAGCCAGAATCGGCGTCGCGCCGACGGATTCGAGCAGTCGTGCCGTCAGGCGTTCAGCTTGCTCAAGCGGCATCGCGGGTGCCGCGACAAGGAACTCTTCGCCGCCCCAGCGCATCAGTTTGTCTTTGTCGCGGGTAGCGGCACGCAGCCGTTTGGCGATTTCCACGATCACCGCGTCGCCGATCGCGTGGCCATGCTGATCGTTGATCTGCTTGAAGTGATCAATATCGAGCAGGCACAGGGTGCCGCTGAACGCCCCGCTTGGTATCGCAGCCAGGGATTCGAGATAGTGCCGGCGGTTGAACAGCAGCGTCAGTGGATCGAGTTCGCCACGGACTTTGAGCGTGCGGTTGGATTCGGCCAGCAGCCGGTTCGCATCGCGCACGCGCCGGTAGAGCAGCCCGGTTGCCCCCATGCCGCAGATCAGCAAGCCAGCGGCGAGCCACCAGATGCGTTGCTGCAGGGTACGGTTCCGCAGGTCGGCTGCCTGCAGGGCGTTCTTTTGATTGAGCAGTTCGATTTCGCGCTGCTTGCGCTCGTTCTGGTACTGCGATTCCACCTCCAGCAGCGCGCGCGTCTCACCGAGTCCGCGGATTTCCTCGTTGAGGTCGCGCTCGCGGTGGAATGCCTTCAGCGCGCCCTTGTAGTCGCCCACCGCTTCCAGCGCCGCCGCGTATTCGCCCAGCAATGTCGCCAGCTGTGTGCGGGCGGCCATTCGCCGTGAGCTTTCCAGTGCTCGCTCGACATTGGCTTTGCCTTCGGCAATTCGCCCCATGCGGATTTCTGCTTGCCCCGCATTGGCCAGGGCGATCGCAACGCCGCTTTCATCCCCCACCGACTTCGCTGTTTCAGCGGCCGCCATGCTGATCTTCAGGGCGTCGGCATAGCGCCCGCTGCGCAGGTAGGCATCGCCCAGGTTCAACTCGGTGGTGGCGATCAAGACCGCAGATCCGCTGCGCCGGGCGAAGGCGTCTGCCTGTTCGCTGGCGCGGATCTGCGCCAGCGAATCGCCTTTTATCGACATGATCGCCGTGCGGGTGACCCAGACCACGGTGAGCGAGTATGGATCGTCGATCTGCTTGGCGATATCGAGTGCGCGCTTGTTTTCGGACAGAGCCTTGTCGATGTTGCCCGCCTGCGCGAAAACGGAACTGCGGCTGTTATAGGCACGAAGCACCAGGGCGAGATTGCCGGCACGCTCGGCGATCTGGCCGGCTTCCTGGTAGCGCTTGAGCGCCAGCGGAAACTGGCCAAGTTCGGTCAGGGCCCAGCCGCGCGCGGATTCGATCCGGAAGCGCAGGCGTGCGTCGGCCGCTGCGCGAACCCGGCTCGCCGCCTCGTCCGCGAACTGGATCGACCGTGCCAGGTTGCCGCCTTGGGATTCGATGTTTGCCCGCACCAGCGCGGCGGCGCCGTGTGCGTCGGGGTGGGGCATCGCGGCCAGCCGGCGGGCCACGGCTTCGGCCTCTTTCGCGAGCCCCTGGTCGCTCAGCACAATCCCCTGAATCGTGCGCAGCAGCAGGGTCTGATCCGGGCTGAGTGTCGCGCCGCGCGAGAACTGCTGGTCGATTCGCTGCTGCGCGCTCTTCGGGTCGCCGCGCCCGACAAGGTCGATGGCGCTGATTTCCTGCTCAAGGCTGTCGTCCGCACAGGCCGCGCCGGCGAGCAGCAGCGCAAGGGCCAGGACCAGGGCGCGTCCAGTACTCAAAAGGCGGGGCGATCCTTGGGTGCCTTGCATGCGTGCGTTTGTCGGGGCCGCCCGGAATCACGAGCGATCCTCTCAACAACGGCGCAAGCGCGCGA
This sequence comes from Niveibacterium sp. 24ML, assembly GCF_026586805.1. Lineage (GTDB taxonomy): Bacteria > Pseudomonadota > Gammaproteobacteria > Burkholderiales > Rhodocyclaceae > Niveibacterium. The sequence goes on along the minus strand of NZ_JAPFHA010000006.1, from coordinate 174,477 downwards.
TTCTTGAAGCGCGGGCCCGTGCCTCAGCCGGCGGGCCAGACGCCTTGATCGACCAGTTGCCGTGTCGCCGCCTCTGCCCAGCCACGATTGGCCGCCGGGCTGGCCGGACTGGGGTGCAGCACGCGGCCGAACTTGACCGGCAGGCCGGCCAGCGCGGTGCGGGCACGCCCCTCGGCCCAGGCGCCGACGCCGATCAACCATTCGGGCTCAAGGATCGTGGCCATCGTGCGCAGGTGGGCGTCGCAGGCGGCGAGCAGCGGTGCCTGCTCTGCGGCGGGCAGTTTGTCCGGCGTGGCGTTGCGGGCTTGCTCGAAGAAGGCCAGCGGGCAGTAGTTGGCGACGAAATGCTCGGCAAAGAAGGCCTCTGCCGTGCCAAAGCGCTGAGCGAAAAGGCCCCACAGGCGGCGTCCGCTGACCTCCGAGCGGGCGCAGGCAAAGCCTTCAATCGGCCGTTTGGGGGTTTCGATGGCGGGCTTGGTGACGCCTCCGGTGATGCCCATCCAGTCACGTACCGCCGCGATCTCGCCGAAGGGCACCCCGGTCTGCACCATGCCGAACGGGCCCGGGTTCATGCCCAGAAAGACGACGCGCTTGCGTGTGGCGCCGAAGCGGCGCAGGTATTCCGCGTTCGCGGTGCGGGCATAGACCAGCGGGTTGTAGACATGCGAGATCGGCGCCGCAAAGTGCAGCGCATTGCAGGCGTCGGACAAGGTGTCGGCGGCGGCAAGCAGGCGTGAGGACAGGTCGGTCATGGTGCGGGTGGTGGGCGGTGAGGGCTGCAGTGTAAGGCCGCACTGGCCGTGGCACCGCAGCCGAGCGGGTTTGCTTGTGAGCATGTCGTGAGCCAGAGTGTAGTTGAGGTGACGATGCATCCACCTGAACCGGGCGAGGCAAGCGACACTCGGCATGGCTGTTCGCCAAGCGTGAATAATCACCTGCGGGCGCCCTCAAGTCTGGCGGCACGATGCCGCTAGGCAGGAAACCGACGACGTTCGCACGCGAGAAGGCACGCCATGAAAGCGCTGTTCAGACCCGCCATCAGCCTGATGAATCGGCTCAGCTACCCCGGCAAGTACCTCGTCATGGGCTCCATGACCTCGCTGGCGATCCTGATTCTGCTGTTTCATCTCTTTGTGTCGATGAGTGGCGAGATTCGCCATGCAAACAGCGAGTTGCAGGGGCTCGAACGGATTCAGGAAACCCATAAGCTGATTCGCGCCCTGCAGATTCACCGGGGGGCTTCGACTGCCGTGCTGTCGGGCAACAAGGCGCTGGAAGAGACCCGCGCCGCGCGCGAAAAAGAGATCGGCGAGATGCTCGGCGTGATCGACCAAGCCATCGCCGATCGCCCGATCGCGCGCACGGAGCCCTGGCCGGGCATCAAGGCCAAGTGGGATCAGCTGCGTGGTGGCTGGGCGCAGTCGGCCCCGCCAGAGAACATCGCGGCGCATACCCGGCTGATCGACGATAGCCTCGTCTTCCTCGTCGCGTTGGCCGACGAATATGGCTTGATGCTCGATTCGGAAACCGACGCGTTCTACCTCATCGACATCGTCGTCAACAAGCTGCCCAGCGTGCTGGAAAGCCTTGGGCTCAGCCGCGCGCGGGGCACGGCGATCCTCACCAAGAAAGAGATCAGCGAGGCGCAGAAGATCGAGTTCGCTTCCCTGCTGGCGCAGGTGGATGGCCAGATGCGGCTCTATCGTCTGGGGCTGGAAAAAGCCACGCGCGGGCACGCGCGCGACAAACTGGCCGGCGCCGGCGACGAACTGGGTTCGGCGGTGAAGGACGTGACCGATCTGGTGCGGCAGGACATCATGGGCGCAAGTTTTACGACCGACCCGAAGGCCTACTTCGATCTGACCACCCGCACCATCGACAAGGGCTACGACAAGCTGCTGACGACGATGATTCCGGCGACCGCGCAACTGATCGAAGCGCGGATTGACGCCAATCGCCGCGCGATGCTGATCAACTTCTCCAGCGTGGTGATCTTGCTGGCGTTGGCGATGTGGCTGTGGCTGGGGGCCTACTTCGCGATGATGGAACAGATTGCCGATTTCTCGCGCGGTGCGCGCCAGATGGCGCAGGGCGATCTGACCGTGCGGATTGCCGACCGCACGCGCGACGAGATGAGCAGCCTGGTCAAGAGTTTCAACACCATGGCCGATGCCTTCGCGAGCCTGATCCGCAAAACCCGTGAAAGCGCTGATCGCGTCAGTGCCGCGTCGCAGGAAATGGCGCGCTCGGCCTCCGAGATATCAAGTGCCTCGCAGCAAGAGGCAGACGCTGCGTCGAGCATGGCGGCATCGGTTGAGCAGATGACGGTGGGCATATCGCACATCAGCAGCAGCGCCGATGAGGCTGGCGGGGTTGCCGCTGAAGCGGGGCGTGTTTCGCTCGATGGCGAGGCGGCCGTCTCGCGGGTGGTCAGTCAGGTGCGCTCGGTGGCCGAGGCCGTGTCGGGTGCCTCGGCGGTGGTGGAAGACCTTGGTCGCCATTCCGACGAGATCAGCAAGGTGGTCGGGGTAATCCGCGAGGTGGCGGATCAGACCAACCTGCTGGCGCTCAATGCCGCGATCGAAGCGGCCCGTGCGGGCGAGCAGGGGCGTGGCTTTGCGGTAGTGGCCGACGAAGTGCGCAAGCTCGCCGAGCGCACGGCGAAGTCCACGCATGAAATCACCGCGATGATCGAGATCATCCAGCGCGGCACGCGAGAGGCCGTCGAGTCAATGAAGACCGGTGTGTCGCGGGTCGAACACGGGGTTGGCCTGACCGAAGCGGCGGGCGCATCGATGCAGGCCATTCACAGCGGCTCGGCGCAGGTCACGCATGCGGTGACCGATATCTCGATGGCCCTGCGTGAGCAGAGCAGCGCGGCAACCAAACTGGCGCAGCGGGTTGAACAGATCGCCCAGATGGCCGAAGAAACCAGCGCATCGGTGGCCGATAACGCGGAGACAGCACGCCATCTGGAGTCGCTTGCCGGCGAACTGCAGGCCGAGATCAGCCACTTCAAGCTCTGAGCGACGGCGCGGCAGGCGCCGCGCGGTCAATTGGCCGGCCGGGTGGCGAGCGCGTCGATCGGTGTGCGCATCGCCCACACCATGGCCACACCCGGCACGGCGAGCAGGATCGACAGCACAAAGAAGGCGGGCCAGCCGATCGAAAGCGAGAGCACGCCCGCCAAGGGGCTCACATAAATGCGGCCGACCGCCGCCAGGGCGGAGAGCAGCGCATAGTGCGTCGCCGAGAAGTGCTTGCTGCACAGGCTCATCAAGAGGCCCACAAAGGCCACCGTGCCCATACCGCCGGTGATGTTCTCGCCGGCCACCACTGTCAGCAACAGCGAGTCGAGCAAGGCTGGCTCGCGCAGTGCCACGAAGCCCCAATCGAAGGCGGGCAGCATCACCCCGCCCCACGCGCCCTTGCCGAGTACCGCCAGCAGCAGGAAGCCGGCATTCGATACCCCCTGCAGCACGCCGAACAGCAGCAAGGCGCGGAACAAGGACAGCCGCAGCATCATTGCGCCGCCCAGCAGGGCGCCGATCACTGTCAGCCAGATGCCGATCAGTTTGTTGGCGATGCCGACTTCCGCCTGCGTGAAGCCGACCCCCTTGATCAGGAAGGGCGTGGTCAGGCTGCCGGCGAAGGCGTCGCCCAGTTTGTAGAGCACGATCAGCAGCAGGAAGGCGCCTGCGCCACGCACCGACATGAACGCATCGAGGGATCGATTCAGGGTTTCGAAGCCCGCGCGCCGCGCCGCCACCCAGGCCAGGGGCAGGGCGATCGCGATTTCGGTCAGCACGAACAGGAGTTGGACCCACTTGTTCGCGTCATCCGGGTTCAGCCCCAGCGCCCGCAGGCCATAGTGGCCGATCGCCCAGCCCAGCACCACGGCCACCAGCATCGCCGTGAAGCCGGTGAGTTCCTGGCGCGGCGACGAGGCCAGCGGCCGCGACACACTGCTGACCGAGGGCACCAGCAGCAGCGAAACCCCGGCGGCGGCCACCATCACGCCAGCCATCACCAGGTAAACGCGCGGCCAGCTTTGCCATTGGTCGGCCCAGATCAGTGAAAGCCCGCCCGAGATGATCATTGCCATGCGGTAGCCGAACACATGCAGCGAGGCGCCCAGGCCTTGCTCAGGCGTGTCGCCAACCAGATCCGTCCGGTAGGCATCCACCACCACATCCTGCGAGGCAGAAAGGAAGGCGACCAGTACCGCCGCCTGCGCGAACAGCAGTTGCTGGGTGGACGGCGAAAGGCTGGCCATCCAGGCAAGCACGCCGGCCAGCGCAAGCTGGGTGCTTACCAGCCAGCCACGCCTGCGCCCCAGCAAGGGGGGCTCGAAGCGATCCATCAGCGGCGCCCAGAGAAACTTGAAGGTGTAGGGCATGCCGACCAGCCCGAGGAAGCCGATGGTGGCGAGGTCTACGCCATCCACGGTCAGCCAGGCCTGCATGGCCTGCCCGGTCAGTGCCAGCGGCAGGCCCGAGGCGAAGCCGAGCAGGAGGATTGCAAACAGGCGGTGGGATCGTTGGATCGTTGCGAACACGGTGGAAGTGGGTGCGTTGGCCTGGCGCCGATTAGACCATGGCGGGCGCCTGCCAGGGGCAGGCGCAGCGGGGCGAGCGCCTCGCGCAGGCGGCAGGCCGCGTGCCGCAACACCCGCACGGTGGCTCGGCATGCAAGCCCGCCGCGCGCCCGGATTGACCTCCATCAAGCGACGTCATGCTTTCCAGATTCCGGATGGGCTGAGGTGCCGTGTACGACATATAGTTACGAATCGACGCCTAAACACTACAGGTTGTATATCGCGATGAGTGCGCTCTCCCCAGTCTCCCAGCCTTTGCTTGGCGCCCTGCCGGCGCAAGTCCTTAAACGCGACGGGCGCACGCTGCCCTTTGATGTCGCGAAGATCCGCAAGGCCATCGCGGCGGCTGGTGCCGCCTCGGGCGAGTTTGAGGCGGGCGAAGCGGCGCGGCTGACCGCCACCGTGGGCAAGGTGCTGGCACACCGCTTTCACGGCCAGACGCCCAGCATCGAGGCGATCCAGGACATCGTCGAGCAGGTGCTGGTGGCGGCGGACTGGTTCGCCACCGCGCGCGCCTACATCGTCTACCGCGAGCAGCGCGCCAAGCTGCGCACCGACCGCCGCGCGGTGGTGGATGCAATCGGTTCGATCAACGAATACCTGTCTCAAAGCGACTGGCGGGTGCGTGCCAACGCGAACCAGGGTTATTCGCTCGGCGGCCTGATCCTCAACGTCTCGGGCAAGGTGATCGCCAACTACTGGCTGAACCATGTGTATCCGCCCGAGGTGGGCGAGGCGCACAAGCAGGGCGATGTGCACATCCACGATCTGGACATGTTGGCCGGCTACTGCGCCGGATGGTCGCTGCGCACGCTGCTGCAGGAAGGCCTCAACGGCGTGCCTGGCAAGGTTGAATCCGGGCCGCCCAAGCACCTGGGCAGCGCGGTGGGGCAGATCGTGAACTTCTTCGGCACGCTGCAGAACGAATGGGCCGGCGCGCAGGCCTTCAGCTCCTTCGATACCTACCTCGCCGCCTTCGTACGCAAGGATCGCCTCGGCTACGACGAGGTGCGCCAGTGCATGCAGGAGCTGGTCTACAACCTCAACGTGCCATCGCGCTGGGGCACGCAGACGCCCTTCACGAACCTGACTTTCGACTGGGTCTGCCCGGAAGACCTGAAGGAGCAGATCCCCTACATCGCGGGCGAGGAAATGCCCTTCGCCTACGGCGATCTGCAGGCCGAGATGGACATGATCAACCGCGCCTTCATCGAAGTGATGATGGAGGGCGACGCCAAGGGCCGCGCCTTCACCTTCCCGATTCCGACCTACAACATCACGCCGGAATTCGACTGGGACCACGCCAACTGCGTGCCGCTGTTCGAGATGACGGCCAAGTACGGCCTGCCTTACTTCCAGAACTTCGTGAACAGCGAACTCAAGCCGAACATGGTGCGTTCGATGTGCTGCCGGCTTCAGCTCGACCTGCGCGAACTCTTGAAGCGGGGCAACGGACTTTTCGGCTCGGCCGAGCAGACCGGATCGCTGGGCGTGGTGACGATCAACTGCGCGCGGCTGGGTTACGTGCACCGCGGTGACGAGGCGGCGCTGTTTGCGCGCGTCGATGAACTCGTCGAACTCGCCCGCACCAGCCTTGAGATCAAGCGCAAGGTGATCCAGCGCCACATGGATGACGGCCTCTTCCCCTACACCCGCCGCTATCTGGGCACGCTGCGCAATCACTTCTCGACCATCGGCATCAACGGCGTGAACGAGATGATCCGCAACTTCACCGACAACGCGGACGACATCACCACGCCGGCTGGCGAAGCGCTTGCCCTGAAGCTGCTCGATCACCTGCGCGCACGCATGAGCCAGATCCAGGAAGAAACCGGCCACCTCTACAACCTCGAAGCCACGCCGGCCGAAGGCACCACCTACCGCTTCGCGAAGGAAGACCGCAAGCGCTGGCCCGAGATCCTGCAGGCCGGCACCGACGACCACCCGTACTACACCAACTCGACGCAGTTGCCGGTCGGTTTTACCGGCGACCCCTTCGAGGCGCTGGAGCGCCAGGAGGCGATGCAGTCGAAGTACACCGGCGGCACCGTGCTGCATCTGTACCTGGGCGAGCGCATCGACTCCGCTGACGCTTGCAAACAACTCGTGCGCCGTTCGCTCGAACGCTTCCGCGTGCCCTACATCACCATCTCGCCGACCTTCTCGATCTGCCCCAAGCACGGCTACATCGCCGGCGAACACAAGTTCTGCCCGAAGTGCGACGAGGAACTGCTGGCGAAGAAACGCGCTGCCGCGCCCTTGCACTGACCCCCACACAGGAGCCCGAACATGATTCACGAAACCCGTACCGAACGCTTCGCCGGCCACCCGGAATTGAGCGATGCCGAACGCCAGCCCTGCGAGATCTGGACCCGAGTGATGGGCTATCACCGCCCGGTCGCATCTTTCAACCGCGGCAAGCAGGGCGAGTTCTACGAGCGCCAGTACTTCCGCGAAACCGCGTGCTGCGGCAAGGTCTGACGCCGCCGATGGACTTGCCCGAACACGACGCGCCGCGCCCACCCTGGCAGCAGCGCATCCAGGTCGGCGGCTTCAACGCGTTCTCCACCGTCGATTGGCCCGGCCGGCTGGCCGCCGTGGTATTCCTGCGCGGTTGCCCCTGGCGCTGCGGCTACTGCCACAACCCCGAGCTGCAGACCCGTACCGGCCCGGCGCCGATCGCCTGGGACGATGTCGAAGCGCAGCTCGCGCGCCGGCGCGGCTTCATTGACGGGGTGGTGTTCTCCGGCGGCGAACCGACCGCCGATCGCGCGCTGCCCGATGCGATTGCACGCGTGCGGGAACTGGGCTTTGCGGTTGGCCTGCACACCGGCGGCGCCTATTCGGAGCGGCTCGAAGCCTTGTTGCCGCAGCTCGACTGGGTTGGCTTTGACCTCAAGACTGACCCTGCCGAGTACGAAACCGTCACCGGCGTGCGCGGCAGTGGCGCGCGCGCCTGGGCGTCGGCGAAGGCGCTGGTGGCCGCCGGCGTCGCGCATGAGTTCCGCCTCACCTACCACGGCGCGCTGGTTTCGCCCGCTGCGGCGCAACGGGTTGCACAGCTTGCGGCGCACCTGGGGGTGGAGGACTTTGCCTTGCAGGCCTTCCGCGCCGAAGGCTGCGGGCAGGACTGGCTGATGCGCGAGGCTGCGCTGCCGGCGGCGCTCGTGTCGCGGATCGAACCCTTGTTCCCCCGCTTCAAGCTGCGCAGCGCCAGCTGAAGGGGCTGCGGCAGAATGAAAAAAGCCCGCACATCGCTGTGCGGGCCTTTTCCGTTCTGGCGGGAGGTCAGCTGCCGACCTTGCCGCCGTCGTCGCGCCAGATCACCACGGTGGCTGAGCGCGGGCGCCCGCCGGCGCCGTTGTCCGGCCACTTGCTGAAGGCGAGCGGATTGCGCGCGATGTAGTCGTCCATCCCCTGGCCGGCGGCCGGCGTCGGCCGGTTCGGGTGGCTGCCCACTTCGCCCGGGTGCTGCACGTTGATGAACACCGTTTTCTGATCCGGCGTGAAGCTGATACCGGTGATCTCGCAACCGGCCGGGCCGACGAGGAAGCGGCGGATTTCCTTTGTCGTCGGGTCGGCCACCAGCATCTGGTTGTTGCCCTGGCCGGCGTAATCACCGGTGTTGGCGAAGCTGCCGTCTGACTGGATCCACATGCGGCCGTCGGCGTCGAAGGCAAGGCCATCCGGGCTGTTGAAGGTGTTGTCGACGGTGACGTTGGCCGACCCGGCCTTCGGCGTGCCGACGTTGGCGGCGATCGTCGGGTTGCCGGCGATGACGAAGTGATCCCAGTCGAAGCTCAGCGCCGCGGCGTCCTTGCCGGCTTCGCGCCAGCGGATGATCTGGCCGTAGACGTTCTTGGCGCGCGGGTTGGCGTCGTCGGTGGTGGTGCGGCCGCTGTTGTTGGTCAGCGTGCAGAACACTTCGCCGGTCTTCGGATTGGCGGCCACCCATTCCGGGCGGTCCATCTTGGTCGCGCCCACTGCGTCGGCGGCGTTGCGCGTCATGATCAGCACGTCGGCCTGCGTTGCGAAGCGGGTGTCGGCGGCGAGGGTGGGGTTGGCCACCTTGTCGAGCAGGATCCATTCGCCCACGCCCATCGAATCGCCGGTGGTGGCGCCATCCAGGAAGCGCGCCACGTAGAGCTTGCCGGCATCGAGCAGGTTGCGGCCGCTGGCCGGGTTGGCCGGGTCGTATTTGGCGTCGGAGATGAACTTGTAGATGTACTCGCCGGCCTGGTCGTCACCCATGTAGACCACCACGCGGCCATCCTTGGCAATCACCAGTTCGGCGTTCTCGTGCTTGATGCGGCCCAGCGCGGTGCGCTTCTTCGGCGTTGAAGTGGGGTCGAAGGGATCGATCTCCACCACCCAGCCGAAGCGGTTGGATTCGTTGGGCTCGCTGACATAGTCGAAACGCTTGTCGAACTCTTCCCAGCGGTAGCCGGAGCTCTTGCCGGAGAGGCCGTAGCGCTTCATCAGATCGTTGCGGGTATCCGCGCCGCTGGTGGTGCCGAAGTAGCCGTTGAAGTTCTCTTCGCAGGTGAGGTAGGTGCCCCAGGGCGTGAAGCCATTGGCGCAGTTGTTCAAGGTGCCGAAGACCAGGGTGCCGGTCGGGTCGGCGCTGGTGGCCATTGCGGCGTGGCCGGCCGCCGGGCCGGTGATCAGCATCGGCGTGTTGGTATGGATGCGGCGATTCCAGGCGGAGCCGACTTGCACCTTCCAGCCGCCGGCTTCCTTCTTGATGTGCACCACAGAAACGCCGTGCGCATGCTGTGCCTTGCGCACCTTGTCCAGCGTCCACGGGGCGAGGAAGTCGGTCTGCGCCGGATCGGCCTTGAACAGGTATTCGTAGTTGCAGTACTCGTGGTTGAGCACCAGCAGGCCTTCATCGCTGCGCGGCTTGCCGGCGGCGTCGTTGAAGGGGAAGAAGTGCATGCCGTCGTGGTTGTCGCCAGCCTGCAGCGCTTGCTCGGCGCCGCTCTCGGAGGCATCGCCCTTCCATGCCGGCGAGTTCGCGAACAGGGCGTCACCCCAGCGGTACAGCACCGCGTGGCTGTAGCCTTCCGGCACGACGATGGCATCGCTGCTGGAGGTGGCGACGGCCTTGAAGTTCATCATGGCAACCGGCGCGGGCGGCGTCGGTGCAACCGGCTCCGGCGTCGGGGCTGCCGTGCTGTCACCGCCACAGGCGCTGAGCGAGCCGCCCAGAAAGGCCAGCGCGCTGAAGCCAAAGGTGTTCTTGAGCATCGTGCGGCGCGACATCGTGCGCGCAACGACCTGGTCGATGTGTTCGTTCGCGGACGGGTTGACCGAAATCGCGTCGAAGTCTTTTTCTTGCATTGTTATCAGCTCCTGAAGGGGCGCCGCGCTGCGGATTGCAGGGCGACAAGCGGCCGTGATCTTCAGGGAGCTGTGTTGCTGCTTGTTTACCGGCGTGTTACAGCTTCAGCGCGACTCCTTGATGATGCGGTCGCCCGGCGGCTGGATCGGACGCGCGTTGTTGCGGTAGAAGCGCGAGAAGATCGAAATCTGCTCCGGCGAGATCAGCACCGGCTGCCGCATCACCATCCACAGCACGCCCTCGCTGCATGGCGGCGTGGTCAGCGAGCCCATGTAGGTGAAGTAGCTGCGGTCGGCCGGCAGCAAGTCGGCCGGGTTGATCGCGACACTGGGCTGGTACGACACGTTCTTCTCCAGCGGCAGGTTGTTCCACAGCGTCTGGATCAGCGGATGCTCGGCACCGCGATCGAGCAGCACCGCGATCACCGCGAGCTTGCCGTCGAGATCCTTGTGTACCAGGTGCGCCACCATGTCGAAGCTGCGGCCATCAATCCGCTCTTCGGCCGGGCGGTGGAAGTGGAGCTGCTGCAACTCATAGTTGCGGCCCATGATCTGCATGTTGAGCCCGGCGCCCACGCTGACCTGGATCGTGTGGCCGTTGTCGACGATACGGAAGTAGCTGGGCTTGTAGTCGAACTTGATCGGTTCGAGCGCCACCTTGATGCCGTCGCGGATGTCGATCGGCGACTGCCGCGTGCCGCTTGCGCAGGTGGCAAATTCGGGCTTGAGGCGCGACCAGTTTTGCGGCCCGGTCTCGCCCTCGTAGCTCCAGTGGCCGTGCACATGCGCAGCCGGCATGGCTTCTGCCGCGTGGGCCGCAGTTTCGGTTGGCGCGGGCTTGGGCGCGGGTTTGCGCGCCGGCGGTGGGCGGTAGTAGCGCGGCGTGCTGCTGGGGGCTGCCGTGGGCGGTGGCGCGACCGGTGCGCTCGCGTGAGCTGGCGCCGGCGCTTCGGCAGCGCGCGGCGCGGGTTTGGGCGGCAACTGGATCAGTGGCTTGCCGGTGATCGGTTTCTCCGGTAGCGGCGGTTCGGCTTTCGCTTCGTCCTTCACCATCTGCAGATCGGCGTGGCGCACGGCCGGACTTGCGCGCTCGATCCTTGGTGCTGGCGCAGCGGGTTTGGCGCGCTGGCTGGCTGCCTCGGCCGCATTCGCGATCCTGGCCAGTTGCTGCAGCGATGCGGGCTTGCAGACTTCCTTGTAGAAACGGTCGTCCAGCGTACCGGGCTGGATCGTGATCGGCTTTTGTGTGCCGGCGGACTCTTCGCGAATCGTCAGGCCCTTGCTGTCGAGGTACACCCGCTTGACGGTCAGGAAGGTCTGGCTGCGGCAGTCGTAGCGATTGAGCGCCTTGATCGTCTTGTAGCCTGCGCTTTCCACCTCTTCGTCGGCGAGTACGATGCGGCCCCAGGCCACCTTGGTGCCGGCATCCGACGCCAGAACGCTGTCGCGATCCAGATCGATTACCCGACCCTTCTCGCGCGCGATCTGCAGCCAGTCGGCGCCGCAGGCTGGCGGGGCGATGGCGCTGAGGGCGGTGAAGGCGAGCAGGCTCAGGAAAGGGGTGCGCATGGTGCTGCTCCGGCAAGGGCTCCTGACCGTATTTTCGGCCTGCGCTGGCAATGCTTGAGCTAATCGCGCAAGACCAGAACCCCCGCCGACAGGATCAGCACCCCGCCGGCCAGCGTGCCGAGGCCGATCGGCTGGCCCAGCAGGGCAATGCCGGCCACGGCGGTGACCACCGGTTCGAAGGTGGACAACATTGCCGAGCGCGTGGCCCCGAGCCGGCGCAGGCCCGCCAGAAAGCTGCTGACGCCCAGTACGGTGGACAGCAAGGCGATCGCGAGTACGCCAGCCCAGGCGGCCGCGCTATGCGGCAGCACCAGGCCGGTGGGCAGGCTGAGCGCGGCCATCGCAAGGCAGGCGGCACTGCACACCACAGCCGCCTGCGAGAGCGCGGGCACCGAGGCGGGCAGGCGCCGCCCAGCCAGGGTGTAGAGCGCGTACATCAGGCCGGCGAGCGCGCCAAGCGCAACGCCGGCGGGCTGCGCTCCGTGCGCATAGCCGATCGTGAGGGCGCAGCCGAGCAGCGCGCAGCCCAGCGCGAACAAGCGTCTCGGCGTGGCGCGTTCGCGCAGCAGCAACCAGGCGAACGCGGTGACGAAGGCCGGGTAGAGGTAGAGCAGCAGCGCCACCACCACCGCCGGCGCCATCGTCAGCGCGGTGAAGTAGCACAGCGCGACACCGGCATAGCCAAGGGCACCCATGCCGGCCAGCAGCCAGAGCGCACGCCCGCGCGGCAGCGGCAAGCCCCGTACGCGGACAATCGCCCACAAGATGGCGGCGGCAAGGCCGAATCGCAGCGTCAGCAGATCGGTCGGGCGCAGGCCGTCTTGCCAGGCGAAGGCGCTGAACAGCGGCATCAGGCCAAAGCAGCTGGCCGCCAGCAGGATGAAGCCGGTGCCGGCAAGTTTGTCTCGATCGAATCGGGGCATCGGGGTCAGGTATCTTGGGGCGTGGGGGACTTGCACCGGCACGCTGCGGTAGTCATCGGTGGGCTGTTGTCCGGACATCCCGTGCTCTCACAGCTTGATGCCGAAACGCCTGCCGCGCCGATTTTCGCACTGATCGAACGCAACGGCGGATTTACACGCCGCATGCTCGCCGGTTTGTCGATCCGGCTGCCTTCGCGGGGGCAGGATGTCGAGTCCTGTTCGCTGCGCTCGTCGACCCGGCGATTGTTTGGCGACCTGCTGCGCAATGCCGACGAAGCCGGCGGCCACGGCGCCGAGATCGACCTGGAAAACAGCCAGCGGCTGCTTGCCTCGCGCCTGAACCTGACGCCCGAGAGCGTTTCCCGCATCCAGCATGCGCTCACCGAAGCCCGGCTCATTTCGGTGAACGGCAAGCACATCAAGATCCACGACCTCGCCAAGCTCAACGCCTACGAGGGTTGAGGGCCTCCGGGCGCGTGCCACGGCCGCCGCATGGTGTGATGCCTGCGCGAAATCAGACAACAAAGGCTCAGGTTTCCGGCCGCGCGGTCGATGATCAGGCTTGTATCGGCCGAATCGCGACGCCCGGGGGCATGGTGCCGCTGTGTGCCGAGCCCGTCGCCATCACTGCCTTGGGGGGCGCCATGAAGCTGCTTCGCCTGATTTCAGCCGTGTTGCTGGGCCTGAGCCTGTTCGCCTGCAGCGATTCCAGCGGCCCGAGCATTACCACCACGGCCTCGTCGGGGCCGGCCGACAAATCGGCGAGCCCGGTGGCGGCCAAGCCGCGGGTGGGCCTGGTGATGAAAACGCTGACCAACCCGTTCTTCGTCGAGATGGAGAAGGGCGCCCGCCGCGCCGAGTCCGAGCTGGGCATTGAATTGCTGGTCAAGACGGCGGCGCAGGAAACCTCGATCGAACAGCAGATCCTGCTGGTCAATGACCTCACCGCGGCGAAGGTGGATGCGATCGTGATCGCGCCGGGCGATTCGCAACGCTTGATCCCTGCGCTCAAGAAGGCGGCCGATGCGGGTATCAAGATCGTGAACATCGACAACCGGCTCGACGCGCAAGCCGTCAAGCAAGCCGGCCTCGCGCCGGTGCCCTTCGTGAGCGTCGACAACCATGCCGGTGCCTACAAGGCCGCGCGCTTTCTGGTGCAGGACGTGTCGGCGCCGACTCAGGCGGCGATCATCGAAGGCATTCGCAGTGCCGACAATGCGCGCCAGCGCATGGAAGGCGCCCGCCGGGGGCTGCTTGAAAACAAGGCGGTCACGGTGGTTGCGTCGGAAACGGCGAACTGGAAGATCGACGAGGCCTACGAAGTGAGCAAGGCAATCTTCGCCAAGCATCCGCAGGTCAAGATCGTGTTTGCCGCCAACGACATGATGGCCCTGGGGGTGCTCAAGTATCTGCAGGACAGCAAGCGTGAGGGCGTGAAGCTGGCCGGCTACGACGCCCTTGCCGAAGCGTTGGCCGAGGTCAAGGCCGGGCGCCTGACTGCAACGGTAGATCAGCAGGCCGCCGAGCAGGGCTTCCAGGGCGTGGCGCTGGCGCTCAAGCTGGCGCGCGGCGAGGCGGTGCCGCCTGAAACGGTGATCGACACCCGCCTGGTCACTGCCGCGGCACAGCCCTGAGCGCTGCCCGAAAGCGGTATCGCGAGTTCGCGCCGGTGCGACGGCCCCTCAACATCACGGTCAAGATGCTCGGCTACCTGCTGGTGGCCGGCATCGTGCCGCTTGCGGTGCTCGGCGGGGTGGCGCACCAGATCTCCGCCCGCGTGCTGGTCAGTCAGGCCGAAGCGGCCCAGGTGCAACTGCTGGGCGTCTTCGGTTCCTACCTGAAGCTCTACCAGGATCAGATTGAAGACCTGAGTGCCAACATCGCCGGCAACGAGGCGATCGGCGCAGCCTTGCGCGGGGCGGAAGGGGGGCAGGCGAGCCAGATCGACGCGCTGCGCACTCGCGCCCAGGTCGGCTACATCCTCAACAACTATGTGCGGGTGAAGGGCCTCATCGCGATCGACCTGTTCTCGAACCAGGGCGAGCACTTCCACATTGGCGAGACGCTCAGCTTCGGCGAAGTGGATCACCCCCTCGTGGGGCGCCTCACGCGCGAAGCGGCAGCCGCGCACGATCAGGCGATCTGGCGCGGCATCGGGCCGAACATCAATGTCACCTCATCGCACCGCATGGCGAGCACGGTGATCCGGGAGATCCAGCATTTCTCGCCCGACACCGGGCGATCTGACAGTGTTGGCGTGGTGGTGATCAGCCTCAGCGACGAGATCATGCGCGAGTTCGTGCGCAGCAGCGGGCTCGCGGCGGGGACCACGCTGATGCAGATCGACCGCGCCGGCCGCGTCGCGCTGCATTCAGACGGGCGCCTGATCGGCGAAGCACTGGCGCCGGCCCTGCTGGATCTGGTGCACGCGGGCTCCGCATCGCGCGAACTCACGCTCGATGGCGAGCCGGTGCTGATGCGCTCGCGCCCGATCGCCGGGGATCGTGGCTACATCGTTGCGCTCACCCCGCGTCGTCTGATCACCGAGCGGGTCGCCCAGCTGAGCTACGCCACCCTGGCCTTGTTTGCGGTCGGCCTGATCGGCGTGGTGATGCTGACCTTGCGCTACGCGAAGAACGTGGTGCAGCCGATCCGGGCGGTGTCCGAGGGCTTCCGCCGCCTGCAGGCCGCCCCCGGCGCACCGCATCAGCCCTTGCCGCAGGCCACTTCACCGGATGAGATCGGCCAGTTGGTGCAGGGCTACAACGGCCATCTGGCGATGCTCGACGAACTGCGGCGTACCGAAGACAAGCGCCGCGAAAGCGAGACCATGCTGGTGACGGCGATCGAGGCGATCGACGAAGCCTTCGTCGTGTACGACGCCGATGACCGCCTGCGCTACTGCAATGAAAAATACCGCGACATCTACCGGGATTCCGCGCCGGTGATCCAGCCCGGGGTGCGCTTTGAAGACGTGATCCGCTACGGGGCCGAGCGCGGCGCGTATGCCGACGCGATCGGGCGTGTCGACGAATGGGTGGCCGAACGGCTGGCCGAGCATTTGCGCGGCGATACCCAGGTGGAGCAGCGCCTGGCGAACGGGCGCTGCCTGCGGGTGGTCGAACGCAAGACGGCGCAAGGGCTGATCGTCGGTTTCCGGGTAGATATCACCGAGCTCAAGCAGGCCAAGGACGCGGCGGAGAGCGCCAGTCGCGCCAAGAGCGAGTTCCTCGCCAACATGAGCCATGAAATCCGCACGCCCTTGAACGCCATGCTGGGGATGATGCAGCTGGCGCTGGAGACCCCGGACGACGTCGAGCGCCGCGCGTGCATGGGCAAGGCCCTGCGTGCCACCGATGGGCTGCTGGTCATCATCAACGACATCCTCGACTTCTCGAAGATCGAAGCGGGCAAGCTCGCGATCGAGCATGTGGCCTACGCCCCCGCCGAACTGCTCGCCGAGTTGCGCGAGCTGTATGACCCGGTGGCGGCCGAACAGGCGCTCGCCCTCACGCTGGCGGCCGAAGGTTTGCCGGCGGCGGTGTGGGGCGATCCGCTGCGGGTGCGGCAGGTGTTCTCCAACCTGCTCAGCAACGCGCTCAAGTTCACCCGCCAGGGCACGGTGCAGATCGGCATGTCGATCTGCGAGTGCGATGGCCGGCCTTGCATGCGCGCCGAAATCACCGACAGCGGCATCGGCATCGCGCCCGAGGACCTCCCCAGGCTCTTCAGCTCATTCTCGCAAGCTGATGCCTCCACCACGCGCAGGTTCGGCGGCACCGGGCTGGGCCTGGCGATCAGCAAACGCCTGGTCGAATTGATGGGCGGGCGCATCGGCGCGGTGAGCGAGCCGGGGCAGGGCAGCACCTTCTGGTTCGAGCTGCCCTTGCATGAAGCCCCGGCCTCGGCGCTGCCCGCCAAGCCTCAAGGCGCGCCGGAAGCCGAGGCGCTGTCGCTTGCCGGCAAGGCGGTGCTGCTGATCGAAGACAACCCGCTCAACCAGGAGGTGGCAACGCGTTTCCTGCAACGGGCGGGGCTTGTCATCACACTTGCCGACAACGGGCTCGAAGGCTTGAAGGCGCTGCGTACGGGGCGTTTTGATGTAGTGCTGATGGACTGCCAGATGCCGGTGATGGACGGCTACGAGGCCACCCGCCAGCTGCGCGCCGAGGGCTGGACGCTCCCGGTCATTGCGATGACGGCCAATGCCCTGCTTGGCGACCGCGAAAAGTGCATCAGCGTGGGCATGAACGATTACATCGCCAAGCCGGTGATTGCGGATCAGCTCTACCAGACGCTGCGCCGCTGGATCTTTGGCCTGCACACGGATGCCGGGCCGCAGGCAGGGCAGGTGCCGCCCGGTGTATCGCCCGCCACAGGCGGCGCGCGCGCGCACCTGGATCTGGCGGCGGCCCTGGCACGCATGGATGGCATGCGCGAGCTCTACGACGAACTGGCCGCCATGTTCCCGGCCGATGCCGAGCAGACGCTGCAAAGCCTGCAGACGGCATTGGCCGCCGGCGATCTTGCTAGTGCCGCGCGCGCGGCGCACACCCTCAAAGGCAACGCCGCGAGCCTGGGGGCAGAACGCTTGCTGGACTGCGCCTTCGTACTTGAACGTGCTTGCCGCGACGCTGCGCCGGGCCAGGCCATGGCGGCGATGCCGGCGCTTGTCGAGGAACTCGATGCGGTGAAGGCCAGCCTCGCCGCGATGTCGAAGCTGGCCTGAGCGCGCCCCGGCGCCAAGCCTCAGGGCTTTGCGTTGCGCCGCCTCTTGCGCGCCGAACCCGCGCATCCGTGCCAAAAATTGAAGACCTGCCGTACTTCCGGGCCGCCGAACGAGGCCTCGCCGGCCATCAGTTGCTGGCGGCAGCAAATCGAGCGCTTGAAGGATTGGATGCACTGCTTCCGCGGAGCGAACCTGCGCGCATCCAGGCCGGGCAGGGGATCTCTTCATGGTCGCGGGCGCGGTGATCCGCTGCAAAGTGTTCGATCACGCTGCTCGGCTAAGGTCTCCGGGTTTGGTCGGGGGCCAGCGTTGGCGCAAGGCCCGGCTGACGACCTTGACTCGCATCAACGCGCGGGTCGCAGCGGGCCTTGCCAGCGTCCGCCGCGGGATCGGAAGGGGCGCATCGATCTGGGCGCCACGCTGCGCGGGTGCCTTGGAGGGCGTGATAGCCTTGCATCCCTCATGTTCCGGGGTGTGCTCGAAATGGCGGGTTGGATTCGCGTTTGTGTCGGCGCGCTGCTTGCGCTGCAAGGCGTATCGGCGCTGGCGCTTGAAACCGCCATCGTGACGCCGCGCGGTGCGCGCGTCAGCATGCTGGTCGACGTACCCGATGGCGCCGGGCCGTTTCCCGCCATTGTGATCGCGCCGGGGCAGGGCTATCACATGCGCTTGCCCCTGATGGCGCAGAGCGCCGAACGGCTAAGGGCCGCCGGCGTGCTGGTGTATCGCTTTGATTGGGCCTATCGCGGCCAGCCCGGCGCGGCGGGCGAACCCTCCGAAGGGCTGCTCGCCGAGGCGCAAGACCTCAGCAGTGTGATTGACGCCATGCGCAAGGATGCGCGCGCCAACCCGAAGCAGTTGTTCATCGCCGGCAAATCGATGGGCTCGGTGGTGGCCTGGCGTGTGATGCGCACGCAGCCGGATCTGCGGGCTGGCGCATTCCTGACGCCGATCTGCAGTGACGAGAAGGACGGCAGGATCGAATCCGCCGCCGAGGAAAACTACCCGCACGATGCGCAGCACAAGCGGCCGACCTTGTTCCTGGCCGGCGATCAGGACCCCCTGTGTGCGCCCAGCGTGCTCTACCGTTATGCCGCGTCGCTTGGCGGCCGGGCTCGTGTTGCCGTCGTCGCCGGAAACCACAGCCTCGCGGTGCCGGCGGACGAACCGGCCAGCGCGGCCAATCTGGACCTGGCGACGCACAGCCTGGTCCGCTTTGTGGCGGACCAGCTGAAGCGCTGATCGTCGGCTGTGCTGACCCGCATGGACCTTCGATGCGGGCCGCTCACGATGCACGGCTGCACGCTGCACGAACTCCCGGCGGGAGGGGCGCTTGTTGCGAGTTCTCGGCTGGGCATCTTGCAGCCTGCGCACCCTTGCCGTGATCATTCGCAGCCTGGCGCGGCCGCTTGGGGCTGGCGTTTTGCATCACTCTGGAGTGTGTGACGATGATTGAGACCTTGCCCGCGATTGAGATCGAGACCGCGCCCAAGCCTGACTTTTCGGTGATCTGGCTGCATGGGCTGGGGGCCGACGGGAGCGATTTCGAACCCATCGTACCGGAGCTCGGCTTGCCGGACGATGCGCGGGTGCGCTTTGTCTTCCCGCACGCGCCGATGATGCCGGTGACTTGCAACGGCGGTTACATCATGCGGGCCTGGTACGACATCAAGTACCTCGATGGCAGCACGCGCGATGTGGATGAGGCCGGCGTGCGTGCTTCATGCGAAGCGGTGCGCGCCTTGATTGCGCGCGAAAACGCGCTCGGCGTGCCGACGCACCGGATCGTGCTGGCCGGATTCTCGCAGGGTGGGGCGATTGCCTACACGGCGGGGCTGTCGCATCCGCAGAGGTTGGCCGGGGTGATTGCCCTGTCGACCTACCTGCCGGCGCGCCAGATGCTGCTCGATTCGCTCAGCGCGGCGAGTCGCGCGACGCCGATCTTTGCCGCGCATGGCACTCACGACGATGTGGTCGGGCCCGCCTTGGGCGAGGCGGCACGTGCCTGCCTTGCGGCGGAAGGCTACCCGATTGCGTGGCACACCTATCGCATGGCGCACTCGGTGTGCATTGAAGAGATTGCAGAGATCGGCCGCTGGCTGGCCGAGCGCCTGCGCGAAGCGGCGCCAGCCTGATCGCCGGGCGGGGCGCCCGGCAGCCCCGCGCCGGTGCCTCAGGCTTCCTTGCCCACGCGGCGATACTGTTCGGCCCAGGCCAGCAGTGCGCCGGAGGTGCGGGTCTGCACCCACACCCGCCCCTTGCCGCGGAAGCGGCAGACGAAGCCTTCGCCCGAGAAGAACAGAGATTTGTAGCCGCCGAATTTCTCCAGCTTGTAGTCCAGCCCTTCGGTGAAGGCGACGATGTTGCCGGTGTCGACCACATACTCGCCGTCGACTTCCTTTTCGATCATGCCGCCGTAGGTGTTGAACCACAGATCGCCGGTGCCGGAGGCGCGGATCAGGAAGAAGCTCTCTCCCGAGAAGAAGCCCTTGGTAAAGCCTTGCCACTTGGTCTCGAGCGTGACGTCCGGGTCGCAGGCGACGAAGGCGCCGTTCTGCAGGAAGAGCACCTCGCCCCCCTTCAGGTAAACGTGTGCCAGATCGCCCGGTGCGCCGGGGGCGATACCGATTTCGCCGGCCACCGTGTCGGCACTGAACTCGTTGACGAAGATCGACTCGCCGGTGACAAGGCGCCCGAGCCCGCCGCTGAGCTTGGTCTTCATGCGGATGCTGGTGTCCATCGTCGCCATTGCGGCGGCTTCAACCTTGATGCTGTGGTTGGCCGGCAACTGCACGGTGAGGAAGGCGAAGTCCGGCGCGCCATCGATGCGGAACTGGAAGCCGGGCTGCTCGGCCGCCGCACGCGGCTGGGGCGGCGGCGCGGCTTCGGGCGCCGCTGCGGCAGGCTTTGCGGCCGGCACGGCGGCGCTTGTTACCGTGGCGCTTGCTGAGGGGGCGGCCTTCGCGGCGGGGGCGTCGTGGTGGCTGTGTTCGGCGTTCAGGCCCATCTTCGCAAGCGCCTGGCAGTAGCGTTCGGCGGTGTCGGCGTCGAGGCCCACTTTGATCGTGCGCGGCAGCGTGGTCAGCAGTTCGGCTGCCTTCTCGGGCGTGATCTTGAAGGCCTGCGCGAAGGCCGCCTGTGCGGCCGCAGCGTTGGGGGTGGCGTAACCGGTCACGCTCACTTTGTAGGTCATGTCGTGTCCTCTTCCTGTTACTTGCGGCGCTTGAGCGTGGGCCGCAGCGAGAGGCCGAAGCTGCCCGGATTGTGCGACTGGCACCAGACGGTGCCGCGCCCCTTGAACTTGCACACCAGGCCTTCACCGCCAAGCATGGAATGCAACCAGCTCTTGCCGGCCTTGGTGAGCGAGAAGTCCAGCGATTCCTGGAAGGCGACGATGTGGCCGGTATCGACGATGTGTTCGCCGTCCACCTCGATCGGGTAGATCGCGCCGAAGGCGCTCAGCACCACTTGCCCGCGGCCCGAGAGCTTCAACCAGAAAAGGCTCTCGCCGGAGAGCAGGTTCTTGAAGCCCTGCCAGCTGGTATCGATCTCGACGCCCTCTTCGCAGGCCACGAACGAGCCGGCCTGCACCATGAGCGCATCACCGTCGACGCGGTAGGCCATCATGTCGCCCGCCAGCGCGGTGCCCAGCACGACTTCGCCGGCGCCCTGCCGGGCGCTGAAGTGGTTGAGGAAGAAGGATTCGCCGCCAAGCAGGCGCTTGGCCGCCTTGAGCAGGCCGCCCTTGCCGCGCTTGTGCGTGGTGGTTTCGATATCGAGCCCGCCGCTCATCGCGATCATGGCGCCGGACTCGGTGGTGCAGCGCTCGCCCTGCGCAAGTTGCAGCGTAGCGGCGGTGTTGCCGGGCTGGTGAGTGAATTCGATTTTCATGCCTGTTCCGTTCAGCGCAGCTTGGGGTTGATCCAGCCCGTCAGGCCGGTGAGGCTGCGGGTCTGCACCACGATGCGCCCCCTGCCGGTGACGCGGGTGACCAGGCCTTCGCCGCCAAAGAAGCTGGAGAAGAGGCCGCCCGCCAGTTGCAGCTTGAGTTTGATGCCGGGCTCGTAGGCCACCAGGTGGCTGCTGTCGACGATGTATTCGCCGTCGACCTGCTTGTCGAGCAGCGCACCGTAGGCGCCGTACCACACGGTGCCGCTGCCGCTGACCACGGTGCGGAACAAGCCCTCGCCGGCAATCCAGGAGACGAAGCCGGCAAATCCGAGCCCCAGCTTGATGCCTTCGGTGCTCGCCAGGTAGGCGCCGGGCTGCAGGTAGAAGGTGTCGTTGTGCAGATCCAGCGCGCGTATGCCGCCGGGGGTGGGCTGCACCAGCGTCATCGACCGCGCGGCCGGGGTGTTGTTCTTGAAGACGCTGACGAACAGGCTCTCGCCGGCGAGGTACTTGCGCAAGAGCCCGGCGATCAAGCCGCCGTTCATGCGCGCCTGCAGGTCAAGGTCGGCGGCCATGCTGCTCATGGCGTCGGACTCGGCGATCACGCTCTCGCCCGGTTCCAGCGTCACCGCCAGGTAGGAAAAGGCATCACTGCCCCGGATCTGCGCTTGCATTCGTGTCTTTCGTGGTGGGTTTGCTGACAAATGCCTTCACTGCTTCCTGCAGTACTGCGAAGGCCGCGCGGTCATCGCGCCAGGTGAAGGCGGGCAGGGTCTGGATTCGCTGGTCCAGATTGGCGATGCGCTCGTCGGTTTCCGGGTGGGTTCCCAGATAGGCCAGCGCACTGCGGGCGGCGTCCTGCACCTCGTCGTCGCCCAGTTGCTTGAGTTGCCGGTGCTCTTCATCGCGGATCGCATGGAAGAAGGCGACCAGCCCGCGCGGATCGATCCTGGCCGCGAGCAGCAGATCGATGCCGGCGCGGTCTGCCTCGCGCTCGAAGTCACGCGAGTACTTCTGGTTGATCAGCATCGGCGCTGCACCCGCCACCGCGGCCAGCAGGCCCGAGGCATCGCCCAGCAGCGCCTGCGCGATCGCGTAGAGGCCGACGCTCTTGATCACCGAACGCACACCATGCTGTTCGGTGACATGCGCGATCTCATGCGCCAGCACGCCCTGCAGTTGCGCCGGGGTGCCGGCCTTGAGGATCAGCCCCGAGTGGATCACTACCTCGCCACCGGGCAGGGCGAAGGCATTGAGGCTGGGGTCATTGACCACATGAAAGCGGTAGCGGTAGCGCTTGCCCGCGTGCGCGACGAGCGGATCAACCAGTGGCTTGAGCAATGGCGCGGCGTGCGCTTCGGACATGAAGTCCTGCTGCACGCGGAATTGCTTCAATGCGGTTTCGCCGAGCGATGCCTCCCACGCCACCGGCAGGCGACGCGCCAGCGCGTCGCTCAGGCCATCGAGCGAAAAGAACAGGATCACCGGCAGCGCCACGATCAGGGCCAGGCCCGCAAACAGGCTGCCCCAGCCGAGCCAGCGATGGCGCCGTCGGGCCTTCACCAGCGCCTGCGCCGCCGGATGCGCGGCGAGCCGGGCGTGCGCGATCAGCGCATGGTCGGCGGTGTAGAACTGCCAGCCGGGCAGTGCCGCATGTTCGATGAAGATCAGGCGATTGTTCGCGCCACCCAGCGTCAGGCGCAGCAGGCCATCGATCGGCAGCGCCAGCACCTGTTCGCCGCGCGTGAAGTGGAGGTGGCCGCCATCGAGCACCATGGCGCCGCTGCATCGCCCGCCGGGGAGCGATTCGTGGAAGGCATGGGCAGCAAAAGTTTCGGCTTGGGGCATCAGCACTCTCATGGGGGGCGTGGTATTCGCGGCGGGGGCCAAGCCCGGGCCTGCGCGCGCCACGGCGAGCAAGGGCGCGACACCAGCGCATCGTCATGCGGGCATGGCCGCGCCTCATCAAGTGGCGTGAGATTCTGACGCAAATTTGCTCAGACACGTCGGCAAGTGGGCCGCCATGCTGTGAGCCATCCCTGATCGTGCCAGACATGGCAATGCGTGCTGCGCAGCCGGGGCCGCGCGGAAGGATGATGAAAGGTGCGCGGCAATTGCCTGCCTGTCATGAATTCGTAACCCTGCCGATTGCCTGACTGTCATGACAGCACTTTAGCCTCGCGGTTCCGATTGATCTTTGGAGTTACGCGCAATGCGCTTCTCGAACTACGCGCTCTCGCTCATCGCCGCCGCCACCGTGGCCGCGTGCGGCGGCAAGGACAGCACGCCGCCGGAACCGCCGGTGGTGGTCAAACCTGCTCCGACCAACGTCATCTTCTTCCTCGGTGACGGCATGGGCATCGCCACCACGACCGCTGCCCGCATCTACTCGGTGGGCGAAGACGGCGAACTGACGATGGACACGCTGCCGGAAACCGGCTTCGTCAAAACCTTCTCGAACGATGCGCAGGTGACCGACTCGGCGCCCTCGATGGCCGCTTACATGACCGGCGTGAAGATGAACAACGAGGTCATCTCGATGTCCGCCGACACCGTGGCGAAGAGCCCGAACGCGGATGGCACCGGCAACTGCGGCAGCGCCAATGGCACGCCGGTTACGACCCTGCTGGAACTGGCCAAGGCCGCCGGCCGTGGCACCGGTGTGGTGACCTCGACCCGCGTGACGCACGCCACCCCGGCGGCGACTTATGCGCACGTTTGCCACCGCGATGCCGAATCGGACATCGCCGCGGCGCTGGTGCCCGGCGGCGCCGGCTACAACGACAAGCTCGCTGACGGCATCGACGTGGTGCTGGGCGGCGGCAAGCAGTTCTTTGTTGCCAAGGATGCGGGCGGCAAGCGTGCCGATGGCCGCGACCTCACGGCGGAACTCAAGGCCAAGGGCTACACCGTGGCGACCGACCGCGCCGGCTTCGACGCAATCGATGCCACCAAGGCCGGCAAGTTCGTCGGTCTGTTCGCCTCCAGCCATCTGAGCTACGACCTCGACCGCGACGCGGCCAAGGAGCCGAGCCTGGCGGAGATGACGATCAAGGCGATCCAGCGCCTGCAGCAGAACGAGAAGGGCTTCTTCCTGATGGTGGAAGGCGGCCGCATCGACCACGCGCTGCATGAAACCACCGCGAAGAAGGCGCTGCAGGACACGATCGCCTTCGACAACGCGATCAAGGCTGCGCTCGACGAAATGAAGAAGACCGACCCGACGCTGAAGAACACCCTGATCGTCGTCACCGCCGACCACGACCACACCCTGGTGCTCAACGGTTACGCCAAGCGCACCGGCAAGAGCAGCGCCGGCAACCCCGGCGTGCTGGGCCTGCTGCGCAACTACACCGACGGCAGCATTGCGAAGGACGCCGACGGCAAGCCCTTCACGATCATCGGCTTCGGCAACGGCGAGAACCGCCCGGCCGGCAATCGCAGCACCTTTGCCGACCTGAGCGACGAAGTGGTGTTCGCCAGCACCTATCACCAGGAAGCGGCCGTGCGCATGGGCGCTGGCTCCGAAACCCACGGCGGCACCGATGTCTTCATCGGCGCAACCGGCAAGGGCGCCGACACGATCGGCGGCTTCGTGGACAACACCGCCGTGTTCGGCCTCGTCAAAGCGGCGGCCGGACTGTGATCGGCGCAGCATCACCGCAAGGATTCAACATGATCAAGAAAACCCTGATCGCCGCGCTGCTGTGTGCCGCCGGCTCCGCCCACGCTGCCGGTGAAGCGAAGAACGTGATCTTCTTCCTCGGCGACGGCATGGGCCCGACCACCGTCACCGCCGCGCGTATCTACAAGTACGGCGAGAGCGGCGCACTGAGCATGGAAAGCCTGCGCCGCACCGCACGCATCAAGACTTTCTCGAACGACGCGCAGACCACCGACTCGGCGCCCTCGATGGCCGCCTACATGACCGGCGTGAAGATGAACAACGAGGTGATCTCGATGTCCGCCGACACGCTGGCCAAGGCGCCTGCCGCCGACGGCAGCAGCACCTGCCCGGCCAGCGGCAACGGCACCGCCGCGGTGACGCTGCTGGAGCTGTCCAAGGCCGCCGGCAAATCGGTGGGTGCAGTCACCACCACCCGTGTTACGCACGCCACGCCGGCTGCAACCTTTGCCCACATCTGCCACCGCGATGCCGAAAACGACATCGCCGCGCAGGCGGTGCCGGGCGGCGCCGGCTACAACCCGGCGCTCAAGGATGGCCTCGACGTGCTGATGGGCGGCGGCCGCCGCCACTTCCTGCCGAAGGCCAGCAGCGGCAAGCGTACCGATGGTCGTGATCTCGTCGCCGAGATGAAGACGGCCGGCTACACCTACGCGGATACCGGCACTGCGCTGGCCGCCGTGGATGCTGCCGCGACCAGCAAGCTGCTCGGTCTCTTCCACATGGACCACGCAGACTACGAGCTGGATCGCGTGAAGAAGAGCCTCGACCAGCCCAGCCTTGCGACGATGACGAAGAAGGCGATCGACGTACTCGCGAAAAACCAGAAGGGCTTCTTCCTGATGGTGGAAGGCGGCCGCATCGACCACGCACTGCACGGCACCAACGCCAAACGTGCGCTGGAAGACGCAGTGGCCTTCGACGACGCGATCAAGGCTGCGCTCGATGCGATGCAGGCGAAAGATCCGGGCCTGAAGAACACCCTGATCGTCGTGACCGCCGACCACGACCACACGATGACGATCAACGGTTACTCCAAGCGCGGCAACCCGATCCTCGACATCTCGCGTTCGTACAAGGACAACACGCCGAACAAGGACGCCGACGGCAACACCTACACCACGCTGGTGTTCGGTAACGGCCCGACGCGCAAGGATGTGCGGACCAGCATCGAGAGCGGCGAGGCCGACAAGACTCAGGCGCTGCACGATGACTACCTGCAGGAGACCGCGTTGCGCATGGGCTCCGAAACCCACGGTGGCGGAGACGTGATGCTGATGTCGTCCGGCGCAGGCAGTGCCGGCTTCAAGGGCACCCTCGACAACACCAAGGTCTTTGGTCTGGTGCGCAGCGCGCTGGGGCTGTGATCGCGTAATAAAGAACCTGCCGTGCGGGCCGCCTTGGCTCATCACCCTTTGCGCTGGCCCTCTCCCCGGCACGCAGCGGGTGAGCCGATGCGGCGCAAAGGGCTGGTGTGTGTTTCGCCGGCGGGGCCGCAAGCCTCGCCGGTATCTTTGCTTTCTGGAGTGTCATGAACAAGTCGATTCTTTGCGCCCTCTTCGGCGCACTTCCCCTGCTGGCCGCTGCAGCGCCCGGCGACGCGCTGCAGGCCACGGTGCAGGTCGAATCCCGCTGGATCACCGCCGACGGGGTCGAGAAAACCACCCGTTTCTCCGAGCGCCTGGTGCGCAGCGAGAGCCATGTGTGGACCGAGCGGATCAAGCCAACCGGTACGCCCAAGGCCGAGGCGGACGAACACCAGCATGCCGGCGAAGCGCATCTGCACCCCTCGGATCTTGCCGGTGCAGCCAAGCTGATCGGCCGCGACAAGCAGGGCGCGGTGAGCCTGAGCTTCATCCGCACCGACCTGAAAACCCGCGTCGACATGAGCCCGCGTGACTACGACGCGGTGGGCTTTGACGGCAAGTGGGAAAGCGCCTGGTCGCTGGTCGATCCGGCCCTGATCAAGCGCCTCGCGCTGAGTACGCGCGCCAGTAGCGAAGCCGGTGCGCGCTGGTATGAACGGCGTGGCGAGGGCGAGTACCTCCGCGTGCTGTGGTCTGATTCGCTCAAGCTCGCGCTGCGTATCGAATCCGGCCGCGACGATGGCAGCCGTGCCTCGCGCACCGTGGTGAAGCTGGACCCGGCCGCCGCGCCCGCCCAGCCCTGGGCCAAGCTCGCAGGCTATACGCGAAAAGACTACACCGACCTGCTCGACTGATCCGCGACGGCGGCGCGCTGTCGCCGTAATATCGCCGCAACATTGTTTGAGCAGGCTGTTGCGGCGATGAACACAACAACAATAATCCTCATCGGCGGCGCGGGCGTCGTGCTCTTCGCCCTGGCCCGCCAGCGCTACCTGGTAGCGCGCCAAGAACGGCGCGAAAGCGCGATCCTCGATTTCGACTTCTACAAACTGCTCGGCTGGCGCTTCTCGCAGAAGCGCCAATCCCTCAGCCCGGAACAGCGGCAAAAGGTGTTCCGCGCGCTGCGCCAGTACTTCCTGATCTGCCTGGATGCGCGCGGGCGCTTCGTGTCGATGCCCTCGCAGGCGGTCGACGACGCCTGGCACGAGTTCATCCTCTTCACCCGCAACTACGAACAGTTCTGCCGCCGCGCCTTCGGCCGCATGCTGCACCACACCCCGGCCGAAGCGATGAGCTCGCCCACGCTGCCGACCGAGGGCATCCGCCGCGCCTGGCGACTGGCCTGCAAGCGCGAGGGGATCGACCCGCGCAAGCCGGATCGCCTGCCGCTGTTGTTCGCGCTGGATGCGGAGCTGGGCATTGCCGATGGCTTCCGCTACAGCCTCGATTGCGAGCGCAATCCGGGGAGCGGCTACTGCGCGGGCGACATTGGCTGTGGCGGCGGCAGTTGCGGTGGATCAGGCGATTCGTCGGCCAGCGATGGGGATGGTGGCGGCGACGGAGGCGGTTGCGGCGGTGGTTGCGGGGGCGGAGACTGAAGCCCGCGACGCCGCGAAATGAAAAGGGCAGCCTAGCGGCTGCCCTTTTTCATGATTCAGCGCCGATCAGCCCTGACGGACATGAAAGTGCTGTTCCGGCACCGGGTAGCCTGCCGCGCCGCAGGTATCACGGATCGCCTTGTTGGTGTCGAAGTACACCTGCCAGTAGTGGTCGGTATGGCAGAAGGGGCGCACCGCCAGCACCGGGCCCATCGGCGTGAAGTCCAGCACCTCGACGGTGGGCGTCGGTTCGGCGACCACGTTGGGGATCTGAACGAGCGCCGCCTTGAGGCGGACGATCGCGTCGTTCACGTCGACCGCGTGGTTCAGTTGCGCAGTGCGCTCGACGCGGCGATACGGGTTGGTCGAGAAGTTCTGGATCGTGTCGCCGAAGATCTTGTTGTTGCCAACGATGGTGAGCACGTTGTCCGGCGTGTTGATCGCCGAAGCGAACAGGCCGACCTCCATCACCGTGCCTTCGATGCCGCCCACCTTCACATAGTCGCCCACCTTGAAGGGGCGCAGCACGACGAGGAAGGCGCCGGCCGCGAAGTTGGCCAGCAGGCCGGCCCAGGCGGCGCCGATCGCCACGCCCATCGCGGCGACCAGGGCGGCGAAGGAGGTCGTCTCAAGCCCGAAGTAGCCGAGGATCGCCACCACCAGCACGATGTTCAGCGCCACGCTGACGATGTTGCCGACGTAGCGCAGCAGGGTCGGGTCGACATGCTGCCGCGTCATCGCGGCGGAGATCCCGCGCACTGCCAGGCCGATGAGCCAGCGGCCGATGATCCAGACGGCCAGCGCCCCGAGGATCTTGAGGCCAAAGGTGGTGAGCTGGGTGCTTGCGGTCTCGATGATGTGTTC
This sequence comes from Niveibacterium sp. 24ML, assembly GCF_026586805.1. Taxonomy (GTDB): domain Bacteria; phylum Pseudomonadota; class Gammaproteobacteria; order Burkholderiales; family Rhodocyclaceae; genus Niveibacterium. The sequence goes on along the minus strand of NZ_JAPFHA010000006.1, from coordinate 145,911 downwards.
GATATTCATGCGGGGCTCCTGGGGCAGCGGGGTGTCGGAAAGGGGGGGCGTGTGCCCTGCCTTTGGCGCCGGCAGGGCAGCAGCGCGCAGCATAGCGCGAGCCTCAATGCCTGTGTGTGCCCGATTTGGGGGCGTGTCATCGCCCGGCCACTTCAGTTGTGGGCGTGCACGACGTTAATGTTTGATCGGGCGAGCGTCTTGAGGGGCCAGCGCGATGCGGGCAACACGGGCGCAAGCGCAAACGGAGGGCCGCAGGTGGCGACAGGGCTGGGCGAAAGTCGACGGGGTTTCGCAGTGACGCTGCGGGCCAACGCCTGCCTGTGCCTTGCTTACGCGGCGGCTGGCTGGCTGGGTTTGCTGCTGGCGGTACCGCCCGGTTATGCCTCGCCGGTTTTCCCAGCCGCCGGCCTTGCGCTGGGCTGCGTGCTGGTGCTGGGGTGGCGCCTCTTGCCCGGGGTCTGGGCCGGATCTGTCTTATTGAACCTTTGCCACGGCTATGAGCTGACCGGCAGCATCAATGCATTGCCCGCGGTGACGGTGGGCTGCGCAGCCGCCTTGCAGGCCTGGGCCGGGGCATGGCTGGTGCGCCGCTTCGCAAGCCCTTCCTTGCGCCTGGATGAGCCCGGCGAAGTCGTGCGTTTCATGCTGATCACGGTAGGCAGTTGCGTCGTGGCGGCAACGCTCGCCCTCGGCGGCCTTTACCTGCTTGGCGCAATGCCCGCTTCGGGCCTGGTCTTTTCCTGGTGGAACTGGTGGCTGGGCGATGCAACCGGCGCGATCATCTTTACCCCGCTGACCTTGCTGGCGTTAGCCCGGCGTGGCCTTGGCTGGCGCAGTCGGCGCTGGGCGGTTGGCCTGCCGCTGCTGGTGGCGCTTGGGGTGCAGATCCTCCTCTACCTGCAGTTCAGTGCCTGGGAGGCGGATCGTGTCAGGCAGACGCTGGAGCGAGATGCCGAACTGGTGCAGCGCACCTTGCGCGAAGCGGTGCAGCCGCCGGTTGAAGTGCTGGGGAGCCTGCGCCAGTTCATCGAGAACTCCGAGTCGGTGACCGATGAAGAATTTCACCGTTTCGTAAAGCCCTGGCTTGCCAACAACGCCTCGGTGCTGGCGCTCGGGCGCGCGCAGTCGGTGCCGGCAGGATCGCGCAGCGCGTTCGAGTCGCAGATGCGCGCTGAGGGTAAACCTGATTTTGCGATTGTTTCGCGCGCCGAGGTGGGCCCGCCGCAGCCGGTGCCGCCGGGAGATGATCAGGATCGCCTGGTGGTTTCGAGGGTTGAGCCCGCCGCGCCGAATCGCCTTGCGCTGGGTCTGGATCTGTACACGGTTGCGATCTCGTCGCAGGCGATTGCGCGCAGCCGCCAGCAGAATCAGGCGGCCGCGACGCGGCCCTTCCGCCTGACCCAGCAGCGCGATCCGCATGCACGCGGCATCGTCGTCTACCTTGCGCATCGCGCTCATGCGGCGGCGGACAGCGAGACGGTCGCCGGGCCGGCTTTTGGCGGCGTGGTGTTTGCCGCCTTTTCGCTCGATGTGCTGATCGAGCGCCTTGCGCGCGCCACGCGGCAAGGGCTGGCGATCTGTCTGCTGGATAGCAGTGAAGTGCCTGCGATACGCATTGCGGGCAAACCCGGCTGCGAACAGCACCGCGATGGCCCGTTCGTGGCGCGATCGGTCGTGGCGGTGGGCGATCGGGCCTGGGCGCTGCGCGCCGAAGCCTCGCCGGAATACCTTGCAGCGCAGACCGGGGTGTTGCGCTGGTGGGCGCCGGCATTCGGCATGCTGGGCAGCGCCCTGCTGGTGGCCTTCGTGTTGACATCGGCGGGTCGCACGCGGCGTGTGCAGATGCTGGTCGAGCAGCGGACCGCCGAGCTGCGCGCGGCGACCGATCGCTTCAGCGGCATGCTCGAGCGGATCAAGCTCGCGGCGGTGCAGCTCGATGTCGAAGGCCGGGTGAGTTTCTGCAACGACTACCTGCTCAATCTGCTGGGCTATCGCGCCGACGAAGTCATCGGCCGCGACTGGTTCAGCCTGGTGTTGCCCGAAGCCAGGCGTGAGCCGGTGCGCAAGGTGTTCCAACGGCTGATATCCGATGGCGCTGAACCGCAGCATTTCGAGAACGAAATCTTTACGCGGGCGGGCGAGCGCCGCTACCTGGCCTGGAACAACACCTTGCTGCGGGATGCGGCCGGCAAGGTGCTTGGCATTGCCAGCATTGGCGAAGACATCACGCTGCGGCATCTTTCGGATCTGGAGCGTGAAAAGGCCTGGGCGCTGCTGCATGCGGCCATTGCACAGTCGCCGGCGGGCATCCTGATCGTGGATGCGCCGAGCATGCGTTTGCGCATGGTCAACCCCGCCGCAATGCGAATCCGCGGCCGGCAACCGAGCGAAATGACTGCGCTGGAGGACTTCGTGCAGGGCTGGCAGGTCTTCCACCCGGACGGCAGCGTCTGCGAGGTGGCCGATCTGCCGCTTGCGCGCGCGGTACGTGGCGCCCAGACGACCGAAAACGCCGAGTTCATCGTGCGCGACGAAGCGGGCCAGGAGCGCTGGGTTGCGGCCAACGCCGCCCCGGTGCGTGCGGCCGACGGGCGCATCATTGCCGGCATTGTCGTGTTCAACGACGTCACGCTGATCAAAGAGCAGCAGCAGCGCCTGGCGCACATGGCGCACTACGATGCGCTCACCCGCCTGCCCAACCGCACCCTGCTGGCAGATCGGCTTGAGCTGGGGCTGCAGCAGGCTGAACGCGACGGCAAGCTGCTGGCGGTGGCCTACCTCGATCTGGACGGCTTCAAGGGCGTCAACGACCGGCTTGGGCATGAGGCGGGCGACAATCTGCTGATCGACGTGGCGGGGCGTTTGCGTGGGGCATTGCGTGGCGGGGATACCGTTGCGCGCATCGGGGGCGACGAGTTCGTGCTGCTGCTGCGGGAGCTGGGCGATTTCGCCGAGTGCGAACACGCCCTCAAGCGCGTGCTGGCCGAAGTCTCCGCGCCCTACCTGCTTGAAGGTGAAATGGTCGAAGTTTCGGGAAGCATCGGGGTTACGGTCTATCCGACCGATGGTGCCGACCCCGACACGCTGCTGCGTCATGCCGACCAGGCCATGTACGTGGCCAAGCAGTCCGGCCGCAACCGCTATCACTTGTTCGACGCTGAACTCGATCGCCGGGCGCATGTTGAACGCGCCTTGCTGGGTAGCATCGGGATCGCCATCACCCAGAATCAACTCGTGCTGCACTACCAACCGCGGGTGGATCTGCACACCGGCCGGGTGGTCGGGGTCGAGGCGCTGGTGCGCTGGCAGCATCCGGAACGCGGCTTGCTGCCGCCGTCCGAATTCCTGCCGCAGATCGAGGGGCATGCCTTGTCGATCGCGCTGGGTGAGTGGGTCATCGCCGAGGCGGTGGGGCGGCTGGCACAGTGGCTCAGCCACGGCATCGAACTTCAGGTAAGCATCAACATTGCGGCCCGGCACCTGCAGAGTGCAACGCTGATGAGCTTCATCTCGCAGACCCTGCGTGAGCACCCCTCGGTGCCGGCCAGCGCGCTGGAACTGGAGATCCTCGAAACCGCCGCGATTGAAGACCTGCAACAGGTCAGCGGCGTGATCGACGCGTGCAAGCGGCTTGGCATCCGCGCGGCGATTGACGATTTCGGCACCGGCTACTCGTCGCTGTCCTACTTCAAGCGCCTGCCCGCAGAGGTGATCAAGATCGACCAGAGCTTCATCCGCGACATGCTGGGTAACCCGGAAGACATGGCAATCGTGGAAGGGGTGATCGAGCTGACCCGCGTGTTCAGCCGCACCGCGGTGGCCGAAGGGGTGGAGACGGAGCAGCACGGTCTGATGCTGCTGGCGCTGGGCTGCGACCAGGCGCAGGGCTATGCGATCTCGCGCCCGCTCAATGCGCAAGCGCTGGTGAGCTGGCTGGCGAACTACCAGCCGTTTGAAAGCTGGCGCCGGGGGGTTAAACAGCTACGGCGGGAGGACTTCCCCTTGCTTGCCGCCGAGGTTGAGCACCATCAGTGGATCGAGCAGTTGCGCACCGCGCTGGCGGCGCAGGCGGGGGATCTGCGCGCGCCACGCCTGAGCGCAATCCATTGCCGCCTGGGTAAATGGCTTGAAACCGCCGATGCCACGCGCGCCGGGGTGGCGGATATCCGCGCGCTGCATGAGCGCCTGCATCAGCGCGCCGAAGCGCTTTGCGAGCTGCACGACGCGGGCGAGCGCGCGGCCGCGGCGGCAAGCCTTGCGGAAGTCGTGCAGCTGCAGGAGCGCCTGTTCAAGTGCGTGCGCGTCTTCATCGGCGTGAGCTGAAGGCGCGGCGGGCGTTCAGCCTTTCAAGACCAGTGGCAGGCCTGCCGCGATGAACACCACGCGCTGCGCCATGGCCGCCGCCGCCTGGTTCAGGCGACCCTGCGCATCGCGGAATGCGCGCCCGAGCGCGGTGTCGGGCACCAGCCCGAGTCCGACTTCGTTCGATACCAGGATGACGCGTCCACCGCAGCGCTTGAGCGCGGCCAGCAGTTCGGCCGCGGCGGCTTCTCCGGCGGCATCGCCGTGCTCGGGGGCGGAGGCCAGCAGGCGATTGCTCAGCCACAGCGTCAGGCAGTCAACGATCACGCATTGCCCGGCGCGGGCGTGAACGATCAGTTGCTGCGGCAGATCGTGCGGGGCTTCAACCGTTTTCCAGCTCGGGTCGCGTTCTGCGCGGTGGCGCGCGATGCGGGTGCGCATTTCTGCGTCGAAGCCTTCGGCCGTGGCGATCAGCGTCACCGGCAGTGCGCCGGCTGCGGCGCGCTGGGTGGCGTGGCGGCTCTTGCCCGAGCGTGCGCCACCGAGGATGAGTTCGATCATCAGACAAAACCTTGCTGCGGTGCGAAACCCGCAATGTTAAACTCGCGCCCCTGCTCCGGCCCAGGCCGGAGTGCCGTCTGAAAGGTGCTCTGGCGCGTCTGCGCGCCGGGGTTAAACGGGAAACAGGTGAATCCGCTCGTCGCGGACCATGCCTGTGCTGCCCCCGCAACGGTAGGCGAGAGCCCGGCGTCATCGGCCACTGGGATACTTCCCGGGAAGGCGACGCAGGGCAGGCGTGAGGATTACGCTGGCTCGCAAGCCCGGATACCGGCCCGTCAGACACCCGCGCTTGCTTGGCCGCCCGGCGGTGAGGCTCGCGCGTTGGAGGACAGGCCGCGGGGTGTCGGCTGATCAGCCAGCGCGCCTTGGCGCCTTGCCTGTTCGTTTCCCTGCTGTGCTGTCCGTGTGCCATGTCCGGCGCGCGGGGTCGCGCGCTTGGACGATCAGGGAGTCTCTTGCAAAATGAAGTGCCTTTGGGTTCGCCCCGTCTCTGCCGCCGTGCTTGCGGCATTCTCAAACGCTGCGTTGGCGACCACCGCCGCCACCGAGCCGCCTGAAACCGTGGTGATCACCGCCACGCGGCAGCCCACCCGGATCGCTGAAACCCTCGCCGATGTCACCGTGCTTGAACGCGCCGACATTGAACGTGCCGGCAATGTCAGCCTCACCGAGTACCTCGGCCGTCAGCCGGGTCTGCAGTTCTATTCCAATGGCGGGCCGGGCAAGGCTTCTGGCCTGATCGTGCGCGGTACCAGCGCCGCGCAGAGCCTGGTGCTGGTCGACGGTTTGCGCGTGGGTTCGGCCACCAGCGGCGGTGCCTCGCTGGAGCATCTGTCGCTCGACGACATCGAGCGGATCGAGATCGTGCGCGGCCCGCAGTCAGCCTTGTATGGCTCGGATGCCATGGGGGGCGTGGTGCAGGTATTCACCCGCCGCGCCAGTGCGCCGTTTGCCGCCGACGCCTACGCCGGCGTCGGCACTTACGGCAGTCAGGACTATGCGGCTGGTGTCTCCGGCCGGCAGGGCGCATTCAGCGGCAGCCTGCGTGCCAGCCATACGCAGACCGACGGCTTTTCGGCCACCACCGATGCCGAGAAGCAGCCCTACAGCTACGACCCGGACGACGACGGCTACCGCCGCACCAGCGTATCCGGCAGCCTTGGCTGGAAGATCGCCGAAGGCCATGCGCTGGAACTGAGCGCGCTGCAGAACAAGGGCCGCAGCTGGTACGACGGCGGGCCGGGCTTCGATTCGCATGTCGATGCCAAAGTCGCCACCTACGGGCTGGCCTTGCGCGATCGCTTCACCGACATCTGGAACAGCACGCTGCGCGCGGGGCGCTCGATCGATGACAGCCGCGACTACGGCCCGTGGAACCCCGACGGCGTGAGCTTCCGCACCGAGCAGGATCAGGTGTCGTGGCAGAACGATGTGCGCATCGGGCCCGGCGCCTTGATGCTGGGCGCCGAGTGGCTGCGCCAGCAAGCCACGGCCGAAGGCAGCTTCGATACCGACCGCACGATCGGCGCGTTCTTCGCAGGCTGGAGCGCGCACTACGGCGAGCACCGCATCCAGATCAACCTGCGCAACGACGACAACTCGCAGTTCGGTGCCCACACCACCGGCACGCTGGCATGGGGCTGGCAGTTCACCGAGGCCTGGCGTGCGCGCCTGGGCGGTGGCACGTCTTTCCGCGCGCCCACCTTCAACGATCTCTACTACCCCGGCTATTCCAATCCTGACCTGAAAGCCGAGCAGGGCGAGAACGTCGAAGCCGCGCTGGCCTGGGCCGCGGGCGAGGGGCGCGCGTCGCTGACCGCCTACCAGAACCGGGTGAGCGATCAGATCGCGCTCGATCAGAACTGGCAGCCGCAGAACATTTCGCGCGCACGCCTGCAGGGGGTGACGCTTGAGGCCGCCAACACCTGGGGCGCCTGGGTGGTGGATGGCTCGCTCGATTGGCTGGATGCCCGGAACACCGATACCGACAAGCAACTCGCGCGTCGCGCGGAATGGATGGCGGCGTTGAACGCCAGCTATGGCACCGAGGCCTGGCGCGGCGGCGCGGAGCTGCGCTACGTGGGTGATCGCTACGACGACGCGGCCAATCTGAACAAGCTTGACGCCTACACGCTGGTCAACCTGTTCGCACACTGGAGCGTGGCGCCGCAGGCACGGCTGGAATTGCGCCTGGACAACCTGTTCGACGAGCAGTACGAAACCGCGCGCGGCTACGGTACGGCTGGCCGCAGCGTGTTTGCCGGCGTGCGTGTGAGCACCCGCTGAGCGCGCAGAAAGTCAGCCGTGCATTACAGGGGCGCGCGACAATGAGTGCCGTTTCCATTCCGATCGCTCGTCTGCCGATGCGCCCCCGTCGCGTTTTGATTGTGCTTGTCTGCCTCGCCGCCGGCGTGTTGCTGGCGTTGTTCGCCGCGCTCGCGGCCGGCGAGGTGGCTGCCGGGCCGGCCGCGGTGATCAACGCATTGCTGGGGCACACCGAGCAGATCGAATCGGCGGTGGTGGCGCAGCTGCGCTTGCCGCGCGCGCTGGCCGCCTTGGGCTGCGGCGGCCTGCTCGCGCTGGCCGGTGCCCTGATGCAAGTGCTGTTGCGCAACCCGCTCGCCGATCCGTACGTGTTGGGGATCTCCGGCGGTGCCGCGGTGGGTGCGCTCTCGGCGCTGCTGTTCGGCCTTGCTGCGCCATGGGTGGACGGCGCCGCCCTGGCCGGCGCGCTGGCCACGATGTTCGCGGTGTTCGCGCTCTCGCGCGGTTCCGGTAGCTGGACGCAGACCCGCCTGCTGCTGACCGGCGTTGTCGTGGCGTCTGGCTGCGGCGCGGTGGTTTCCTTGTTGCTCACGCTGAGCCCCGACCGGGCCCTGCGCGGCATGCTCTTCTGGCTGATGGGCGACGCCGGCGCGGCAGACCGCCCCGGCCTGGTGCTGCTGGTTCTGGCTGTGGGCGTACTCGCCGCCATGCCCCTGGCGCGCGAACTCAATCTGCTCTCGCGCGGCGAGCGCCATGCGCGGGCCCTGGGGGTCGACACCCGCCGGCTTGGTGTCGTGGTGTTTCTGCTCGCCTCCTTGCTCACGGCGGCGGCGGTGACTTCAGTGGGCTCGGTTGGCTTCGTCGGCCTGGTGGTGCCCCACCTGTTGCGCCTGCTGCTGGGCAATGACCAGCGCCTGCTGCTGCCGGCCTCGGCGCTGGGCGGCGGCGGCCTGCTGCTGGTGGCCGATACCGCCGCGCGCACCGTGATCGCACCGCTGCAACTGCCGGTGGGAGTGCTCACTGCCTTGATCGGCGTCCCCGTTTTTCTCTGGCTGCTGGCGAGGCACCCGCGTTGATGGCGGATGCTGCGTCGCCATTGTTGTGTGCGCGCGCACTCGATGTGAGCGTGGCACAGGTGCGGGCCGTGCGGCGGCTCGATCTGGATCTCGCGCCGGGCCACCGTCTCGCGATCCTGGGCCGCAACGGGGTTGGCAAAAGTACGCTGCTGGCGGCGCTGGCCGGTTTGCATCCCTCGCATGGGCGGCTTGAATGCGGTGGCCGGGCGCTTTCTGCGTGGCCCGCGCGCGCGCTGGCGCAGTTGCGCGGCTGGCTGCCGCAGCATCCCGACGACCCTTTTGCCAGCAGTGTCGAAGAGGCTGTGCTGGTTGGCCGGCATCCCTGGCTTGAGCGCTTCGAGTGGGAGAGCGAGGACGATCAGCGCATCGCCGCCAGCGCACTGGCGGCTATGGGGCTCGCCGGCTTTGCGCGGCGCAATGTACAAACGCTCTCCGGCGGCGAACGGCAGCGCGTTGCCATCGCGGCCTTGCTGGCGCAAACCCCGCAGCTCTACCTGCTCGATGAACCGCTGACGCATCTTGACCTGGCGGGCCAGATCGCGGTGCTCGATCACTTCCGCGGCGTGGCGGCGGGTGGCGCGGCGGTGGCCATGGTGCTGCACGACATCAACCTGGCTTTGCGCTGGGCGAGCCACCTCCTGATCCTCTTCGGCGAAGGCGACTGGCTGGCAGGCAGCGTGGCCGAGGTGGCCTCGGCCGAGATCTTTGGCCGCGCCCTCGGCCACCCGCTGCATGCCCTGCACGATGGCGAGCGGCTGTACTTTGTGCCGGCCTGACTTGTCGGGCGCCGGTGCGCGCCGGTCGGCTTTCTGCTTGCAGCCGTGCCGCATTGCAGGAAGACTGCTCACCTATGCGTGAACAGGATTTCGAACGCCTCTTTGACCGCGCCCGCCACCGGGCTTTGCGCTTTCCGCGCCTGTTCCGGTTTCTCGTCACGCTGCGCGCCGGCGCGGGCGTTGGCTTCGTCATGCTGCTTGGCCTGGCGGCGGTGCTCACCCTCGGCTGGGCGCTGACACCCGTGTTCGACGGCGGTTTCAGCGAGGCGCCGATCGCAAGCTTCTTCCGCGGCCTGCTGTCGATTCCGGCCCTGCATGTCCTGATGCTGGTGTCGCGGATGCTGCGGGGCCGCTTCCCGCCGCCGGACGGGCATGCCTTGCAGGCGGCCGAAGCGCCGGCCTTGTTTGATCTGCTCGAACGCATGCGGCGTCGTTTCGGCACCCCGCCGATTCACACCGTGTGCATCACGGGCGAACTGAACGCCGCGATCACCCAGCGGCCCAACCGCTTCTGCGGGTTGCCGATGCGCAATACGCTGGTGATGGGGCTGCCGCTCGCGCTGGCCACGTCGCCGCGCCAGTTTGTGGCGGTGCTGGCGCATGAGTTCGGTCACCTGCGGCGTCAGCGCCTGGCCTTCGGCGGGCTGGGCTGCTACCTGCGGGCGCTGTGGCATCAAGTGCTGGAAAACATGGAAGCCACCACCAGCCCGCTCCAGCCGCTGTTTGCGCGCATCACCGAAATCGAAACGCCGCTCTACTGCGCAGAGTCGCTGGTGTTGTCGCATCTGGATGAGCTTGAGGCCGATGCCTGCGCGGCCGAAGTGGTGGGCGCCAAACGTCTGGGTGAGGCGCTGGCAGAAATCGCGCTCAAGCACCGCTTTCTGGCTGACGACTATTGGGCCAAGGTGTATGCCCAGGCCAATCATTCCGAACGCCCCTCGATGCTGCCATACCGTCACATGGCGGCGGCCCTGCGTGCCGGCTTCGACCGCGAGGCCTTCGCCGACTGGTTCGATTCCTTGGCGGACGTGGGTAGCGATGAATCGCGCCTGAGCACCCACCCCAGCCTGCGCGAGCGGGTGCAGGCGCTGGGCCTCGACGAGCCGGTGGAAAGCCACGCGCAGGGCGGCGCGGCAAGGCGTTTTCTGGGCGAATCGGTCGCGCGCCTGGCAAGCGATCTCGATCAGCAGTGGTGGCAGGGGCAGCAACGCAGCTGGCGCAAGCGCCACTGGGAGGTGACCCGCGCGCTCGACAAGATCGCACGGCTCGAGTCCGAAGGCGCCCAGCTCGGGGTCTCCGAGCGGCTTGAACTGGCGCTGCTGGTGGAGCGCTACGCCGGCGATCGCGATCCGCTTTCGGTCTACCGCGAGTTGATGCCGCAAGCGCCGGGCCGCCCCGACGCGCTGCTCGCAATGGGGCGCCTGCTGCTTGGCCGTGGCGACCCGACCGGGGTTGCGTATCTGCGCCGCGCGATTACCGAGGACGACGCGGTCGGCTTGCAGGCGGCCGCGCTGCTGATCGAACACTACGAAAGCAGTGGGATCGGCGCCGCCGCGCGGCCCTACCGCAAGCGCCTTGGCAAGCTGTTGCGGCAGGCGCAGCTGGTGCAGGCCGCGCTGGACGCGCCGCTTGATGCGCTACGTTCCTTGCCGCCGGGCCTCGAGATGCACGAGCTGCGCGCGCTGGTACGCGACCTGCGCCCGCGCGACGCGATACGGCGTGGCTACGTGGTGCGTCGCCGCTGCGAGATGGCGCCGCGCTGGCGCGCCTACATCCTGGTGTTGTGTGCTGACGCCTGGCGGATGGACGAAGTGCACGAACTGGCTGGCGAGATCGAAGGTGGCATCACCATTCCCGGCCTCTGGCGCGTGATTGTCGTGCAGGCGGGCAGTACCGAAGAGGCAGTCATGTGCGAGGTGCGTGGCGCACGCTTCTTCTCGCGCAAGGATGGCGCGGTACGGCCCTGATCAGCGCGCCTGTGCCATGCGCGCACGGGCCTGGTCCAGCGCGGTGCAGACTTCGTTCGCCCCCGCCAGAATGCGCGGCCCGGGGCGGTTGAGTTCGTCGCCCGACACATAGATCAGGTTCTGGAAGCGCACTGCGGGAAGTTGCGGCCAGCGCTTCCATCCCTCCAGCGAGCCCTTGTCGGTCGCCGGCTCACGCCCGGTCAGGATCGCCTCCGGCGCTGTCGCCAGCACCGCTTCGTGCGTCACCGTCGGCGCGATCGGGCCAAGGCTTGCGAACACATTCTGCCCGCCGCACAGGCTCAGCACGCCACTGACCATGTGCTTGCCGTTGAGTGTCTGCAGCGGGTCAGACCAGACCTGGTAGAACACTTTCACCGGTGCACGCTGGGCGAAGCGGCTGCGCAGGCTGGCAAGGCCATCGCGCAGCGTGCTCGCAGCGCTGTGGCCGGCCTGGGGGTTGCCGGTCAGGGTGCCAAGCCGTTCGAGGTTGGTGGCAATCGTTTCGAACTCCCGTGGCTCGCTCAGGTATACCGGAATCCCCAGCGCCCGCAGCCGGTCCAGTTGCGGCGAAGGATTCCCCGAGGCCCAGCCCACGACCAGATCCGGTTTGAGCGCAATGATTCGTTCCAGATCCAGCGCGTGATAGCCACCCACGCGGGGCAGTTTCTCCGCGGCCGGCGGAAAGTCGCTGTATGCGGTGGCGGCGATTACTTTCGCGCCTGCCCCGGCTGCGAACAGCAACTCGGTGGCATGCGGCGCCAGGCTGATGACGCGCCGGGCGCTCGCCGGCAGGGTCACCCGCAAGCCGGTGTCGTCAATCACGCTGACTGGCGCGGCCAAGGCTTCGGTGCAGAGCCACAGGCTCATCGCGGCAAAAATCTGCAACGCGGATGAGGCAGCGCGCGTAGAGGGCCTTTGATGCTGCATGGCAGTGCGCTTTCAATTCTGTTTGCAAGTCCATGATTCTACTGTCATGGCAAGCTGCCTTTGCTTTGCTTCAGTGTGAATTGTGGCGCTTGACCCCACCGCCAACGGCTCCTAAGATCGGCCGCATGGAACAGGAACTTTCATCGCTTGAATTCAAGCTTGGAACGCTGGTGCAGCAAGTGCATCTATTGCGCACCGACGGCGTGGCTTTGCGTGAACGCGTTGCCGCGCTGGAGGCCGAGAACCAGCGCCTGAAGGCCAAGCTTGATGTCGCAACAGCCCGCATCGAATCGGTGCTTGCGATGATTCCCGAGACGATGGAGTCGTGATGGAGAACGTTGATTTCGCCGTTCTGGGGCGTGAGTACAGCGTCTCGGTCAAGCCGGAAGAGCGAGAGTCCTTCCTCGCGGCAGTCGGGCTTGTTGACGCAAAGATGCGTGAGTTTGATGCGCGGACCAAAGCCGCGTCCGAAACACTTGCGGTGATGACTGCCATCAACATTGCACATGAATTGGTGCAACTGCAGACCGGCGCAGGATTGGATCTGCCAGACTACCGGCGTAGAATGAAGGCCATGGGCGAGCGCATCGACACTGCGCTGGCTCAGCAAGAAACTCTGTTCTAGCTTGACCGACTTGGTGGCTCTGATCGCCGCCAACGAGAAGAATCTGGATTTGGCAGTCGACAGGGTCGGTTGCCGCGGGGTGTGAAGCACCCCGCAACGGTTTTCCCCTGCGGTGTTCGTTTGGGTCGTAATTTCCTTGAACCAATGTCTTCGCGACATGGTTGCCGACCAACAAACCGCTGTTGTGAGCTCCCCTTTGCGGGAGCACCTGATGCGGCAGGAACGCGACCGCCCTGAACCCAGGTTCAGGATGCCGATTCGAACGGCACAGGCGGGGGATCCCATCATGCAGGGCGCGGAGCACGGCTTCGCGCCCTTCGCGTTTGTGGGCGATGCGCATGCAATACTGGTTGATGAAGTCCGAGCCTGAGGATTGTTCGATCGACGATCTGGCTGCCAGGCCGGGCCAGACGGTGCCGTGGTACGGCGTGCGCAACTACCAGGCGCGCAACTTCATGCGCGACCAGATGCAGGTCGGCGACCGGGTGCTCTTCTACCATTCATCTTGCGCGGAGCCCGGCATCGCAGGGCTTGCGGAAGTCGCCTGCGCGGCTTATCCCGACGAGACACAATTCGACGCCGCGAGCCGATATTTCGATGCGAAGTCGTCGCGCGAGGCGCCGCGTTGGTTGCATGTGGATGTGCGTTTCCTTGCGAAGACGCCGCTGATTTCGCTTGCCGTACTGCGCTGCCATCCTGCGCTTGCGCAGATGCGGGTGTTGCAGAAAGGCAGTCGGCTTTCGATTACGCCGGTCGAGCCGGAGGAATGGCAGTACATCATCGATCATCTGATTGGCGCCGTGACGCTGGCGCCGGGTACCGAAGGCTGAGGCCGAGCGGATCGATCGAGCGAAACCCACGCGATGCAGTGGGTGTTGAGTCAAGGGGGTAAAGCATTGCATGGCACCTGATCTGTGGTGGTTCGCATACGGCACGCTGGGGCTGGTTTCCGGGTTCATGGCGGGGCTGCTTGGTGTGGGCGGCGGAGCGATCATGGTGCCCGTGCTTGCAATGGTCTTCACCGCGAGCGGCGTGCCGCATGAGCATGTGCTGCACCTGGCGCTCGGGACGTCGATGGCGACGATCATATTTACGGCAGTTTCGAGTCTGCGGACCCATCATGCGCACGGCGCGGTCATGTGGGATGTGGTGCGCGCATTCGCTCCGGGGATTGTGGCCGGCACCTTGATCGGCACGGTGATTGCTGCGCATGTGAGCACGCGTGGTCTTGCCGTGTTTTTTGCCTGCTTCATTTCGCTGATTGCGATCCAGATGGCCTTCAATCTGAAGCCTGCGGGCAGCCGGCCTCTGCCGGGGGCGCTTGGGCTTGCAGGGGTCGGGTCGGGGATTGGTGTGGTTTCCGCGCTGGCCGCCGTGGGTGGGGGCGCGATGACGGTGCCTTACCTGACCTGGTGCAGCGTTCCCGTGCAGCGGGCGATCGGCACTTCGGCAGCGGTCGGGCTGCCGATAGCGCTTGCGGGGACCGTGGGTTACTTCTGGAACGGTTGGTCGCAGGAAGGTTTGCCTGCGGCGGCAGTTGGGTTTGTCTACCTCCCGGCGCTGCTATGTCTGGTTGTCACCTCCATGCTCACTGCCCCGATCGGAGCGCGGCTTGCCCATCGCCTGCCGGTGACGACACTAAAGCGGGCGTTTGCTGCGTTGCTGGTCGTGCTGGCCGGTCGGATGCTCTGGAACGTCCTGAGTGTCTGATGAAGTCCACACTTGTTGTAGACGCGACCACATCGCCTGCCTAAACTCTTTAGCATCGTCCCGCTTCGGGGCGCCCCTCGTACTTTTGAACGGAGATGCAAACCGATGCGTGCGATCCATTCTTTCGCGCTCGCCCTTTTGCTTGCTTGCGGCGTATCGACGGCCCAGGCGCGCGACTGGGCAAGCATCAAACAGGCCGGCAGCATCATTGTGGCCAGTGAGGGTGCCTATGCACCGTTCAACTACTTCCAGGGTTCAACGCTGAGCGGCTACGAAATCGACGTGATGAACGCGATGGCGGCGAAGCTGGGCTTGAAGGTGGAGTGGCGCGCACTGGGCTTCGATGCGTTGATCGCGAGCATTCGGCAAGATCGTTTCGATGCGGCCATTGCGAGCCATGGCGTGACTGAAGAGCGCCAGAAGTCGGTCGACTTCACCAACCCGCACTATTGTTCCGGCGGGCAGATTGTTACCAAGCGCGGCGGCCCCACCAAAGGCGCAGAGCTGGCCAACAAGGTGATCGGTGTTCAGCTGGCAACCACCTACGCCGAGGCTGCCAAGAAGGTGACCGGCGCCAAGGAGGTGAAGACGTTCCCGAAGGATACCGATGCGCAGCAGGCGCTCCTGGCCGGCAGGGTTGATGCCTGGGTGACTGACCGCTTTGTGGCGAAGGCGGCCGTTGAAAGGAATGCCGGTGCAGGACTCGTCACCGGCGAGCTGTTGTTCGTGGAGCGCGTTGCAACCGTTGTTCGCAAGGGCAATGGCGAGTTGCGTGATCAGCTGAACAAGGCGCTGGCCGAGATCAAGGCGGATGGCACGCTCAAGAAGATCTCGGAGAAGTACTTCAAAGAAGATATCAGCTGCCAGAACTGAGTTCTGGCCCTCGTTTTCTGATCTGGCGTGGGCCATGAATGCTCGCGCCTTGTTAGCGGTTCGCCATGACTTCTAGACTCAAGGATCGCGACGCTCTGGTGCTGGTGGGCTCGGTGCTCAGCCTTGGTGTCGTGCTGTGGCTCATGTCGGCGCCGCTCGCGCATCTGCCGGCCCCGATCGGCCCTGCTGCGCAGCAGTTTTCGGAAGGCGCGCGCGTCACGATCCAGCTCACGCTCGTATCGGCAGTGTTCGGCCTGCTGCTCGGCGTGCTGGGCGCATTGGGCAAGTTGTCGGCCGTGGCGCCGGTGCGCTGGCTTGCGGATCTGTTTGTCTGGGTGATTCGCGGTACGCCCTTGTTGCTGCAGATCCTGTTCTTCTATCTCGCCTTGCCTGCCGTGCTGCCAGGCGTTCAGTTGTCGGAGTTCTGGACCGCCGTTGTGGCCTTGTCGCTCAACGTGGGCGCCTACAACGCCGAGGTGATCCGCGCCGGCATCAATGCCGTGCCGAGCGGCCAGGTGGAGGCGGCCCGCTCGCTGGGGCTTTCGCGCTTCAATACTTTTCGCGACATCACCTTCCCGCAGGCCGTGCGGATCTCGCTGCCGCCGCTGGCCAACAATCTTGTGGCCTTGCTCAAGGATTCTTCGCTGGCCTATGCGATTGGGGTGGTTGAGCTGTCCATGGTGAGCAGCCGCGTGCAGGCCGAGAGCTTCCAACCGGTGCCGGTGTTCCTGACGGTCGCGGCGATCTACCTGGTGCTTACCACCACTTTTACCCAGTTCGCCGGTGCGCTGGAGCGCAAGCTGGCAGTCGGAAAGCGGTGACGCGATGAGCAAGGGCGAGGTCATCATTTCGGTCGACAAGGTCGTCAAGCGCTGGGGCAGTTTCACTGCGCTCAACGAGGTGTCGGTGTCCTTCAAGGAAGGCGAGGTTGTCTGCATCATCGGCCCGTCTGGCTCCGGCAAGTCGACCCTGTTGCGAACGATCAACCGGCTTGAAGAGCACGATGGTGGACGCATCGTTGTCGATGGCATTGAACTCGACGGTGACACGCGCCACATCGATGCGGTGCGCGCGGAAGTGGGCATGGTGTTCCAGAGTTTCAACCTGTTCACCCACATGACGGTGCTCGACAACATCACGCTTGCGCCGCGCCGTGTGCGCAAGTGGCCGCGTGAGCAGGCTGAAAAGGTTGCGCGCGAACTGCTCGAACGGGTCGGTCTGCTCGCGCACGCACACAAATACCCTTCGCAGTTGTCCGGGGGGCAGCAGCAGCGGGTGGCGATCGCGCGCGCGCTGGCCATGCAGCCCAAGGTGATGCTGTTCGATGAACCCACCAGCGCGCTCGACCCGGAGATGGTCAACGAGGTGCTGCTTGTGATGCGCGATCTAGCCAAGAGCGGCATGACGATGCTGGTGGTCACCCACGAAATGGGATTTGCCCGCGAAGTGGCCGATCGGGTGATCTTTTTCGATGGCGGGCGGATTGTTGAAGAGGGTGATCCGGCGCAGTTCTTCACACGTCCGGCTCATCCACGTGCGCAGGCATTCCTGTCGCAGATCAAGCACGCCGGCTAAGGCGGCCGGGCTGACACCACAAGTACGGGAGATCAACCGATGACAATGAGACTTCGCGTCATGGCCGCCGCGGTAGCAGCGGCGTTCTGCCTGCCGGTGTACGCGGCGACCGATGCCAAGGTGATCGAAAGGCTGGAGCGTCAGATACAGGAACTGCAGCGCGAGGTGCAGGCGCTCAAAGCGGCCCAGCAGAAGAGCGATGCAACGGCCGCTGCGGCGAGTGCGGCCGCGGCTGAGGCCAAGGCGGCCAGCGCGACGGCCAGCCCGGCAGCGATCAAGGATCTGCAAGATCAGATCGAAGCGCAGGGCAAGGAGGCGGTCGTCAAGGGCGACATTCCTGGCTCGTATCGCCGCGCAGGCGAGGAAACTTCGGTGCGCGTCTACGGAGTCGCGGAGCTGAACCTGGTGCACGACTTTGGCGCCGACAACGGCGCGAACGACTACTCGACATTTGCGCCCTACATGCCGCTGGATGGGCAAAGCAATCGTGAAGGCATGACCTACATGCATGCGCGCACCTCGCGGATTGGCATTGAGGCGTCGACGCCCTCGTCGTATGGCCCGATCAACGTCAAGATCGAGGGCGATTTCAACAACGATCCGCGCACCGGCAATGCGGCGGTGACGGGCAGCCTCGAAACCATCTACACCCAGCAGTCGACCAACAGCTATGGCTTCCGCTTGCGGCATGCCTACGGCCAGGTGGGCGGTTTCCTGGTCGGGCAGACGTGGTCGAGCTTCATGGATGTGGATGCGCTGCCGGAAACCGTGGATTTCAATGGCCCGATCGGCGCCACTTTCATCCGCCAGCCGATGGTGCGCTACACCTACACCACGCCGGACATCGGCAACTTCACCGCGGCCATCGAGAGTTCGGTGAGCTACGTGCTCGACGAAACCGGCGTGGCCACGAGCGCCGGCTTCACGCGTTGGCCAGACCTCGTGCTGCGCTACGACAAGGGCTTCGATTGGGGGACGCTGAGTCTGCGGGCGGTGACTCACGAGTTGCGCGTCAAGGGTGGCTGGTGTCTCAACGGCGATACCAACGCTGATGGCAGTTGCGTGACGGCCGTCGATGCCGACACTTCAAAGCGGGGCTACGGCCTGGCCGCTTCCTCATTCATCAAGACGAGCGGCGACGACTTCCTCACTATCGCGCTCACCGGGGGCTCCGGCATCGGACGCTACTTCAACTATATCGAGGGGGCGATCTACGATCCGGGCGCGCAACAGATCTATGCCGAGAAGGCGCTTGGCGTGGTGCTCGGCTACCAGATCAAGCCGAGCGACAAGATCCGCTACAACCTTGCCTACGGCTATCAACGCAACTTCGATAACGACTACACCGATTTCGTGAAGCAGCAAGGTCTGGGCTCGGGGCAGTACGGCATCAACCGCATGGTGCAGCAGGCACACGGCGGCTTGTTCTGGAGCCCCTTCCCCAAGCTGGTGGATATCGGTGCTGAGGTGATCTGGGCGACGCGCGAAACACTAGATGGTGAGAACGGCCAAGACACTCGCCTGAACTTCTCGGGCAAGTATTACTTCCAGTAGCGGGGATTTCCAATCCAACCGAAGAGGCCAGCCGAAAGTCTGGCCTTTTTCTTTGTTCAGGCGGGGGCAAGGCGGCCCATCGCGCGCCGTCCTTGCAGGAGGTGGTTCTCCATTGCCGCCTGCGCAACGGGGCCGTCGGGCTTAAGCAATGCACTCACGATTGCGCGGTGTTCGGCCAGGGATTGCTCCAGCCGACCTTCCTGAAACAGGGAGTGGAAGCGCATCAACTTGAGCTTTTGCCGTGTTTCTTGCACCAGTTGCGTAAGCCAGCGATTGCCGGCGATCTCCTGCACGGCAAGGTGAAAGCGCTGATTGGCATCGAAGAAGGCCTCGATGCTCCCCGACGCAAAGTGAGACTCCAGTTCGCCGTGCAGCGCTTCGATGCGCAAGCGCGCAGCCTCGTCCATGCGCTGGCTGGCCTCATAGGCGCAGCGCCCTTCGAGCAGGGCGAGAATCGGGAAGATTTCATCCAGATCCTGCTCGGTCAGAAGGGTTACGGTGCAGCCGCGGCCCGGCGTCAGCGTCACCAGCCCTTCACTGGCCAGCACCTTCAGCGCCTCGCGCAGTGGGGTGCGTGAAATGCCGTACTCCGCCGTGATGGCTTGCTCATCCACCCAACTGCCGGGCGGCAGATCGTGCGCGAAGATGCGCGCACGCAGGCGCGCCGCGACCTCTTCGAAGAGCGCGATGCGCTCGATCCGCTGTGGCCCGTGAGCTTTTGCCGACACCTTTCGAAAGCCTCTTGTATTCATAATTATGGATAACGTATTATTGGTTCCGAGGGCTGTCAAGCCGGAATGCGTGCAGCGTTAGCCCTGTGGGCCAGCGTCGGCGAACTTGGGGGAGTGAGCCTGCACGCATGAAGACAAGCGCTGCGATGCGTCTGGGGGGAGGCATTGCAGCGTGTGATGGCAGCCCGGGCCGACCTGCGGGTCGGCCCCTTTTATTCCACCTGGCGTCGGATTCCGCGCAAGTGGCGGGGAGGCTCGGCGTCGGGCTACGGGAGTCTCGCATGTCGGAATTCAAGACGTCCGCTGATCTCGCTGCCTGGCAGGCAGCCGCCGCCAAGGCTGCGCCGGGTGGTGATCTGGCCAAGCTCAACTGGGTGACGCCCGAGGGCATTACCGTCAAGCCGCTCTACACGCGCGCCGACATCGCCGACCTGCCACACACCGATACGCTGCCCGGCTTCGCGCCCTTCGTGCGCGGCCCGCAGCCCACCATGTATGCCGCACGGCCCTGGACGATTCGCCAGTACGCCGGCTTCTCCACCGCCGAAGCTTCCAACGCGTTCTACCGTAAGGCACTCGCTGCTGGCGGGCAGGGTGTGTCGGTCGCCTTCGATCTGGCGACTCACCGCGGCTACGACTCCGACCATCCGCGCGTGGTCGGCGACGTCGGCAAGGCGGGTGTCGCGATCGACTCGGTCGAAGACATGAAGATCCTCTTCGACGGCATTCCGCTCGACAAGATCAGCGTGTCGATGACGATGAACGGCGCGGTGCTGCCGGTGCTCGCCGGCTACGTCGTCGCGGCCGAGGAGCAGGGCGTGTCGCAGGATCAGCTCTCGGGCACGATCCAGAACGACATCCTCAAGGAGTTCATGGTTCGCAACACCTACATTTATCCGCCGACGCCGTCGATGCGGATCATTGCGGACATCTTCGGCTACACCGCGCAGCACATGCCGAAGTTCAACTCGATTTCGATCTCCGGCTACCACATCCAGGAAGCCGGTGCGAACCAGGCAATCGAGCTGGCCTTCACGCTGGCCGACGGCATGGAATACGTGCGCACCGGCGTGAAAAGCGGGCTCGATGTCGACGCCTTCGCCGGGCGGCTGTCCTTCTTCTGGGCGGTCGGCATGAACTTCTATCTCGAAGTCGCCAAGATGCGCGCCGGCCGCCTGCTGTGGCACAAGATCATGCAGGGCTTCGGCGCGAAGAGCGCGAAGTCGAAGATGCTGCGCACCCACAGCCAGACCTCCGGCTGGTCGCTCACCGAGCAGGACCCGTACAACAACGTGGTGCGCACCACGATCGAGGCAATGGCGGCGGTGTTTGGCGGCACGCAGTCGCTGCACACCAACGCGCTCGACGAGGCGATCGCGCTGCCGACCGAGTTTTCGGCCCGCATCGCGCGCAACACCCAGATCATCATCCAGGAAGAGACCCACATCTGTAACGTGGTCGACCCCTGGGCCGGCTCCTACATGATGGAGACGCTGACGCAGGAAATGGCCGACAAGGCCTGGGCGCTGATCGAAGAGATCGAGAAGATGGGTGGCATGACCAAGGCCGTTGAATCGGGCTGGGCCAAGCTGCAGGTCGAGAAGTGCGCGGCCGAGAAGCAGGCGCGCATCGACTCGGGCAAGGATGTGATCGTCGGCGTCAACAAGTACAAGCTCGCGAAGCAGGATGCAGTCGATATCCTCGATATCGACAACACCGCGGTCCGTGAGTCGCAGATCGCGCGCCTAAAGTCGGTCCGTGCTGGCCGCGACGCGGCTCGCGTGCAGGCTTGCCTCGATGCGCTGACGCGTTGTGCCGAAACCGGAGAAGGCAATCTGCTTGCTCTGTCGATCGACGCGGTGCGCGCACGCGCCACCGTGGGCGAAGTGTCGGACGCGCTGGAAAAGGTGTGGGGCCGTCATCGCGCCAATCCGCAAACCGTCAGTGGGGTGTACGGAGGCGTCGTGGAAGGGCAGGAAGACTGGCAATCGCTGAAGGGCGAGATCGAAACCTTCGCCGCCGAGCAGGGGCGCCGCCCGCGCATCATGGTCGCCAAGCTGGGGCAGGATGGTCACGACCGCGGTGCCAAGGTGGTGGCTTCGGCCTTTGCCGACCTCGGCTTCGATGTCGACATCGGCCCGTTGTTCCAGACGCCGGACGAAGCCGCCCGCCACGCGGTCGAAAACGACGTGCACGCGATCGGCGTGTCGACGCTGGCGGCCGGCCACAAGACCCTGGTGCCGCAGCTCATTAGCGCATTGAAGGCGCAGGGCGCGGACGACATTGTCGTGTTTGTCGGCGGCGTGATCCCAGCGCAGGACTACGACTTCTTGTTCAACGCGGGTGCGGCCGGCATTTTCGGGCCGGGCACGCCGATTCCGACTGCGGCGCGCGAGGTGCTCGCGCAGATTCGCAAACGCATTGCTGGGTGAGGAGAGGATGCTTCTGACCGCAGAGACGCAAAGGACGCAGAGGGCCGCAGAGGACGAGACCATGCGTCAACCCGCCACGGGCGGCGTTCATGCGCTAAGTTCTGCTCCGTCAAACCCGCAGGATTCCCGCCTTCGTGGGAATCACGCATCGTTCCGCAATGCTTCGCCGCCCTCCGCGGCCCTCGGCGTCTCTGCGCCTCTGCGGTGATTACAGACGTCCACCCCCTCGCCGCTGATCTCATCGCCGGCAATCGCCGCGCGCTCGCCAAGGCGATCACGCTTGCCGAATCCACTCGCGCCGATCACCGCGCACAGGCAGACGCCGTGCTGCAGGCGGTGCTGCCTCGCACCGGCAAGGCGCTGCGGCTGGGTATCTCCGGCGTGCCGGGCGTTGGCAAATCCACCTTCATTGAAGCGCTCGGCCTGTGGTTGATCGAGCGCGGCCATCGCGTCGCGGTGCTGGCGGTCGACCCGAGTTCCAGCGTGACTGGCGGTTCGATCCTGGGCGACAAGACGCGCATGGAAGGGCTCTCTCAGCGCATCGAGGCCTACATCCGCCCCTCGCCCTCGTCGGGCAGTCTGGGCGGTGTCGCGGAGCGTACCCGTGAGGCGATGCTCTTGTGCGAGGCGGCAGGCTTCGATGTCGTGATCGTCGAAACCGTGGGCGTGGGCCAGAGCGAGACGACCGTGGCCGGCATGACGGATCTCTTCTGCCTGCTGCAACTGCCCAACGCGGGCGACGATCTGCAGGCGATCAAGAAGGGCGTGATCGAGCTGGCCGACCTCATCGTCATCAACAAAGCGGACATTGACCCGAACGCGGCGGCGCTGGCACAGGGGCAGATCCGCTCAGCACTGACGATGCTGCGTCCGCAGAACGCGGCTTGGACGCCACCGGTGCTGGCGCTTTCAGCCTTGCGTCAGGAAGGTGTCGCATCCTTCTGGGAAACGGTGGAGCGCTATCGCGACACGATGCAGGCGAGCGGCGATTTTGCCGCCAAGCGGCGCACGCAGGCGGTGGCGTGGATGTGGGCGCTGATCGAAAGCGGGCTCAAGGCGCGCTTCGATGCCCACCCCGCGGTGCGGGCTGCGCTGGGTGCGCTCAGCGAAGCGGTGGAACGAGGGGATACGACGCCGGGCGCAGCGGCTGGGGAGCTGTTGCGCCGGGCGGAGCAGTAAGGGCGGGGGGCCGGCTGCATTGCAGGGCGCCGCGTCGGGGGACGCATCGCTGCGGGCATGGCCGGCGGCGACACGACAATCTGGGGGACTTACATGCACGACATCATTCGTCAGCTCGAAGAGAAGCGCGGCGCCGCGCGGCTCGGCGGCGGGCAGAAACGCATCGAGGCACAACACGCCAAGGGCAAGCTCACCGCGCGCGAGCGCATCGAACTGCTGCTCGACGAAGACAGCTTCGAAGAGTGGGACATGTTCAAGGAACACCGCTGCCACGATTTCGGCATGGCAGAGCAGACGGTGCCCGGCGACGGTGTCGTCACCGGCTACGGCACCATCAACGGCCGCATGACCTTCGTCTTCTCGCAGGATTTCACGGTGTTCGGCGGCTCCTTGTCGGAAGCGCACGCCGAGAAGATCTGCAAGATCATGGACCACGCGATGAAAGTGGGTGCGCCGGTGATCGGGCTCAACGACTCGGGCGGCGCGCGTATCCAGGAAGGCGTTGCCTCGCTGGGGGGCTACGCCGAAGTGTTCCAGCGCAACGTGCTGGCCTCCGGCGTGATTCCGCAGATCTCGCTGATCATGGGGCCCTGCGCAGGGGGCGCGGTGTACTCGCCGGCGATGACCGACTTCATCTTCATGGTGAAGGACAGTTCCTACATGTTCGTCACCGGCCCGGAAGTGGTGAAGACGGTGACACATGAAGAGGTCACCGCCGAGGAACTGGGCGGCGCGCTGACGCACTCGTCGAAGTCCGGCGTGGCCGATCGTGCGTACGAGAACGACGTCGAGGCGATCCTGATGACGCGGCGGCTGGTCGACTTCCTGCCGGCGAACAACCGTGCCGGCGTGCCGGTGCGGCCGACCACCGACAGCCCGGACCGCATGGACGACTCGCTCGACACGCTGGTGCCGGACAACCCGAACAAGCCCTACGACATGCGCGAGCTGATCATCAAGATCGTCGACGAGGGCGATTTCTTCGAGCTGCAGCCCGAGTACGCGAAGAACATCATGATTGGCTTCGCGCGCATGGAAGGCCGCACCGTCGGCATCGTCGCGAATCAGCCGCTGGTGCTGGCCGGCTGCCTCGACATCAAGAGCTCGATCAAGGCCGCACGCTTCGTGCGCTTCTGCGACGCTTTCGGCATTCCGGTCGTCACCTTCGTCGACGTGCCGGGCTTCATGCCGGGCACCACGCAGGAATACGGCGGCATCATCAAGCACGGCGCCAAGCTCTTGTACGCCTACGCCGAATGCACCGTGCCGAAGGTTACCGTGATCACCCGCAAGGCCTACGGCGGCGCGTACGACGTGATGAGCTCCAAACACCTGCGCGGCGATGTGAACTTCGCTTGGCCCAGTGCCGAGATCGCAGTGATGGGGCCGAAGGGCGCCGTCGAAATCATCTTCCGCGAAGAGAAGGGCGACCCGGCCAAGCTGGCCGCGCGCGAACAGGAATACCGCACCAAGTTCGCCAACCCCTTCATCGCGGGGCATCGCGGCTACATCGACGACGTGATCATGCCGCACGAGACGCGCAAACGGATCTGCCGCTCGCTCGCGATGCTGCGCGACAAGAAGCTCGAAAACCCGTGGCGCAAGCACGGGAACATTCCGCTGTGAGTGGCCGGAGACCGGTTCTTACCGCAGAGACGCCGAGGTGCAGAGGGCCGCAGAGCCGCGTTCTCGTTTCCTTTGCGGCCCTTTGCGTCTCTGCGCCTCTGCGGTGAAAGGATTCTCAATGTTCGACAAAATTCTGATCGCTAACCGCGGCGAAATCGCCTGCCGCGTCATCAAGACCGCCCGCAAGATGGGCATCAAGACCGTCGCGGTGTATTCCGAGGCTGACCGCGACGCGCGTCATGTCGAGATGGCGGACGAGGCCGTGTGCATCGGCCCGGCACCCTCGAAAGAGTCCTACCTCGTCGGTGACAAGATCATCGCGGCCTGCAAGCAGACCGGCGCCCAAGCGGTGCATCCGGGTTACGGCTTCCTGTCCGAGAACGAGGACTTCGCGCGCCGCGTCGAGGAAGAGGGCATCGTCTTCATCGGGCCCAAGCATTACTCGATTGCGGCGATGGGCGACAAGATCGCGTCGAAAAAGCTCGCGCTCGAAGCCAAGGTCAACACCATCCCCGGTTACAACGACGCGATCGACACGCCCGAGCAGGCGGTGAAGATTGCGCAGGGCATCGGCTACCCGGTGATGATCAAGGCCTCCGCCGGTGGCGGCGGCAAGGGCTTGCGGGTCGCGTACAACGACCAGGAGGCGCACGAGGGCTTCGCCTCCTGCCGCAATGAAGCGCGCAACGCCTTCGGCGACGATCGCGTGTTCATCGAAAAATTCGTCGAAGAGCCGCGCCACATCGAAATCCAGGTGCTCGGCGATGCGCACGGCAACACCGTGTATCTGTGGGAACGCGAGTGCTCGATCCAGCGCCGGCACCAGAAGGTGATTGAAGAGGCGCCCAGCCCCTTCCTCACCGAAGAAGTGCGCCGTGCGATGGGCGAGCAGGCGGTGGCCTTGGCGAAGGCGGTGAAGTATCAGTCGGCCGGCACGGTGGAGTTTGTCGTCGGCAAGGACATGAGCTTCTACTTCCTCGAGATGAACACCCGCCTGCAGGTTGAGCACCCGGTGACCGAGATGATCACCGGCCTCGATCTGGTCGAGCAGATGCTGCGCGTGGCGGCCGGCGAGAAGCTCGCCTTCACGCAGGAAGAGATCAAGCGCGACGGCTGGGCGATGGAATGCCGCATCAACGCAGAGAACCCCTTCCGCGGCTACCTGCCCTCCACCGGCCGCCTGGTGACCTACCGCCCCCCGCAAGATATGCCGGGGATGGTGCGGGTGGATACCGGGGTGTATGAGGGCGGTGAGATCTCGATGTACTACGACTCGATGATCGCCAAGCTGATCACCCACGGCGCAAGCCGCGAGGAAGCGATCAGCCGCATGCGCTCGGCGCTGGATGCCTTCGTGATCCGCGGCGTCGCCAGCAACATTCCGCTGCAGGCCGCGCTGCTGCGCCACCCGCGCTTCCGCTCCGGCAACTTCACCACCGCCTTCATCGCCGAGGAGTACCCACACGGCTTTACCGGCGCGCCGGCGGAAGACGCGGAGTTGAGCCGCATGGCCGCGGTGGCGGCGGCGCTGTACCGCCGTACCGATATGCGCGAGACGCAGATTTCAGACCAGCTGCCCGGGCATCCGCGCAAGGTCGGCAATCACTACATTGTGCAGATCCGCGACCGCTGCTTCAACGTTGAACTTGAAGACATCGAAGGCGGGCAGCGGGTGCGCTGCGGTGATCTGCGGCACACGCTGGTGGGCGACTGGGTCTTTGGTTCGCCGCGCTTTGAAGGCTGGATGGACGGCGAGCCGATCGTCGTGCAGGTCGAACGCCACGGCTGGCACTGGAAGCTCTTCCATGCGGGCATCAACGTCAATGCGCTGGTTCTGGCGCCCAAAGCAGCGGCGATGCTTTCCTTGATGCCGCGCAAAGCCCGGCCAGACCTGTCGAAGTACCTTTTGTCCCCAATGCCGGGCCTTTTGACCGATCTTGCTGTTTCAGTCGGTCAGGAAGTCAAGGCAGGGGAGCGGCTTGCAGCAATCGAAGCAATGAAAATGGAAAACGTACTGCGAGCCGAGCAGGATTGTGTTGTAGCCGAAGTGCTCGCCAAACAGGGCGAGAGTCTTTCGGTGGATCAGCCGATCCTGCGCTTCCGCTAGCGCGCCAAGCGCCACAGCCCGAGTTGCCAAAAGAGCGGCCGGGTCACCAAAGGATCAAGGGGGAGGGGAGCCTGCAGTAGGGGCTCCCTCTTTTGGGCGGGGCCGGCCTCAAGCCGGTCCCCTCTTTTTACTGCAGCGTAGTGGTAGGACCCCCTTCAGGAACGGCCGCCTTCGGGCGGCCGTTCGCATTTGCGGTGGCTCGGCGGGCCTCAGTCGGGCGTGGTCTGGATGCGCTGTGCGATCCGGGTGAGGCCCTGGCGTGAGCGCTCGATCAGCTGCCTGGCCAGGCGCCCCTGCTGGCTTGCCAGCCGCTCGGCGGCCTGACCTTCCAGGATCATCGGCCGCAGGGTGTGGTCGGCGCTGTCGCGAAACGCCTCGCCGATGCGCTCAAGTTGTGCGCCGAACGACGCTTCGGCCTGTTCCAGTTGTTCGCGCAGCACGCGCTCGAAGGCTTCGCGTTTGTGCGCCAGCTCCTTGTCCTTGCGGCCTTGCGGATCGCTGAACCATTTGACCAGTCCTGCTACCACCATGGCGCCGCCGATCAGCGGTGCAGCTGGCGCGATCAAGGGCAAGACCGCTGCGGTGCCCAGTACATAGGCCGCCGCCCCCGAGCCGACGATCGACAGTGCGCCGGCGCCCAGGGTGAGTTTGGCTGCGCCATCAACCGCATTGGCCACCCGCGCGCCCATGCGCAAGGGCGGGATCAGTTGCGCGTAGCCGCTGTGATGCTGGCGTTCGAGAATCGACACGCGGGTGAGCTTCATGTCTTCCTGAAACAGCCGCAGGTCTTCGTACATCAGGTGCAGCGCTTGCTCACGCCGGCTGACTGCGCGGTTGACGCGGCGTTCAACATCCTTGCCGAACTGGCTGCTGCCGATGCGCTCCCACACCTTTGCCTGCTTCCAGTCGTCGGTTTTCAGGCGTTCGGCCACTTCGAGCATGAAGCCGTTGCCGGCGTCGTGCACCAGCTCGTCGATGTCCTCGCGGAAGGTCTGGCGTTCGAAATCGATGCGCGCTTCGACCATGGCAAGGCGCTGGCCGATCTGTTGGCGCAGCCGTTCGGCGTCGCCAGCGAGTTGCTGCGCCAGATTGCTCATGCCGCCGTTCTGCGCCACGCGCGCGGCGACCTGCGCCTCGAACTCGGCGATCCGCTCGCTTGCGGCCCGGGTGCTCGATTCGAGCGCGGCGCGCAGGCTGCCGGCAGGACAGCGCCCGTCCAGATAATCGGCCAGCGGGCCGTGCAGCGCCGTATCGCCGGTGAGATGAATGCACTCCTCGGCGAGCGCGACCAGGCCATCGCGGTCGAGCAGGCGCTTCGAGCCGCGCGACACGCGGGTCCACAGCGAAGGCGCGCCATCGGGCGTGGCGTCGAGCACCAGGTGGGTGGTGGGCTGCCCCAGAGCCTGAGCAAAGCGCTGGATCAGCTCGCGGCTGCGCGCGCCCTGGAGCTTGAGCAGCGGCATGGCCGCGTCGAGCGCGGCTGCGCGCACGCCCTGATCGACGCCCTCGCTTGCCGCGTGCAGATCGGCAATCGCCTGCGGCACCCCGATCGGGTGTTCGACGCCGTGCACCAGCAGCGCGGCGCTGAGCGCGGAATCCTCGGTGCGCCGCGCCAGCGCGTCGAGCGCGGCAAACTCGCTTAGGCTGATGTCGCCATCGTCGAGCGCCACCGCGCAGATGGCGCGCAGAAAGGCAGCCGGGAAGCCGCGGTCAGCGCGCAGGTGCTCATCCAGATCCGGTGCAGGCGGGGCGAAGCGGGTTGGCAGATCGGGCGACATGGTGGCCATGCGTGTCCTGTGTCTTTTGGTTGCGGGAGTAAGCTGGCTCAGGCCAGCAGATCGAAGGCCGCAATCACTTCCGGCGGCGCCTGCACCAGTTCGATCAGCACACCCTCGCCGCTGTATGGCGTAGCGTCATTGCCCTTGGGGTGGATGAAGCAGATATCGAATCCCGCCGCGCCCTTGCGGATGCCGCCGGGCGTAAAGCGCATGCCCTGCGCGCCAAGCCATTCCACCGCCTTGGGCAGGTCGTCGATCCACAGCCCGATGTGGTTGAGCTGTGGTTCGTCCACACGCGGCTTCTTGGCCGGGTCGATCGGTTGCATCAGGTCCACCTCGCAGCGCGCCACGCCCGCCCCCATGACGTAGATGTCTTCATCGACGTTCTCGCGCTCACTGCGGAAGTCGCCGGTCTTCTCAAGGCCGAACAAATTGCCCCACAGGTTCGCAAGCCGGGCCTTGTCGGCCCCCCCGATGGCGATCTGCTGGATGCCAAGCACACGGAACGGACGGCTCATGACGCACTCCTTCGTGACGATAGGTTTGCACTTTAGCGCTGCGCGCCCGCGCATGCCCGACACCGCGCAAGGAAATTCGCCTTTATCTTGCGAGTCGCCGCAACTGTGCCGGGCGTTCGTTGGGCCAAGCTTCGACATCAAGCCCTGCACATCTTGCGGCCCCGGAATGGGCACGTCGCCCGCACCGGATCATCGGCCCACCGCAGCACGTTTCGGATAGCGGGTTCATCGAGATGGGCTGTCGGCGCCCAGTTACAACCGCGAAAATTTGGGACCTGCCCGCCACATCCGCCCGCCGTTACCGCGCCATCGCGATGCCTCCGGAGAAATGAACGTGACAGCGCAGTGCGGGTTAGCCAAAGGCGTAACCCGCAATTCAAGGGGGCGCCATTTGGCAAGTGCTTGCTCTGCGCGGGTACGCCAGCGGCGGCCCCTCCCTACAGGGCTGCCAACCGAGCCGGCGACTTATCAAGGTTCTACATTGAGAATCCCCGGCGCGAACTCATAGTCGCAGCGCCATTTGTACTGCGAGGCCCCACCCCTTGTTGTGTGCACGTCGAGGGCGTTTAGTAGCGCTTCGATGATGCTGCGCTGTTGATGAGGGTCCGGATCAAGGGGCCCCATCTCTGCAATCCTCAGTTTCGCGTGGATGGCGTTCTCGCCCTCCCACGAGGAGCCAAGAACATCCCTCCGAATCCAGATCACCTTGCGATTCCAGTAGAACGTCCAGCGTGTAATGCCTTCATCAACGTCAGGCCGTCCTTCCGACACCTTGCGGAGATAGCTGTCCCGCTCGCGGTCGATGACCCAGTTTTCGATCATCAGCCTCCCCACTATGACTTCCTGGCTGATCGCCTCAAGTCCGTATTCCTCGGCGTCTGCCGAACTGATCTTTTCGTAGACGTATCCCATGTTCATTCCAACGCTTTAGTTGATGCTCGACCCTTGCAACTCGCGCGAATCGAAGACTGCACCTGAAGTCTCTGCCATGTTTTCATTTCCGCTCTTACCGGCATCCCCGGTGAGAGCGGCACATTGCGTTCATCCACCCGTATCGCATAGTGATCGAGTTTCAGCCGGGCCTGGAAGATGAAACCGTGCTTGTCGTCCTTGATCGCGTCGCCGCTCACGAAATTAACTTGGGCGGGAATCGTGCCGTCGTGGGTGAAGGGGAGGG
Organism: Niveibacterium sp. 24ML; assembly: GCF_026586805.1. Taxonomy (GTDB): domain Bacteria; phylum Pseudomonadota; class Gammaproteobacteria; order Burkholderiales; family Rhodocyclaceae; genus Niveibacterium. Next base: position 116,152 of record NZ_JAPFHA010000006.1, on the reverse strand, counting down.
TTTCGACCTCGATTTCGGCGACCTGGCCGGTTTTTACGAAACCGATGTCCTCGTTATCCTGCACCGTTTCGACTTCGGCCTGAGCCAGCGTTTCGGTGGTCTGGCGGCGGAGCCTTGGTTCAAAGGCGGGGCGTGTGATTGGCGGTGGGCGCAGGCGGCCCGCTTCGCGCTTCCTGCATTGCGATACAGCAGGATCCGTCGGATTTGCGTACCGCCCATGGCCGCAAGGCCGCAAGGCTTTCTCGCGGGGATTCAGCAAAACACCGTCAGCACACCGGTGTAGCCGTAGAGGCGTGCGCCGAGCAGTTCGCCCGAGGCGAAAAAGCCGGCCAGGGGAATCTGCCCGAACACGCGCTGGATCGCTTCGATTTCGCTGTCGTCGCGCTCGAACAAGGCGCCGCCGCGCCCGGTGCAGCTGACGTAGAGCAGGGCCTTGGGCTCGGCGGGGCAGCGGCTGCGCAGGCGCAGCAGCATGGCGTCCAGATCATGCGCGGCGGTTTCGGCATCGCGCCGCACGAAGAACACCTGTTGCCCTTCGTCGGGCTGGTCGTCAATCGCGAGGCGGCCGCCGTTGGGGTCGATGCCGATCACGTGGCGCACGGTGTAGTGGCTGGGGTCTTCTTCGTCGGCCAGCGCCAGGTGGATGCCGCGGGCGGCGCGGCGCAGGTCGTCGCGGTAGAGCGGGCTGGCGGTGTCGCGGAACACGGCCACGGCGCGGCGCCCGTCGAGCCGGCCGATGAGGTTGTCTTCCACTTCGCTGGCCACCCGTGGCGGCCCGAGCTGGCGGCAACCCTGGGTCAGTTCGCCCTGCAGCACGATGCGCGGATCGAAGGCCACGCCGCAGATGCCACCGGCGAAGGGGGCGTCGGCCAGCAGCATGGTGCCGTCGCGCCCGCTGGCCATGCCGCCGCACAGGTGCAGGCCGCTGAGTTTGCTGGCCATGTCGCGCACCAGGTCGGGCATGTCGGGGGTGGCCGGATCGGCATGGACGACGGCCGAGTGGGCGTCGAATTCCCGCTGGTGGGGCAGCGGACTGCGCCCGGAGAAAGTGCGGAAACTGCCTTCGGGCAGCGCCGCGATCAGCAGGCTGATGCCGGGGGCGTCAAGCTGTGCCCCTTCGCGGCCGACCACGCCGATTGCGCTGGCGCCGACCCAGTGTTCGACGCCGGTACGTTCGCGCAAGGCGCTGATGATGGTGTCGATCTCACCATTGAACCGGTCAGACCAGTAGCAAAACCCCAGGTTGGCGCCCGCGGGGAGGGCCAGGCGCTCAAGCGCGGTGTCGAGCGCGACACGCCAGTCGACTGCGAGGGCAAAGCCGCTCGCAAAGCGGCTGGCTGGCAGGCTCACTGTTTTTTGTCCGTCGCCTTGCGTGCGCGTGGCTTGCTTGCCGCCTTGGCGGCTTCTGCATCGCTTGCCGCGCTGCTGTCTGCCGCCTTGGCGCTCTGCACCAGGTTCCACGGCCACAAGGCGGCCGGGTTGAAGGGCTGCGCCGCGGGCTCGGCCGGTGCGCTGGCCTCTTCAGGTTTTGCATGGGGGGCTTCTGCGCGCGCCTGGGCGGAGGCGGCGGCGGCGCGGGCGCTCTCGCCCATCGCCTGCATCGCGGCCAGCGTGGCTCGCTGCATTTCGAGCCCCTGAATCGTCGTCTGCAGCATGCCCAGGTTCATCTTGAGCCAGCCTTCAACGGCTTTCATGTCGGTGATGCGCTTTTCCAGCTCACCAATGTCAATGGTCGGGGCGACCATGCCTGGCACGGCAAAACCGATCTGCCCCCACAGGCTCTTCATGAATTCGAGCGGGTCGGGCATCGTGTGTTCGCTGCTCATTGCGGTCTCCGGTTTGGTGCGGTCTTCGCTCTGATCATAGCCCAGCCCGGGCGCTCAGACTTCGTCGGCCTCTTCCGAGAGATCGCCGTCTTGCGCGGCGCGCCCCAGCGCGTCGGCCACATCGTCGAAGGGGTCTTCGAAGATGGCCATGATCTGCTTGGCCAGCGCGCGGGCGCCGTTGTTCAGTTGCGCCGGCAACTCTTCCGGCACGCGTTCCTGCAGCAAGACCTTGGAGGCCGATAGCGCGAAGAAGGGCGGCAGGATGCGCTCGCGGAATTCGAGCGGCAGGGTGTCGATCAGGCGCGTGGCGGCGTCAAGCTGGAAGCGGTTGCGCGGCCATTGCGAGGGCAGCGCCCAGGCTTTCGGGAAGAGGTCTAGATCGCGCATCACGGTGCGCAGATCTTCGGCCGAATCGCGGAAGGGGAGCAGCACCACGTCGGACATCTGGTACAGCGTGATGTCGGTAATCGAGCGGTTGGCGCCACCGTCGAGCACGCCGATCCAGCTCTTCAGATCGCGCAGCTTTTCAACCACCTTGTCGCGCGCCACCGGCGAGCGGGCGTCGGCAATCACATAGCGCCGGCCCACCGGCGAGAGCGGCTCGCGGTCTTCGTCGGTCATCACGCAGGCGACGCGGCGGCCCAGCAGGGTCAGGCCGTGGCTGAGCGTGTGCGAAAGCGTTGTCTTTCCGGTGCCGCCCTTGTTGCCGATGATCGAAATGATTTCTGCCATGGTGCGTGGGTCTCCGGGCCGCCGGCAGCAAGGCTCAGCGGGCTGTAATCGTGATCGGATGTGGCTTCTTTGCGGTGCGCCGCGTGGGCCAGATCAGGCGTGGGCGGGGCGTGTCACCCTCTTTAACGGCACCAATGGTGTAACAGTAAAGCCTTGTTTTGCGACGGTCAGCCACATCGAGCGTGCCGTCGGGGGCGACATCCGGCACCGCGAAGGAGTTGCTGATCAGCACCGCGCCCGGACGCATCTGCGCGCACGCCTTGGCCCACACCTCGGCCATCGGCACCGGCGAGAGGAAGGCGTAGACCACGTCATAGCCCGACCAGTCGGCCGCGAAGAAGTCGCCGCGCGACAGGTGCGCATTGCTTTGATGGCGCGCCAGCCACGCGCCGATGGCCGCCGGGGCGGGCGCTGCTTCGATGCCGTGCACCTGTGAGTCTGGCCGCAAGCGGGCAAATGCCCGCACGAAACTGCCGGTGCCGCTGCCGACATCGAGCACCGTGAGCGCCCCATCGGGCAGCGCGGCGCTCAAGGTGGCGACGGTCTTGCGATTGGAGAGAAACAAGGGCACTTGCGTGCGAAAGCTGGTCCAGTACACCGAGGCCAACAGCGCGAAGGCTGCGGCCCACACCCATGCCGGCAGGCCCAGGCCCGCTGCCGCCACCACGCCGGGCAGGAACACCAGGTGCAAGGGCAGCCACCAGCGATCGGCCCGCATCAGTGCGGCGGCGAGGGCGGCAAACACCCCCTGCAGGCTGGCAAGCGCCAGCAACGGCAAACCGTAGAGCACGCCGATCTTGTTCAGCAGCACGACGAAGCAGGCGCCCAGCAACTGGGCGACGAGGGCACGCGTGGCGGGGAAGTAGGCAAGGCGCATGGCACGCATGGTTCCCGAAGTGGGCGCCCGGACGCAAGTGCGCGCGGGGGATTGCGCCGTCAGTCTTGGCGGGCTTCGCCTGCGTGCGGCGGCGTCGGGTTGTGCCAGAGCGCCTTGCGCGCAAGCGGGGTGTCCGGTGGGAGCAGGGGATTGGGGAGTTCGATGATGCGCCGATCCGCAAGGCGCGCGCGGGCGATGGCATCGCCGTGGGTGGCCTGGAAGAGTTGCTCGAAGCGGCCGTCACGCATGGCCGCTTCCAGGCCGCGCTCGATCAGGCCGGCCAGCCTGGCGTTGTCGCGCCGGACGAAGAAGTAGATGGCGGTCGGGTAGTGCAGGGCGAGGGTGGGTTCGACGACCAGATCGTCGCCCGCCAGGCTTGCGGCTTCCTGCCACACTTCCGGCAGTCCGCGCGGATACCAGTCGAAGCGCTGCGCGGCAAGCATGCGCGGCAGGTTCTCTTCGACGCTGGTGCTGACCTGGAAGCCGGCGTCGCGCAGGATCTGCGTATCGGGCCAGTCGTGGCCTTGCCCGGCGACCAGGCGCTTGAGCTCGGCCGCTTCGGTGATTGCGGCAAAGCGCGGCAGCGCGTCGCGCCGCACCAGCGGAATCCGCCAGCCGAAGAGCCCCTTGTCAATCGGGATGCGGATGGCGCGGTACTGGGTTTCGCGCTCACGTGAAGTCATGCTCCACACGACCGACACTGCGTCGCCGGCTGCCATCTCGGCCATTGCGCGGTGTTGCTTCATGCTGACCCGCGACGGCTGCAGCACAAAGCGGGTGCCGGCTGCGCGCAGGGCCAGGTCAAGGAGCTCGATCGGGTAGTTCACGCGTTGGTCGTCGAGCGTTTGTGCGCGCGGGTAGCTGACGCGCAGGATGTTGTCATGGCCGGGGCCGGCGGGCGTGCGCCAGGTGCGGGCGTAGAAGCGCCGGTGTGCATCGGCTTTGCCGGCATGGGGGGCATTCAGGCCCCGCAGCCGCGCCGTGGTGAGAAGGATCGGCGCACTTTGCAAGTCGCTCGGGGAGAGCCCGGCAAATGCGCGGTTGAGTTCGTCGGCCAGCTGCCAGCCTTGCTGGTCAAGCGGCTCGCCGACCGACGCGATCTGCTGCGACTTGCCCGACGCGATGCGGCTGATGGCCACCGAGGCGCCGTCGCCGGCTGCGATGTGGCGGATGTCACTGCGCCCCAGTTCGGCAAGCGGCACGTTGATGTGGTCGAAGTAGACATCGTTGATGGCCACCGTGTGTGTCCACGCGCGTCCGTGGCGTGCATTGAGGGCAGCCACCGCGGCGGGGACGCGGTCGCGAGCCTGAGAAATCGGGATGTCCACGGTTTCGAGCAGCTCGCAACGGCGGCAGCTGGCCAGCACCGCCTGCAGGGTGGCGCTCTTGTGGGCGGCAATCGGGAAACGGCTGTCGCTGATCAGCACAATGCCGATCCGCCCGCTGTGGCTGTTGACCAGGTAGTCGGTGACCTGCTTCGCCACCGCGTAGGGTGAGGTGCTGACATTGGTGAACAGCCCGTCGCGGCTGCCCGGTTCGGCCACTGCGTGCCAGCCCAGCACCGGAATGCGCCATTGCTTTGCCTTGGCCAGCAGATCATCGAGCTGGGTGGCGGGCACGCCCAGCAGCACGACGGCATCGGCCTCGCCGGTCAGCGCCTGCATCATCTGCAGGCGAAGGATCTTCGGGTCGTCCTGCCCGTTGGCAGGGATCAGCGTCCAGCCCAGCGTTGCGGCGGCCGCCTCAAGCCCGCGATAGACCCCCACGACGCCGCCGTTGCGCTGATCGTGCATCAGGACGGCGATGCGCTTGTGCCCCTGGTTGCCCGGCCCTGGTGTTGGCGCGAGCCAGCTGGCAAGCGATTCATACGGCTGCGGGCTGGCCGCGGCCATGGTGGTAGCCGTGGCGGTGGCGGCGAGCAGCATGCCGCCCAACGCCAGCACGCAGCGCAATCGAGCCCATCGCATCGCCCGCCCCCCGATGAATCGCGCCGCGCGGGCGCCAGGCAGCGTTAACGGCGCTCGCTTGCCAGTGCTTGAGCGCCGTTTGCGGGCCTGCGCTTACGCGGCGGCGACCACCTTGAGCGGCGGCTTGCCGCCTTGCTCGGCCTGCCGCCAGCGCAGCCACAGCGCGTCGCGCTCGCGCGCGGTCTCTGCGTGATTGCGATCCTTCACATAGCCAAAGCCGCGGATCTTTTCCGGCAGTTGTGCGATCTGCACGGCAAGCTCAAGCCGCTCTGCACTCAGGCGCTCGCACAGGCGGCTGATGTCGCCCTCGTATTCGGCAATCAGCGCGCGCTCCATGCGGCGTTCGCGGGTGTAGCCGAACACGTCGAAACGCCCGCCGCGCAGCACCTTCAGTTTGGCGAGGAAGCGGAACGCGGTGAGCACCCAATCGCCGTACTCGATCTTGCGGATCTTGCCGGTCACCGGGTCGGGCTTGGCCCACAGCGGGGGGGCCAGATGCAGCTTGATGCGGTAGTCGCCGTCGAAGGTGGCGCCGACGCGCTCAAGGAAGGCCGGATCGGTGTAGAGCCGTGCGACCTCGTACTCGTCCTTGTAGGCCATCAGCTTTGCCAGGTTGCGCGCCACCGCCTCGGTCAGCTGGGTGCTGCCCAAGGCGCTTTCGGCGTGCCTCACCGCTTCCACCAGCTTGCGATAGCGCTCGGCCCAGTCTGCATCCTGGTAGGCGGTGAGGAAGGCGACGCGCGAGGCAATCAGTTCATCGAGCGTTTGCGAAGCCTTGAGCGGAATCACCGGCGCCGGCGCGGCGGCGCGCTCTACCGCGGCACGGTCGCAGGCGGCGCGGCGGCCCCAGGTGAGCGCGGCCTTGTTCATGTCGACGGCCACGCCATTCATCTCGATCGCGCGCAGCAAGGCGGCCTCGGATACCGGCACCAGGCCTTTCTGCCAGGCGTAACCGAGCAGGAAGAGGTTCGATGCGATGCCGTCGCCCATCAGCGCGGTGGCCAGCTTCTGTACATCGAGGAAGTCCACCGCGCCGGGGCCGACCGCATCGGTGATCGCGGCCTGCATCTTGTCGAGCGGGAACTTCCAGTCGGGGTTGTGCGCGAATTCCGAAGTCGGCGACTGGGCGCAGCTCACCACCGCGCGCGTCGTGCCCAGCGCCATCTTTGCCAGCGCTTCGTCGGAGGCTGAAACGATCAGGTCGCCGCCGATCAGCGCGTTGGCTTCGCCCGCCGCGACCCGCACCGCGTGCAGATCTTCGGGGCGATCGGCGATCCGCACATGCGAATAGACCGAACCGCCTTTCTGGGCCAGGCCGGTCATGTCGAGCACCGTGACGCCCTTGCCGTCGATGTGCGCGGCCATGCCGATCAGCGCGCCGATCGTCACGACGCCGGTGCCGCCCACGCCGGTGATCAGAATGCCGAAGGGCTGCGCGGTTGAAGGGAGTTGCGGCGGCGGCACGACAAACGCGGTGTCGAGGTGGCCCGTGAGCGCGCGCCCCTTGCGCAGCTTGCCGCCTTCGATGGTGACAAAACTGGGGCAGAAACCGTTGAGGCAGGAGTAGTCCTTGTTGCAGGCGGACTGGTCGATCGCGCGCTTGCGGCCGAACTCGGTTTCCACCGGCAGGATCGCCATGCAGTTCGACTGCACGCCGCAGTCGCCGCAGCCTTCGCAGACGCTTTCGTTGATGAAGGCGCGCCTTTGCGGATCGGGGAAGGTGCCGCGCTTGCGGCGGCGGCGCTTCTCGGCCGCACAGGTCTGGTCGTAGATGATGGCCGAGACGCCGGGCAGATCGCGGAACTCGCGCTGGATCGCATCCATTTCGTCGCGATGGCGCACCGGCACGTGCGCCAGATCGGCCGGGCCGTAGGCGCGCTCGGTGCCGTCGGTGACCACCACGAGGTTGTGCACCCCTTCGGCCTGCAATTGCGCAACGATCATCGGCACGGTGAGCACGCCGTCGATCGGCTGGCCACCGGTCATCGCGACCGCATCGTTGTAGAGGATCTTGTAGGTGATGCCGGGCGCGCGCTCACCGGCCTGGCGGGCGCGATGGTGCGCCGCCACCGATTGGCGCACCGCAAGCAGACCGGAATGGAAATAGGTGCCGTCGCCCAGGTTCGCAAAGACGTGCTGCGTGCTGGTGAAGGGCGCCTGCCCGACCCAGGTGACGCCCTCGCCACCCATGTGGGTGAAGGTGGTGGTGTTGCGCCCGTGCATCCAGGTCACCATGTAGTGGCAGCCGATGCCACCGACCGCGCGCGAGCCTTCAGGCACCTTGGTCGAGGTGTTGTGCGGGCAGCCGGGGCAGAAGGTCGGAACGCGGTCGATCGCGAACACTTTGCGCGCCAGGGCCTGTTCCTTCGCTTCGAGGAAGGCCAGGCGCGCCTTCATGCGGTCTGAGGTATGGAAGCGCGCGATGCGGCTGGCGATGGCGCGCGCAATCATCGCCGGTGTCAGCTCCCCCGCGGCAGGCAAGAGCCAGTCTCCGTGCGAGACGCGGCCGTGCGACGCTTCAACCAGCGCCCACTCACCCTTTTCGTCGAACTTGCCCACCACGCGCGGGCGCACGTCCTCGCGCCAGTTGTAGAGCTCTTCCTTGAGCTGGTATTCGAGCAGCTGACGTTTTTCCTCAACCACGAGGATCTCGTCCAGGCCTTCGGCGAAGTGCCGCACGCCTTCCGCCTCCAGCGGCCAGACCATGCCGACCTTGTACAGCCGGATGCCGATCTCCGCCGCAAGCCGTTCGTCCAGCCCAAGGTCATCCAGCGCCTGCCGGACGTCAAGGTAGGCTTTGCCCGAGGTGATGATCCCCAGCCGTGGCTGCGGCGAGTCGATCACGATGCGGTTGAGCTGATTGGCCCGGCAATAGGCCAGTGCGGCATACAGCTTGTAGTGGAGCAGGCGCTTTTCCTGTACCAGTGGCGGGTCGGGCCAGCGGATGTTAAGGCCGTCGGGCGGCAGGGCGAAGTCGGTCGGAATCGTCACCTTCACTCGCTGCGGGTCGATATCCACCGACGCCGAGGTCTCCACCGTGTCCGCCAAGGCCTTGAAGGCCACCCAGCAACCGGAATAGCGCGACAGTGCCCAGCCGTGCACCCCGTAATCCAGGTATTCCTGGACCCCCGCTGGCGCCAGCACCGGCATCATCATCGACTTGAAGAAGTGGTCGGTCTGGTGCGGCAGGGTGGACGACTTCGCTGCGTGGTCGTCGCCCGCAATCACCAGCACACCGCCGTGCGGGCTTGTGCCGGCCGCGTTCGCATGGCGGAAGACGTCGCCACAGCGATCCACGCCGGGCCCCTTGCCGTACCACATCGCATATACGCCATCGAAGCGCGCGCCAGGGTAAAGATTCACCTGCTGCGTGCCCCAGACCGCCGTCGCGGCAAGATCCTCATTCACGCCCGGCTGGAACACGATCTCGTGCGACTGCAGGTGCCCCTTGGCCTTCCACAAGGTCTGATCAAGACCGCCAAGCGGCGAACCCCGGTAGCCCGAAACAAACCCGGCCGTGTTGAGGCCGGCTGCCTGATCCCGTTCGCGCTGGATCATCAGCAGGCGCACCAGCGCCTGATAGCCGGTCATGAATACTCGGCCAGACTGCACGACGTACTTGTCGTCCAGGCTGACTTCACGCGTTGGGGCAATCACTGGCTGCTCTGACATGAGCGACTCCTCTACAAAAATCGTGTTTTTGCTCTGCCCGGTCGTGCGCCCTTGTGAGGCGCAGACCCTGCGGTGTGGGGCTGAAATCAGCGCTGCGCCGGATTGTCCGTGCTGCCCGCCATCGCTGCGCCGCCGCAATGTCAGGCTAAAGACACTCGTGCCAAAACCAGCACGGTCTACCCACTATAGAAAGTCGCTTGAAGCTCGCCAGCAACGCCCTGCGCGGCATCGCAGGCACACCGAAATTCGTATCAAGTGAGCGCCAAAGCGAACTTGGGGTTGACAGCTACGCGTAGTGTCTCTAAAGTGTTTGGCTTCGCACGTGGAGGGATTCCCGAGCGGTCAAAGGGATCAGACTGTAAATCTGACGGCTCTGCCTTCGAAGGTTCGAATCCTTCTCCCTCCACCAAGAATTAAGAAGTCTCGTCGTTGTAACTGGCGGCGAGGCGGGCGGCGAAAGTCGTCGGCCTGCGGGTGTAGCTCAATGGTAGAGCAGAAGCCTTCCAAGCTTACGACGAGGGTTCGATTCCCTTCACCCGCTCCAGTTTTTTGCGTGCCCATGTAGCTCAGTGGTAGAGCACTCCCTTGGTAAGGGAGAGGCCACGTGTTCAATCCACGTCATGGGCACCATTCGTTTTTGTTTGCTCGGTGCGGCGATATTGCGCTCTCCGGGTTTTTTATTTCGACTTCTGGGGTAGCGACATGGCCAAGGAAAAATTCGAGCGGACGAAACCGCACGTGAACGTCGGCACCATCGGTCACGTTGACCATGGCAAGACCACGCTCACCGCCGCAATCACCACCGTGCTGGCAGCCAAGTTTGGCGGCGCAGCCAAGGCGTATGACCAGATCGACGCAGCGCCGGAAGAAAAGGCGCGCGGCATCACGATCAACACCGCGCACGTCGAGTACGAGACGGCCAACCGTCACTACGCGCACGTTGACTGCCCGGGTCACGCTGACTACGTCAAGAACATGATTACCGGTGCCGCCCAGATGGACGGCGCAATCCTGGTGTGCTCGGCCGCTGACGGCCCGATGCCGCAAACGCGTGAGCACATCCTGCTCGCCCGTCAGGTCGGTGTGCCGTACATCATCGTCTTCCTGAACAAGTGCGACATGGTCGACGACGCCGAGCTGCTCGAGCTGGTCGAAATGGAAGTGCGCGAGCTGCTCTCCAAGTACGAATTCCCTGGCGACGATGTGCCCATCGTCAAGGGTTCGGCTCTGAAGGCCCTCGAAGGCGACAAGGGTGAGCTGGGCGAAGGCGCGATCATGGCGCTGGCCGACGCACTGGACTCCTACATCCCGACGCCGGAGCGCGCGATCGACAAGCCCTTCCTGCTCCCGATCGAAGACGTCTTCTCGATCTCGGGTCGCGGCACCGTCGTGACCGGTCGCGTTGAACGCGGCGTGGTCAAGGTCGGCGAAGAAATCGAAATCGTCGGCATCAAGGAAACCGTCAAGACCATCTGTACCGGTGTTGAAATGTTCCGCAAGCTGCTCGACCAAGGTCAGGCCGGTGACAACGTCGGCGTGCTGCTGCGCGGCACCAAGCGTGAAGACGTCGAGCGCGGCCAGGTGCTGTGCAAGCCGGGTTCGATCAAGCCGCACACCCACTTCACCGGTGAGGTGTACGTGCTGTCGAAGGATGAAGGTGGTCGTCACACCCCGTTCTTCAACAACTACCGTCCGCAGTTCTACTTCCGTACCACCGACGTGACTGGCGCCATCGAGCTGCCGGCAGGCACCGAAATGGTCATGCCGGGCGACAACGTGTCGATCACCGTCAAGCTGATCGCCCCGATCGCCATGGAAGAAGGTCTGCGCTTCGCAATCCGCGAAGGTGGTCGTACCGTCGGCGCTGGCGTGGTTGCCAAGATCGTCGAGTAAGAGTTGTAAGGTGTGATCGCCCGGCAACCTCGGGCGATCCGGCAAAGCGCCCGTTGGTGCGGGCGCTTTGTAGTCTCTGCTGCAGGGGTATAGCTCAATTGGCAGAGCGTCGGTCTCCAAAACCGAAGGTTGGGGGTTCGATTCCCTCTGCCCCTGCCATAACGCATAGCGGGTAATTACCACCCATGGCCGACAAAATTAAGTTTGCGCTGGCGCTGCTTCTCGTGGCTGCCGGCGTGGCTGGCTTCTATCTACTTTCTGAGCAGGCCACTGTTGTGCGCGTGCTTGCGGTGCTTGCTGGCGTGCTGGCAGGTGTCGGCGTGGCTTGGTTTACCGAAGCTGGGCGGCAGTTCGTTGTTTTTGCCTCGGACACCATCGTAGAGGTCAAGAAGGTTGTTTGGCCGACGCGCAAGGAAACCCTGCAAACGACCGGCATCGTGTTTGCCTTCGTTGTGGTGATGGCCTTGTTTCTCTGGTTGACCGACAAGTCGCTCGAGTGGGTGTTGTACGACATCGTTCTCAAGTGGAGAAGCTAGTGAGCATGCGCTGGTACGTAGTACACGCCTATTCCGGCTTTGAGAAGTCGGTGAAGCGTGCCTTGGACGAGCGGATCGCGCGTGCGGGGATGCAGGACAAGTTCGGCCAGATTCTTGTTCCGGTGGAAGAAGTGATCGAAATGCGCAATGGTCAGAAAGTGACCACTGAGCGCAAGTTCTTCCCCGGTTACGTCTTGGTCGAGATGGATATGGACGATGAGTCCTGGCACCTCGTCAAGAGCACGCCAAAGGTCACTGGATTCATTGGCGGAACTGCGAACAAGCCGACGCCGATCAGCCAGAAGGAAGTCGACAAGATTCTCCAGCAGGTTCAGGAGGGGGTCGAGAAGCCGAAACCCAAGGTCCTGTTCGAGATCGGCGAGATGGTTCGTGTCAAGGAAGGTCCGTTTGCGGATTTCAACGGCAACGTCGAGTCGGTGAACTACGAAAAGAGCCGGCTCAATGTGTCGGTGACGATCTTCGGGCGCGCAACCCCGGTTGAACTGAGCTTCGGCGAAGTCGAAAAAGTCTAGTAGTACCGGCCCGCTTCGCGCGGGCCTTGCCACATCGTGCAAGCGGTGTGGCGTTGAGGAGCGCCAGTAGGTTTGCCGAACGCGCGCTTTCACTCATCAATCAGGAGCCATCATGGCAAAGAAGATTATTGGCTACATCAAGCTGCAGGTTCCGGCCGGCAAGGCGAATCCTTCGCCCCCCATCGGCCCGGCGCTCGGTCAGCGCGGTTTGAACATCATGGAATTCTGCAAGGCTTTCAATGCCAAGACTCAGGGCATGGAAGTCGGCTTGCCGATTCCGGTGGTGATTACGGCCTTCGCGGACAAGTCCTTCACCTTCATCATGAAGACGCCGCCCGCGACGATCCTCATCAAGAAGGCTGCTGGCCTGCAGAAGGGGTCCGCCAAGCCGCACACTGACAAGGTTGGCAAGATCACCCGTGCCCAATGCGAAGAAATCGCCAAGGCAAAGCTCGTTGACTTGACTGCGGGCGATCTCGAAGCCGCTGTTCGCACCATCGCTGGCTCTGCGCGCAGCATGGGTATCGTTGTGGAGGGCCTCTAAGATGGCTAAGCAATCCAAGCGTCTGAAGGCGCTCGCCGCGAAGATCGATCGCAACCGTGTCTACGCAGTTGCTGACGCGCTGGCGCTGATCAAGGAAACCGCCACGGCGAAGTTTGACGAGTCTGTCGATGTCGCAGTGAATCTTGGCGTTGACGCGAAGAAGTCTGACCAGCTGGTGCGTGGCTCAGTCGTGCTGCCTGCAGGTACCGGCAAGACCGTTCGCGTTGCGGTGTTTGCTCAGGGCCCCAAGGCTGAAGAAGCTCGCGCTGCCGGCGCCGATGTGGTCGGTTTTGACGACCTGGCTGAGCAAGTCAAGGGCGGCACGATCGATTTCGATCTGTGTATCGCAACCCCGGATGCAATGCGTGTCGTCGGCGCCCTCGGTCAGATCCTCGGCCCGCGCGGCCTGATGCCGAACCCGAAGGTTGGCACCGTGACGATGGATGTGACCACCGCGGTCAAGAACGCGAAAGCCGGTCAGGTTCAGTACCGTACCGACAAGGCTGGCATCATCCACGCCACGATCGGCCGTGCTTCGTTCACGGTTGAAGCGCTACAGCAGAACCTTGGCGCCTTGGTTGACGCCCTGGTGAAGGCGAAGCCGGCTGCTGTCAAGGGCCAGTACATTCGCAAGATGGCAGTTTCGAGCACGATGGGCGGCGGCGTTCGCGTCGAACCCACCAGCCTTACTGCTGCGTGATTTCGGGGCGGCGTAGCGCCGCCTCGGTGAAGGAACTTTGGGCCGCGCCGTATTCATGTGGCGCGGATCGTCAAAGACCGCAGGCGCCCTCGGAGTCTTCCGGGGGCTTAATTGCGAAAGCGGCCAGCGCAGACGGTGTATCCAGAACAGGATTAAGTTGGTTTGTGCCAACACGCTCCTGATCCAGGTCGCCGTGGGTGTGGTGATCCATTTGGGTCGTCACGTGTTGACTTGATAGGAGGAAAGACCTCATGGGTCTGAATCTAGACGACAAGAAAGCCGTCGTAGCCGAGGTCGCTGCACAGCTGGCCAATGCTCAGACCGTTGTCGTGGCTGAATACACAGGCATTGAGGTGACCGACGTCACCGTCCTGCGTGCTAAGGCCCGCGCGGCTGGCGTTTACCTGCGTGTGTTGAAGAACACCTTGGCGCGTCGTGCGGTGGCAGACACCGCCTTCGCCGGCCTTTCCGAGCACATGACCGGCCAGCTGATTTACAGCTTCTCGGCTGATCCTGTTGCTGCTGCGAAGGTGCTGAACGACTTTGCAAAGACCAACGACAAACTGAAGCTGAAGGCCGGTTGCTACGCGGGCAAAGTGCTCGACAAGGCTGGTGTTCAGGCGCTTGCAAACATCCCGAGCCGCGAGGAACTCCTTGCGAAGCTGGCGGGTGTGATGAAGGCGCCGGTTTCGGGCATGGCTGTCGCGCTTGGCGCGTTGGCCAAGAAGCGCGAAACCGAAGGCGCTGCCGCCTGATCGGTTGTCCCGGTATTCGGTACGGTTTGTACAAATCTGATTTTGGAGTAACGACAAATGGCAATTTCCAAAGACGACATCCTTGAAGCCGTTGGTTCGATGACGGTGATGGAACTGAACGACCTGGTCAAGGCGTTCGAAGAGAAGTTCGGCGTGTCCGCCGCTGCGATGGCTGTTGCTGGCCCGGCTGCCGGCCCGGCTGCTGCAGTTGAAGAGCAGACCGAATTCACGGTGGTGCTGGCTGCTGCTGGCGACAAGAAGGTTGAGGTCATCAAGGTCGTGCGTGCTGCGACCGGCCTGGGCCTGAAGGAAGCCAAGGATCTGGTTGATGGCGCACCGAAGCCCGTCAAGGAAGGCATCGCCAAGGCTGATGCTGACGCGCTGAAGAAGCTGCTGGAAGACGCTGGCGCCAAGGTCGAAGTCAAGTAATCGACCTGCGAAAGCGCGGGCTGGTGACGTTCAGGCGTTGCCAGCCTTTTATGCTTTTCGGGGTGCACAGGAAAGCCTGCTCGCTGAGTGGGCTTTCCTGTGTCTTCTGAATCGACTGCAGAAGCCAGGATCTGGCCGGACGGGAGTCCTGCCGGGGCTCCGACCCCGCGCTCCCGTCGTCCGCCATAGGTTGGTAGTGGCCAACCGCCAGATTCGCAGCCACCAGTCGAGGCTAGCCAGTCCGATCTACAAATGACTCCGGGGGGTCATACGGACGGACTGCCAGTGCCCTTCGCTTACCGGAGAACCCATGGCCTACTCGTTCACCGAGAAAAAGCGCATTCGCAAGAGCTTCGCAAAACGTGCGGACGTTCTCGATGTGCCTTTCCTCCTCGCCACTCAGCTTGAGTCCTACACGTCCTTCCTGCAGGCCGATGTGCCACCGCAGGCACGCCGCGATCAGGGGCTTCAGGCCGCTTTCAAGTCGATCTTCCCGATCACCTCGCATTCAGGCAACGCGCGCCTTGAATTCGTCTACTTCGCCTTGGGCGAGCCGGCCTTCGATGTCAAGGAATGCCAGCAGCGCGGTCTGACCTTCGCTTCGCCGCTGCGCGCGCGTGTGCGCCTGGTGATCCTGGACAAGGAAGCAGCGAAGGAAACGATCAAGGAAGTGAAGGAGCAGGAAGTCTACATGGGCGAGATTCCGCTCATGACGACGACTGGCTCGTTCGTGATCAACGGTACCGAGCGGGTCATCGTTTCGCAGTTGCATCGTTCGCCGGGCGTGTTCTTCGAGCACGACCGCGGCAAGACCCACAGCTCGGGCAAACTGCTGTTCTCGGCGCGGATCATTCCTTACCGTGGTTCCTGGCTCGACTTCGAGTTCGATCCGAAGGACTTCCTGTTCTTCCGCGTCGACCGTCGCCGCAAGATGCCGGTCACGATCCTGCTCAAGGCCATTGGCATGAGCGCCGAGGACATCCTCGCGACCTTCCACGACTTCGATACCTTTGAAGTCAAGGGTTCGGACTTCCAGTTCGCGCTGGTACCGGAGCGTCTGCGTGGTGAAGTGGCCCGCTTCGACATCACCGATGGCAAAGATAAGGTGATCGTCGCGAAGGACAAGCGAATCACCGCCAAGCACATCCGTGAGTTGAACGAAGCCGGCATCAAGAGCATGGCCGTGCCGGAAGACTTCCTGCTCGGGCGCGTTCTGGCAAAGAACGTCGTCGATGCCGAAACCGGCGAGTTGATTGCTCGCGCGAACGACGAGATCACCGAAGAAGTGCTCGCCAAGCTGTCGCGTGGCGGGGTCAAATCTTTCGAGACCCTGTACATCAACGATCTCGACCGTGGCGCCTATATCTCCTCGACCCTGCGTTCGGACGAAACTGCCGACCAGTGGCAAGCGCGTGTCGCGATCTATCGCATGATGCGCCCGGGCGAGCCGCCCACCGAAGACGCGGTTGAAGCGCTGTTTGCCGGCCTCTTCTACGCGCCGGAGCGTTACGATCTGTCGTCGGTCGGCCGCATGAAGTTCAACCGCCGCGCTTATCCGGAGCGTCTGGATGACAAGGCGCCGGAATGGCAGCGCCGTCTCTACGAGCGCATCGGCCCGCAGGGCGAAGAGGGCGTCGGCACGCTGTGCAACGACGACATCCTCGCCGTCGTGGGCGTACTGGTTGAGCTGCGCAATGGCCGCGGCGAAATCGACGACATCGATCACCTGGGTAACCGCCGCGTGCGTTGTGTTGGCGAACTGGCCGAGAACCAGTTCCGCGCCGGCCTCGTTCGTGTCGAACGCGCCGTCAAGGAACGCCTGAACCAGGCTGAATCTGACAATCTGATGCCGCACGACTTGATCAACGCGAAGCCGATCTCGGCCGCGATCAAGGAGTTCTTCGGTTCGTCGCAGCTGTCGCAGTTCATGGACCAGACCAACCCGCTGTCCGAGATCACGCACAAGCGTCGCGTCTCGGCACTGGGCCCGGGCGGTTTGACGCGCGAACGCGCGGGCTTCGAAGTGCGCGACGTGCATCCGACGCACTACGGCCGCGTGTGCCCGATCGAAACGCCGGAAGGCCCGAACATCGGCCTGATCAACTCGCTCGCTGTCTACGCCACGACCAACCGTCACGGTTTTCTTGAGACCCCCTACCGCAAGGTAGCCGACGGCAAGGTGACCGACCAGATCGACTATCTGTCGGCGATCGAAGAAGGTGGTTATGTGATCGCCCAGGCGAACGCCGAGCTCGACACCAAGGGTGCGCTGACCGATGAAATGGTCTCGAGCCGCCACAAGGGTGAATTCACCCTGGTGACGCCGGATCAGGTGCAGTACATGGACGTGTCGCCGTCGCAGATCGTTTCGGTCGCCGCGTCACTGATTCCGTTCCTCGAGCACGACGATGCGAACCGCGCCTTGATGGGTGCGAACATGCAGCGTCAGGCGGTGCCTTGCTTGCGTCCGGAAAAGCCGCTGGTCGGTACCGGTATCGAGCGCACGGTTGCGGTCGACTCGGGTACGACGGTTCAGGCGCTGCGTGGCGGCGTGGTCGACTACGTCGACGCCAGCCGCGTCGTGGTTCGCGTGAACGACGATGAAACGGTGCAGGGCGAGGTGGGTGTCGATATCTACAACTTCACCAAGTACACCCGTTCGAACCAGAACACGAACATCAACCAGCGTCCGGTCGTCAAGAATGGTGACCGCATCGCCAAGGGTGACGTGCTGGCTGACGGTGCATCGACCGACCTCGGCGAACTGGCGCTTGGCCAGAACATGCTGGTCGCGTTCATGCCGTGGAACGGCTACAACTTCGAAGACTCGATCCTGATCTCGGAACGCGTGGTCATCGACGACCGCTTCACCTCGATCCACATCGAGGAACTGACCGTCGTCGCGCGCGACACGAAGCTGGGCGCAGAAGAAATCACCCGCGACATCGCGTCGCTGGGCGAATCGCAAATGGGTCGTCTGGACGAGTCGGGCATCGTGTACATCGGTGCAGAGGTCGACGCCGGTGACGTGCTGGTCGGCAAGGTGACTCCGAAGGGCGAAACCCAGCTGACACCGGAAGAAAAGCTGCTCCGCGCGATCTTCGGTGAGAAGGCTTCCGACGTGAAGGACACTTCGCTGCGCGTGCCCTCGGGCATGAACGGCACCGTCATCGACGTGCAGGTCTTTACCCGTGAAGGCATCGAGCGTGACAAGCGTGCGCAGTGGATCATCGACGATATGCTGCGCAGCTTCCGCCTTGACTTGGGCGACCAGATGCGAATCGTGGAGCGCGATGCGTTCTCGCGTATCGAGCGTCTGATCACCGGCCAAGTCGCCAACGGTGGGCCGAAGAAGCTCGCCAAGGGCAGCAAGATCACGGCCGAATACCTTGCCGAAGTCGAACAGCACAGCTGGTTCGACATCCGCATGGCCGACGAGGCGATTGCACAGCAGTTGGAGTCGCTGAAAGAAGGCCTCGAGAAGACCCGCAAGGACTTCGATCTCGCCTTTGAAGCGAAGAAGAAGAAACTCACCCAGGGCGATGAACTTCCCCCGGGCGTGCAGAAGATGGTCAAGGTCTACCTCGCCGTGAAGCGTCGCCTGCAGCCGGGCGACAAGATGGCCGGCCGTCACGGTAACAAGGGCGTGGTGTCGAAGATCGTTCCGGTCGAAGACATGCCCTACATGGAGAACGGCACGCCGGTCGATATCGTGCTGAACCCGCTGGGCGTGCCGTCACGGATGAACATCGGTCAGATCCTGGAAACCCACTTGGGCTGGGCCGCCAAAGGCCTTGGCAACAAGATCGGCGAGACCTTGCGTCGTCAGGCCACGGCCAAAGAAGTGCGTGCCCTGCTGAACGAGATCTACAACACCAGCGGCAAGGACGAAGCGCTCGACACGCTGAGCGACGGCGACGTCGTTGAGCTGGCGCAGAACCTGACCAAGGGCGTGCCGTTTGCGACCCCGGTGTTCGATGGCGCGACCGAAGCGGAAATCGGCAAGATGCTCAAGCTGGCGGGCCTTGAAGGCTGCGAGCAGGTCACGCTTTGCGATGGTCGCACCGGTGAAGCCTTCGAGCGCAAGGTTACCGTTGGCTACAAGCACATGCTCAAACTGCACCACCTGGTCGACGACAAGATGCACGCACGTTCGACCGGCCCGTACTCGCTCGTTACCCAGCAGCCGCTGGGTGGTAAGGCGCAGTTCGGTGGTCAGCGTTTCGGTGAAATGGAAGTGTGGGCGCTGGAAGCCTACGGTGCCGCTTACACCCTGCAGGAAATGCTGACGGTGAAGTCCGACGATGTGACCGGTCGTACCAAGGTCTACGAAAACATTGTCAAGGGCGAACACAAGATCGATGCCGGAATGCCGGAATCCTTCAACGTGCTGGTGAAGGAAATCCGTTCGCTGGCAATCGACATCGACCTGGACCGCTACTGAGACGGCGCTGCCGTCTCGGAATGGAGTGACGAAACATGAAAAGCCTGCTCGCTGATCTGTTCAAACAGAGCCTGCCGAACGAGGAAGAGTTCGACGCGATCACCATTGGCCTCGCGTCGCCGGAGAAGATCCGCTCCTGGTCCTTTGGTGAGGTAAAGAAGCCTGAGACCATCAACTACCGGACCTTTAAGCCGGAACGCGATGGCCTTTTCTGCGCCAAGATCTTTGGCCCGGTCAAGGATTACGAGTGCCTGTGCGGCAAGTACAAGCGCCTCAAGCACCGCGGTGTGATCTGCGAAAAGTGCGGCGTGGAAGTTACGCTCGCCAAGGTTCGCCGTGAGCGCATGGGTCACATCGAGCTGGCCTCGGTGGTTGCCCACATCTGGTTCCTGAAGAGCCTGCCGAGCCGTCTCGGCATGGTGCTCGACATGACCCTGCGCGACATCGAACGCGTGCTGTACTTCGAAGGCTTCGTCGTCGTCGACGCCGGCATGACCCCGCTGACGCGTGGCCAGTTGCTGACCGAAGAAGACTTCATCGCCAAGACCGAAGAGTACGGTGACGAGTTCACCGCGCTGATGGGTGCCGAAGCCGTGCGCGAACTGCTGCGCTCGATCGACCTGCCGCGCGAAATCGAGCGCCTGCGTTCGGAACTCGAAACCACCGGTTCGGAAGCCAAGATCAAGAAGATCGCCAAGCGCCTCAAGGTGCTGGAGGCCTTCACGCAGTCGGGCATCCGCCCCGACTGGATGATCATGGAAGTGCTGCCGGTGCTGCCGCCGGATCTGCGTCCGCTGGTGCCGCTGGACGGTGGCCGCTTCGCGACCTCCGACCTGAACGACCTGTACCGCCGTGTGATCAACCGGAACAACCGTCTGAAGCGTCTGCTCGAGCTCAAGGCGCCGGACATCATCGTGCGCAACGAAAAGCGCATGCTGCAGGAGTCGGTCGACTCCCTGCTCGACAACGGTCGCCGTGGCAAGGCCATGACCGGCGCGAACAAGCGTCCGCTCAAGTCGCTCGCCGACATGATCAAGGGTAAGGGCGGCCGCTTCCGTCAGAACCTGCTCGGTAAGCGCGTCGACTACTCGGGCCGTTCGGTGATTACCGTGGGTCCGCAGCTCAAGCTGCATCAGTGCGGTCTGCCCAAGCTGATGGCGCTGGAACTCTTCAAGCCCTTCATCTTCAACAAGCTCGAACTGCGTGGCTACGCCACCACGATCAAGCAGGCGAAGAAGATGGTCGAGAGCCAGGAACCGATGGTTTGGGACATCCTCGAAGAGGTGATCCGCGAACATCCGGTCATGCTCAACCGCGCGCCGACGCTGCACCGCCTGGGTATTCAGGCCTTCGAACCGACGCTGATTGAAGGCAAGGCCATCCAACTGCATCCGCTCGTTTGTGTGGCGTTTAACGCCGACTTCGACGGTGACCAGATGGCCGTGCACGTTCCGCTGTCGCTTGAAGCGCAGATGGAAGCCCGCACGCTGATGCTGTCGTCGAACAACGTGCTCTCGCCCGCCAACGGCGAGCCGATCATCGTCCCGTCGCAAGACATCGTGCTGGGCCTGTACTACGCGACCCGCGAGGCGGTGAACGTCAAGGGCGAAGGCATGGCCTTTGTCGACGTGGCCGAAGCCAAGCGCGCCTACGAGTCCGGCCAGGCTTCGCTGCACGCCCGCGTCTTCATCCGCGTGCGTGAAGTGGAACTGACGCCAGAAGGTGAAAAGCGCGAGAAGCTTACGCGTTACAACACCACCATCGGCCGCGCCATCCTGTCGGAGATCCTCCCGGCCGGCTTGCCGTTCTCGGTGATCGACAAGGCGCTGAAGAAGAAAGAAATTTCCAAGCTCATCAACCACGCCTTCCGCCGTTGCGGCCTCAAGGAAACCGTGGTGTTCGCCGACCGCCTGATGCAATTCGGCTTCCGCCTCGCAACGCGTGCCGGTTTGTCGATTGCGGTGCGTGACATGCTGGTGCCGACCGCCAAGCACGACATCATTGCTGCCGCCGCGCATGAGGTGAAGGAAATCGCGCAGCAGTACACCTCCGGTCTGGTGACCGACGGTGAGCGTTACAACAAGGTCGTCGATATCTGGGGTCGTGCGGGTGACCAGGTCGCCAAGGCGATGATGGAGCAGCTCGGTACCGAGCCGGTCATCAACCACCTCGGCAAGGAAGTCCGTCAGGAATCGCTCAACGCGATCTACATGATGGCCGACTCGGGCGCTCGCGGCTCGGCTGCTCAGATCCGTCAGCTCTCCGGCATGCGCGGCCTGATGGCCAAGCCGGACGGCTCGATTATCGAAACGCCGATCACGACCAACTTCCGTGAAGGCCTGAACGTTCTGCAGTACTTCATCTCCACCCACGGTGCGCGTAAGGGCCTCGCGGATACGGCGTTGAAGACGGCAAACTCGGGTTACCTCACCCGTCGTCTGGTCGACGTGACGCAGGACTTGGTGGTGACCGAGGACGATTGCGGCACCGCAAACGGCTTCACGATGCGCGCCATCATCGAAGGTGGTGAAGTGGTCGAGCCTCTGCGCGACCGCATCCTGGGCCGTGTGGCGGCTGACGACATCGTCAACCCCGAAACGCAGGAGACCGAGATCTACGCGGGCTCCCTCATCGACGAAGACGCGTGCGATCTGATCGATGCGCAGGGTATCGACGAAGTCCGCGTGCGCACGCCGCTGACCTGCGAAACCCGCTACGGTCTGTGCGCCCAGTGTTACGGGCGCGACCTTGGGCGCGGCAATCTGGTTAACTCGGGTGAAGCGGTTGGTGTTATCGCGGCCCAGTCGATCGGCGAACCGGGCACGCAGCTCACCATGCGTACCTTCCACGTCGGTGGTGCGGCGTCGCGGGCAGCGGTGGCCAGTTCGGTCGAGGCCAAGTCGGCCGGTTCGATCCGCTACGCCGGCAATACCCGTTATGTGACCACTGCCAAGGGCGAGAAGGTGGTTATCGCTCGTTCGGCCGAAGTGGTGGTGGCCGACGACATGGGTCGTGAGCGTGAACGCCACAAGATCCCGTACGGCGCCACCCTGTTGGTCGACGACGGTGGCGCAGTGAAGGCCGGCGCGCAATTGGCGACCTGGGATCCGCACACGCGTCCGATCGTCACCGAGTACAGCGGCACGATCAAGTTTGAGAACGTCGAAGAGGGTTCGACGGTCGCCAAGCAGATCGACGAAGTCACCGGTCTTTCGACCCTGGTTGTCATCGATGCAAAGCGTCGTGGCAGCCAGTCGGCAGGCAAGGGCGTGCGTCCGCAGGTCAAGCTGATCAGCGAGACCGGCGAAGAAGTCAAGATCGCCGGCACCGACCACGCTGTGACCATCACCTTCCAGGTCGGCTCGCTGATCACCGTGAAGGATGGGCAGCAAGTCTCCGTCGGTGATGTCTTGGCGCGCATTCCGCAAGAATCGGCAAAGACACGCGACATTACCGGCGGTCTGCCGCGTGTGGCCGAGTTGTTCGAAGCCCGCTCGCCGAAGGACGCAGGCATGCTGGCCGAAGTCACCGGCACGCTCTCGTTCGGTAAGGACACCAAGGGTAAGCAGCGTCTCGTGATTACCGAGCCGGATGGCACGGTGCATGAGTTCCTGATCCCGAAGGATAAGCACGTGCTGGTGCACGATGGTCAGGTGGTGCAGCGTGGCGAGTCGATCGTCGATGGCCCGGCCGATCCGCACGATATCCTGCGCTTGAAGGGTGTCGAGGCGCTTGCCCGTTACATCATCGAAGAGGTCCAGGACGTCTATCGCCTGCAGGGTGTGAAGATCAACGACAAGCACATCGAAGTGATCGTGCGTCAGATGCTGCGCCGTGTCGTGATTTCCGATCCGGGCGATAGCAAGTTCATCCGCGAAGAGCAGGTCGAACGGTCCGAAGTGCTGGACGAAAATGACAAGCTCAACGCCGACGGCCGCATGCCGGCGCAGTACGAATACATGTTGCTCGGTATCACCAAGGCGTCCTTGTCGACCGACTCCTTCATCTCTGCGGCGTCGTTCCAGGAGACCACTCGCGTTCTGACCGAGGCGGCAATCCTGGGCAAGCGCGACGAGCTGCGTGGCCTGAAGGAAAACGTCATCGTCGGGCGCCTGATTCCGGCCGGAACGGGCTTGGCGTATCACCGTGCCCGAAAGGCACAGACGGGTGCGACCTTCGATCTGCCGGCGGTCACGTTCGACAACGAGCCTGAGGCAGTTGCTGCCGACGGTTCCTCGTCCAACTGACCTGCCGTTGACGACACGAGGCCGGATTGGCTACAATCCGGCCTCTTTAGTGGGTCGGCCTTACGGGGTCGGCCAATCCTGCGTTCTGATCGCGGCCCAATCCGTGTTTTATCGGTGGTGCGATCCAAGGAAGAGTAATGCCAACAATCAATCAACTCGTTCGTAAAGGTCGGGAAACCCCGGTCTCCAAGAGCAAGGTGCCGGCCCTCGAGGCTTGCCCGCAAAAGCGTGGTGTTTGCACCCGCGTCTACACGACAACCCCGAAGAAGCCGAACTCGGCGCTTCGTAAGGTTGCAAAGGTTCGCCTGACCAACGGTTTCGAGGTCATCTCGTACATCGGCGGTGAGGGTCACAACCTTCAGGAGCACTCGGTTGTCCTGATTCGTGGCGGCCGTGTAAAGGATCTTCCGGGTGTGCGTTACCACATCGTCCGTGGTTCGCTTGACCTCCAGGGCGTCAAGGATCGGAAGCAGTCGCGTTCGAAGTACGGCGCGAAGCGTCCAAAGAAGTCCTGATCCCTTTAGATATAGCAGGAGGTTGAAATGCCCCGTCGTCGCGAAGTACCCAAGCGGGAGATCCTGCCGGATCCGAAATTCGGTAGCCAGGACCTCTCGAAGTTCATCAACGTCATCATGCAGAGCGGCAAGAAGGCTGTGGCTGAGCGCATCGTTTACGGTGCGCTGGAAGTGATCACGACCAAGGGTGGAAAAGATCCGCTCGAAGTGTTTGGTAGTGCAATCAGCAACGTCAAGCCGGTGGTGGAAGTCAAGAGTCGCCGTGTTGGTGGTGCGAACTACCAGGTTCCGGTTGAAGTGCGTCCGTCGCGCCGCATGGCGCTGTCGATGCGCTGGATCCGCGAAGCTGCCCGTAAGCGTTCCGAGAAGTCGATGGCTCAGCGACTCGCAGGTGAGTTGCTTGAGGCCGCAGAAGGCCGCGGCGCAGCGATGAAGAAACGCGAAGAAGTTCACCGCATGGCTGAGGCCAACAAGGCCTTCTCGCATTTCCGCTTCTGATTGCGACGCGTCGCAGAGTAGTCGGGCCCTGAAAAGGGCTCGATTGCTTTCTCAGAAAGTACCGATTTTTCATGTCCGCACGCGCTGCGGACTTTCGTTTAGGTAGAGGTTGCTACCGTGGCACGCAAAACCCCGATCGAGCGGTACCGTAATATCGGTATCTCAGCACACATTGACGCCGGCAAGACCACCACGACCGAGCGCATCCTGTTTTACACCGGTGTGAACCACAAAATCGGTGAAGTTCACGATGGCGCTGCCACGATGGACTGGATGGAGCAGGAGCAGGAGCGCGGCATCACCATCACGTCGGCTGCAACGACGTGCTTCTGGAAGGGCATGGATTTGTCCCTGCCTGAGCACCGCGTGAACATCATCGATACCCCGGGGCACGTCGATTTCACGATTGAAGTTGAGCGCTCGATGCGCGTGCTTGACGGTGCGTGCATGGTCTATTGCGCAGTTGGCGGTGTTCAGCCCCAGTCGGAGACCGTGTGGCGTCAGGCAAACCGCTATGGCGTGCCGCGTCTGGCCTTTGTGAACAAGATGGACCGCCAGGGCGCGGACTTCTTCAAGGTGCACGATCAGATGCGTGCCCGACTGAAGGCCAACCCGATCCCAATCCAGGTGCCGATCGGTGCAGAAGAGAACTTCCGCGGCGTCGTTGACCTCGTCAAGATGAAGGCGATCTGGTGGGATGATGCGTCCCAGGGTATGAAGTTCGAGTACGGTGAGATTCCGGCCGACTTGGCTGCAAAGTGCAACGAGTGGCGCGAAAAGATGGTCGAGGCGGCTGCCGAGGCCTCTGAAGAGCTGATGAACAAGTACCTCGAAGAGGGTGACTTGTCTGAGGCCGATCTCAAGGCCGCATTGCGTGAGCGTACCATCAAGGGCGAGATCGTCCCGATGATGTGTGGCTCGGCATTCAAGAACAAAGGCGTGCAGGCAATGCTCGACGCCGTCATCGACTACATGCCTTCGCCGGTTGATATTCCTCCGGTTGATGGTGAGAAGGAAGATGGCTCGGCCGACACCCGTCCTGCGACCGATGAGGCTCCCTTCTCCGCGCTTGCGTTCAAGTTGATGACCGACCCGTTCGTCGGTCAGCTGACCTTCTTCCGCGTGTATTCGGGCATCGTGAAGTCTGGCGATACGATCTACAACCCGGTCAAGGGCAAGAAAGAGCGCATCGGCCGTATCGTGCAGATGCACGCGAACAACCGCGAGGAGATCGAAGAAGTCCGCGCAGGCGACATCGCCGCCGCGATCGGCCTTAAGGAAGTGACGACCGGCGATACTCTGTCGGATCTCGATAAGGTCATCATGCTCGAGCGTATGGTGTTCCCTGAGCCGGTGATTCACGTCGCGGTTGAGCCGAAGACCAAGGCTGACCAGGAAAAGATGGGCATCGCGCTCAATCGCCTTGCGAAGGAAGATCCGTCCTTCCGTGTGCGTACCGACGAAGAATCGGGCCAGACGATCATCTCCGGGATGGGTGAGCTCCACCTCGAGATCATCGTTGATCGCATGCGCCGTGAGTTCAGCGTGGATGCCAATGTGGGCGCGCCGCAAGTCGCCTACCGCGAAACCATCCGCGGCACCGTCGAGAACGCCGAAGGCAAGTTCGTCAAGCAGTCGGGCGGCCGCGGTCAGTATGGTCACGTCGTGCTCAAGATCGAGCCGAACGAGCCGGGCAAAGGCTACGAGTTCGTGGACGCGATCAAGGGCGGCGTTGTGCCGCGCGAGTACATCCCGGCGGTCGACAAGGGCCTGCAGGAAACGCTTCCGAACGGTGTGTTGGCCGGCTTCCCGATCGTTGACGTGAAGGTGACCCTGCACTTTGGTTCCTACCACGATGTGGACTCGAACGAAAACGCGTTCAAGATGGCTGCATCGATGGGCTTCAAGGACGGCATGCGCAAGGCCAACCCGGTTTTGCTTGAGCCGATGATGTCGGTTGAAGTCGAGACCCCGGAAGACTTCATGGGCAACGTCATGGGTGACCTCTCGGGCCGTCGCGGCATCGTTCAGGGTATGGACGACGTGGCGGGCATGAAGGTCATCAAGGCGGAAGTGCCGCTGGCTGAGATGTTTGGCTACTCGACCACGTTGCGCTCGCTGTCACAAGGGCGTGCGACTTACTCGATGGAGTTCAAGCACTACACCGAAGCCCCGCGCAACGTCGCGGAAGCCATCATCAACAAGAAGTGATGCTTTGATCAATTAAGGACGAGAAATGGCCAAGGAAAAATTCGAGCGGACGAAACCGCACGTGAACGTCGGCACCATCGGTCACGTTGACCATGGCAAGACCACGCTCACCGCCGCAATCACCACCGTGCTGGCAGCCAAGTTTGGCGGCGCAGCCAAGGCGTATGACCAGATCGACGCAGCGCCGGAAGAAAAGGCGCGCGGCATCACGATCAACACCGCACACGTCGAGTACGAGACGGCCAACCGTCACTACGCACACGTTGACTGCCCGGGTCACGCTGACTACGTCAAGAACATGATTACCGGTGCCGCCCAGATGGACGGTGCAATCCTCGTGTGCTCGGCCGCTGACGGCCCGATGCCGCAAACGCGTGAGCACATCCTGCTCGCCCGTCAGGTCGGTGTGCCGTACATCATCGTCTTCCTGAACAAGTGCGACATGGTCGACGACGCCGAGCTGCTCGAGCTGGTCGAAATGGAAGTGCGCGAGCTGCTCTCAAAGTACGAATTCCCCGGCGACGATGTGCCCATCGTCAAGGGTTCGGCTCTGAAGGCCCTCGAAGGCGACAAGGGTGAGCTGGGCGAAGGCGCGATCATGGCGCTGGCCGACGCACTGGACTCCTACATCCCGACGCCGGAGCGCGCGATCGACAAGCCCTTCCTGCTCCCGATCGAAGACGTCTTCTCGATCTCGGGTCGCGGCACCGTCGTGACCGGTCGCGTTGAACGCGGCGTGGTCAAGGTCGGCGAAGAAATCGAAATCGTCGGCATCAAGGAAACCGTCAAGACCATCTGTACCGGTGTTGAAATGTTCCGCAAGCTGCTCGACCAAGGTCAGGCCGGTGACAACGTCGGCGTGCTGCTGCGCGGCACCAAGCGTGAAGACGTCGAGCGCGGCCAGGTGCTGTGCAAGCCGGGTTCGATCAAGCCGCATACCCACTTCACCGGTGAGGTCTACGTGCTGTCGAAGGATGAAGGTGGTCGTCACACCCCGTTCTTTAACAACTACCGTCCGCAGTTCTACTTCCGTACCACCGACGTGACCGGCGCCATCGAGCTGCCGGAAGGCACCGAAATGGTCATGCCGGGTGACAACGTGTCGATCACCGTCAAGCTGATCGCCCCGATCGCCATGGAAGAAGGTCTGCGCTTCGCAATCCGCGAAGGCGGCCGTACCGTCGGCGCTGGTGTGGTTGCCAAGATCATTGCCTGATAGCTGTTGCGAGGCGCCTGCGCGAGTGGGCGCCTCTCGTTCTTTGTGTTCTTTACCGCTCTTTAGGAAAAACCATGCAAAGTCAGAAAATCCGTATTCGTCTCAAGGCTTTTGACTATCGCTTGATCGATCAGTCGGCCCAGGAGATCGTTGAAACGGCAAAGCGTACCGGCGCGGTTGTTCGTGGCCCGGTTCCGCTGCCGACCCGAATCGAGCGCTACAACCTGCTGCGCTCGCCGCACGTCAACAAGGCTTCGCGCGATCAGTTCGAAATTCGCACGCACCAGCGCCTGATGGATATCATCGATCCGACCGACAAGACGGTCGATGCACTGATGAAGCTTGACCTGCCAGCTGGCGTTGACGTCGAAATCAAGCTGCAGTAAGCACAATGCTTGCGCGGATTGCGCGCAAGCGGTTATACTTTCGGATTCGCGTCTCTGTGAGGCGCGATTTCGATTTTTTAGCGGCCCGGTCAATCGCAACTGGGCTATCAGGAGAACAACATGAGTCTAGGCCTTGTTGGTCGCAAGGTCGGCATGACTCGCGTCTTCGCTGAGGATGGTGTTTCCATTCCGGTGACGGTGCTTGACGTGTCGAACAACCGCGTGACCCAGATCAAGACGCCTGATGTCGACGGCTATGCCGCGATTCAGGTGGCATTCGGTACGCGTCGTGCGAGCCGAGTGAATAAGGCGCTTGCCGGGCATCTCGCCAAGGCAGGCGTTGAGGCCGGTCACGTCCTCAAGGAATTCCGCCTCTCTTCCGAGCAGGTTGCTGGCTTCAAGGCTGGTGATGTGGTCGGCGTTGGGATTTTCGCGGTCGGGCAGAAGGTTGACGTAACGGGCGTGTCGATCGGTAAGGGTTTTGCCGGCACGATCAAGCGGCACAACTTCGGTTCCCAGCGTGCGTCGCACGGCAACTCCCGTAGCCACAATGTTCCTGGTTCAATCGGTATGGCGCAGGATCCCGGTCGTGTTTTCCCGGGTAAGCGCATGTCGGGCCATCTGGGGGCGGTTCGTGCAACGGTTCAGAGTCTCGAGGTCGTGCGCGTTGATGCAGAGCGCGGGCTGCTGCTCGTCAAGGGCGCGGTTCCGGGGCATGACGGCGCAGACGTGGTCGTTCGTCCGGCCGTCAAGGCAAAGTGAGCGGGGGCCAAATGGAACTGAAGCTAATCAATGAGCAGGGGTTGTCCTCGGCGACGGTGCAGGCATCTGATGCACTGTTTGGTCGCGAGTACAACGAAGCCCTGGTGCATCAGGTAGTCGTGGCCTATCAGGCCAACGCGCGCTCGGGCAACCGCTCGCAGCTGACCCGTACTGAAGTCAAGCACACGACCAAGAAGCCCTGGCGGCAAAAAGGCACGGGCCGCGCCCGGGCTGGTTCGTCGTCGAGTCCGCTGTGGCGTGGGGGTGGTCGCGCTTTCCCGAATAGCCCTGACGAGAACTTTTCGCAGAAGGTCAATCGGAAGATGTATCGCGCCGGCATGGCTGCGATCCTTTCGCAGTTGGCCCGCGAAGAGCGTCTGGTCGTGATCGACGGTTTTGCCGTCGAGGCGCCGAAAACCAAGCTTCTGGTGCAGAAGCTCAAGGGGATGGGGCTCGAGTCCGCGTTGGTCATCACTGACAATCTGGACGAGAACCTGCTGCTGTCGTCGCGCAATCTTCACGACGTCTTGGTGCTTGGCGTGCAGGAGACCGATCCGGTTTCTCTGATCCGCTTCCCCAAGGTGATCGTCACGAAAGCGGCGATCGCCAAGATGGAGGAGATGTGGCAATGAGCTTCTCTCAAGAGCGTCTATACCAAGTGCTGCTTGCGCCGCAAATCTCGGAAAAGGCAACTCACATTGCCGAGAAGAACGAGCAGGTGATTTTCAAGGTCGCAACCGACGCGACCAAGCCCGAGATCAAGGCGGCGGTCGAGCTCCTCTTCAAGGTTGAAGTGGATTCGGTGCAAGTGCTGAACGTCAAGGGCAAAGTGAAGCGTTTTGGTCGTACGACAGGCCGCCGCAAGGGCTGGAAAAAGGCTTTTGTGTGCTTGAAGGCTGGTCAGGAGATCAACTTCGTGGAAGGGGGGGCCGCTTAAATGCTGGTCAAGGTCAAACCGACGTCCGCGGGTCGCCGTGGTGTCGTCAAGGTGGTCAACCCGAATCTGCACAAAGGCAAGCCGTTTGCCGGCCTGGTCGAGAAGCAGACAAAGAATGCTGGCCGCAACGCGCACGGGCGCATTACGGTTCGTCATCAAGGTGGTGGGCACAAGCAGCATTACCGTCTCGTCGACTTCAAGCGCAACAAGGACGGGATTCAGGCGAAGGTCGAGCGTATTGAATACGACCCGAACCGCACCGCGCACATCGCCCTGCTTTGCTACGCCGATGGCGAGCGCCGTTACATCATCGCCCCGCGCGGCTTGGAAGTCGGGCAGGTGGTGATCTCGGGTTCCGAAGCTCCGATCAAGTCCGGTAATGCGTTGCCGATCCGGAATATTCCGGTTGGTACGACGATCCACTGTATCGAGATGTTGCCGGGCAAGGGTGCGCAGTTGGCGCGTGCGGCGGGCACTTCGGTTCAGCTGCTTGCTCGCGAGGGCAGCTACGCGCAGCTTCGTTTGCGCTCCGGCGAAATTCGTCGTGTGCACATCGAGTGCCGCGCAACCATCGGCGAAGTCGGTAACGAAGAGAATAGTCTTCGCAAGATCGGCAAGGCCGGTGCGCAGCGTTGGCGCGGTATTCGCCCGACGGTGCGTGGTACTGCGATGAACCCGATCGATCACCCGCATGGTGGTGGTGAGGGCAAGACCGGTGAGGGTCGCGTGCCTGTCAGTCCGTGGGGTACCCCGGCCAAGGGTTACCGTACTCGCTCGAACAAGCGCACGGACACGATGATTGTCCAGCGTCGGCACAAGCGCTAAGAGGTAAGAAATGGCTCGTTCTATTAAGAAAGGCCCCTTCGTCGATGCGCACCTTCTCAAGAAGGTCGATGCAGTGCGGGGCTCAAATGACAAGCGTCCGATCAAAACCTGGTCGCGCCGTTCGACCGTGCTGCCTGAGTTTGTAGGCTTCACGATCGCGGTGCATAACGGCCGGCAGCATATTCCGGTGTATGTCACCGAGAACATGGTCGGTCACAAGCTCGGCGAATTTGCGCTGACCCGTACGTTCAAGGGTCACGCCGCCAGCAAAAAGGCTAAGAAGTAAGGAGCGACGATGGAAACCAAAGCAATCCTGCGAGGCGTCCGTCTCTCCGCCCAAAAGGGCCGGCTGGTGGCGGACCTTGTGCGCGGCAAGAAAGTCGACCTGGCACTGAATACCTTGGCTTTTTGCCCCAAGAAGGGCGCGAAAATTGTCAAGAAAGTCCTCGAGTCGGCAATTGCGAACGCTGAGCACAATGACGGTGCCGATATCGACACCCTGAAGGTTACGAGTATCTACGTCGAGCAAGGTACGTCGCTCAAGCGCTTTACGGCGCGTGCAAAGGGACGCGGTAACCGCATCCTCAAGCCGACCTGCCACATCTACGTGACTGTCGGCGAGTAAGGAGCAGACATGGGACAGAAGATTCATCCGACTGGCTTCCGCCTCTCGGTGACGCGTAACTGGACTTCACGCTGGTACGCCAATAGCCAGAACTTCTCCGGAATGCTGCTCGAGGACCTCCAGGTTCGCGAGCATCTGAAGAAGAAGCTCGGGCATGCGTCGGTCGGCCGAGTGCTGATCGAGCGCCCGGCGAAGACCGCTCGGATTACCGTGTTCAGCGCCCGCCCGGGCGTTGTGATCGGCAAGAAGGGTGAGGATATCGAACAGCTGAAGGCTGACCTCCAGAAGATCCTGAAGGTGCCGGTGCATGTCAGCATCGAAGAGATCCGCAAGCCGGAAATCGACGCAAAGCTCATCGCCGATTCGATCGCTCAGCAGCTTGAGAAGCGCATCATGTTCCGCCGCGCGATGAAGCGCGCCATGCAGAACGCAATGCGCTTGGGTGCCCAGGGCATCAAGATCATGAGCGCTGGTCGTTTGAACGGTGCCGAGATCGCGCGGACCGAGTGGTATCGCGAAGGGCGCGTGCCGCTTCACACCTTGCGCGCCGATATCGACTATGGGACGTCTGAAGCAAAGACAACCTACGGGATCATCGGCATCAAGGTTTGGGTATACAAGGGTGACACCCTCGGTCGCGGAGAACAGCCTGCGGTCGTCGAGGCTCCGGAAGGTGAAAACCGCCGTCCTCGCCGTGGTGCCAAAGAAGGTGAAGCGAAGCCGGGCGCTCGTCGTCCGGCCCGCCGTGCAAACGGTGATGGGGCGGCTGACAAGGCCGGTGCCAAGCGCGTAAACAAAGCAGGAGCGAACAATGCTGCAGCCGGCGAGAAGGAAGTATCGTAAGGAGCAGAAGGGCCGCAACACCGGCGTTGCGACCCGCGGCACCAAGGTAAGCTTCGGCGAGTACGGCCTGAAAGCGACCGGTCGTGGCCGTCTGACTGCTCGCCAGATTGAGTCGGCTCGTCGTGCAATGACGCGCCATATCAAGCGTGGCGGCCGTATCTGGATCCGGGTTTTTCCGGACAAGCCCATTTCGCAGAAGCCGGCTGAAGTCCGTATGGGTAACGGCAAGGGAAATCCGGAGTACTGGGTCGCAGAGATTCAGCCGGGTAAAGTGCTTTATGAAATGGATGGCGTCGATGAGGTTCTCGCGCGTGAAGCATTCCGCCTTGCGGCGGCAAAGCTTCCGATCGAAACCGTCTTTGTGACGCGCCAGGTGGGGCAATAATCATGAAAGCCAGCGAACTCAGGGCGAAAGAGCCCGCGGAGCTGAACAAGGAGTTGATTGAACTGTTGAAGGCGCAGTTTTCCCTGCGCATGCAACTGGCCACGCAACAACTTAACAATCACGCACAACTGGGCAATGTGCGGCGCGACATCGCTCGCGTCCGTACGATTCTTCGCGAGAAAGGGGCCGCAAAATGACCGAAGCCATCAAGCGGACCCTGACCGGGCGGGTTGTGAGTGACAAGATGCAGCGCACGGTTACGGTTCTGATCGAACGCCGCGTGAAGCATCCGCTGTATGACAAAGTGATCATTCGTTCGAAGAAGTATCACGCTGATGTCGATACCGGTGTTGCCGCAGAAGGTGACCTAGTTGAAATCGAAGAGTGCGCTCCGATTTCAAAGACCAAAGCGTGGCGCGTTACCCGAGTCATCGAAAAGGCTCGCGTAATTTAATACTTGCGGAACCCGCCGGGGCTCTGCTAGAATCTCGTGCTTCACTGACTGACGCCCGAACTATCGGGCGTCAGTTTGTTTCCACCCGTACGGGTTCCAAGACTGACTGCCGGTTAGGCAGGTTAAGTTGGAGTTATGTAATGATCCAAATGCAGACCATTCTGGATGTCGCCGACAATACCGGCGCGCGTTCAGTTATGTGCATCAAGGTGCTCGGCGGCTCCAAGCGCCGCTATGCTGGTGTCGGTGACATCATCAAAGTGAGCATCAAAGATGCGGCGCCTCGCGGTCGCGTAAAGAAGGGTGACGTCTATAGCGCTGTGGTGGTCCGTACCGCCAAGGGTGTGCGTCGTCCTGATGGCTCGCTCATCAAGTTCGATACGAACGCCGCGGTGCTGCTCAATAACAAGCTCGAGCCGATTGGAACGCGCATCTTCGGGCCCGTTACGCGTGAACTGCGTACCGAGCGCTTCATGAAGATCGTCTCCCTCGCGCCTGAAGTGCTGTAAGGGGCGAACATGGACAAGATCCGTAAAGGCGACGAGGTGGTTGTTCTCGTCGGAAAAGACAAGGGTAAGCGCGGCGCCGTGCTGGTCCGCCTGGATGAGCAGCATCTGGTGGTTGAGGGTGTGAATCGCGTTAAAAAGCACGTCCGCCCGAACCCGATGCGTGGCCAGGTTGGCGGCATTGTCGAGAAAGAAATGCCTATCGACATTTCCAACGTTGCGCTCTTCAATCCTGCAACCCAGAAGGGTGATCGTGTTGGCTTCCGTGTGCTTGAAGATGGACGCAAGGTCCGCGTCTTCAAGTCCAGCGGTGAGCTGGTCGATCGTTAAGGAGGCGTAATGGCACGTTTGCAAGAGTTTTACAAGGCGACCGTGGTTGCCGACTTGACTGCCAAGTTCGGGTACAAGTCGGTCATGGAAGTCCCCCGTATCACCAAGGTCACCCTGAATATGGGTGTGGGTGAGGCTGTGGGCGATAAGAAGGTCTTGGATAACGCAGTCGGTGATCTGTTGAAGATTGCCGGGCAAAAGCCGGTGACCACCAAGTCGAAGAAGTCGATCGCGGGTTTCAAGATCCGTGATGGCTACCCGATTGGTTGCATGGTGACCCTGCGTGGTCCGCGTATGTTCGAGTTCCTTGATCGTCTGGTGACGATCGCAATGCCGCGTATTCGTGACTTCCGCGGGATTGTTGCAAAGGGCTTTGATGGTCGTGGCAACTACAACCTCGGCGTGAAAGAGCAGATCATTTTTCCCGAGATTGAATACGACAAGATCGACGCGCTGCGTGGTCTGAACATCAGCATCACCACGACTGCCAAGACGGACGACGAAGCGCGCGCTCTGCTCGCGGCGTTCAAGTTCCCGTTCAAGAATTGAGGGTGTTATGGCGAAACTCGCTCTGATCAACCGTGAAGAAAAGCGCGTCAAAGTGGCCGCGAAGTTCGCGGCAAAGCGCGCCGAACTTGTCGCGAAGATCAATGACAGCAAGCTGACAGATGAAGAGCGCGCCGCTGCGCGTCAGAAGCTGCAGCAACTGCCGCGCAACGCGTCGCCGTCCCGTCAGCGCAATCGTTGCGCGTTGACTGGTCGTCCGCGTGGTGTATTTCGGAAATTCGGTCTGTGCCGTAACAAGCTGCGGGAAATTGCTTTCCGCGGTGAGGTTCCCGGCATGACCAAGGCTAGCTGGTAAGGAGACGGAAGAATGAGTATGTCCGATCCGGTCGCCGATATGCTGACGCGCATCCGCAATGCGCAGTCGTCGCAGAAGGCATCTGTCTCTATGCCGACGTCCAAGCTTAAGGTGGCTATTGCTGAGGTCCTCAAGGCCGAAGGCTATATTGATGGCTTCGTTGTGCGAGGCGAAGGTGGCGCGCGTGAGCTCGACATTTCGCTGAAGTACTACGCTGGTCGTCCGGTTATCGAGCGCATTGAGCGTGTTAGCCGCCCCGGTCTTCGCATCTACCGCGGCAGCGACAATCTGCCGAAGGTGTTGAACGGCCTTGGTATCGCTATTGTTTCGACGCCCCGTGGTGTCATGACCGATCGCAAGGCACGCGCCAGCAATGTTGGCGGCGAAGTCCTCTGCGTCGTGGCCTAAGGAGGGGTGCGATGTCTCGTGTAGCAAAGAACCCCGTCGTCCTTCCGCAAGGTGTCGATGTTTCAGTGGCTGCGGGGGAGATTTCGGTCAAGGGGCCGCTTGGCGCGCTGAAGCAGCGTCTGCATGCCGCGGTCACCGTCGAGCGCGATGGCGACAAGCTTTTGTGCAAAGCGGTTGAGGGTGCCGAACTTGGTGGCGCGCTTTCGGGTACAACCCGCGCGCTGGTGGCCAACATGGTCACCGGTGTTACTAAGGGTTTCGAACGCAAGCTGAACTTGGTTGGCGTTGGGTATCGTGCCCAGGCCCAAGGTGACAAGTTGAACCTGACCCTCGGTTTCTCGCATCCTGTGGTGCATCAGATGCCGGCCGGGATCAAGGTTGAAACCCCGACACAAACCGAAATCCTGATCAAGGGTATCGATAAGCAATTGGTGGGTCAGGTCGCTGCCGAAGTGCGTGCGTACCGCTCTCCCGAGCCGTATAAGGGCAAGGGCGTGCGCTACTCCGACGAGGTGGTTGTCCTGAAGGAAACCAAGAAGAAGTAAGGGCGGAAAATTATGAACAAGAAGGAAACGCGTCTGCGCCGGGCACGCAAAACCCGCGCTGTGATCGCCGTAAAGAAGGCGGTACGCCTCACCGTGTTCCGCTCCAATTGCCATATCTACGCCCAAGTCATCTCGGGTTGTGGTTCCAAGGTGCTCGCGTCGGCTTCGACGGTCGAGGCCGAGGTCCGCAAGGATCTGCCCAATGGCGGTAACGCCGGGGCAGCTGCTGCGGTGGGCAAGCTTATCGCCGAGCGTGCCAAGGCCGCCGGTATTGAAGCGGTTGCGTTTGACCGAGCCGGGTTTAAGTACCATGGCCGCGTGAAAGCGCTTGCTGAGGCGGCCCGCGAAGGCGGCCTCAAGTTCTGAGCGGGGTTGTCATGGCTAAGCAACAGACGAAAAAAGCACAGGCTGGCGAAGAGCGTGATGATGGCCTGCGCGAGAAGATGGTATCGATCAACCGTGTCACCAAGGTGGTCAAGGGTGGTCGTATTCTCGGATTTGCAGCACTCACTGTAGTCGGTGATGGTGACGGCGGCATTGGCATGGGCAAGGGCAAGTCCCGCGAAGTGCCCGTTGCAGTGCAGAAGGCGATGGAAGAGGCGCGCCGCAAGCTGTTCAAGGTTTCGCTCAAGAACGGCACGCTGCAGCACCAGGTGATCGGTAAGCACGGCGCATCGGTTGTTCTGATGCAACCTGCACCGGTTGGTACCGGCATCATTGCTGGCGGCGCGATGCGCGCTGTATTCGAAGTGATGGGCGTGACCGATGTCATCTGCAAGTGCCTCGGTTCCACCAATCCGTACAACGTCGTCCGCGCGACGCTGAATGGTCTCTCGGCGATCAATACGCCTTTTGAGATCGCAGCCAAGCGTGGCAAGACGGTCGAAGAGATTCTGGGGTAATCATGGCTGACAAGACGATTCGCGTCACGCTCGTGAAGAGCCTGATCGGAACCAAGCAAGATCACCGCGCCACCGTGCGCGGGCTGGGTCTGCGCCGTATCAACTCCACGGTCCAGCTTGAGGACACGCCGGCGGTGCGCGGCATGGTTCGCAAGGTTGCGTACCTGGTGAAGTGCGAGGGCTAAATGGAACTGAATAACCTTAAGCCAGGTGCTGGATCGAAGCATGCTAAAAAGCGTGTTGGCCGTGGTATCGGCAGTGGTCTGGGTAAGACCTGCGGACGTGGCCACAAGGGGCAGAAGTCCCGTGCGGGCGGCTTCCACAAGGTCGGCTTCGAAGGCGGTCAGATGCCTTTGCAGCGTCGCTTGCCGAAGCGTGGCTTTAACTCGCTGACCGCGGCGCGAAACGCCGAGGTTCGCCTGTCGGAAATCAACAAGCTGGACGTGGTCGAAATCGATTTGCTGGTGCTCAAGAGCGCCGGATTGATCGCCGGCGATGCGCTGTCAGCGAAGGTGATTCTGTCGGGGGAGATCGCTCGTAAGGTCGAACTGCGTGGGGTTGGTGCCACGAAAGGCGCCAAAGCCGCGATTGAAGCTGCCGGTGGCAGCGTTGCCGAGTAAAGCTGAACTGTAATGGTGGCTAATCCTTCGGCAACGCTCGGTAAGACTGGCAAGTTCGGTGATCTGAAGCGTCGTCTGTGGTTCCTGCTTGGAGCGTTGGTCGTCTATCGAATCGGTGCGCATATCCCTGTTCCTGGGATTGATCCGATTCGATTGGCGGAGCTCTTTCAGTCGCAAAAAGGCGGGATCCTCGGGGTATTCAACCTGTTCTCGGGCGGCGCGCTGTCGCGCTTCACGATCTTCGCGCTGGGGATCATGCCGTACATTTCGGCATCGATCATCATGCAGCTGCTTACGGTTGCGTCGCCGCAGCTTGAGCAGTTGAAGAAGGAAGGTGAGGCGGGGCGGCGCAAGATCACCCAGTACACCCGTTACGGCACCTTGGGGCTTGCACTGTTCCAGGCGTTTGGCATTTCGGTGGCTCTGGAAGCACAGGCGGGTTTGGTACTTGATCCGGGTATGACTTTCCGCTTCGTTGCGATCACGACCTTGGTCACAGGAACGATGTTCCTGATGTGGCTGGGCGAGCAGATCACGGAACGCGGCCTGGGGAACGGGATTTCGCTCATCATCTTCGCGGGTATCGCTGCAGGTTTGCCTTCATCGGTCGGCGGGCTCTTCGAGCTTGTTCGGACAGGCGCCATGCACCCGTTGTCGGCGCTGTTCATTTGCGCCTTGGTGGCGGTAGTGACGGCGGTTGTGGTGTTTGTTGAGCGTGGGCAGCGGAAGATTCTGGTCAATTACGCAAAGCGCCAGGTTGGCAATCGCGTTTATGGAGGCCAGAGTTCCCACTTGCCGCTGAAGCTGAACATGGCTGGCGTGATCCCTCCGATCTTTGCATCGTCGATCATCCTGTTTCCCGCAACATTGGGACAGTGGTTTGGGGGCGCAAGTGACTCGGGGATCGCTCGCTTCGTGAAGGACATTGCGGCGACCTTGTCGCCCGGGCAGCCGGTGTACGTATTGTTGTACGCTGCAGCGATCGTGTTCTTCTGCTTCTTCTATACCGCACTGGTGTTTAACTCGAAAGAGACCGCGGACAACCTGAAGAAGAGCGGAGCCTTCGTGCCCGGGATTCGGCCTGGCGATCAAACCGCACGCTATATCGACAAGATCCTGACCAGACTGACGCTTGCGGGCGCGGTGTACATCACGGTGGTGTGTCTCATTCCGGAGTTCCTGATTTTGAACTGGAATGTACCGTTCTACTTTGGCGGAACGTCGCTGTTGATCATCGTGGTCGTGACGATGGACTTCATGTCGCAAGTGCAGGCATACATCATGTCGCACCAGTATGAGAGTCTGTTGAAGAAGGCTAACTTCAAGGGCGCGGGTCTGCCGACGAAGTAAGGATGAGCAAGGAAGACGTCATCGAGATGTTCGGCGAGGTGCTTGAAACCATGCCGAATGCGACGTTTAAGGTAAAGCTCGAAAATGGGCATGTCGTATTGGGGCACATCTCCGGCAAGATGCGTATGCATTACATACGCATCCTTGCGGGTGATCGGGTCACGGTGCAGCTGACGCCCTACGATTTGACCAAGGGTCGCATCGTCTTCCGGGCCAAATAGTTTTGGAAATTAGGAGCGAATCATGAGAGTTCAGGCTTCGGTGAAACCGATCTGTCGGAAATGCAAGGTCATCCGTCGCAAGGGTGTTGTGCGCGTGATCTGCGAAGACCCGCGTCACAAGCAGCGCCAGGGCTGATGCCCCGCGCTTTCGGAATAACACGTTTAGCGTATTTGGGGTAATCGTATGGCCCGTATTGCTGGGGTTAACATCCCGAACCATAAGCACTCGGAAATTGCGCTCACAGCAATTTTCGGTATCGGCCGCACCCGCGCACAGAAGATCTGTGACGCTGCGGGAGTGGCGCGCACGACCAAGGTCAAGGATCTGACCGAAGCCGAGATGGAGCGGCTGCGTGATGAGGTCGGCAAGTTTACCGTCGAAGGCGACCTGCGTCGCGAAGTGACGATGAACATCAAGCGACTGATGGACTTGGGGTGCTACCGCGGTGTTCGTCATCGTCGCGGCTTGCCGCTTCGTGGCCAACGCACCCGCACGAATGCGCGTACCCGCAAGGGACCGCGTAAGCCGATCGCTGGCAAGAAATAATCAGAGGCTGAGTAATGGCTAAGACCGCTGCGAAGGTTCGCAAGAAAATCAAGAAGAATGTGGCCGAGGGCATCGCCCACGTTCACGCTTCGTTCAATAACACGATCATTACGATCACCGATCGCCAGGGCAATGCGTTGTCGTGGGCAACGGCTGGTGGCGCTGGCTTCAAGGGCTCGCGTAAGAGCACGCCGTTCGCAGCCCAGGTTGCCGCGGATCAAGCCGGCAAAGTTGCGGTGGAATGTGGCATCAAGAATCTTGAGGTCCGAATCACTGGTCCTGGACCGGGTCGCGAGTCGTCGGTGCGTGCGCTCAATGCGCTCGGCATCAAGGTGACCTCGATCACCGATATCACGCCGATTCCGCATAACGGCTGCCGTCCGCCGAAAAAGCGTCGCATTTAAAGGAGTTCTAACGTGGCTCGTAATCTTGATGCCAAGTGCCGTCAGTGTCGCCGCGAAGGCGAGAAGCTTTTCCTAAAAGGGGAAAAGTGCTTCACCGATAAGTGCGCCATTGAGCGTCGTGCGTACGCTCCGGGTCAGCATGGTCAGAAGTCCGGCCAGCGCCTTTCCGGCTATGGCGTCCAACTGCGTGAAAAGCAGAAGATCCGTCGCATCTATGGTGTGCTTGAGCGCCAGTTCCGTCGCGTGTATTCGGAAGCGGATCGTCGCAAGGGCCAGACCGGCGAGAACCTCCTGCAATTGCTGGAAGGCCGCCTGGATGCCGTTGCTTACCGCATGGGTTTCGGTGCTTCTCGCGCTGAGGCTCGTCAAGTGGTCCGCCATAACGGCGTGCTGGTCAATGGCAAGCGCGTCAACATCCCGTCCTACTCGCTTCGTCCGGGTGACGTGGTGCAACTGGTTGACAAGACCCGTGCCCACTTGCGTGTAAAGGCCGCGCTCGAAGCGGCTGAACAGCGCGGCTTCCCGGAGTGGCTGGAAGTCAGCGCCAAGGAAGGCAAGGGCACGTTCAAGGCCTATCCGCAGCGCGCGGAATTGTCGGCCTCGATCAACGAAGGTTTGGTCGTCGAACTGTACTCGCGTTAATGGCATGGTGCGCCAGTGGGCGCACCCCCACACGAAGGATTGCCCATGCAAAGCAACACTCTTCTGAAGCCGCGCATCATCGACGTTCAGAGCGTATCACCGGTTCATGCCGTGGTCGTGATGGAGCCGTTCGAGCGCGGGTTCGGGCATACCTTGGGCAACGCGTTGCGACGGATTCTCCTGTCGTCGTTGCCAGGCTATGCGCCGACGGAAGTCCAGATCGAGAACGTGCTGCACGAGTATTCGACGCTTGATGGGGTTCGTGAGGATGTCGTGGACATTCTCTTGAACCTGAAAGGCGTTGTTTTCAAGCTGCACAATCGTACCGAGGCCTCGTTGAAGCTGTCCAAGAGCGGTGAAGGTGTTGTCACGGCCAAGGATATTGAAACGAGTCACGATGTCGAGATCATCAATCCTGATCATGTGATCGCGCATTTGGCTCCTGGCGGCAAGCTCGAGATGCATCTGAAGGTTGAACAGGGGCGTGGCTACGTTCCTGGCAACATGCGTCCTGCTCACGCCGAGGCGAAAGTCATCGGGCGGATCGTGCTGGACGCGTCCTTCAGTCCTGTTCGCCGTGTGAGCTATCAGGTTGAGGCGGCTCGTGTCGAGCAGCGTACCGACCTTGATCGCTTGGTGATGGATATCGAGACCAACGGCGCGGTCGATCCGCAAGAAGCTGTTCGTTATGCGGCGGGTGTATTGCGTGATCAGCTTGAGGCCTTCACCGACCTCGGCCCGACCGTGACTGCGACCGAAGCACCGGTGCAGAAGACGACGGTTGATCCGCTCTTGCTGCGCCCGGTGGATGATCTTGAGTTGACGGTCCGTTCCGCGAACTGTCTGAAGGCTGAGAACATCTATTACATTGGCGACCTGATTCAGCGGACGGAAACTGAATTGCTGAAGACCCCGAATCTTGGTCGTAAGTCACTTAACGAGATCAAGGAAGTCCTCGCTTCGCGTGGTCTGACCCTTGGCATGAAGCTGGAAAACTGGCCGCCGGCCGGGCTCGAGAAGCTCGGTTGATCGTCACCAGGCCAGACTGAAAGAGGAATACGAAAATGCGTCACCGTAACGGTCTTCGCAAGCTGAACCGCACCAGCGCCCATCGTCAGGCGC
Source organism: Niveibacterium sp. 24ML (assembly GCF_026586805.1). GTDB lineage: Bacteria > Pseudomonadota > Gammaproteobacteria > Burkholderiales > Rhodocyclaceae > Niveibacterium. Next base: position 74,881 of record NZ_JAPFHA010000006.1, on the reverse strand, counting down.
TGCTGCGCAACCTTTCAAACGCACTGCTGCGTTTTGAGGTTATCCAGACAACGCTGCCCAAGGCGAAAGAGCTTCGTCGTGTGGTGGAGCCGATCATCACTTTGGGCAAGAAGCCGAGTCTTGCGAATCGTCGCCTGGCGTTTGATCGCCTGCGTGATCGCGAGATGGTCGTCAAGGTTTTTGACGACCTGGGCCCGCGCTTTGCGAACCGTAACGGTGGCTACCTTCGTATTCTGAAGTGTGGTTTCCGCGTTGGTGACAATGCGCCGATGGCTCTGGTGCAACTGGTCGATCGACCGGAAGCGACCGAAGGCGAAGTCGTCGCTGAGGCGTGATCGGTAGCTGGCTCGTTGTTCGAGTTGGTTAGCACGATAGAGAAGGCCGGGGGCAACCCCGGCCTTTTGTCGTTCTGTATCGATGCTGGCGCCTTGAAGGGGCGCTCCGCGGCGGTCGGTTATCGAGTGACGCCCGGTGGATAGACGCGATCTTTTGGGGGCCATGGTGTTGGCGCCCCTCCTCGCGTGCTCAGGGCAGCCAAGGCGGGACACGCCGCCAGGCAGCTGGCTGGGCCCGGATCCGCTGCTCGGTCATCGACTTCGGGATGCTTGGACGCCGCAGGGGAAGGTGCGCGCGCGCGGTTCGCTTGATGTGCTCGTTGTTGGCGCGGGCGTGGGCGGATTGTCGGCGGCCTGGTGGCTTGCAGCACAGGGCGTCGACGATTGGCTTGTCTGCGAGATGGGAGCCGCGCCGGGCGGAAATGCACAGGCGGCTCGGAATGCGGTGTCCGAGTTTCCACTCGGTGCGCACTATCTTCCCTTGCCGACCCGCGAGAGCGTGACCTTGCGTCGGCTGCTCGCCGAACTTGGCGCGATCGAGGGCGACCCATATGTGGCGCGCCCCCGTTACGCGGAGACGCTGCTTTGCGCTGCGCCACTGGAGCGCTTGTTTCGATTCGGACAATGGCAGGACGGGATCATCCCCGACGCCGGCCTCACGCGCAGTGAGCGGGCGCAAATGCAGCGCTTCCTGGCTCTGATGGGCGAATTCAAGCAGAACCGGGGAGGCGGCAAGGGCTTCTGCCTGCCCATGGGGCAAAGCGTGCGTGATGCTGATCTTCTCGCGCTTGACGGGCTCACCTTCGCTGCTTGGCTGGCGAAACAGGGGTTTGATGCCGCGCCCCTGCTTTGGTATGCCGACTATGCCTGCCGCGACGACTACGGGGCTGGTCTGCACGAGGTCAGCGCGTGGGCGGGCATCCACTATTTCGCGTCGCGTGATGGCGAAGCGGAGGCGAGTGCCGACGACGTCGTACTGACGACACCGGGCGGAAATGGCTGGTTGACGGCGGGGCTCGCGCGCCTTGCCGGCGATCGTATTCGTACCGACCGCGCAGTGCGGCGCGTTTCAAAAGAGAAGCACGGCTGGCGCGTTGAGGTGGAAGATTCGCGGACGGGGAGTCTGGACGTCTACGACGCCAAGTCGGTCATCTGGGCGGCGCCCTTGTTCATCGCGCCGCGCGTGATTGAGGGGCTCCCAGACGCGGCGCAGGATCACGCGCGTTCAATCGACTACGCGCCATGGGTCATGGCGCAATTGAGCATTGCCCGATCACCGAGGGAGGCGCCTGGCGTCCCTCGAGCCTGGGATAACGTGATCTACGGAAGTCGGTCGCTCGGATTTGTCGATGCGTCTCATCAGGCGCTGTCGGCGGCTCAGGCGCCAACGGTCTGGACTTGGTACCACGCTTTGACCGGCGCGCCGACGCCGGCGCTCAGGCGACGCTTGCTTGAACTTGGCCGCGAGCACTGGGCGCGGATGGCGCTTGCCGAGCTGGCGCCGGCCTATCCCGATCTGATTGATTCGGTGGAGAGGATTGACTGTGTGCGCTACGGCCACGCCATGGCCAAGCCGCTGCCCGGGTTCCTGACCGCTCGCGGCCGCCATTGGTTCGCCCAAGGCGATGGCCTGCTCCAGTTCGCGCACGCCGACGTCAGTGGCTTTTCAGTCTTCGAGGAAGCGCACGCGCGCGGGGTTGCGGCGGCTGAGCGAATTGCTGCGCGCTTGAAGCAACGTCAGCCCGACAGATTGCTGATCTACACCTTCTGATGGCTGATCCTCTGTGCCTGGCTTCCTGCGATAATTGCGCACCATGAAAACCCTTCGCCCACTCTTTTTCTTCTTGGTCGCAGCCAACATCGTCTTTGGCTGGCTCAACCTGGTCGGTTTCAACACGGCGCCGGGCGGCGAACCCGAGCGCTTGTCGAGCCAGTTGCACCCGGAAAAGCTCAAGGTCGTTGGCTACGGCGACGATTCCGCCAAACCGGAGCAAGCCGCCGCTGCGGCGGAGGCGGCGCAGAGCGAGCCGGAACCTGCACCGCAGGCGGCGGCGAGCGAGCCTGATCCCGCGGCCGCGGCGAGTGGCGCTGAGGCCGTGCCAGCCCCAGCCACCAAACCGTTGGCGCTGGCTTGCGTGAGCTGGAGCGGCTTGTCGAAAGTCCAGGCCGAAGCGATCAGCCTGCGTGCCAAAGAGAGCAATTTCAAGGCGCGCGAGCAAACCGTGACCGGTACCTCATCATGGTGGGTGCATCTGCCCCCGCAGCCGGATCGCGCTTCGGCCGACAAGAAGGCTGAGGAACTGCGTGGGCTTGGCGTGTCGGACTATTTCATCGTCAAGGATGCCGGTGCCAATCAGAACGCGATTTCGCTTGGACTCTACAAGAGCGAGGAATCGGCCAACCGGGCGCTCGAATCCCTCAAGGCGAAGGGGGTGCGCAGCGCGCGTATCGAAACCCGCGAGGCGACGAGTGTGAAGCTTGAGATTACCGGGCCGGCAGATCAGCTTGCCGGATTTTCGAGCGACACCTCAGCCAAAGTGCCCAATGCGCCGCGCAGCAGCTGCCCGCCGGCGCGATGACCTCGCGTAACCGCCCCTTCGTGGTCGGGCTGACCGGGGGCATCGGCAGCGGCAAGAGCGCCGCGGCCGCGCGTTTCGCGGCCTTGGGCGCCGCGCTTGTCGACACCGATCAGATTGCGCACCAGCTGACTGCACCGCATGGCGCGGCGATCGATGCCCTGCGGGCGGAGTTTGGCGATGAGGTCATCGCTGCAGACGGAGCCCTGGATCGCGCCGCGATGCGGGCGCTGGCCTTTTCGGACCCGGCCGCGCGCCAGCGGCTTGAGGCGATCCTGCATCCGCTGATCCGTGCGGAAAGCGATGCACAGATCGGCGCCGCACATGCCGCCCCCTACCTGGTGCTGGTGGTGCCCTTGCTGTTCGAGTCAGGCACCTACCGTGCCCGTTGCGATCGCATTGCCGTGGTCGATATCCCCGAAGCTTTGCAGATCGAGCGCGTCGTTCGCCGCAGCGGCCTGAGTGCCGAACAGGTGGCCTCGATCATGGCTGCTCAGGCAACGCGCGAACAGCGCCGCTCGATTGCGGATGACCTGATCGACAACAGTGGCGACCTTGCTGCGCTGCACACTCAAGTCGATGCGCTCGATTGCCGCTATCGTGCCCAAGGATCAAGCGTGGCGCGGCATTCGTGACAAATTCCCTGCTATGATTTAAAGCACTTTCTCAAGTTTCGCGTTTCAGACAACAACTACCGGACGCCGGAATCGCGCAGTGATCACTTACGAATACCCGCTGAATGAGCGCATTCGCACACTGCTGCGGCTGGAAGACCTTTTCGACAAGGCCTTGCACTTCACACTTGCTGAAGGCCCGTACGAGCATCACACCGCCCTGGTCAGCGTCTTCGAGATTCTTGACGTCGCCAGCCGCGCCGATCTGAAGGTGGATCTGGTGCAGGAGCTTGAGCGCCAACGTCAGATTCTGGTGTCCTTCCGGCACAACCCCGAGATTTCCGAAGAAGCGCTCTCTGGCGCACTTTACGAGATCGAGCATGCGAGCGCGGCACTGCTGTCGATGGCCGGAAAAATCGGCCAATACCTGCGCGAGAACGAATGGCTGATGAACATTCGCAGCCGCGCGGCGATTCCCGGCGGCGTGTGCGAATTCGACCTGCCTTCGTATCACTTCTGGCTCAACCGCCCGGTCGAGATCCGGCAAGCGGATCTGCGGACCTGGATCGGCCCGATGACACCGATCCGCGAAGGTTTGGCGATTGTCTTGCGCTTGCTGCGCGCGAGCGGCCGACCCGAAAGCCTCGTTGCGCATCGCGGGCAGTTCCAGATGATGATGGGTGGCCGCAGCGCGCAAATGCTGCGGATCCGCTTTGGCAAGGACGAAGCCTTCGTGCCCGAGATCAGTGCGAACAAGTACGCCCTGAACGTCCGTTTTGTGGGCGCCGCCAGCGCTGCCCGCACCCGCCAGGCCGAATCCGATCTGGATTTCGAACTGACTTTCTGTAACCTTTAGCCTTGTTTCAGTACGTCTCAGGACGACGCAAAAAACCCCGTAAAGCCTTGTGCTTGCGGGGTTTTTTGTTGTCTGTACGTCGCAGGGCGTATCATGGCAGCGCGCCGTTCTTGAGTAGCTACGTGAGTAGCTAGAGGCGTTGTGAGTAGCTACGGTGAGTAGCTACGGCGGGATACCTGGTTGAGTGCGTGCGGAGGATTGGCCGGGCATGGGAAACCTCAGAGATGTCCAAATTCGCAATTGGCTTGCCACTGGCAAGCCTGTCGCTAAGGCGGACGGAGACGGTCTCACTTTTACCCTGTCCGCAAAAGGCACGGCATCATGGGTGCTGCGCTATCGGGTCGCGGGCGCCAAGTCGCAGAAGGAAATCACCCTGGGACGCTACCCCGACCTCACATTGGCGGCGGCTCGCAAGCTCGCCGCTGAGTATCGGGTGAAGGTGCAGCAGGGCACCGACGTTGCGGTTGAGAAGCGCCGCGCCAAGAATGAAACCGCACGGGCATGGACCGTCCAGCGGCTTTCCGATGCGTACTTCGAGAACGCGGCCGGCAAGCTGTCGCCGCTTACCATCAAAGGGCGCCGACAGCAGTTGAGGGACTACGCGCTACCGAAAATCGGCCGCTTCCATGCCGCTGAAGTGTCGGGCGGGGATGTGGTGGACGTAGTCGAAGCCGCTGCCAGTAAATCGGGGCACGTAGCCCGCTTGGTCTTGATCGCGTTGCGTGAGGTGTTCGCCTTCGGCGTAGCCCGACATGTGATGAGCGATAACCCCTGCGCCCATGTGAAGGCGTCTGCAGTTATCGGCACTCGTAAAGCCAACCGAACCCGCATCATGCTGACGGAAGCCGAACTGCGCACCCTGTTGCCCAAAGCCGACTGCATTGGAAGAAGCAACGGGCTGATGCTGCGCATTCTGCTGGCGACCGGCGTTCGCATTGGCGAGCTGGTTGGCGCCGAGTGGTCCCATGTCGATTTCGAGCGCCGCCAATGGACGATTCCAGCCGCCAACATCAAAGGTCGCAAGATGGAGGCTGAGCGCGGCGAAGAGGTGAAAGACTTCGTCATTCCGTTGTCAGACCCGGCGCTCGGCTGGTTCCGTGACCTGGAAGCGATCGCAGGTGGCTCACGTTTTGTACTGCCGATCCGAAAGCGGCACGGCGGTGTTGAGGGTGCACGCCCGATGTCCGCGACTGCGATCAATGCGGCATTCAATCGGCTGGCTGCTGAGATGGGCGAGCACTGCCGCCGATTCACCCCACACGATCTGCGATCTACCGCGCGCAGCCAACTTGGCGCCTTGGGGGTTGATCTGTTGATTGCTGAGCGTTGCCTGAATCACGCCCTTGGCGGGCTGGTAGCGGTGTATGACCAACATGACTACATGGCAGAGCGCCGCCAGGCACTCGACCTGCTTGGGCGTTTTCTGGTGGCTTGCGAGTCTGGGCAGGGTTGGAACGTCGTCCAGTTCGGCAAGGTCGCTGCTGCTTGAATCGTGCAAGTTCTCGGCTCATGGTTTTTTGAGGTGGTGACGGTGGGAAAGGTGGAAACGCCCCGGAAACCCGCACCGGAATTTGGTCTTTAGAATCCACCACAGGTGGCGACGGGTGGGGGCGCAGTGGCGGTTCCCACCTTTAGGCGATTTTTCAGCGCGGAGGAGTTTCCACCTGCCGCACATCAGCCGCGCGCCATGCGGCGCAACGAATAGCACTATGGCCACCACCCCTTGCCTATGGCTGGGCGAAAAGAGGGGAATCTTCTCCAGTCATGGGCGGCGATCCTACGAAGAATGGCGCCTGCCATGGGACGCCAAACCAACCTACTTTTGAACGACCAGCGGCATGCAGTAGAAGCGCTTGGCGGCGAGGGTTCTGGTCGATCCCGACAGAGAAAACAGTGTCATCCGCACCCTGAAAATGTCACGGCGATTTGCGCAGCATCGCGCCATGGCAATGGTCACGAGGTGCACAACATGAAACTGGAGAAGCACGAAGCGCAACCGTCGGTAGAGCAGATTCTTGCCAGTGCTCTGGTGGGCGAAATGGGTATGGGTGCGGAGCACGCAAAGTCAGTTGCTGCGGCGTTGATGCTGCGTGTCAGCCGCGCGCGTGGTGGCGAGTACGTCTATATCCCCCAGGCGCCGCAAATCACGCGAAGGAATCGCCGCGCCCAAGTGCTCAAAGAGTTCAAGGGAAACAACCACGACGAACTTGCAGCGAAGCACGGCGTCTCGCGCCGGACGATCTACAACTGGGTCGCAAATGGCTCGGAAGGTGATGGCCGGCTGGGGCTGCATCCTGCAAAGCCCGGTAATCGTCACCAAGGCTACGTTACTGGCTTGGCTCGATGATCATTTCAGAGGTTGCCGGCCGCAGCAGGTACCAATGGTTGAAGATCGCAAAACGGGGCCGTGACCAGTAAGACCTAGCCGCCTTTTGGCGAACTGCTGGGCGACTTTGGCTGCGGATGCAGCTGCGCCCTGCGACTCCCCGACGCACGCTGACGTGCGGGTCAATCGCTGCAATGCACCTGAATTGCCCCATATGCACCTGTGGTGCACCTGAATGCACCCACCCTTGAAATGCGTTCCATGCCGTTCAAACGGACTTACTTGGGATGCACTTCATGGGACTCACAACTGAACAATTGGCAGGTGCTTTGCACCTCAAGGCGCCGTCGCTGCGGGCCGCTGTCTATCGCAACGGGGATTACTGCGGTTTGCGCCCGAAGCGTCTTCCGAATGGGCGCTTGTCGTGGCCGGATGACGCACTAGCCAGGCTTGGCACAGCGCGTGCGGCGAGGTGCGAAAAATGAGCGCCTCGGCAAATCAGATCCAACGCACGGACTTGGCACCTTGTCGTGGGCGCGTTCCAGATGCCGCGATGCGAATTGGGTATTCAACCTCTCAGGCTTCTCGCGAGATCGCATCCAGGAGATTCGGATACCTGTTGAAGCTCGGCACTCGCGCGTCGGCAGCGCTGGTATCGCCGGTTGATGCCCGGATTGCTGCGCGCCTCGCTGTTGCCACGAGAGGCCGTGAGCAATGAGCGCCAATAGAGATGTGCTTATTGAGCGCTGGCGTGCAGCGCTGGTATTTGGTTTCCGTAACGACAGCGCCGAGGAAGGAGCAATCCCGGACGGGCGATGTTTCCCACGCGAGTTTCTCACCGAGAATGCGACGGCGCCCAGCCTGCTTGGTGGTGTTCTTGGTGTTGCGTTGCTCAAGCTCGCCCGTCCATTTGCAGACGATTGCCGCTTCGGCGTTGACCGCTCTGGCTATGGGCTGATTAGCGCGATGACCCGACACTACGGCCACGACGATACGAAAGACGCTGCCCTGGCAACGCTGGATGTTGTGATTCAGCTCGCACTATGTTCGCCACCGACCAGGTTGAAAACGCTGCGCAACAGGATTGACGCGGTGACGAATGCAGCGCTTCACGAGTGGGCAATGATGGCCGTTCAAGGGATCGAGCCGCCCGACACGTTTGCTGGATTGCTGGACGATCGCTAAGGCGCTTCGGACGGCAACTGCCATTTCGCTGCGGCCGTTTTCGCCCGTCGCAACAAAGGGGATCGTCCTGTTGATTCGCAGCCTTCCGATCATCGGGTCTTGTCTCATTGCGAAGGCACAGCCGGGGCCTCGCAAAACGCGAGTCCCTTCACGCGTCCGCGCGCATGCAGACGAGGTGCGGTCTATTCGCCTTGGACGTATCGGCCAGCTCCATCGTTCGGCGTTCGGTGTCGTGACCACAAAAATAGTCCCATTCGCACCCTGAAAATGAGACAGCTATTTGCACAGCATCGCGCCATGTCAATGGTCACGAGGTGCACAACATGAAACTGGAGAAGCACGAAGCGCAACTGTCGGTAGAGCAGATCCTTGCCAGTGCTCTGGTAGGCGAAATGGGTATGGGTGCGGAGCAAGCAAAGTCAGTTGCTGCGGCGTTGATGCTGCGTGTCAGCCGCGCGCGTGGTGGCGAGTACGTCTATATCCCCCAGGCGCCGCAGATCACGCGAAGGAATCGCCGTGCCCAAGTGCTCAACGAGTTCAAGGGAAACAACCACGACGAACTTGCCGCAAAACACGGCGTTTCGCGCCGGACCATCTACAACTGGGTCGCGAAGGGCTCGGACGGTCATGGCGAGCCCGGCTCGAATATCGTGCAAATTGCACCATGAACATTGCACCCCCTACGCCATAACGTGACAACACGCGCCACGCCGAGACCGCAAAGGCGCGGCCGGCACTTTGTCACTTACGGAGACTGTCCCAATGTCCAAAGAAAGCTTTTCCAGTGCTGAGCTTCGCGCGCAGCAATTGCACTTGATAAACGAAGTCGCACGGTTGGAGGGTGTGATTGACGATGCGAAGAAGAAGATCAGTGCTGCGCATGATCAGCTCGATTTCGAGATGTCGAGAGAGTTGAGAGGGCTTCCTGGCGACTCAGCGTCCGTGAGGACTTCGCTGAATGCACTCACGGAGTCGCTGGGTAACACTGAGCGCAGTATCTCCGTCGCACGACGTGAGATCGGCAACATCGACATGGAAATCATGAATGCGATCAACCGCGAGAAACAGCTTCGCCTAAAGCGGCTGGATTCTGCGGTTGAAGAAATCATCGCAAAAGTTCGCGGCGACAAACGCTTGCAAGAGCTTTGTACCGATTTGCACGCCTTGTACGCCTCGGTTCATGGCGGCTTCAAATGGGACCCTGGCTCCTTGATCGGTGACGCGATTCCCGAGCCTTCGCCGAGCCAGCTCGATGCCGCCCTTGGGCGCGCGAAGAACAAGCTTGGCGCGTGAGGGGATGTCAGCCATGAAATCCATAAGTGACCTTACTCCCTACGCCCGCGCAGTTATCGAAGAAAAGACGAAAGGTCTGTTGTACCGCGCAGGCGTGCTTGACGCCGTGACCGCAAAAATCGAGGCCCGACAAAACGTGTTCCGGCACGCTTCGTTGCTTGATCTTGCGAAGGAGTCGGCTAAGGCCGCAGGGGTGAACGTCTCGGGAATGAGCCCGCCCGAGGTAGTCGCTGCAGCGTTCTTTCAATCCAGCAGCGACTTTCCTGTATTGCTGGAGAACGTGCTGCATAAATCGATGCAGGTAGGGTATGCAAAGCGCGCCTTTTCTTGGCGAAGCTTTTGCCGCGTCGTGGATCTTGCAGACTTTCGTGACCACCGCACTGTCCGGATTGGATCGATTGGGAATCTGGATAAAAAGAACGAGTTGGGAGAGTTCAAATACAAGTCGCTGCCCGATGGTGAGTCCGACACGCTGCGCGCCGGAACGAAGGGAAACATCATTCGTATCTCTCGCGAAACCATCGTGAATGACAGTTTGTTGGCGCTCACCGCTGCAGCCGAACAGTTGGGCGAAGCCGCGGCGCGGACAATCGAGGCCGATGTCTTTGCTCTGCTTGCGATGAACGGCGGAAACGGGCCGATCATCGATGACGGGTTGCCTCTGTTTCACGCCAACCACAAGAACATCGTTTCGCCTGCGGCAGCGCCTTCGGTTCCATCTTTCCGCGCTGCGCGCTCGGCGTTCAAGGCGCAGACGGAACCAGGCACGACGGACAGCTGGATTGACCTTGAGCCGGCTTCCTGGCTCGGACCTGTGCTTCTTGAAGGGGAAGCAAGAATTGTCAACGATTCGGAGTTCGATACCGAACCGTCGAACGTCATCGGTCGTCTCAATGAAGTGCGGAATATGTTCCGCCAGGTAATCGGAACACCACGGCTCTATGGCACAAGGTGGTACGCATTCGCTGATCCGGCGATATGTGCCGCATTGCAAGTCGGATTCATCGGAGGGAATGAGTCGCCGTCCGTGCTGATGCAGGAGAGCTTTGACTGCGACGGCATGCAGGCAAGGGTAATTCTCGATTTTGGTGTTGCTGGCGCGGACCCGCGCGGCGCCATCACAAACCCTGGAGCGTGATCGTCTCCTTCGTTGCTTTATGGCAAAGGCGGTCCCGGATCGCCACCCGCAGGCGGGGCGGCTGACCCGTCTGTAGCACCCGAGGGATGCCGGGCATGGCCGGCACAGACGGGTGCTTTTTTTTGTGCGTATTTCGTCATCAATGGCAGAGGTTCTGTATGGCAAACGCATCAACTTTGCATGGCGGCGCCCATCTTCAACTTGAACGGCTACCCAGTGCAGCGAAGCGAATGGCGATATCGGTGCGCCAGGTGTATCGCGAGATTCATGCTGGGCGCGTAGGTCCATTGGTCAAGATCGGGAAATCTGCTTCTGCCCTGCCTTCATCGTCCGTTGATCGCTGGATTGCGCAACGCATCGAAGATGCGAACGCATATTCCGGCCGGTAGTGGTGGTCTGGCCGCCATTCGGCTACGACACCAACGGCACCGCTAAGCGGTCATCTCTTTGCCCTGGTGGCGGTCTGCCTGGCGGACTGTTCTTGAATCGAAAGCTCTCATGTCGTGAAGTGTCTGAGGCGAGAATGGGGAGGCATATGAGTTTCAGTTGGCTGTATGCAAAACGCCTTTGTGGCATCGGTCCGAAACGCTTTGACGTTGCACCGTCCGGTGAGCCGGCAGCTGCATCGAACACGGCTGGAGACGAGTGGCCGCAACAACTGTCTCTCGATGAGATTTCCCGTCTTCAGTTTCCAGATGGAAGAACGCCCCGGCGTGAAACGCTGCACGGGCGGCGCGCTATGGTTGAAACGATGCGCAGGGCGATTGATTGCGGTGCATTGAAGGCGACGACGGTCACGCGATCGGAGCAGACCTTCTCAGTTCGGAAAATCACGACTTCGGCCAGAGGTAGTTGGGCTGATGAATTTCACATGGAGCGCGTCGCTACGGGCGCGGTGGTACGCACAACCTTCATCGTCAGGTGTGCGGATTTCGTCACGTGGTTATCGCTGAGTCCTGGTGTTGCGCCGGGGGAGCACTTGGCGGCATGGATCGCAGCGGTTTGCTCGCCACCCATCAAGCGGACAGAGGCGCCTGGCTTGACCCTCGTTTCCGATAATCCTGAACCGGCGATCATAGGTACCAAACAGGCCTTGCTTGATCGCTTCGGCGACGCCTATCCGGCGCTTGCTTCTGCGCTCAAGAAGCCCAGCCTATACGCATGGGTGGCCGCAGCGAAGCGCGGACGAAATCGCTATGACTTTGACGTGATCAAGGCGGGTTGCCTTGCGACTTGGGCCGCTGATGCGCCGGTGTCGACAGTGCAGACGTCTGCACATATCCCGTTCGGTGCAAACGTGAAAGTGAATCGATGCCGATGATTCGAGACGCGCAAGCGTTCCGAAGTGCACCAACGATGCACCCAACTGCCCCTGCGGCGCACCTCAATGCACCTGGGATTGAAATGCACTCCAAGCCATCAATTGGCGTTACAGGAGAGCATTCATGGGCATCACAACAGAACAACTCGCAGAGGCCCTCGGCCTCAAAGCGCAATCGCTACGGGCCGCCGTATGCCGCGAGGGGCACTACTACGGGTTGCGGCCTCGGCGCTTGCCGAATGGCCGCTTGATGTGGCCGTCCGATTCGCTGCAGCGACTGATTCATCCGCGTGCCGTTGAGGTGGCGAAGTGATCGCCGCTCGTAGTGTTCTCGCGCCAGTTCGCCAGACGGCGCTTGAGAAAGTGCCTGTTGCCGCGAAGCGCATGGGCATCTCAAAGGCGCAGGCCTATCGAGAAATCGCAGCCGGCCGCCTGGGGCCATTGGTGAAGCTTGGCCCGCGCGCATCGGCTGTGCCTTCAGAGTCCGTCGATCGCTGGATTGCCTCGCGGATTGACGAAGCTCTGCGGGGGCGTGCGCTATGAGACCTCCTTTCGATCTGCTGGATCGATGGCATGCCGCGCTCGTCTTCAACGTGTGCGGACGCTCCAACGAAGTCAGCTGTTTGCCCGATCCTTCTTCTTGGCCTGCGCGCCTTCCTGCGCCGCAACGCGCCTTCACGCTTGGTCGCGTGCTCGGGTACGCCATTTTGAAGCTCGCATGCCCGACCGCGGCGGATCGCCCGCACGGCTGGGGGGCTCAAGCAAGTGCCGGGGTGTTGCTTGAGCGCTGTTGGGCGCAAGTCGCATTTGATGGTCTGGACTGGCAGGGCGACGTGGCCTTCGCTGCTGATCGCGTTGTCGGTGATGCGCTGCGACTGGCGTTCTCGTCGCCGGACCGTTTGCTGGAGCTTCGGCGGCGAGTGGATGCCTTGACCGACGAAACACTCCGTCAGTGGGCGATGGCAGCGGTCAAAGGTGAGTTCGTGAGTGACCTGTTCGTAGGCTTGTCCATCGGCCGGCGCAGTGAAGGCGCGTCATCGCTGAGCACCGCCGGCATGTCTCGATGCGCCGACTTGATTGATCCGAGCGCGCTCGCAATGGTTCTCCCTGCGTGTGTGGCCGCGATTGAATCGGCGACCTGGGAGCGATGATGTACTTGACCTCAACTGATTCGATGCTGCATGCTTGCGCCGTCGCTGAGACAGAAGCGACCGGGTGTGGAAGCCCGAACAACACTGGCGGACGTGGCCGCCTTGCGGCCGTTTTTACGTCCATCTGCGCACCTGCGCGCCTCCTGTTTATGGCGGCTGGGCGCGGGGGAGCTTCAATGCTCGCCGGTTCCAGTGTTCCGGTCTTCCACACCCCGCGTTCCGGTCGCCGCCCCATGTGGAAGTGGGGTGGCGGTTACTTACCGCAAACACTGGAGGCAATCATGCCTAGCTCTATCCGCACGCCCGCGCACTCGCGCGCTTCGCATCATCCTGTTCACTTGTCTCTCGTCGCTTCGCGTGGCGCCGATGTCGCGCCATCGTTTGTCGACTTCGCACCGCTGGCGAGCTTTGCCGAGGTCGAAGCCTTCGACCGTGACTACGAACGCCGCTGGGGCGCCTCGCGCTTGATCGCGTTCGGTCTGCTAACGAAATCCCGCGACCAGATCGAGGCCTTTGCCGCCGAGCATGGCGCCGCAGCCATGGCGGACATGCTTAAGCGCGTCGCGACCTATCAAGAACACCTGCAAGAGGGCGCGTCCGCAGTGCAGCTCTGCATTGATCGGCTGGCTGCGGTGCTGGCTGAGCAAGGGGGTGCAGCATGATCGCCCACGCATCGAAAGACGTGTCCCCCGCGACAGCCGCGGTCGCATTCATGCCACTGGCCAGAACTGGCTCCCCGATGTTTGAAGTCAGAGAGGGGCTGCCCTTGGGCGACGTGTTGAATCAGGCGTCGATCTTCTTGAGCTCTATCGCCGCGCTGTCGCACCAAAGTGCCGAGAACATCGAACACGGCACGCCCGACGCAACGCTGCTCTACGCGCAAGCCGACCTGATCGAAATGGCCGATGCATGCGTCATGGCCGTGTTGTCTGCGCTGAGCCACGACAGTGAGTTTGCTGGCAGGAAAGGCGGTGCAGCATGAATGCCAAGGCAAACATAGCGGCGCCAAAGCCAGAGCGGGTTGAGTTTGGCATGCTTGCAATGTCGCAAGTAGCCCCCTTCGAGGTGCGCGATGGGCTGCCCGTGCATGACCTGCTGGAGCAGGCCTATTGTTACCTCAGTACAGCTGAAACGCTGACCTATCGGGTAGTTGAATCGATAGAGAACGAGGCGCCTGATGCGGTGTTTTGCTATGCCACTTCGGTGCAGTTGGAGTTGGCAAGTGCGTGCGTGTATGCCGCGATCAAGGGTACGACCACGGGTCGCGAGCCACAGGTGGCGGCGGCATCACAAAGCGCAGCGCCCGATTTGTTGTCTGAACTTCAAAAAGCTCACCTGATCATCCGCAACGCCCTTCAGTTGATGACCCCTGAGCAGAAAAGCGAATGGGGCAAGTGCAACGAGGCTGATGGCGTAAGTGGCGACGGCATCACGCGCGCCAACGAGCGCTTGGCTGTAATCGAACGGGTTGCAGGGGGTGAGTCATGAAATACGGCAGAGACGATACATACGCCGCCGGGAATGCCGCGCAACTCTTCTCCGGCATTGTGGCGGCGATAGAGATGGTTGATGACCTGGTGAGTGATTTTGACTGCGGCCTAGAAGAACAGCGGGTCGGCTTACAAAAACAGCGGCTATTTGCACTGACTTCGGTTATTGACGCTGCCGCCCGCTGGGGGCATTTCGTTTGCGGCGATGACCCGCGCCTGGCGTGGGAATCTGCTCCCGTCACCGCTGAAATCAACCGGGATAGCTAATCATGAAACCAAGCAATGAAACGGCGCCCGCGCAGGGGGCCGGGGTGGCGTTCGCCCCTGCGATTTCTGCGGCGCGCGAGGCAGGCGGTTGGGAGGCTTGCATGTTTGTGGAATCGCTGCTGCGTTGTGGTGATGTGATGACCAGCGAAGAGGCCGCCCAGGCCTTCGCCGACATCCTGGGCGAGATCGTTTGCGCAGGCAGTGCGGCCGATTGGAATGACGAAGTGCAAGCGCGGTTTGATGGCTTCGTGCATCACATCGGCATGGTGCTTCACGGGCGGGTGAAACCATGAACAAGCCGGAATACAGGTATTACCCGGCGGCCGTGGCAATTCGCCGCGCGAGTGCAGAGGCGCTCCTTGAGGCCGTTTTCGCAGATGACCACGTGCGCGCCTTGGAGGCGGAGTCTTTGCTTGGTGCGTGTGGGCATGTCGTTATAGGCCAGAAGGACGGTTGTTTCGTGTCGCTTCTACAAAGTGAGGCAGGGGACTGGGTGGCGGCGGCGTGGATGGACCTGTTTCCGTCTGGGTCTGGAGCCGCGGCACTTGCGTTGGCTGTCGAAATCATGCCGCCTGGCTGTGATGTTGTTGTGGTGCGGATAGACCGACTGCACTGGCATCCGGTCTCGGCGCCGGGAGGGCTGCAATGAGTTCGCCAACCAATTGGATCGGGCAGGTTGCAGCGCTCGCCCTGGAGCGCTTTGACAGCACGGCGGCACTGTTGGGAATCTCGGGAGGCAAGCGCCACGGGCCTGAATACCAAACGACAAACCCAACCCGCACCGACAACAAGGCCGGCTCGTTTTCGATCAACACCACCAACGGCGCATGGTCTGACTTCGCGACCGGCGACAAGGGCGGCGACCTGGTGTCGTTGGCGCGCTACCTTTGGGGCATGCCTTCGCAATCGGGCGCCGCCGACAGGCTTGGCGATCTGCTGGGGCTGACGCCACCCCCGCGCAAAGGCAAGACGGCCAATCCGGCCGCGACGGGCCCGAAAACGCCGCCAGCATCGCCACAAGCAACGGAGAAGGGCGGGCGCAGTGGTGTCGATACGGGCGGCTTCGTGTGTGTGATGCCGGCACCCGACGATGCCCCGCCGCCACCTGCGGCCCATGCGCGCCACGGCAAGCCGTCGCGCCGGTATGAGTACCGCGATGCAGCTGGCCGGCTGTGCTTCATTCACGATCGATTCGAGCCCAAGCGCCAAGGAGAGCGAAAGCAATTCGCACCCCTGTCGCTGTGGCGTGCGCCGGACGGTGTGCTGGTGTGGCACTACAAGGCGCCAGCCGCGCCGCGCCCGCTGCTGGGCTTGCCTGATCTGGCCGCACGGCCGGACGCGAGGGTGATCGTCACTGAGGGCGAGAAAGCTTGTGAGGCGGCACAACGGCTTGCCCCGCAATGCGTGTGCGTCACTTGGGCGGGTGGCGCGCAAGCGGTTGACAAGGCCGACTGGCAGCCGCTCGCGGGCCGTGACGTGTGGCTATGGCCCGACGCCGATGAACCCGGCACCAAGGCAATGCAAACAGTGGCGACGGCATTGGGGGTGGTGGGGGTTGCTTCGGTGGCTTGTTTCAACCTGGTGGCGATGGCGCTCAAAGCTACGGGCAATGGTGACGCGGCAGCGCTGGAACCCGGCGAGGCCTTGCCGGCCGGTGACGATGCGGCCGACTTCGAGGATCGGGGCTGGACGCCTGCGCACTTCGCCCTGTGGTTGGTGCGGCCCGATGCGTTCCCGGTGCCAACGCCGCAGGCCACGGCGCAGCGCGGCGGTGCCGGTGCCATTCATCCCAGCGGTGCAGCCGAGGTGCCGCCGGCTGCCGCAGTATCCGAACCTGCGTCGGGAGAACGGTTTCGGCTCGATGGCAAAGGCGTCTGGCTGATCGAGCGCGACCGAGAGGGAAACGAACGCCGCCCACGTTGGCTGTGCGATCCACTGCGCCCAGTGGCGCGCGTACGTGATCCAGAGAACCGGGGCTGGGGGCTGCTGGTGGAGTTCCGCGACCCTGACGGGCGGATGCACCGTGAGATTGTGCCAATGGAGCACTTCAGGGGCGACGGGTTGGAAGTGGCCGCGCTTCTGCTTGCAAATGGGCTGCAGATGGCGCCAAAGGTGCGCGCCTTTGTGGTCGAGTATCTGCAATGCGCTCGCCCCGAAGCGCGCGCTCGCACGACGAACCGTGTTGGGTGGCATTCAACTGACGACGGGTTGGCGTTCGTTCTGCCTGATGGTGCATTGGGCGAGTGCAGCGAGGAATGGCTGTTCATGGCCGATGGAGCGCCGGTAAGCGCATTCCGCACGCGCGGCAGCCTTTCCGGGTGGCGCGACGAAGTGGCCCGCCTTTGCGCCGGCAATTCACGCCTGGTGTTCGCCGTGTCGTTGGCGTTCGCCAGTCCGCTGCTCTACCTGGTGGAAGGCGAGAGCGGCGGGTTTCACTTCCGCTCTAACTCAAGCGATGGCAAAACGACCGCGCTACGTGTGGCCGCTAGCGTGTGCGGCAGCCCGGACTATATGCAACGGTGGCGTGCGACGGACAACGGGCTGGAGAGCCTGGCTTTGCAGCACTGCGATGCGCCCTTGCTCCTTGATGAACTGGCGCAGGTGGATGGGCGTGTGGCGGGTGAATCTGCCTACATGCTCGCCAACGGCGCCGGCAAGGTGCGCAGCATTCGCACGGGTGGCGCACGCGACCTTGCGCGCTGGCGTCTTCTGTTCTTGAGTGCGGGCGAGATAGGCTTGACTCAGCACATGGCCGAAGTCGGCAAAGTGACGCGCGCCGGGCAGGAAATCAGGCTCGCGGAGATTCCGGCTGATGCCGGCGCCGGGATGGGCGCTTTCGAGAACCTTCATGGATATGCTGGCGGCGCAGACTTCGCGAAGGCGCTTGATGGGGCTGCCCGCAAGCAATACGGGCATCCGTTTCGCGCGTTCGTGTCGAAGCTGATCGATCATCGTGACGACGTTGCCGGGACAGCGCGAGGCTTCGTGAAGAAGTTCGAGGCAGCTCACTTGACTGCCAATGCCAGCGGGCAGGCCCGTCGTGTTGCGCACCGCTTCGCCTTGGTGGCTGCAGCGGGGGAACTGGCAACTGATTGGGGGATTACCGGGTGGGAGCCGGGCGAGGCCTTAGGCGCCTCCGGAAGAACGTTTGCCGCATGGCTCGCACAACGCGGCGGCGAGGGGCATCAAGAGTCACGGGCAATGCTGGAGGCGGTGCGGAAGTTCCTGCACCAGCACGGAGAGGCTCGTTTCTCGGACTGGGATCGGCCGCTGGCGAAAGATGATCACGCGCCGCGCGTCATCAACAAGGCCGGCGTCAAGCGATTCATTCCAGACCCTGCCGCCACAACGAGCGAGGATACGCCGGGCGCGTGGGAGCACTTCATTTATCCCGAGGTGTTTCGGGAGGAGGTGTGCAAGGGCTATGACTACCGTGCGGTCGTGCACAACTTAGTCAAGCTTGGTGCCATGCTGGGGCCTGACAAAGACGGCAAGCTTGCCCGCAAGGTCCGACTGCCAGGCGAGGGCGACAAGCGAGTGTTTCGCATCCTGCCGACGATTTGGGAGGCGGACTATGCTTGACCTTGACCGGCTATTCTCGGATCAAGCATCGCGTGCTGAGGTGGGGACTCGACCCGAGGCCCAAGCGGACCAGACCGCGCCGGACGTGGGAGCGAATGCATGGGAAAAAGGCTCCGCTTCAAAGACACAACCTGCGAATGAGGTGGGATTCCCCACCGCGCCCCCACCTGTCACCACCATGGGTGGATTCGCAAGACCCAATGCTGGCGCGGGTTTCCGGGGTGTTTCCACCTTTCCCACCGTCACCACCTCAGAAACGCACGACCCGGAACCAATGCACGGCACCCGCGCCGGGGGTGAGGCAGCAAGTTCTTTTCGCGCCGTTTTTTCCGAAGCTGATCGCTGCGACCTTCGCCATGAGTTCAACCCTGCCGCTTTGGTGATGTGCTTTCACCTAATGAACAGAGAGGGCGTCAGCAATGAGGCGCTTGGCGGTGCGTTGCGCGCACTGTCGCTTCTCCGCCCGATTGAACAGCAGGTGACGTTGTCGCGGCGTTGTGCAGCGGCCGGTTTGGATGGCTGGCGCTTGCTGTCCTTTGATGCTCCAGGAGAAGAACGCGACTGCATGGGATGCGCCAACCTCAGGAGCGTGTCGGGGCGTCTTACTGATGATGACCGGCGAATGTTCCGATGGGGCTGTGCCTTGGGGTATCCGGTGCGAGAGGTAGCTCGAGCGTCTGAACGAATCATTACAGCACCACCAGACTGCACAAGCTGGGTGCGCTACAAACCGCTGCCAAGGTGAGCTTCGCGGGTCCTTCTGGCGACCGCCATTACGGGACGTGACGAGCCCGAACTTTAGCCAGTTCTGGCGGCGCGTCGGAGGTAAGTAAGTTGCGATGGTGTGGGGAGCAAGGGAAGGGCGTAGCCGGTGTGCGTTGGATCTACAAATAGTCTAGATGCTCTGCGTGATAGATCGCCTGGCACGTTGGTTGTTCACGCCGGGGTCTCTGGCGGGGTTGTCCGGCTCGGAGGCAGCGCCCCTTTGCGGGTCCTCCTGGCAAATCGCAAATACGGGTAATGCGAACCCCGATCTTTCGCTACTCACTGGCCTCGCCTAAGGGGGTTATGTGATATGCACTATGGGTGATGGGGCTTGCGGAATCCGGAATCCCAGGGTGGGCGTATTTTGTCTAGCTGGCGGTGATCCGCGTGTGATCGCTACTGCTGTTGGCTTGTTGCGCCAGTGACCGGAAAAGCCCGATTACCTGCTGAAACGATTTCTAGACACGGAAGTTTAGATATCGGATACACTCAAACCGTGGTCTAAACCCGACCCTGTGGTCGGGCTAGGACTGCCCCAGCCCGCCCTTCCAGGCGGGCTTTTCTTATTCAGGAGGCCAAACGACAACGCCGGGGAGCCCTCCGCGAACCTTGTTTACTTCAAGCAAGCGCGCGTCGCCAAGCGTATCCCAGACGCTTGTATCGAAGTTGGCGCCTGGAAACGCTCTCCGGAAGGCTGCGTAAGCGTTCAAGTCGGCGAACTGAGTGAAGAAAGAGTCCTGCGATCGGCGATCGGACGGGTCCTCCACAATATTCTCCGCCTTGCGATCGAGTGCTCCGTCACCCCATGCGGACGGAACTCGACTAAAACGGCGCATTGCGCGGATCTTCTTTACGATGAAGTCCTTGTGCCCCTCATCCGGAAGAACGTGAACGTTGTCCTTTTGTGCCGTTCCGAAGCGTTCCAGTCTCTGAAGGGCATACTTCCACGCCACCTCACGGACGTCTGTGGATCGCAGCTGAATCTGCCTTTTGTTGACGACCACAGCGAACACCTTAACGAAGCCGACCTTCCGCTGAAATCGCATCGCAGCGTTGAATACAGCCATGCGAGCTTGAAAGGAAAGCCCGAGTTTTCGGATTGGCCCCTTGTTATTCACCAGCCAAGACGCCTTGAGCTCAAGGCGGGGCGAGATGCCGAACTGATCTTTCAGGTAGCGCCTAAAGGCTACCGTCTGATCCAGTGCTTCTAGCCAATGCTTGTCATGGATGAGCAGGCAGGCTAGCGTGAATGTTCCGGTAGGCGAAGTATCATCCATACCGGTGTCACCGGACTCATCGAAGTATGCGAAATACATCGCGCGTTCCTTGTGGTTTGTCGTTCCTTTGGCCGAAATCGCATTGTATGACTCAGTACATCCTCGGTGTCTCGCGGTCAGCCTGCAGCTGTTCCATGGCAAAAACCGGCTGGTGCCCCTCGTGTGGTAATTTGAGTAGCTAGATGAGTAGCTAGACCATTTTTTAATTAGGGTGGATGGCGTATTTAGGCGCTTTTGGCGACTATTTGCCCTTACTTTCTGCAATCTTTGATTGGCTACGGGCGCATCGCGCGCCCGGCAATCAGCACTTCATTTCAGGTGGCCTGTCTGGTAGGACGGGCGCCCGGTCGAGTCCCTGCCCCATGAGTACGCCCAGTCCCCGCATCGTCAAATGCCCGACCTGCAGCAAGCCCGTCGAATGGCTGCCCGAGAATCGCTGGCGGCCGTTCTGCTCCGAACGCTGCAAGCTGATCGATCTGGGCGCCTGGGCGGATGAGACCTATCGCGTGCCGGGGCAGGCGCCCCTGGCAGATGACTTGCCGCCGGGTAGCGATCCGCGGAGCTGAGTCGCTCAGCCCCGTCGCCGCGTTCTTGCCAGCTTGCGGCGGGCCAGCGCATCGACCAGATCGGGGAGCAGTTGCTTGAGCCACAGCCCCAGCTTGCCTTCGGCGGTCATCACGCAATTGCGGCTACGTCGGCTCATCGCCCGCAGGATGAGGTTGGCGCAGGTCTCCACTGACATCGCCTTGCCTTCGTCCAGGCCGCTTGCCCCTGCGGGCCGCCCGTCCGGCCCGAAACCCCGATGGCGGATTTGTGTTGCAACCACGCCGGGATAGGCAATCGTCACGCCAATGCCCTGCGGTGCCAGTTCGATGCGCAGCGCTTGGAGGAAGCCGGTCATCGCGAACTTGCTGGCGCAGTAGGCGGTCCGGCCGGGCACGCCGAACAGCCCGGCGAGGCTGGAGACGCCGACGATCTGGCCACGGCGCGCAAGCAGATGCGGGAGTGCGTGGCGCACGCACCAGAGCGTACCGAAGTGGTTCACCCGCATCATCTCTTCATACCAGCCGAAGTCACTCACTTCACTGAACATGGCGTGGCCCGATACGCCGGCGTTGGCCACCAGCACATCGATGCCGCCGAAGCGTTCGACCGCTTGGCGCGCGAGGGCGGCGCAATCGGCTTCGACGCTCACATCGGTCGGCACGCAGAGCACCAGTGCGCCTTGCACGCTGCACTGCTTGGCCACTTTGGCGAGCGCATCGGCATTGCGCGCCGCGAGCACCAGCTTTGGCCTTTGCGATGCGAGCTGGCGCGCCAGTTCAGCACCGATGCCGTCGCTGGCGCCGGTGATGACGACGACCTTGTCGGTGTAGCGCGGTTTCATGCCTTGCCCGGGCCCCACACGCTGCGGATTGCGGCAATACCATGCGCACCGTAGCCGCGCGCGGTATCCATGTCGGCGGCGCGCAAACCGCCAATCGCAAAGACCGGCATTGGCAGATCGCGGCTGAGCATGTGGAAGGCGCCCCAACCGATGCCGCTGGCGCCGGGGTGCGTGGCGGTCGGAAGCACCGGGCCGAGCAGGGCGTAGTCCAGTTCGAGACGGGCGGCGGTTTCAAGGTCCGCGCGCGTGTGGCAGGACGCGCCGACCCACTCGAAATCGGGGCGAGCAGTCAGGCCGGCAAGCTGGCCGGCGCGCAGATGCAGCCCGTTGGCGCTGACGGCCGCTGCCAGTGCGGCATCGCCATTTACCACCGCGATGGCGCCATGTGCATGGCAGCGCGCCACGGTTTCACGCGCAAGCTGTGTGCGGGCGTCTGCGGCGAGGTTTGCATCGCGGATCTGCACCAGGCGCAAGCCGGCGCCGAGCGTGGCATCCAGTGCGGTGAGCTGGGCGTCGACGCCGATTTCTGCCGCATGGGTGATGCCCATCGTGCGCGGCAGGCGCAGCGATTTGAGGATCGGCCCGTTGGCCGGCAACATCGGCGAGACGCTGGGGGCATCGCCCTGTTGCCATTCGAGCGCCGAGTGCACATGGTCGTTCGGTGTGCCGGACCAGTCGCAGACCTCGAAGAAGTGCAGCCGCACATGCGCGTGCTCGTACAGGTGCTCGCGCGTGATCCACGGGTGGGCGCGATGCACCGTGATGCCGAGTTCTTCTTGCAGCTCGCGCACCAGCGCGGCATGGGCGGATTCGCCCGCTTCCACCTTGCCGCCCGGGAATTCCCAGTAACCGGCATAGAAGGTGTCCGGCGCGCGCTGGCCGAGCAGGAAACTGCCATCGGGCCGTGTGATGACGGCGGCGGCCACTTCAACGCGTTTGCGCATCGCTACTCCCGAAAAAACGCGCCTGCAGCCAGGCGCCGATGAAGATGCCGGCGAGCGCCCACAGCAGATCGAGGTTGCCGAGCCCGAGGCCGGCGATCGCGGGGCCGGGGCACACGCCACACAGGCCCCAGCCGGCGCCGAAAATCGCAGCGCCGATCACGGTGCGGCGTGAGAACGGCGTCTGCCGCTTTTCGAAGACCGCGCCGGCGAGCGGGCGGGCCAGCAAGCGCGGGCCGACTTGGTAGGCAAGCAGGGCGACAATCACCGCACCGCCGAGCACCAGCAGCAAGCCGAAATCCTGGAAGCGCAGGAAGGCGAGCACGACTTCGGGCTGCGTCATGGTCGCGAGCGACAGGCCAAAGCCGAACAGCGCGCCGCAGCCCAGTGCAATCAGCAGGCGCTTCATGAAATCACCCCGAAGTGGGCGGCGAGTTGGGCGACGACGATTGCGGTGGTGAGGAAGGTGACGACCGCGATGAGAGAGGGCCAGCGCAGCGCGGCAAGCCCGCAGATGCCGTGGCCGGCGGTGCAGCCATCGCCCAGGCGCGCACCAAAGCCGATCAGCACACCGCCGACGAGCAGCAGCCAGGGCGGTACGCGGGTGCTGGCGCCGAAGTCACCCAGCGTCAGGGCGAAGACTGCGCCGCCGAGTACCAGCCCGGCCGCGTAGGCGAGGCGCCAGCCGCGGCTCTCGATCAGTTTGGCCTGTTGCAGGCTGCTCAGGCGCGAGGCCCACGACAGCGTGCTGCTGAAAAACGTCGACAGCCCGCCGACGAGGCCGGCCAGCAGGTAGAGCGCGCCGATAGCGCTGCCGATCAGCAAGCCACCGGCGAGGTAGTGCCAGGGGCCGTGCGGGAAGAGGGTTTCTATCATGGGGTGATGCGGCTTTCGGGTTGGAGTGATGGTTGGGGCTCAGGGCGCGATGCGGCCAGCGACGTCGCGCGCGAACTGCCACGCCACGCGGCCACTGCGTGATCCTCGCATCAGCGCCCACTGCAGTGCTTCGGTGCGCATGGCGTCGCTCGCGATCTGCTGATCCGGCACGCCGAAGGCGCGCAGCCAGTGGCAGACCACCGAGAGGTACTCGTTCTGGCCAAACGGGTAGAAGGAAATCCACAGGCCGAAGCGCTCGGAGAGCGAGACTTTCTCTTCCACCGCCTCGCCCGGATGCAACTCGTCGCCGACCTTGTGTGTCAGCAGGTTTTCGGCGAAGTACTCGGGCATCAGGTGGCGGCGGTTGCTGGTGGCGTAGATCAGCAGGTTGTCTGGCGGGGCGGAGAGGCTGCCGTCCAGCACGCTCTTGAGCGCCTTGTAGCCGGGCTCGGAATCCTCGAAGGAGAGGTCGTCGCAGAAGACGATGAAGCGCTCGCGCCGCCCGGCGACCAGGTCAACGATCTCGGGCAGATGCAGCAGATCGCTCTTGTCGACTTCGATCACGCGCAGGCCTTCGTCGGCGTACTCGGTCAGCATCGCTTTCACCAACGAACTTTTGCCGGTGCCGCGCGCGCCGGTGAGCAGCACATTGTTGGCACGGCCGCCGCGCACGAACTGGCGGGTGTTGGCGTCGCAGCGCGCCTTCTGGTCGTCGATGTCTTGCAGGTCGGCGAGGCGAATGCGGTGCGGATGCGGAATCGCTTCGAGCCAGCCGCGCCCCTGGCGGCTGCGCCAGCGGTGCGCGGGGGCCGACCAGTCCGGTGGCGGTGCGCTGGCCGGCAGCGCTGCTTCAAGCCGGTCGATCAGGGACTCGGCGCGTGCGATCAGGTGTTCAAGCTTGTCCATCGTGCGGCGTCTCGGGTGGTTTGGGGGCTTCGATCCGTGCCGGATCCTTCTTCGGCCAGGTGGCCCACACGATGATCAGCAGCAGGCTCAAGGCAACGCCCGCTTCCAGCAACAGGATCCACATCTCGAATGCCTCGCAGCGAATGGGGATGAGCCACGGTTATACTGCCCCGCGCCACCAACCCGGAAGTTTAGCCGAATGATGTATTGCACCCGCCGCGCCCTTCGTTGCCTGCCCGCCCTGATCAGTGTCCTGCTTGCCGCGTGCGCGACAGCGCCGCAGGACGGGGTGCCCGAAGCGCCGGAGCCCGTGGTTTGCCCGTCATGCCCGGCGTGTCCGCCGGTTGCCGAGAAGCCGGCCGACAAGCCCAAGGCCGATCCCTTGCAGGCGGCCGAGTGGACGGACTTGCCCGGTTGGGCGGCAGATGATGCGGCGCAAGCCTGGGGGGCGATCTTGTCGTCTTGCCGCGTGATGAAAGCGCCGGCATGGCAGGCAAGCTGCGAGGCCGCCCGCGCGCTGGGCGAGAAGCCCGCCACGGCCGCCGTGCGCGCGTTTGCCGAGCGGGAATGGCAGCCTTGGCGCGTGGTCAATGCGGACCACAGCACCGAAGGCCTGGTCACCGGCTACTACGAGCCCCTGATTCGCGGCAGCCGCACCCGCAGCAAGCAGTTTGATACGCCGGTCTATGCGGTGCCGGACGACCTGCTGGTGATCGACCTGGGCGAGCAATACCCCGAACTGAAGAACATGCGGCTGCGCGGGCGCGTTGAAGGGCGCAAGGTGGTGCCTTACTACTCGCGCTCGCAGATCGAGGCGCGCAGCGACAAACTGGGCGACAAGGTGCTGCTGTGGGCGGCAGACCCGATCGACTTCTTCTTCCTGCAGGTGCAGGGCTCGGGCCAGGTGCAACTGCCAGACGGCAGCCGCGTGCGGATCGCCTACGCCGACCAGAACGGGCACCCCTATCAGTCAATTGGACGCTGGTTGGTTGATAAGGGCGAACTCAAGGTTGATCAGGCCGGGATGGAGGGCATCAAGGCTTGGGCACGGGCCAATCCGCAGCGGCTGGATGAAATGCTCAACGCCAACCCGAGTTTCGTGTTCTTTCGCGAGCAGGCGGCCAATGGTCAGGGCCCGAATGGCTCGCAGGGTGTGCCGCTGACGGCGGGGCGCTCGATCGCGGTGGACCCGCGCAGCGTGCCGCTCGGTGCGCCGGTGTTTCTGGCGACAAGCATGCCGGCAAGCGATCGGCCCCTGCAGCGTCTGGTGGTGGCGCAAGACACCGGTGGCGCGATCAAGGGCGGCGTGCGGGCGGACTTCTACTGGGGCTTCGGGGCCGAGGCGGGCGCCCAGGCGGGCAAGATGCGCAGCCGTGGTCAGATGTGGGTGTTGTGGCCGAAGGGGCACACACCGCCGGGCGCCAAGCCTGGTGCATGAGCTGCTTTTGATGTTCAAGCCCGGTGCATCGGGCGTGCTGGCGCACCAACTTTGAGCGCATTGGCTATGCGTTCCGAGGGAATGTCCGCGTAAGTCATTGATCTAGCTGTTAGGTCCATATTGGTGCGGTTGTTGCTTGTTGGTGCGCCATCTCGTTATGGAGCCCCTCATGGAGCAACTCAAGACTTCCGGCGACGTTCTTTTCGTCCTGCTGGGCGCCATCATGGTGCTCGCCATGCATGCCGGCTTTGCATTTCTCGAAGTTGGCACCGTTCGCAAGAAGAACCAGGTCAATGCGCTGGTGAAGATCCTCACCGATTTCGCAGTGTCTGCCATCGCGTATTTCTTCATCGGCTACGGAATTGCCTACGGCATCCACTTCTTCACAGGCGCTGAAACCTTCGTGCAGCGCGGCGGCTACGATCTGGTGAAGTTCTTCTTCCTGCTGACGTTCGCCGCCGCGATTCCGGCCATCATCTCTGGCGGGATTGCAGAGCGCGCGCGCTTCTGGCCGCAACTGGCTGCGACCTTCCTGATCGTGGGTTTCGTGTACCCCTTCTTTGAAGGTGTGGTCTGGAATGGCAACTTCGGCGTGCAGCAGTGGATCGAGTCGGCATTCGGCTTCCCGTTCCACGACTTCGCCGGCAGCGTGGTTGTGCATGCGGTGGGGGGCTGGGTTGCGCTGGCTGCCGTTGTGCTGCTCGGCGCGCGGCGCGGGCGCTACAACAAGGACGGTGGCATCTCGGCGCATCCGCCTTCAAACATTCCCTTCCTTGCCTTGGGCGCCTGGATTCTTGCGGTTGGCTGGTTTGGCTTCAACGTGATGAGTGCCCAAACGATCGATAGGATTTCTGGACTGGTTGCGGTCAATTCCTTGATGGCGATGGTGGGCGGCACGCTGGCGGCCCTGGCGGCCGGGCGTAACGACCCGGGCTTCGTGCACAACGGCCCGCTCGCCGGTCTCGTTGCCGTCTGTGCCGGGTCCGACTTGATGCACCCGATCGGTGCGCTGCTGGTCGGGCTGGTGGCGGGGGCGCTCTTCGTGTGGATGTTCACGCTGACCCAGAACCGCTGGAAGATCGACGACGTGCTCGGCGTGTGGCCCTTGCACGGTCTGTGCGGCGCCTGGGGTGGCATCGCTGCCGGCATATTCGGCAGCAAGATGCTGGGCGGGCTGGGCGGTGTCAGCATCCTGTCGCAATTGGTCGGCACGCTCGGCGGCATTGCCGTTGCGCTGATCGGCGGCGCACTTGTTTATGGTGTGCTCAAGACGCTGGTGGGCATCCGCATGGACGCCGAAGACGAGTTCAACGGTGCGGACTTGTCCATCCACAAGATCTCCGCGACGGCTGAACGCGAAACGTTGTGGTGATGGCTCGCTAAGGCCTGCCGGGGCCGGTCAGGCTCAGCGCCGGCCGCGCAAAGAAAACGCCCGCACTTGCCTGCGGGCGTTTTCTTTTTGGCGGACGAGGCGCGCGGCCCGTGCTGCAGCGGCCGGCTTGGCTATCAGGATGCACTCGGGCGCTGGCCCTGGGCGTCGATTACCACTTCACCGTCCTCCTTGCTGAAGGCGCCCTGCTGTGGCTTTGGCAGGATCTCCAGCACCACCTCAGACGGGCGGCACAGGCGTGTGCCTAGCGGCGTGACGACGAATGGCCGGTTGATCAGGATCGGGTGCGCGAGCATGAAGTCGATCAGCTGATCGTCGTTCCATTTCGGGTCGCCCAGCCCCAGTTCCTCGTACGGCGTGCCTTTCTTGCGCAGCACCTCGCGCACGCTCAGGCCGCTGGCCTGGATCAGCGCCACAAGCGTTGCGCGCTTGGGTGGTGTTTCGAGGTAGAGGATGACTTGGGGCGTTTCACCTGAATTGCGGATCATCGCCAAGGTGTTGCGTGAGGTGCCGCAGTCAGGGTTGTGGTAGATCGTGATTTCGCTCATCGGGGTTCTCTCGGTTCAGGATGTTTGCCGTTCGTACCATGGCTTGCTGGCGTTGACGATGCGTACCACCAGCAGCATGACCGGCACTTCGATCAGGACGCCGACAACGGTTGCCAGTGCTGCGCCGGACTGAAAACCAAACAGGCTGATCGCCGCCGCGACAGCCAGTTCAAAGAAGTTCGACGCGCCGATCAGTGCCGACGGGCACGCGACCGAGTGCTTTTCGCCCAGTTTGCGGTTAAGCCCGTAGGCAAGCGCGGAGTTGAAGAAGACCTGGATCAGGATCGGCACCGCGAGCAGCGCAATGATCAGTGGCTGCGCGATGATCGCTTCGCCCTGAAACGCGAACAGCAGCACCAAGGTTGCCAGCAGGGCGGTTATCGACCAAGGGCCGATGCGCGCAATTGCCGCGTCGAATGCCGCCTGCCCCTTGCGCAGCAAAGCGCGGCGCCACCATTGGGCAAGGCAGACCGGGATCACGATGTAGAGCAGCACCGAGGTCAGCAAGGTTGCCCAAGGCACGGTAATCGCAGAGATGCCCAGCAGCAGGCCGACCAGCGGCGCGAAGGCGAACACCATGATCGTGTCGTTGAGCGCCACTTGCGACAAGGTGAAGAGCGGGTCGCCGTTGGTGAGCCGGCTCCACACGAACACCATGGCGGTGCAGGGGGCCGCCGCCAGCAGGATCAGCCCGGCGATGTAACTGTTGATCTGCGCGGCCGGCAGCAGGGGGGCAAAGAGATTGCGTATGAACAGCCAGGCCAGCAGTGCCATCGAGAAGGGCTTGACCAGCCAATTCACGAACAGGGTGACGCCGATGCCGCGCACATGGCTGCGGACCTCGTGCAGTGCACTGAAGTCCACCTTCATCAGCATCGGGATGATCATGATCCAGATCAGCAGGCCGACCGGCAGGTTGACCCGCGCCACTTCAAGGCCACCGACGGCGCGGAAAAATGCCGGGAAAACCTGGCCGAGCGCGATGCCGGCAAGGATGCAAAGCATCACCCAGACGCTCAGATAGCGCTCGAAAAGGTTCATCGACGCATTGGCCGACTGTTTGATCGCGACTTCACACTGCACGGACATCGAATGGCTCCAGTTTTCGGCGGGGGCGGGTGCGGCTTCAGTTCTTGACGGGGCGATCCGTCTGCGCTGGGCTTGGGGGGCAGCAGGGCGGCGCGGGAAGTTCGGGGCATTGTTCGGTTTGCCCGGCGCAGCATTCTTCGGTGAGGTAGCTCACCAGTTCGGCCATCAGCGCGAGATTGGCGCGATAGCGCAAAAATCGGCCTTCCGGCGTCACCGTTACCAGCTGCGCATGGCTCAGCGCCTTCAGATGGAAGGAGAGTTTGGTTGGCGCAATGCCAAGTGTGGCGCCGATTTCGCCGGCCACCATGCCCGCATGGCCCTGCCGGACGAGCAGACGGAAGACATCCAGGCGCAGCCCGGAAGCCAGGGATTCGAATACCGAAATGGCGGTCTGTTGCTCCATACTTCTATCGTACAAGAAATATTGAAATAACGTTCAAGGGAAAGCTTGTCCTGCCGCGCTTGGGCGTGATCGCAATGCGAGCGGGGCGTGCGCGAACTTGGTGCCGCTGCCGTCCGATCTGGTGCATGACGGTTGACGATTGTCAGTTTGGCGCCGCGCAGGCCGGCCTAAGCTGGGTGCCGTATCCACTCCCTGGCACGTCCAGCAGGCGGTTCATCATGCCATTCGGTCCGGCAGCGATTTTTTACTGTGAATTGGCGCGGCTTTCAGACGAGGTGCCGCAACGCGAGAGCAGAACACTCCCGCCAATTTCCCCTTCGGTGAAGGCCGGCGCGCTGGCAGCGGCCGGCGCGCAAAGCGTGAGCGGCGCGCGCACCCAAGGCGTGAAGAAGCCCGCAGCGATCCCGTGACCCTGGCCGCGCCCCGCCTCAGTCGGGCGTGCGGCGCGGAATCTCGATCGTCAGCAAGGTCCCGGTGCCGACTTCGCTGCTGACCGCGACTTCACCATCGAGCACGCCCGTGACGATGTTGTAGACCGAGTGCAATCCCAGCCCGCTGCCACCTTGCCCCAGCGCGGTGGTGAAGAAGGGGTCGAAGATGCGCTCCAGGTGCTCGGGTGAAATGCCACAACCGTTGTCCTGAATGCGGATCGTGATGCGCTGTTTGTCGGCGTCGGCGCTGATTCGGATCTTGCCGCCGCTGTGGCCGGCAAAGGCATGCTGGTAACAGTTCGCCAGGCAGTTGAGCAGCATGCGCTCCCACATTGCCGGATAGCTATCCACCATGATCGTGCCGTCGGCGATCACCTCGGTTTCGATATCGCTGCGTTCCGCGCGGATGCGTGCGAGCACCGCAACGTCTTTCAGTGCCTCAACCGCATCGAAGCTGCGGCGTTCGGCTTCGCGCCGATCGGCCGCGCTTTCGCGGAAACGCACCACCAGTTCGGCCGCACGGTCCAGGTTGGCGACCAGCAGGCGCGCACTTTCTTCGGTGCCTTCGAGGTAACTGCTCAGTTCCGATCGTTTCAGGCCCAGCGCAAGCGCGTTGCGCATCTGATCGGTGCGGCCTTCGAGCGCCGAGGCGATGACCTTGGCGTTGCCGATCGGCGTGTTCAATTCGTGCGCAACGCCGACGACGACCTTGCCCAGGCCGGCGAGCTTTTCTGTGCGGACCAGGCGCTGACGGGTGTGGTTGAGGGTTTCGATCGTTTCTGAAAGTTGGGTGTTGCGCTCGGCAAGTTCATGTGTGCGCTCGGTAACGCGCTGTTCGAGATGTTCGTTCAGCTCGCTGACCTCGCGCTGCGAGCGTTCGAGCGCTTCGATGCGCTCATCGATCGCCAAGGCCATGGTGTTGAACGCCAGCGCCAGTTCGGCGTATTCATCATGCCCGCCCACTACAACACGTTTGCTGTAGTTGCCACCCGAGATGGCTTGCGCAGCGGTGACCAGGCGCGAGAGCCGTCGCGAGAGCCGGTACCCGGTCAGACCGAAGAACACGGCGGCAAACAGAAAGCTTAGCGTCAGGATCAGCAGCCCATCGCGCAACAGGCCGTTGAGCAGTTGCTTGAAGCCGCCGATGCCCAGACCGTACTGGAGCGAGCCGACATCGTTTGAAGAAAGCAGCACCGGCTGGCGTACGTGCATGACGCCCTCACGCATTGCGTCTGCAATATCGCGGCTTGGGGGCGGCAGCGCGCCGCGGGCCAAGCTGCCGGCGCTCACCAGCTGTTTGTTGTGCGAATCGATCACAACAAGATAGACCAGGCCGGTATCCGACTTGCCTTCCGAGAGCAGTTCGCGCACGTAGTCCTGCAACAGGTCGAGTTGGCCTTCCGCCGCGTAGGGCGCAATCGTCAGGTTGATCAGCCGCGACATCTGGCTCGTCTGCTTGCCCATGTCGTGATCAAGTGCCGCGCGGATCAGGCGGCTTGAATTGAAGGCCAGCGCAACCGCGAAGACCAGCAGCACGCCCAGGCTGGCGAGCGTGAGCTTGAAGCCGGACGAGCGCCACCAGCGGACACGTGCGGGTCCGCTGGCGTCAGCTTCACTTGGCTTGGGCAGCACGCCCATCGGAAGTCCTTGGCGGTTATCAGAGCCCGGTTCAGGGGCTTGTAAACGACTACGGACCGGGGGGCGGATTCTTTAGGGGGCATCGTGCCCCCTGCCTCTCCTGACTTACTTGGTGGCCGGTTTGGCTTTGGTTTTCTCTTTCTCGGCCTGATTAATGGCTTCGTCCAGCTCGGCGCGCGGCTTGTAGCCACCAATGCGGCTGCCGTCGGCGAGAAAGAGGGTGGGGGTGCCGTTGATGCGCAGCTTGCGGCCTAGCTCAACGTTCTTCGCAATCGGGTCGGCACAGTCTTCGCTCTTGGCAGCTTTGCCATCGACCATCCAGCCCTGCCAGGCGGCAACGCGGTCCTTGCTGCACCAGATGTCCTTGGATTTCTCCAGCGAGTCCGGCGACAGGATCGGGTAGAGGAAGGTGTAGATCGTCACATCCTTGAGCTGCGCGGTTTCCGCGACGAAGCGCTTGCAGTAGCCGCAGTTCGGGTCTTCAAAGGTAATCAGCGTGCGCTTGCCGTTGCCGCGTACGGTCTTGATCGCCTGATCGAGCGGCAGATCCTTGATGTTGACCCGGTTGATCACGTTCAGGCGGTCGCGGGTAACGTTGGTTTTGCGCTTCAGGTCGATCAGCTGTCCGTCGATCAGGTAGCTTCCCTTGTCGTCGGTGTAGACCAGTTCGCCACTGTCGAGCACGACTTCATACAGGCCGCCGTAACTGGTCTTCGTCACCGATTGAATCGCGTCTTGCCCGACGAATTCGACAATGGATTTGCGGATCTCCGCTTCGCCAGCCATGGCCGACGTGCCGAAGGTGAGGGCCAGTGCAGCCGCGGCGAGGTGATGCTTCATCAAGAAACTCCAGTGGATCAGATCAGGCCGGCGGCGTAGCGCACCATTGCGCTACGTACCACCGGAAGGCGGTTGGTCAAATGCATGCCTTGATTGCGCAAGGCCGCAAGGATGGGGTTGCGCGGGCGGAAGAGCCGGTTGAGCGCGTGCGTCACGCCTTGCATCAGCCGTACTTCTTCGTTGCGCGCGCGGGCATAGCGTCGCAGCACTGCCAGATCGCCGCAATCGCGGTGAGCCGGCAACTCGCAGAGCTGTTCGGCCAGCACGCGTGCGTCCTGGAAACCCAGGTTGATGCCATGTCCCGACAGCGGGTGGATCGCGTGCGCGGCATCGCCGATCAAGGCCACGCGCGGTGCCACCACTTGCGGAACCTGCATCAGCCTGAGCGGGAACCCCGCCGGCGGCGTCAGCAGGGTCATCGCGCCCAGCCGGCTTTCGCCGGCCCCTGCCACGCGCGCGACGAAGGCTTCGGGCGGCATTTCGAGCAAGCTTTCGGCGTGCGACGTTGGGGTGGACCACACGATCGAGATTCGGTTCTCGGGCAGAGGGAGCCAGGCCAGGATGCCGTCGTCGCGAAACCACTGAAACGCGGTGTCGCGATGCGGCTTCTCGCACTGGAAATTAGCAACCACACCGAGCTCGTCGTAGGCCGTGGTGCGTACCGCCAGATTGGCGGCGGTGCGCACCCAGGAATCGGCTCCATCGGCGGCCACCAGCAGGCGGGCCCGGATGCTGCGGCCATCCTCAAGACGGAGGGTGGCTGCATCGGCATCGATGCTCAGGGCGCTGGGCCGGGCAGGGCACAAGACCGTGATGTTGGGCTGCCGGCGCAAGGTTTCCCAAAGCTCCAGCGCCAGCGGAGAGGCTTCGAGGATCCACGCCAGCGCATCAAGCCCCGCGTCGTAAGCGGAAAACCGGGTTTCGCCGCCGCGATCACCGAACACCTGCATGGCTTCAACGCGATTGATGCGGCCATGATCCAGATGCGGCCATGCGCGAATCTGCTCCAGAAACGCCACATTCGCCGGGCTCACGGCGTAGACACGGGCATCCCAGCCCTCGGCGCGGCGAGGCGGGCGAGCGTCGAGCACCCCGATCCTGAGCGGGCTGGCGGCCAGTGCGCAGGCCAGGCTTCCGCCGGCAAGGCCGGCGCCGACAATCAGGACATCCAGATCCATCTTCAAACCAGTGGGGCGCGCGTGCAGAGCGCGCCATTCTGCCCGACCCGCCCTTTTGCTCAAAGCGCCTTCGGATTGGCGCAAACAGCAAAAACGGTCGAGTCCCGCAGGTGAAGGGAACCTAGAATCCCCAATTGGGCCTTATGGCCACCAAAGTGATTTTTATGAGGGTGATCACAGATGAGATTTGAACTCAAGCATCGCGTACTCGCTGCGTGTCTGGCTTTTGGCAGCACCGCATTTGCGGCGGACGCCGTGCAGCCAGCATCGATCACACAAGCCGGGGCAGTGGCGTTTGCGGCAGGCGCGGTGGCGGTGCCGGCAACCGTGCCGGGGCTGACCGATGTCGGCCCGGTGCCGTTTGAGCCGGTTGATAGCGGTTTGCCGGCCGACTGGCATCGCAACGCGGTGTTCCAGGAAATCCTAGTGCGAGCGTACCAGGACAGCAATGGCGATGGCATTGGCGACATCAACGGTTTGATCTCGCGCCTCGACTACCTCAAGTCGCTGGGCATTACCGGCTTGTGGCTGATGCCGGTGTTCCGCAGCAGCGACCGCGATCACGGCTACGCGGTCGAGAACTACCGCGAAATCGAGCCAGATTACGGCACGCTGGAAGACTTCGATCGCCTGATCGCCGAAGCGCACAAGCGTGGCATCGGCATCATCGTCGACTATGTGATGAACCACAGTTCATCCGACCACAAGATGTTCGAGGCTTCGATGAAGCCCAACTCGCCCTATCGCGACATGTACATCTGGGCCAAGCCGCACCCCGAGGGCTGGACCACTTTCTCGGGCGATCCGTGGCGCGAGCAGGGCGATTCCTGGTACTACGCCGCTTTCGACACCAGCATGCCGGATTTCAACCTGCGCAACCCGCAGGCGGTTGAGTTCCACATGAACAACCTGCGCTTCTGGCTCAACCGCGGCGTCGATGGCTTCCGCTTTGATGCGGTGGGCGTGCTGTACGAGAACGGCTCGATCGCGTGGGACAACCAGCCGGAAAACCATGTGCTGATGGGGCAGGTGCGCAAGCTGCTTGATCAGTACGGCAAACGCCACATGGTGTGCGAAGCCCCGAGTGATCCGGTGCCGTTTGCCGAGAACGGCTCCTGCGGCAGCGCATTCGCGTTTGGCCTGCAAAAGCACATCGTGCACAGCGTGAAGATGGGTCGCGTGATGCCCGATCTGCTCTACACGCTCAAGACCTTCCCGGTCGAGCGCATGGGCACGATCCTGTCGAACCACGACTGGTTCGCCGGCGCGCGCCCGTGGCGCCAGTTCAACGGCGACGTCAAGACCTACAAGATGGCGGCCGCAACGCTGCTGACGCTGCCCGGCATCCCCTTCATCTACTACGGTGAGGAGATCGGTCTGGGTTTGTCGGAAGAGAGCTACCACGACGACCAGAAGATCCGTGGCCCGATGGCGTGGGACGGCAGCAAGCCGCACGGCGGCTTCACTGATTCGGACTCCACCTTCCGCCCGGTGGTGCAGAACTGGAAGACCAACAACGTCGCCGCCGAAGACAAGAACCCGGATTCACTGCTGAACTGGTATCGCAACCTGATTCATCTGCGCAATACTGAGCATGCCTTGTCGGTGGGCACGATGAAGCCGATTTCGGCCGAGGATGCGCAGATCTTTGCCTTCGAGCGCGAGCACGAAGGCACCCGCATGCTAGTGCTGCTCAACTACGCCTACCGCGAAGGCGTGATTGATCTGCCGGCCGGCTTCAAGGCCGAGCAATGGCAGCCGGTATTCCCGGCCAACGGCAAGCTCAACGTGCAGCCGAAAACGGTGAAGAAGGGCGAGGCGCCGGTGCTGCAACTGCACATGCCGACCCAGGAAGTGCTGATCCTCAAGGCCGTCAAGTAAGCGACTGCCCGCCACGGCGGGCACAAGGCTAGCCTGAACGCCCCGTTTCGACGGGGCGTTTTTCATGGCGCGGCCGATTCCAGGTGATCGGTAATCATCTGCAGAAAGGCGCGCGTCTTGGCCGGCACCAACCGGCGGCTGGGCATCACGGCCCAGGCGGTGATGGCTTGGGCGGCCCAGTCCGGCAGCACGCGGACCAATTCACCGCGGGCCAGCATGGGCGCGACGAACTGCTGCGACACCAGTGCAATGCCTGCGCCGCGCACGGCAAAGCCGATCAGCGCACTGACCGAATTCGTGCCGATCCGGCCCGGCGGCGTGCCTTCCCAAACGGCTTGTCCGTTCTGCAGACGCCAGGGCGCTGGGTCTCCGTTTTGCTGCAGCAGTTGCAGCGTTTCGTGGTCGGCCAGCGCGGCCGGGGTTGCCGGTGCCGGGTGTTGCGCGAGGTAAGCGGGCGATGCGTACAAGCCCGCGCGCACATCAAACAGGCGGCGGGCAACCAGCGTGGCATCGTCCGGCAAGTTGCCGACGCGGATCGCCAGGTCGAAGTTTTCGCCAATCAGGTCCACCCGCCGTGGCGACAGATCCAGATCCAGCCGCACGCTGCGGTAGCGTGTCGAAAACGCAAGTAGCACCTCACCCAGCAGCATGGTTGCCAGGTCGGCTGGCATCGACACCCGCAGCCGCCCGCTCGGCTCGCTTTGCCGGTGTTGCGCCAGCGCTGACGCGGCATCCACTTCCTCAGCGAGCCGGCGCGCATGTTCGAGCAGGCTCTGGCCGAAGTCGGTCAGCGTCAGGCGGCGCGTGGTGCGCGTCAGCACCCGCTCGCCCAGCAGGGTTTCAAGTGCCGCGATGCGGCGCGAAACGGTGGACTTGGGCAGCCCAACGCGCTCGGCCGCACGGCTGAAGCTGCCGCATTCCGCTACGCGGGCGAAGAGCAGCAGGTCATTGGCGTCTGCTTGCATGCGGGAGTCCAATTCAAAAGCTTCGGTTCATTGTCTCATTGATGGAACGATGTTGTGCTTTTGTCGGGCTTCTGGTGCAAATTGATCCGCAATACAGTGCCTCCACACCTCAGCGCTTGCAGCCCCCCGGCTCGGCGCCCAAGCAAACGGAGATCCAAATGAACATCCTGCAGATCAATACCAGCGCCAAGCGCAACGCATCGGAATCCACCCGCCTGGCCAATCGCATTACCGAAAGCCTGCTCGCCAAGCACCCCGATGCCACGGTGACGGTACGCGATCTCGCGGTGAACCCGCTGCCGGCGATCGACGAAACGACCCTCGGCGCGCTGTTCACGCCGGCCGACGCTCGCTCTGCGGCGCAAAACGAGATCGTCGCCGCGAGCGACGCCCTGGTTGCCGAACTGCAGGCCGCCGACGTGCTGGTGCTGGGCGTGCCGATGTACAACCTGGGCATCCCGGCGCAAGCCAAGCACTGGATCGACGCCATCGCCCGCGCCGGCGTGACCTTCCGCTACACCGCCAACGGACCGGAAGGCCTGGTCAAAGGCAAGACGGTCTACCTTGCACTGACCCGCGGCGGCATCTACCGTGACACGCCGACCGACACGCTGCTGCCCTACCTGCGCACGGTGCTCGGCTTCCTCGGCATGACTGACGTACGGCCGGTGTTCGCCGAAGGCCTCGCGATGGGGGCGGATGCCGCCGCCAAGGCCTTTGCCGACGCAGAACGCGAAATCGAAGCACTGGTCTGATCCAGACATAGCCGGAAAGGCCGCGCCATGCGGCCCGCTGTAACCAGGAAAGGAAGCACCATGAACGCGCCTGAAACCGTCACCCTGATCCGCTCCCGCAAGGTCGAACGCCTCGTTGCCGGCGTGCCGACCTCCGATGGGGCCGGCGTGAAGCTGACCCGCGTGCTGACGCAGCCGCTGCAGCGCCGGCTCGACCCCTTCCTGATGCTCGATGCCTTCGGCAGCGAGTCGGCGTCCGACTACATCGCCGGCTTCCCGCCGCATCCACACCGTGGTTTCGAGACCATCACCTACATGCTCACCGGCCGCATGCGCCACCGCGACAGCGCCGGCCACGAGGGCCTCATCGAAGATGGCGGCGTGCAGTGGATGAGCGCGGCGCGCGGCGTGATCCACTCCGAAATGCCGGAGCAGACCGAGGGCCGCATGGAAGGCTTCCAGCTCTGGCTCAACCTGCCGGGTGCGACCAAGATGGCCGACCCCTGGTACCGCGACATTCCATCGGCCGGTGTGCCGAGTTTCGTGACTGATGCGGGCGTCACGGTGCGGGTGATCGCAGGCGAAAGCCATGGCCACGCCGGCGCGATGCAACGGCCGGATACCGAGCCACTCTACCTCGACGTGCATCTGCCGGCGGGCAGCCGCTTCGAGCAGGCGATACCGCCGGGCCACAACGCCTTCATCTACGTCTATCGCGGCGAAGTGGCGATTGGCGGCGATCAGGAAGGCGTGGGCGAGCGCCGCATGGCGATCCTGGCCAACGACGCGGCAGCCGACGGCATCGCCGTGCAGGCCTGCAAGGATGCGCGCCTGATCATCGTGGCCGGCAAGCCGCTGGGCGAGCCGATCGTGCAGTACGGCCCCTTCGTGATGAACACCCGCGAAGAGATCGAGGCGACCTTGCAGGAATTCCGCGACGGTCGCTTTGAGGCCATGGCAGGCAGTCTGCCCGGCTGAACGTCCGTCGGCGCTGGATCAGAACTTGAGTTCCAGCGCCAGCTGCCAGGTCGGCAGGCCGGCGACTTCGGTGCTTTCGTCGCTCACCGGTGTGTTGTTTGCGCTCGCCTGTGTCCGGCTCTCGCCGCCCCAACCGGTGAGGTTGTTGGCAGACAGCCGCAGTAGCGCGTCGCGGTTTAGCGTCCAGGCGGCAAAAGCATCGAAGGTGGTCTTCGCGCTGGCCCAGCGTGTTTGCCCGTCCGAAAGCTTCACCTCGTAGGCCGGCGCCCAGTTGAGGTTGCCGCCCAGCTTCAAGGGCGATTCGGCTGGCTGCCATTCCAGGCCGATGTTCGCGGTCTGCCCCGGTTGGTCGTCGATCTTCGCGCCGCTCGAATCGCGCGTGCGGCTGGCGGTGTAGTTGCCGTTCAGTTGCAGCGCATGGCCGGGCGGCAGCAGATTGGCGAGCGAGAGCTTCCACTCCAGTTCGATGCCGCTCACGCGGGCGCTGCCTTCGTTGATGGGTTTCGATAGCCAGCGCCCGTCGCTGCCCTGGCTCAGCTCACGGCGGATCAGATCGCTGACCCAGCGGTAGAACAGGTTGGCCGAAACCAGGCCGGTCTTGTCGAGGTAGCGCTCGACGGCCCACTCCAGGCCCCATGCGGTCTCGGGGTCGAGCGCCGGGTTGCCGGCGCGGTCGGGGCGGCTGATGCTGTTATCCAGCGAAGGCGTGACCAGCCCGCTCAGTTCGCTCAGGCTCGGGGCGCGGAAGGTACGCGCGAGGCCGGTGCGCATCACGGTTTCGCCGCTCTCGCCCATCTTGTGGGCCAGCTGCAGCGAGGGCGCGAGCACGTCGAAGTCGCTGCGCAGCGGCGCGCCGCTGCTGTCTTGCGTGTGAATGTGCAGCAACTCCCAGCGCAGGCCGCTGGTCAGCGTGGTGAGCGGGCGCACGCGCCACTCATCCTGCAGGTAGAGCGCGCCGGTGATCTCGCGCTGGGCTTGCGTGCTGCCGTCCGC
The DNA here is from genome assembly GCF_026586805.1 of Niveibacterium sp. 24ML. Lineage (GTDB taxonomy): Bacteria > Pseudomonadota > Gammaproteobacteria > Burkholderiales > Rhodocyclaceae > Niveibacterium. The sequence goes on along the minus strand of NZ_JAPFHA010000006.1, from coordinate 36,089 downwards.
GCCGCTCACCGGATTGCCGTTTTCACGGGTGCTTTGCGCTTCGCTGCGTCGCGAATCGGTCCATTCGATGCCGGTGCCCGGCGTGTGGGATTCGCCTTGGGCGCCGGTCCAGCGCAGCGAGGCGCTGCTGCCCGCTTCGCGCGTGCGGCTGTCACTGTCGACGCTGCGGGTGGCCGCGCCGCCGCCATCGTATTCCTGCCGCTGGCTTGCGGATTCATCTTGCGTGCCGTTGAAGCCCAGGCGCAGGTTCAGTGTGTCGCCGCCTTCGCGGCGCAGGCGCCAGCCGCCGTTGAGCCGCCAAAGGTCGCGCTCGCGGCTTGTTGTTTCATGCGCGCGTGCCGCTTGCGGCACCCCGAACAGGGTTTGCGTGCTCTCGTCGCCGGCGGCCTCGCTCTCAGTGTGGGTGGCAAATAGTTGCAGGTTCAGCTGGTTCTGTTTGTCGAGCCGCCAGGTCAGCCGCGGCGCAAGGCTGGCGTCGCGGGTTTGCTGGGTAACTTCGCGGTGCGTGCGCGTTTGCGATTCGAGCGCCCCGGCCGCGTCGTACTCAAGGCTGCTGCGCATCTGGTCGGCGATCTGGTCGCGCTGGTTGGCATTGGCCGCGACGATCCACGACCAGCCCTCGGCGCGGCCGGTGTTCTGCACGCCGAGCTGCGGCGACACATGGCCATCCACTTCAGCGAGCACTGGCCGCACGCGGGTCTGCGCCTTGCCGGCATCGTCACGCAGCACGATGTTGATGGTGCCGGCCACCGCTTGCGCGCTGAATTCGGCGACGCTGCTGCGCACGATCTCGATGCGCTCGATCATCTCGGCCGGGATCATGTCGATCGGCGCGCCGCGGCCACGCCGGCCGCCCATGCGTTCGCCATCGACGAGCACTTGCGTGTAGCCGGCGCCCATGCCGCGCATCTTCACCTCGCCGGCCGTGCCGGGCGCGCCGGTGACGGTCACCCCCGGCAGGCGGCGCAGCAACTCACCGACCGTGGTCTCGCCGTACTTTTCGATTTCGTCGCGGCCAATGATGACCTTGGCGGTGGGCGATTCCCGGCGGTCGGCGAGCGGGTCGCTCGCGTCACGCGCGCCAGTCACGGTGATTTTCTGCGCCGGTGTCTCAGCGGCCGGGCGTTCCGCTTCCTGCGAATCGGCGGCCCGTGCGGTGGCGTGGGCGAGGGTGAGGCTGGCAATCAGGGCGATACGAAGTGGCATGAAATGAGTGAGCAGGGCAGGCGAAGGTGCTGCGGGTTTCATCCTGACCGCGGCATGTGTCGCAAGTTCAAGCGCGCGGATGCGGCTTTCAGGTTTCGTCGTCTTCGCCGGAGCCGACCGCGGCGCGGCCGAGTCGGTCGATCACCGCTTCCCAGCCGGCTTCGGCGGGCGGCGCTTCGACGAGGATCTCGCTGGCACCGAGCGTGTCGAGTGCGCGCAGGTTGGCGTAAAGGTCGTGGGCAAAGCCAGCGGCGCTGTCGGGTGCCTGAATCCAGGTGTGGTGCGGCGTGGCGCTTGCGGCGCGACGTGCGATGACTGCCACGCCGAGCCCGGCGCGGGCGAGTTCGGTTTCGAGCACGTCGCCGGCGACCAGGCGCAGCGGCGTGCGCGGCGCGTAGTGCGCGGCCAGCGAGCCGGACACGCGTGGCCCGTCGCCGGTATGCGCTGCCGCTGGCGCGCGCATCGCCGGGCGGCGGCCGATCACGGCCGCAATCGCATCCGGCCCGATCGCGCCGGGGCGCAGGATCGTCGGCATGCCGCCTGAGAGATCGAGGATCGTCGACTCGATGCCGACGTTGCAGGCGCCACCGTCGAGAATCATTGCGACCCGTTCGCCCAGTTCATCGAACACATGCTGCGCGGTGGTCGGGCTGATGCGGCCGAAGCGGTTGGCCGAGGGGGCCGCGATGCCACCGCCGAAGGCGCGCAGCAGCGCGAGCGCGACAGGGTGATCCGGCACGCGCAGGCCGACCGTGTCCTGCCCGCCGGTGACCACGTCCGGCACATCCGCTTCCTTCTTCAGGATCAGCGTCAGCGGGCCGGGCCAGAAGGCGCGGGCGAGCGCGATTGCTTCCTTCGGAATCTCGCGCGCCCAGTCGGTCAGCGCTTCGGCATCGGCGAGGTGTACGATCAGCGGATGGTCAGCCGGCCGGCCCTTGGCGGCAAAGATCTTCGCCGCCGCCTTCGGATTGGCGGCGTCCGCACCCAGCCCGTACACCGTCTCGGTCGGCAGCGCGACCAGCTCGCCCGCGCGCAGCAGGGCGGCGGCGCGGGTGAGTGATTCGGGTGTGGGGGCGTGGATCACGGTTGCGTTTTACCGCAGAGGCGCAGAGGGCCGCTGAGAAAGGACTTGGCTGAGCGGGGTCCTTAATTCAGGCGTTGCGGCGTCGAGGGTAGATCTCGCCGTCGCACAATGCCTACGCCGGTTTGTCTCTGCGTTTCTCTGCGCCTCTGCGCCTCTGTGGTGAACACGCACGTCAATCACTCGTCGCGGATGCCGATGGCTGAACGCGCCGCCATCGCGGTTTCAACCGCCTTGGCCGGGTCGGCGTCGATCACCGTGAAGTGGCCCATCTTGCGGCCGGGGCGGGCGTGGTGCTTGCCGTACAGGTGCAGCTTCAGGTTCGGGATCGCGAGCAGCTTTGACCAGTCCGGCTCGCGGTAGTGGCCGTGCGAATCCGGGCCGGGTTGGCTCGGGTCGTACCAGATGTCGCCGAGCAGGTTCACCATCACCGCGGCGCTGTGCGCGCGGGCCTCGCCCAGCGGCAGGCCAACCAGTGCGCGCACTTGCTGCTCGAACTGGTCCGTTACACAGGCATCGATCGTGTAGTGGCCGCTGTTGTGCGGGCGTGGCGCCATCTCGTTCACATACAGTTCGCCGCGCGAAACGAAGAATTCGACCGCCATGGTGCCGATGTAGTCGAGCTGCTCGGCGATGCGTTCGGCCAGCTCTTCAGCGGTATCACGCTGGCAGCCCGAGGCACGCGCCGGTGCGATCGACACGTCGAGGATGCCGCGCGCGTGCGCGTTCTCGGCGGTCGGGAAGCATTTGACCTTGCCATGCTCGTCGCGCGCCAGAACCACCGACACTTCGTAGTCGAGCTTGAGCATCTGCTCCAGCACGCAGGCTTCGCCCTTGAAGGCCTGGAATGCAGCCAGCGCCTCGTCGTGGTTGGCGACGCGCGCCTGGCCCTTGCCGTCGTAGCCGAAGCGGGCCACCTTGAGGATGCCGGGGAACAGCGTGGCCGGCGCGTTGCGCACGTCGGCCTCCGTGTTGATCGGCGCGAAGGGGGCGTGCGGGATGCCGTTGTTCGCGAGGAAGGTTTTCTCTGCGACGCGGTTCTGGCAGATCGCCACCGCGTCCGCCGAGGGGCGCACCGGCACGAACTTGGCGAGGTAATCGAGGGTGCCGGCCGGCACATTCTCGAATTCGGTGGTGATCGCGGCACAGCCTGCGGCCAGTTGATCCAGCGCGGCGTAGTCGTCGAAAGCGGCTTTCAGGTGGCGGTCGGCGGCGACGCCGGCAGGGCTGTTCGGATCCGGGTCGAGCACCCAGACCTTGTAACCGAGTTCATGCGCGGCCAGCACAAAGAAGCGGCCGAGTTGGCCGCCACCGAGCATGCCAAGGGTGGCGGGCGGGAGGATTGTGTTCGTCATGGGCTTAGCCTGTCGTTCACCACAAAGCGCACAAAGGCGCACGAAGGGCCACGAAGGCAAATGCGAAACGCTTCGTGGCCCTTTGCGACCCTTTGTGCCTTTGTGGTGAAAGCCTTTCGTTCTTCACACTTCGTCGAGTTTCATGTCCAGCACGCTTTGAGTCTGCTTGGCGCGGAAGGCGTCGAGCATGAGCGCCAAGCGGCTGTTCTCGTTGGCCAGCATCGCAACCGCGAAGAGGCCGGCGTTGGCGGCACCCGCTTCGCCGATCGCGAAGGTGGCGACCGGGATGCCCTTGGGCATCTGCACGATCGAGTGCAGTGAATCGACGCCCGAGAGCGCCTTGCTCTGCACCGGCACGCCGAGCACCGGCACGGTGGTCTTGGCGGCCAGCATGCCCGGCAGGTGGGCGGCGCCGCCGGCGCCGGCGATGATCGCCAGCAGGCCGCGGTCGCGCGCGCTTTCGGCGTACTCGAACATCAGATCCGGCGTGCGGTGCGCCGAGACGACACGGGCTTCGAAGGGCACGCCGAATTCCTTGAGGACGCGGGCGGCGGCCTGCATCGTCGGCCAGTCCGAATTGGAGCCCATCACGATGCCAACAACGGGTTGTTCGTTCATTTTTCTATCCAGAAAAGCATGGTCGCGGATGACTGCGCGCGTGGCCGCGCTTCATCCGCGTGTCCGCGGGGGCGGGTTTCAGGCCTTGGCGGCTGCCGCGCGCTGGGCGGCGAGCAGGGTGTTGCCGAGCAGCATCGTGATCGTCATCGGGCCGACGCCGCCGGGCACCGGTGTGATCAGCGAGGCGACCTCGCTGGCCGAGGCGAAGTCGACGTCGCCGCACAGCTTGCCATCGGGCAAGCGATTGATGCCGACGTCGATGACGACGGCGCCGGGCTTGAGCATGTCGCCGGTGACGAAGTTCGGGCGGCCTACCGCAGCGACGACGATGTCGGCGCGCTTCACATGACCGGCGAGGTCCTTGGTTTTGGAGTGGCAGACGGTGACGGTGGCGCCAGCGGATAGCAGCATCACCGCCATCGGTTTGCCGACGATGTTGCTTCGGCCGATCACGACGGCGTCGGCGCCCTGCACCTGAACGCCGCCGACTTCCAGCATCTTCATCACACCCCAGGGGGTGCAGGGGTAGAAGCTCTCGCGGCCCTGCAGCAGCATGCCGAAGTTCTCGGCGTGGAAACCATCCACATCTTTCTCGGGACGGATCGCTTCGAGGACGGCGTCCTCGTCGAACTGCGGCGGCAGCGGCAGCTGCACCAGGATGCCGTGCACGCTGGCATCGGCATTGAGTTCGGCGATCTTGGCCAGCACCGTTTCCGGCGCCGCGTCGGCGGCGTATTCGTACTTGAGCGAACGCACGCCCGCCTTCTCGCAGGCGGCCACCTTGTTGCGCACGTACACCGCCGAAGCGGGGTCGCCACCCACCAGAATCACGGCGAGGCAAGGCTGGGTGCCTTGCGCGGTGAGAGCGGCGGCCTTCTGTGCGATGTCGCTGCGGACGCTTTCGGCGATTGCCTTGCCGTCGAGAATGCGGGCTGTCATGGGCTAAGTCCCGGAATATTCAGGAAAACCGGGCAGTTTACCACTCGCCTCCCAGCGCGGCGAGTGCTTTGTCAGGCTCAGGTGTGGGCTTCGACGCGGCCTTCGTCTGGCGCGGGTGAGTCGCTTGCGTTGCAGATGTTCGCAATGCGCGCAGATCCTGGGCCGACGTAGGGCTTTACGGCTTCCGGGCGCGGGTCGCACTGCGTATCCGGCGGGCGTGTGAGCGGCCTGGCAGTTCGTGGCCGAGGCCCGGCGGACGGGAATGTGTCCTGCCGGGTCGAGATCGCCGCTGGCGTAATTCGAGTCGCGCTCAGCGACGCGGGGCGTCTGCGCTCATCACCATTTGCACCAGTTCGGCGAGTGAGGAGACATCCATCTTCTCCATCACGCGGGCGCGGTGCACTTCCACCGTCTTGATGCTGATGCCCAGGTCGTCGGCGATCTGCTTGTTGAGCCGGCCGGCGACGATGAGGTCGAGCACTTCGCGTTCGCGGCTGGTGAGCTGGTCGAGCTTGCGTGCGGTTTCGGCATCCTGGCGGCGCTGGGTGCGTTCGGTGCGCTCGGTTTCGAGGCACTGGCTGATCAGGCGCAGCATGTCCTGGTCGTTGAAGGGCTTTTCGATGAAGTCGACCGCGCCTTTCTTGAGCGCAGAGACCGCCATCGGCACATCGCCGTGGCCGGTGATGAAGATCACCGGCAGCGTCGAGTGTTGGCCGACAAGTTTTTCGTATAGCTCCAGCCCGCTCATGCCGGGCATGCGTACGTCGAGCAACAGGCAGCCGGCGAGCGAGGGACTCCAGGCGGCGAGGAAGTCTTCCGCCGACGCGTAGGTGGCAACCGTGTGGCCTTCCGATTCGAGCAGCCAGATCAACGAATCGCGCAGGGCCTCGTCATCGTCGACGATGTGGACGGTCTGTTCAGACTGGTTCGCTGAGGTGTTCAAGGGCGTTCTCCGTCGGGAGTGTGAATCGGAAAATGGAGCCGCCTTCCGGGTTGTTGTCGACCCAGAGCCGGCCATTGTGGAACTCGATGATCGAGCGGCAGATGTTCAGGCCCATCCCCATGCCGTCGCTCTTGGTCGTGTAGAAGGCGTTGAAGAGTTTCTCGCGATCCTCGGCGCTGATGCCATGGCCGTGGTCGATGACCGAGACTTCGATCATGGACTCGGCGACACGGGCGCTGACCGTCAGGATGCGGCGATCCTCGTCGCTGTCCTTCATCGCCTCGATGCCGTTCTTGACGAGGTTCAGCACGACCTGCTCGACCATGATGCGGTCGGCGTAGATCGGTGGCAGATCGGCGGTGACGCGGTTGTCGATGCGTGCGCCATGCTTGCGGGCGTCGATCTCGGCAAAGCCGAGAGCGTCTTCCACCACATCGAACAGGCGAACGGCGCTGCGCCGTGGCTCGCTCTTGCGGACGAAGTCGCGCACGCGGCGGATGATCTTGCCGGCGCGGTCCGCCTGGTGGGCGGCCTTCTGCATCGCCACGAGCAGCTCTTCGGGCTTGTATCGTCCGCTCTGCAGACGATTGACGCAGCCCGAGCTGTAGTTGGCGATGGCGGAGAGTGGCTGGTTCAGCTCGTGTGCCAGCGTCGAGGCCATCTCGCCCATCGTGATCAGGCGAGAGGTGCGTTGCAGGCGTTCTTCCTGCTGGCGGTTGAGTTCTTCCACCGTTTTGCGGTCGGTGATGTTGGTGGCGACCGCCATGCGTACGACGCGGCCATCGACCCAGCGGGTGGCGCGTTCGCGCACATGGAACCAGCGCGCCGAGAGCGGGTGATGCAGCTCGCCGTCGAAGAGTTCGCGCGGCAACTGCTCGGGCGTGAGGCGGCGCGGGTCGACCGGATAGTCGCCCAGTTCCGGTTGCGGTAGCGCGAGGCTGTGTGTCGTGCGGCCAACCGCATCGAGGCCGAAATCGGAGAGGAAGGCGTGGTTGGCGTAGAGGATCGCGTCGCTCTGCACATCGGCCACGAACACCGCGGTGTCGAGCCCGTCGAGCACCGCCACGAAGCGTTCGTGTGCGGCTTCAAGTTCGGCGTGGATGCGCTTGGATTCGGTGATGTCGTTCATCGCCGCCATCCAGCCGGTTTGCTGCCCGGCGGCATCGACCAGCGGCGACACCATCAGGCGGACGAAGCCGATGTTGCCGTCCTTGCGCTTGATGCGCAGCTCGAAGCCGTCGACCGGCGCTTCGCCGGCCAGCGAGAGCGCGAGGTTGTGCTCGTTGCGGTCGATTTCGTCGTCCGGCCAGTAGGGGAAGGGCGAGTCGATGCCGACCAGTTCGGATTCTGAATAGCCGGTGAGTTCGCAGAAGGCGCGGTTCACATAAATGATGCGGCCCTTCATGTCGGTGGCGCGCAGGCCGGTGAGCACCGACTCTTCCATCGCGCGGCGGAAGGCGGACTCGGCGCGCCAGGCGTCTTCGGCGGCCTTGCGGTCGGTGACGTTGTGGGCGACCGCGTAGATCACGCGCTCGTCCGGCACCGGGTTGGCGCTCCACACCAGCCATTTGTAGCGGCCGTCGGCGCAGCGCATGCGGGCTTCGAAGGTGGCCGGGCGGCCGCGTGCGAGCAGTTGCATCTGTTCGCTGGCGCCTTCGAGATCCTCCGGGTGGACCAGATCGAGCAGCGGGCGGCCGATCATGCTTTCGGCCGGGTAGCCCAGGATGCGCTCGATGGCCGGGTTCAGGCGCCGGTAGTTGCCGTTCAGGTTCAAGGTGCACAGCACATCGAGCGACAGGTTGAAGATGCGGTCGCGTTCCTTTTCCACCTTGATCCGTCGCAGCATGTGGCCGCGCTGCGCCCACAGGCTCCAGAACACCAGCACCGAGAGGCCGATGATCAGCGATACCGGCAGTTCGTTGGGCAACTGGGTGTCGCCGCGATAGGCGGTGGCGCGCAGTGCGAGCCCGTTGCCGGGCGGGTCGAAGACAATCAAGGACGAGAGGCCCGGATCGGTGGCGTTGGTCGAGATTGCGTTGGACGCCAGCGTCTCGGCGTTACCGTCGGTCAACGTGAGGCGGTACTTCTCCGAAAACCAAGACGGCACCAGATGCAGCAGCAGGCCGTCGACCGAGTAGACCGCGGCGATCATTCCCCAGGGCGCACGGCCGCGTTGCACGGGAATGAACACCTCCACCAGCGCGCTGCCACTGTGGCCACGGTAGGGCTGGCCGTAGGCGGCGCGGCCGATTTCGCGCGCGTGGCGCGCGACCTGCCCCTGTGTGGCACTGAGCGTATCGCCCGGCAACCAGTCGGTGGTATCGAACGGCGCACTCCAGCGGACCTTGCCGGACGCGTCGATCCACACAACGTTAATCAGTTCTGGGTTGTTGGCGAGGTACTGATTGGTGCGCAGCTGGAAGGCGTCGCTGTCCAGTGTGTCGGACGCGATCTCGCGCGCCAGCTCGTTGAGAAATTCTTCGTTGGCGAGAAAGTGGGTCCGCATGGTGCGCTCGGCCCACTGCACATCACGCCCCAGCGCGCTGCGCTCGACCACCTCTTCCTGCGATTGCAGCATCCACACAATGGTCAGCATGGCGAGCGCGAACACCACCACGGCAACATAGGGGGCAGTGGTAAAGAGTTCGAGGCGACTTGCGCCTTCCTTGCCGGATCGGGCCAGAATGGTCATTGTTGAGTCTGCACGCCGGGGCGATTGTCCGGCTTTGTCAGCGCGCGGCGATAGGGGTTTGCCCCGGCACCGCATTGCCTGACCACAAGAATAACGGAGGAGGGCGTCCTTGATCGCATCCTTGCTGCGGCTTTTCTTGCTTTGTTTGTGCGCCACCCCCTGCTGGGCGGCTGATCCGATCCGGATCGGCATGTCGGGGCCGTTCACCGGCGCCGCCAGCGCGGTGGGCGTATCGATGCGCGACGGCGTGCGTACCGCGGTGGCGGAAATCAATGCCGCCGGCGGCGTGCTCGGGCGCCCGATTGAAGTCATCGAGCGTGACGACGCCTCGCGGAATGACCGCGGCGCAGCGGTGGCGCAGCAACTGATTGCCCGCGACAAAGTGGTGGCGACGATCGGCATCGCCAACACCAGCGTCGCGCTGGCCAGCCAGCACTACTACCAGAACGCCCGCATCCCGGTGGTGACGGCGGCCGCGACCGGTTCGCTGATCACCCGCCAGTTCCTTCCGCCTGCCTACAGCGACAACTATGTTTTTCGCGTCGCCTGCCCGGATGCGCTGCAGGCCTTGATGATCGTTGATGAAGCGGTTGAGCGGCGCCGCCTGAAGCGGCTCGCGATCCTGCACGATGCCACCAATTACGGCCAGCTCGGGCGCGCGGACCTGGTCACCGCGCTGGACAAACGCGGGCTGCATCCGGTGAGTGTGGAGCGCTTCAACCCGGGGCTTGCCGATTTGTCCGCGCAAGTGCTGCGCGCCCGTCGTGCCGGGGCCGAGGCAATCTTGACCTACGGCGTCGGGCCGGATCTGACGAAGATCGCGAACGCCGCTGCCAAGCTCGGCTGGAAAGTGCCGCTGATCGGTAGCTGGACCTTGTCGATGCCCGAGTTTCTTGATGGCGCCGGCCCCAACGCCGAAGGCGCCCGGATGCCGCAGACCTTTGTGCTTGAGAGCGCGCACCCGCGCGCTCAGGCGTTTCGCGATGCCTGGGCGCAGACTGTCGGGGTCGAGCGGATGCCGTCGCCGGCGGCCGCCGCGCAGGGCTACGACGCAATGCTCATTCTTGCCGCAGCGATCCGCCAGGCCGGCAGCACCGAAGGCCCCAAGCTGCGCGATGCGCTGGAACACCTGATCGAGCCGGTCGACGGTGCCCTGATGACCTATGTCCGGCCGTTCTCGCCCAACGATCACGAAGCCATCAAGAGCACCCGCATGGTGTACTTGGCCGAGGTGCGCGACGGGCGCATCGTCTTCGCCTATGACGAAGACCGCAAACGGGCCGGCGCGCGCTGAGCCCTGCCCGCTTCCCCTGCCTGCAGGGCTTTAGGTGCCTGATTGGCGAATTTTCCTTCGGCGGTGCCTTGCCTGAAGTCGCTGGGCCGGGCGGCGTTTGAATCCCGGAAGCGAAAAATGTTGCGTTGCGTCAAAGGCTTGCAAACGATTGTTTGAATGCGGCGCGCTTCCTGTTCAAGCAATTTTCTATTGCACAATGCGGTAGGCTGTTTTATCTTCTGAAAAACCCCGTTTTTTACCGCTGGCCGATGCTCTCGCCGCGGATTAAGCTAGGCCCCCCGCAGCAGCTTGCTTTCTGCCGCGCAGGTCTGGATGCCGACCGCCGCCCAATCGGGCGGCGGGCTTTTTGATTGTCCGAATCGAATCGAGGAAGGAGATCGCACCGATGGCCTCTTTGCCCAACGTGCTGCTGCAGTCCGATAGCGACGCGCAGGAGACGCAGGAGTGGCTGGAAGCGCTGGCTGGCGTGCTTGCCCAGGAAGGGCCGGAACGCGCCCACTATCTGATCGAGCGCTTGATTGAGGTCGCGCGCGAAGATGGCGCAGACATTCCGTACAGCGCCAACACCGGCTATATCAACACCATTCCGGCCGACAAGCAGCCGAAATACCCCGGTGACCCCACGATCGAAAGCCGCATCCAGGCCTTCCTCCGCTGGAACGCCATGGCCATGGTGGTGCGCGCAAACAAGGACACCAACGTTGGCGGCCACATCGCCTCGTATGCGTCCGCCGCGACGCTGTACGACGTCGGCTTCAACTGGTTCTGGAAATCGCCTTCCAACCCGGACGGTGGCGACCTGATTTTCTTCCAGGGGCACTCGATCCCCGGCGTGTATGCGCGTGCGCACATGCTCGGCCGCCTGACCGACGAGCAGCTCGACAACTTCCGCCAGGAAACCTCGGGCAAGGGCGTGTCGTCCTACCCGCACCCCTGGCTGATGCCCGACTTCTGGCAGTTCCCGACCGTGTCGATGGGTCTCGGCCCGCTGCAGGCCATCTATCAGGCCCGCTTCATGAAGTACCTCGACAACCGCGGCCTCGCCAAGACCGAAGGCCGCAAGGTCTGGGCCTTCCTCGGCGACGGCGAAATGGACGAGGTCGACTCGATGGGCGCGATCGGCGTGGCCGGCCGCGAACAGCTCGACAACCTGGTCTTCGTCGTGAACTGCAACCTGCAGCGCCTCGACGGCCCGGTGCGCGGCAACGCCAAGATCATCCAGGAACTCGAAGCGGAATTCCGCGGCGCCGGCTGGAACGTCATCAAGGTCATCTGGGGCACGCACTGGGATACGCTGCTGCAGCGTGACAAGGCGGGCATCCTCAAGAAGCGCATGATGGAAGCGGTCGACGGCGAATATCAGACCTTCAAGTCGAAGGACGGCGCCTATGTTCGCGAGCACTTCTTCAATACGCCCGAACTCAAGGCACTGGTGGCCGACTGGACCGATGACGACATCTGGCGCCTGAACCGTGGCGGCCACGATCTCTTCAAGGTGTTCGCGGCCTACAAGGCGGCCACCGAGCACAAGGGCCAGCCGACGCTCATCCTCGCCAAGACCATCAAGGGCTTCGGCATGGGCTCTTCGGGTGAAGCGCAGAACATCACCCACCAGCAGAAGAAGATGAATCACGACTCGCTGCTGCGCTTCCGTGACCGCTTCGAGATCCCGGTGCCGGACGACAAGGTCGACGAGATGCCGCTGGTCAAGTTCGACGAAGGCTCGCCAGAGCTGAACTACATGCGCCAGCGCCGCATGGATCTGGGTGGCTATCTGCCGACTCGCCGCGTCAAGGGCGAGCAGCTCACGGTGCCGGAACTCACCGCGTTCGACGCGCAGCTCAAGGCGTCAGGCGAAGGCCGCGAATTCTCGACCACGATGGCCTTTGTCCGCATCCTCAACACGATGCTCAAGGACAAGAACATCGGCCGCCATGTTGTGCCGATCGTGCCGGACGAGTCGCGTACCTTCGGCATGGAAGGCATGTTCCGCCAGTTCGGCATCTGGAACCAGTTCGGCCAGAAGTACGTGCCGCAGGATCACGATCAGTTGATGTTCTACAAGGAAAGCCGCGAAGGGCAGATCCTGCAGGAGGGCATCAACGAGGCCGGTGCAATGAGTTCCTGGATCGCCGCGGCGACCTCGTACTCGGTGCACAACGTGCCGATGATCCCGGTCTACATCTACTACTCGATGTTCGGCCACCAGCGCGTGATGGATCTCTGCTGGGCGGCGGGTGACTCGCGTGCCCGCGGCTTCCTGATCGGCGGCACCGCCGGCCGTACCACGCTGAACGGCGAAGGCTTGCAGCACGAAGACGGCCACTCGCAGATCCTCGCGAACCTGGTGCCCAACTGCGTCACCTACGACCCGACCTTCTCTTACGAGCTGGCGGTGATCGTTCAGGACGGCCTGCGCCGCATGTATGGCGAGCAGGAAGATGTGTACTACTACATCACCGTGATGAACGAGAACTACGAGCATCCGGCGATGCCCGAGGGCGCGGAAGCGAACATCCTCAAGGGCATGTACAAGTTCCGCGATGGCGCCAAGGGCAAGGCCAAGCAGCCTCGCGTGCAGCTGCTCGGTTCCGGCACGATCTTCCGTGAAGTCATCGCCGCGGCCGATCTGCTGCGTGAGGACTGGGGCGTCGAGTCGGACATCTGGGGTTGCACCAGCATGAACGAACTGGCCCGCGACGGCCTCGATGCAACGCGCTGGAACCTGCTGCACCCGCTGGAAACCCCGCGCGTCTCGCATGTCGAAGCCATGCTGAAGGATTCGACCGGCCCGGTGATCGCTGCGACCGACTACGTCAAGCTGTTCTCCGAGCAGATCCGCCCCTTCGTGCCGCGCCGCTATGTGACGCTGGGTACCGATGGTTATGGCCGCTCCGACACCCGCGAAGCCTTGCGCAACCACTTCGAAGTGGATCGTCGCTGGGTCACCCTCGCTGCCCTCAAGGCCCTGGCAGACGAAGGCACGATCGATCGCGAGAAGGTCGCCGAGGCGATCACCAAGTACGGCATCGACATCAACAAGTCGAACCCCATCACCGTCTGATGCAGGCCCCACGCAGCACGCCGCCCTGATGCGGTGTGCCGCGCCGGCGCTCAGGCGCCGCCCGGGCTGCGTCTCTCAGAGGAACGCACATGAGCCAACTCATTGAAGTGAAGGTTCCCGACATCGGCGATTTCAAGGATGTGCCGGTGATCGAGGTGGCAGTCAAGCCGGGCGATACGGTTCAAGCCGAATCGACCCTGCTGACGCTCGAATCCGATAAAGCCACGATGGATGTGCCGAGCCCGGCCGCCGGTGTGGTCAAGGAAGTCAAAGTGCTTGTGGGTGACCGCGTTGCCGAAGGCACGCTGGTTGTCATCCTCGAAGCCGGCGCCGTGGCGGCAGCCGCTGCGCCCGCGCCCGCCGTTGCAGCGCCTGCGCCGGTTGCTGCGGCCCCCGCACCCGCTCCCGCTCCCGCACCTGCCGCAGCCCCTGCGCCCTCCGCCGGCGGTGGCTTGGTCGAGGTGATCGTGCCGGACATCGGCGACTTCGCCGATGTGCCCGTCATCGAAGTGGCGGTCAAGGTGGGCGACACGGTTGCAGCCGACGCGCCGGTCGTGACGCTCGAATCCGACAAGGCCACGATGGATGTGCCGACGCCGGTGGCCGGTGTCGTCAAGGAACTCAAGGTCAAGGTCGGTGATCGCGTGTCGCAGGGTGCGCTGATCCTGGTGATCGAAGCCGCTGGCGGCGCGGCCGTCCCGGCGGTTGCCGCTGCGCCGGCGCCCGCACCTGCTGCCGCCGTTCCCGCACCGGCTGCAGCGGCACCTGCTCCGGCAGTCGCCGCGCCAGTGGCTGCTGCGTCTGCAATCACCGCGCCGGCCGGCAAGGCCCACGCCAGCCCCTCGGTGCGCCGCTTTGCGCGCGAGCTCGGTGTGGATATTGCCCGCGTGCCCGGCACCGGCCCGAAGGGGCGCGTGCTGCACGAAGACGTGCAGAACTTCATCAAGGGCGTGTTCAGCCAGATCGCTACCGGCGCGCTGGTGCCGGCCGGTTCGGCGGGCGTCGCAGGCGGTGGTGTCACTGGTGGTGGCGAGCTGAACCTGCTGCCCTGGCCCAAGGTCGACTTCAGCAAGTTCGGCCCGGTCGACGCCAAGCCGCTGTCGCGCATCAAGAAGATCTCCGGCGCCAACCTGCACCGCAACTGGGTCCAGATTCCGCACGTCACCAACCATGACGACGCGGACATCACCGATCTGGAAGCCTTCCGCGTGCAGATGAACAAGGAGTTCGAGAAGAGCGGCGTCAAGCTGACCATGCTCGCATTCATGATCAAGGCAGCGGTCGCGGCACTGAAGAAGTTCCCGACCTTCAACGCCTCGCTCGACGGCGACAACCTGGTGCTCAAGCAGTACTACCACATCGGTTTCGCTGCCGACACGCCGAACGGGCTGGTCGTGCCGGTGATCCGCGATGCGGACAAGAAGGGCGTCTCCGCCATCGCGCAAGAGATGGGCGAACTGGCCAAGCTCGGGCGCGACGGCAAGCTCAAGCCCGATCAGATGCAGGGTGGCTGCTTCACGATCAGCTCGCTCGGTGGCATTGGCGGCGTGTACTTCACGCCGATCATCAATGCGCCGGAAGTCGCGATCATGGGCGTCTGCAAGTCGCAGATCCGCCCGGTGTGGGACGGCTCGGCTTTCGTGCCGCGCCTGATGCTGCCCTTGTCCCTGTCCTGGGATCACCGTGTGATCGATGGCGCCGAGGCTGCCCGTTTCAATGCCTACTTCGCCGGCGTGCTGCAAGACTTCCGCCGCGTGCTGCTCTGAGCCGGAGACCTCAAGGATGAGCCAGATTATCGAAGTGAAGGTGCCGGACATCGGCGACTTCAAGGATGTGCCGATCATCGAGATCGCGGTCAAGCCGGGTGATACCGTCAAAGCCGAAGACGCCTTGCTGACGCTCGAATCCGACAAGGCGACGATGGACGTCCCCAGCCCGGCCGCAGGCGTGATCAAGGAACTCAAGGTCAAGGTGGGCGACCGCGTGGGCGAGGGCGCCGTGGTGCTGACGCTTGAAGCCGCAGGTGCTGCCGCCCCGGCTGAAGCGCCGAAGCCCGCCGCGGCACCGGCTGCCCCGGCCCCGGCGGCGGCCCCTGCCGCCCCGTTGCCAGCCGGCAGCTACAGCGGCCCGGTCGACATCGAGTGCGAAATGCTGGTGCTTGGCGCTGGCCCGGGCGGCTACTCCGCCGCCTTCCGTTCGGCCGACCTCGGCATGAAGACGGTGATGGTCGAGCGTTACGCGACCCTCGGTGGCGTGTGCCTGAACGTCGGCTGTATTCCGTCCAAGGCGCTGCTGCATGTGGCGAACGTGATCGAGGAAGCCTCGCACTTCGCCGACGTGGGCGTGGCCTTCGACAAGCCGACCGTCGACCTCGACCGCCTGCGCGCACACAAGGAAAAGGTCATTGGCAAGCTGACCGGCGGCCTCGCCGGCATGGCCAAGGCACGTAAGGTGGACATCGTGCGTGGCTACGGCCAGTTCCTCGATGCCAACCACGTCGAAGTGTCGCTTACGGTTGGCAGCGGCTCGGAAACCAGTGGCGAGAAGAAGATCGTGCGCTTCCAGAAGGCGATCATCGCCGCTGGTTCGCAAGCGGTGAAGCTGCCCTTCCTGCCGGAGGACCCGCGCATCGTGGATTCCACCGGCGCGCTCGAACTGCGTCAGGTGCCCAAGCGCATGCTGGTCATTGGCGGCGGCATCATCGGCCTCGAAATGGCGACGGTGTACTCCGCGCTGGGCGCGAAGATCGACGTCGTCGAAGCGCTCGACGGCCTGATGACCGGTGCCGACCGTGATGCGGTCAAGGTGTGGGAGAAGCAGAACCTGCACCGCTTCGATAAGGTGATGCTCAAGACCCGCACGGTGGGCGTGACCTGTCGCCCGGACGGCATCCTCGTCAAGTTTGAAGGCGAAGACGCGCCGGCCGACGACCAGAAGTACGACCTGATCCTCTCCGCCGTGGGCCGCAGCCCGAACGGCAAGAAGATCGGCGCGGAAAAGGCGGGCGTGCATGTCACCGACCGCGGCTTCATCCCGGTCGACAAGCAGCAGCGCACCAATGTGCCGCACATCTTCGGCATTGGCGACATCGTCGGCCAGCCGATGCTGGCGCACAAAGGCGTGCATGAAGCCCACGTTGCGGCGGAAGTCGCGGCGGGTCAGAAGTCCTACTTCGACGCGACGATCATTCCGTCGGTGGCTTACACCGAGCCGGAAGTGGCCTGGGTCGGTGTGACCGAAATCGAGGCCAAAGCCACCGGCCGCAAGATCAGCATTGCCAAGTTCCCGTGGGCGGCCTCCGGCCGTGCGATCGCGAACGGCTGCGACTACGGCTTCACCAAGATGATCTTCGACGAGGAGACCCATCGCGTGGTCGGCGGCTGCATCGTCGGCCCCAACGCGGGCGACATGATCGGCGAGATCGCGCTGGCGATCGAAATGGGCTGCGACGCGGTGGATATCGGCAAGACGATCCACCCGCACCCGACGCTGGGCGAATCGATCGGCATGACGGCGGAGGTGTTCGAGGGCACCTGTACCGACTTGCCGCCGATGCGCAAAAAGTAAGGAAGTCTCGGGGGAGACTGAAGGATGGCGGCGGCTCTTCGGAGTCGCCGCTTTTCCTTTTTGGGTGGCGAATAGGGCGCAATCGCGGCGGCATAAAAATCTTGAATGGGCGTTTGCTTGCATTTGTTCGGGCGCTGACTTAGGGTTAACCCCGACAGACGCCCGGGCTGCACACAAAACACCTCGTGTCTCCCCTCCCCCGCACGGGGCGCGCATGGTTCCTCCCCCTTCCATGACGCACGGTGCAACCGGGCTGTTTCTGTCGCTCAGAGGCGAGCGCGAGAAATCGCAAGAACCGAAAACAACGGATTGCGCGTAATGAACCCGAGCGGCTTTTTCCGCGAGGCAAAAAAATAGATACCCGGCGACCACAAGGTCGCCATTTTTTTGCCTGCTGCGGATGGGGGGCTCAGGCGCGGCGGCGCTTGGGCATGTTGGCGAGTCGCAGCGCGAGTTGCAGGAACTCGTTCCACAGTTCGCCCTCGCCGACGCCCTTGATCACCCGGTCGACCCGTGCGGCGTGCATCAGCGCGGCGCGCAGTGTGCCAAGCGGCAGACGGGGCAGGGCGCGCTGGATCAGGGCCTGCTTCTCGCGATCGAATACCCGCTCGCGTTTGAACAGCGCCGGCAGCGGCTGTCCGGCGTCCTGCCCGGCGCGCAGCAAGCTCAAGGTGCGGATCTCGGTTGCCATCGCCCACAGCACCAGCGGTGGTGCCGCGCCTTCGCCCTGCAGCCCTTCGATCAAGCGCGTCAGGCGTGCCGGGTCACCTTCCAGTAGCGCGAGGCGCAGCTTTTCGGTGTCGTACCGCGCGACGTTGAGCACTGAATCCTGCACCTGCTCAAGCGTCAGTTCGCCCGGCTCGAACAGCAGGCCGAGCTTCTGCAATTCCTGATGCGCGGCGAGCAGGTTGCCTTCGACATGCTGCGCGATGAATTCCAGCGCTTCACGCGGCGCTCGCTGCTGCTGGCGCGCGAGGCGGCCGGCGAGCCAGTCCGGCAGTTGCGCCAGCGCCGGGGCGTTGCATTCCACTTCAACCGCCGCCTCGGTCAGCGCCACGAACCAGGCCGCCTTGCGCGCCGCCCAGTCCAGTTGCGGCAGCGTGATCAGCGTGATGACGCCCTGCGGGTCGAGCTTCTTGACGTAGCGGCCGAGCGCGTCGCCCCCTTCACGGCCCGGCTTGCCGGTGGGGATGCGCAGGTCGATCAGCTTCGCGCTGCCGAACAGCGAGAGGTTGCCGGCCGCCATCTCCAGCGTGTTCCACTTGAAGCCTTGGGTGACCACCAGCACTTCGCGCTCGTCAATGCCACGGGTCCGTGCGGCGGCGCGGATCGCGTCGGTGGCTTCGAGCACCAGCAATGGCTCGTCGCCATGCACGACGTAGAGCGGCGCAAGGCCGCGCTCGAGCTCCTTGGCCAGCTGCTCAGGGCGCATGGCCATGCCGCTCAGCGCGCCGGGGCGGATTGCGTGGCTGGCGCATCCGGCAGCGGCCACTGGGCCACCGACATGCGGCGCAGCACGCGTTGCACGAGGTCGTTCTCCATCTCGCGGTAGATCTGCGCTTCTTCCTGTTCCTTCGCCAGTACTTGCGCGTCGTTGAAGGTCATTTCGCGCTTGGTGTTGAGTTCGGTCGCCGGGATCACCTCGCGGCCGCCGCGATCGACCACCTTGAACACGATTTTCTGGCGCAGCTCGTACTCGCGCACCCGGCCCTTGGTGTCGAGGCTCAGAATCACCTTTTCCTTGGCGTCGCCCACGATCAGCAGCTTGACCTCGGCGTCCTCGGGTTTGTCGACGATGCGCGTGGTTCCGTTCGCCGCGATCTGCCGGCGCAACTGGGCGCCAGCCTCGCTGTAGGCGGATACGCTCAGGTAGATGGACTGAAAGGGCAGCGGCTGCGCGCCGCGCAGATGAAAACCGCAGGCGCCGATCAGCAGGCTGAGGGCCAGCGCAAAAATTGTGCGACTGAGGGTCAAGGGCGGATCTCCGGCCGTTGCAGCGGCGGGTTTGGGTGGAGGCGGGCCATCACGGCGGTGTCCGGGAACTCGCCATTGCGCAGACCGTCGCCGCGCAGCAGCGCTTCGTGCACAAAGCCCATCGATTCGTAGAGCCGGATCGCCGCCACATTGTCGGCAAACACGCGCAGTTCGATCCGGTGCAGCGCAAGCCAGTTGTCGGCCAGGTCGATCAGCGCGGCCAGCAACTTGCGCCCGACGCCACGGCCCTGCCAGGCCGCGTCAACGCCGATGCCGATCTCGCCGGCATGCGCGCGGCGCGGCTCACTGTTGCGGCGCAGGCTGGCACAGGCGACCAGCAGACCATCAACCTCGGCCACCAACTGATGCAGGTCCGGCGCATTTTCGGTGAGGCGCGCTGTCCACATCGCCGCAGACGGGTAAGGCAGTTGCAGCGTGTTCGCCTGCGCGGCAGGCTGCGCGAAGATCCGGGCGAACGCCGCTGCGTCGCCCGGTGTTGCGCGGCGGATGAGGGCGTTGACGCTCACCTTAGAAAACGATGTTCACCAGACGGCCTGGCACGACGATCACCTTCTTCGCCGGCTTGCCTTCCATGAACTTCTGCGCGATGTCCGACGCCACAGCGGCCGCTTCGATCGCTGCCTTGTCGGCGGAGGCCGGCACCGTGATGCTGCCGCGCGTCTTGCCCAGCAGCTGCAGTACAAGCTCCACCTCGTCCTGCACCAGCGCGTCTTCCTGCGGTTCGGGCCAGGCGGCGTCAAGGATGTCCTTGCCGTAGCCCAGCTCACGCCACAGCGCGTGCGCGATGTGCGGGGTGATCGGCGAGAGCACGCGCAGCAGGATGCCGAAGGCTTCTTCGATCACCTCTGCGGCGAGCGCGGTGTCACGTGGCGCCTTCTCGATGGCGTTAAGCATCTTCATCGTGGCCGACGCCACGGTGTTGAACTGCTGTTTGCCGAGGTCGTAGTTGGCTTGCTTGAGCAGCAGGTGGATCTCGCGGCGCAGTGCGGCCAGTTCGCCGGGCAACTTGGTCGCAGCCAGTTCGCGTGCGGCCGGCAGCTTGGCCTTGAGCTCTGTCGCAAAGACATGGCCAAAGGCCCATACGCGCTTGAGGAAGCGGTAGGAGCCCTCAAAGCCGGCATCCGACCATTCCAGGGTCTGCTCGGGCGGCGCGGCAAACATGACGAAGAAGCGCGCCGTGTCCGCCCCGTACTGTTCGATCATCGCCTGCGGGTCGACGCCGTTGTTCTTCGACTTCGACATCGTGGTCATCTCGAAGTCCAGCGGTGTGCCGTCCTTCTTGAGTTTGGCGCCGGTGATCTGGCCTTGGGGGCCGCGCTCGATCTCGACTTCCTCTTCCCAGTAGTAGTTCTTGCCGCCGCCTTCGGGCTTGTGCGAGAACGCGGTCTTCAGGACCATGCCTTGCGTGAGCAGGCGGGCGAAGGGTTCGCGGTAGTTCACCAGGCCGCAGTCGCGCATCACCTTGGTCCAGAAGCGCGAGTAGAGCAGGTGCAGGATCGCGTGTTCGATGCCGCCGATGTACTGGTCCACCGTCATCCAGTAGTTGGTCTCGGCGTCCACCATTGCGCTGTCGCTGAAGCTGCTGCCGTAGCGCGCGTAGTACCAGGACGAATCGACGAAGGTGTCCATCGTGTCGGTTTCGCGGCGCGCCGGCTTGCCGCACTTCGGGCAGGCGCAGGCGAGGAAGCTTTCGAGCTTGTTGAGCGGGTTGCCGGAGCCGTCCGGTACGCAGTCTTCCGGCAGCACGACCGGCAGTTGATCGTCGGGTACCGGCACCGAGCCACAGTCATCGCAGTGGATGATAGGAATCGGGCAGCCCCAGTAGCGCTGGCGCGAGATGCCCCAGTCGCGCAGGCGCCACTGCACCTTCTTCTCGCCAATGCCCTTCGCGGCGAGCAGCTCAGCGACCTTGTTCACCGCCGCTTCGTAGGCGAGGCCGTCGAGCACGCCGGAGTTCACGCAGACGCCGCACTCCTTGTCGCCGTACCAGGGCTTCCAAGTCTTGGTACTGAACTCGAGTTCAAACAGACGTGCAACCAGTTCTGCTTGTTTCGCGACTGTGTCCGGCGTCATCGGCAGCGCCGCATGTTCACGCTTGATGTCATGCGCGGTAGGCAGTTCGATAACTTGTTTAATTTCAATGCCGTATTTCTTCGCGAACGCGAAATCGCGCTCGTCGTGCGCCGGCACGCCCATCACCGCGCCGTCGCCGTAGCTCATCAGCACATAGTTGCCGACCCAGACTTCGACTTGCTTGCCGGTCAGCGGATGGGTGACGAAGAGGCCGGTCGGCAGGCCTTCCTTCTCCATCGTCGCCATGTCGGCTTCCATCACCGAGCCGTGCTTGCACTTGTCGATGAAGGCGGCGAGCTCGGGGTTGTTCTTGGCTGCGTGCGTCGCCAGCGGGTGCTCGGCCGCCACAGCGCAGAAGGTGACGCCCATGATGGTGTCGGCGCGGGTGGTGAATACCCACAGCTTGCCGTCGCCGATCAGGCCGGCTTCGTCCGCAATCTCGTGCGGGAAGGCGAAGCGCACGCCGATGCTCTTGCCGATCCAGTTGGCCTGCATCAGCTTCACGCGTTCCGGCCAGCCGGTCAGCTCATCGAGGTCGCCCAGCAGTTCTTCCGCGTACTGCGTGATGCCGAGGTAGTAGCCGGGGATCTCACGCTTCTCGACCACCGCGCCGGTGCGCCAGCCGCGGCCGTCGATCACCTGCTCGTTGGCGAGCACGGTCTGGTCGACCGGGTCCCAGTTCACGACCTGGGTCTTCTTGTAGGCGATGCCCTTTTCGAGCATGCGCAGGAAGAGCCACTGGTTCCACTTGTAGTAGCTGGCGTCGCAGGTCGCGAGCTCGCGGCTCCAGTCGATCGCGAAACCAAGCGACTTGAGCTGCTTCTTCATATAGGCGATGTTCTCGCGGGTCCACTTGGCCGGCGGCACGCCATTCTTGATCGCCGCGTTCTCGGCCGGCAGGCCGAAGGCATCCCAGCCCATCGGCTGCAGCACGTTGTAGCCGCGCATCTTGTGCGAGCGCGACAGCACGTCGCCGATCGTGTAGTTGCGCACATGCCCCATGTGCAGCTTGCCCGACGGATACGGGAACATCGAGAGGCAGTAGTACTTCGGGAGCGAATCGTCCCGGGAGACTTCGAAGGCCTGGGTGGAGTCCCAGTGTTCTTGGGCGGCGGACTCGATCTCGGCCGGCGTGTATTTGTCCTGCATGGGCGCGTGCTCGCTACGAAATGGCGAAAACGCGCATTCTACCGCCCGCGCGCTGCAGCGCGGAATGTGACGGCTGCGCGATCGCCGCGAAGGCGTGCCGGTGAGGCGGCAGCAAAGGAGAAACCGCCCCGCCTCAGGGGCGTCTGCTGCCCGCGGCGGCGGCCGGCTGATTGCGCCGCCAACGCGGCGCAGCCTCAGGCGGCGCGGCGGTTGTTGCCGGCGCGCCAGGCGCCGAGCAGGTCTTCGATGGCTTGCAGTGGCAGTTGCAGCAGGCGCTTCTGGTGCCGTGCCATGCGCACCAAGCGTGGCGACATCTGCCGGCGTTCGATGTCGGTCAGTTCGAGCAGGCGCGCATTTGCGGCTGCCCAGTATTCGGGGCCGCCAACCCAGCCGCTGGTATCGGTGGCATGGCAGAGGGCTTCGCGCCAGAGTTCCTGCGCGCGTTCGTCGCTGATGCCGGCTTTGCGGGCCAGCCAGGGGAGGTACATCGGGGTGTTCATGGGGGGCTTTCTCGCGGCGCACCCCTGAGGGAGGGCGGGATGGTGCGCTGCAAAAAATCAGGGTAAACCGCGAGCGCAATTCTAAATTCGATGGACGATCAAAGTTAGGGGCGTGTGTCAGTTTATTGCGTTGAAACAAGCTTCTGCCGGCCCCGGCGGAAGGTCATTCGTTGGGCCGCTGCCGCGCCTGGCTGGTGCCGCGCCGGCCCCACGCTCATACTGCGGCGGCTACCCGGTCTTGAAGGAGTATTCGGATGCGTTCCACCTTGCGCGTTGGCGTCGTCGGCTATGGTTTCGCCACGGCGACCTTTCATGCCCCCTTGATTGCGTCGGTGCCGGGGCTGGCGCTGCTTGCGATGTCAAGCAGCGATCCAGCCAAGGTGCGCGCGGCTTGGCCAGCGGTTGAGGTTTGCGATTCGCCCGACGCCTTGTTCGCGCGGCCGGACATCGACCTCGTCGTGATCCCGACGCCCAACGAAACGCACTATCCGCTTGCACTCAAAGCCCTGGCGGCGGGCAAGCATGTGGTGGTGGATAAGCCCTTCACGCTCGATGCCGCTCAAGCGCGCGATCTGATCCTGCGCGCGGAGACTGCCGGGCGCTTGCTCTCGGTGTTCCACAATCGCCGCTGGGATGCCGATTTCCTGACGGTGAAGCAGATCCTCGCTGCGGGCGCGCTGGGCAGGCTCACCCACTTCGAATCGCATTTCGATCGTTACCGGCCGCAGGTGCGCACGCGCTGGCGCGAATCGGGCGCGCCGGGCAGCGGGCTGTGGTACGACCTCGGTTCGCATTTGCTGGATCAGACGCTGCAGTTGTTCGGTACGCCGCAAACCATTTCGCTGGATCTGGCGCAGCAACGCGACGGCGCCGCGGCCGACGACTGGTTCCACGCTGTGCTGCGCTACGACGCGCTGCGCGTGATCCTGCATGGCAGCGCGCTGGTGCCGGCGCTCGGGCCGCGCTTTGCGCTGCATGGCACGCGGGGCAGCTTCACCAAGTACGGGCTGGATCCGCAGGAAGACGCGCTGAAGCTGGGTGGGCGGCCGGGCAGCGCCGACTGGGGCGTCGACCCGCGCCCCGGCACGCTCACCTTGAGCGAGGCCGATGCGCTGACGCAGCGCGAACATGCCGGCGAGCGGGGCGACTACAGCCGTTACTACGCCGCGGTGCGCGACGCAATCCTGCTGGGTGCGCCGAACCCGGTGCCGGCGAGCGATGCGCTCAGAGTCATGCAACTCATCGACCTGGGGCTTGCCAGCTACCGCGAAGGCCGCGTGGCGACCCTCGATGGTCTGGGCTGAGGTGAACCATGGATTTCGAACACGAACTGGAAAAGATCGCGCGGCAGGAAGCGGCGCTCCTCTTCACGGCTTTTGACGAAGACATTGCATGGCGCCTGGGTGAGGCGCTGAGGGCGCGGGCGAAGGCGGCCGGCCAGGCGGTGACAATCGTCATCCGCCGTGGCGAGGACATCGTCTTCCTGCACGCCATGCCTGGCACCACGCCGGCCAATGCCGACTGGGCGCGGCGCAAGCACAACGTGGTCACGCTGATGCAGCGCAGTTCCTACGCCGTATCGCTGGAATGCCGGCGCGACGGCAAAGGGCTGGATGAAAAGATGGGCCTGCCGCTGCGTGACTATGCCTGGCACGGCGGCTGTTTCCCGATCCGCGTTGCGGCCGCCGGAATGATCGGCACCGTTACGGTATCGGGCCTGCCGCAGCGGGCGGATCACGAGTTGGTGGTCGCGGGCCTCGCGCAACTGCTCGGTCACGACGAGGCAGCGCTGGCGCTCGATTGAGCGGCGCGGTGCGGCGAACTGGCCCTAGAATCACGCCCTTTGCGGAGCCGCCGCGCATGAAATCGTTCCCCCTGCGGGCGTCGCTCGCCGTACTTTTTGCCCTGCCTGCGCACGCCGCCGACCTGCCCAAGTGGGAGCTTGGCCTTGGCGCCGGGGCGATGACGCTGCCCGATTACCGTGGCTCGGATGAACAGCACGCCTACCTGCTGCCGGTGCCCTTTGTGGTCTACCGCGGCGACCGCCTTCGCGCCGATCGCGACGGCCTGCGCGGCAAGCTGTTCGATTCCGACCGGCTGGAGCTGGACATCAGCCTGTCGGCCGGCGTGCCGGTGCGCAGCAACAGCAACGAAGCGCGCGCCGGCATGCCGGACCTGAAGCCGACCATCGAGATCGGTCCGCAACTGGTGTGGCGCATCGCCGGCAGTTGGGAGGACGGCTATCGCCTGATGGCGCGGCTGCCGATCCGCAAGGTGCTTGCGATCGGCACGTCGCAAGACGCCGGCTGGTCGACCACCCCCACGCTGTCCTTCGACCTGTTCGACCAGCCCGATCCGGGCTGGCGCTTTGCCGTGTCCGGCGGGCCGTACTTCGGCGACCGCGCCGCCCATGCCTATGTGTACGACGTCGCTTCCGAATTTGCGACGCCGGATCGCCCCGCCTATGCGGCCAAGTCTGGCTACGGTGGTGCGCAGCTCACGCTGACCTTGTCGCGCCGCATGGGCCGGGCGTGGTTCGGCAGTTTCGTGAGCGGCAGCACGGTGGCCGACTCGGCGTTTGAAGACAGCCCCCTGGTGCGCCAGCGCAACAACCTCACTGCCGGCATTTCCTTCGCCTGGTCGCTGTGGGAATCGGCGGAGCGGGTCGATCGGCCGATCGACGAATAGTGATCGGCGAGCCCCGCCTTGCACGGCTGTTGCGGCGGGTGTGCGGGGCGGTGCGCAGGCCGGCCTAGAAGGGCAGTCGCCGCCGCGCCGGTTTTGCGGTTTGCTCGTCCGGTGTTGACACGGCTTCGGCGCGAACCGGCTTGCGCGGCAGGTTCATCTGCTCGTTCGCAAAGCGCACCCGCCCGGCCAGCACGCAGCCGCGCATGCCCGGCTCGCAGCTCGCACCTTGTACGCGCTGGCAGATGTTGTCGATATCGTGGGGACAGCTCCAGGCACTCACGAATCATTCTCCAGAAAATCCGTTTCCGGCGACCCGGTTTGCGGGCGGCGATTATCGCATCCCCGCCGTGCCCAAGGTCATTGCCCGCTCTGGCGGCATGGCGGCGCTGCTGATAAGCCGACGCGGAGATCAAGAGCTTGGCTTAGGCAATCACTGAGCAAGTCGTGAACGACTCTTCTCGTCAGCCGGTCAGAGCCGCCTCGTTCAAACCGGATCCTGGCCCATGAAACAGCGCCGGACGAAACCTCGGTGTGCAAGCTCCGCCACCTGCAGGAGGGTCACGGATTGGGCGCACGGCTCATTGAACCCTTTCAACCGCGTCTTCAAGGGCAGGGCTCAGGGATTGCACGCGGCAAGCACTCAGCTTTCTTGAAACGGGTGTTGAACCGACGTTCCCTAACGCTCCCAGCGCCGTGGTGTGACTGCCCAAGGTGAGAGCGAACATTCTTTCCGCGGGCTGAGTCTTGCCGGCGAATGGCCTTGAGCGACCTGCTCACCTGCTCGCAGCCCTAAGGCTGTTGTGCCCACCCCCCGCCGAGCGCCGCGAAAAGGCTCACGGTGTAGGCGAGCTGCTGGTTCTGCAGGTTGACCACGTCCAGCTCGGCTTGCAGCTGGTTGCGCTCGGCGTCGAGCACGTCCATGAAGCTGGTGAGGCCTTCCTGATAGCGCAGGAATGAGATGTGCTGGGCTTCTGCCAGGGCGGCGGCGCGCTGGCGTTTGCCGTCGATCTGCTCGCGCGTCTTGCGCAGATTGACGAGCCCGTCTTCGGTTTCGCGGAAGGCCGTCTGAACGGTCTTCTGGTAGTTCGCCACCATCTCGCGTTCGCTCGCCTCGGCTTGCCGTAGCTGGTTCTTCAGCTGGCCGCCGGTGAAGATCGGCTGGGCGAGGCCCGCCGCCAGGCTCCATACCGCGCTACCCGGATCGCCCAGCGTGTGCAGTGCGCTGCTCTCGTAGCCGGCGGCGCCGGTGAGCGAGATTTTCGGGAAGAATGCGGCGCGTGCGGCGCCGATGTTGGCGTTGGCGGCGCGCAGCTGCGCTTCGGCAGAGAGGATGTCCGGGCGGCGTTCGAGCAGTTGCGAGGGCAGACCGGCCGGCACTTCGAAATCGCCGCTCAGGGTGTCGATGCTGCGGCCACGCGTGATTGGCCCCGGGTTGCGCCCGAGCAGGATGCTCAGCGCGTTCTGTTGCAGCGTGATCTGGCGTTCCAGATCGGGGATCGTGGTGCGCGTCTGCTGCGTCTGGGCGCGCGCTTGCGCATAGTCGTAGCCCGACGCGACACCGCCTTCGAAGCGCCGCTGCGTCATGTGCAGCGTCTCTTCCTGCGTGGCGAGGTTGATGCGCGCGATTTCGAGCTGGCGATCGAGCGCGAGCAGCTTGAAGTACGCGGTCGCGACCTGCGATTCGAGCGAGATGCGCAGCGCTTGCTGGCTGTATTCGCTGGACAGCAGTTTTTCGCGCGCCGCATCGCTGGCATTGCGCAGGCGGCCCCACAGATCCAGTTCGTAGGACACACCCAGCATCGCCTTGGCGTCTTCGCTGTGGCGATCTCCCGGCAGTCTGGGCGCCGCTTCGGTGCTGCGCATGCTGTGCTGGTCGCTGGCGTTGCCGCTGATCTGCGGGTAGCGCTGCGTATCGGTGATGCCGAGCTGGGCGCGCGCCTGTTCGATGCGGGCGTAGGCGACCTTCATGTCCTTGTTCTCCGCGAGCGCGGTGTCGATCAGCTGGTTCAGCACCTCGTCGCCGAAGAGCTTCCACCATTCGCTGGCGACGGCTGCCTCGCTGCGGGCGCTGGCCGGTTCCGCCTGGCCCCACTGCGGCGGCGCTTCCACATCGGGCCGTACATACACCGGGGCCATGTTGCAGGCCGAGAGCATCAGCACCAGGGGCAGGATGGCGAATGGGGTCTTAGGCATGGTCACGCTCCTCCGTCGCGGCGGCGGCTTGTTTGGCCTCGCCCTTGCCGGACACCAGGGAATAGAACATCGGAACAAACAGCACGGCGAGGAAGGTGGCGGCGAGCATGCCGCCGATGACGCCGGTGCCGATCGAGTGCTGGCTGTTGGCGCCGGCGCCGAAGCTGATCGCCAGCGGTACCACGCCGAGGATGAAGGCCATCGAGGTCATCACGATCGGGCGGAAGCGCAGGCGTGCGGCTTCCAGCGCGGCATCGCGTGCGCTGCGGCCCTGCTGGTGGAGCTGGTGCGCGAACTCGACGATCAGGATCGCGTTCTTCGCCGCCAGCCCGATCAGCGTGACGAGGCCGATCTGGAAGTAGATGTCGCAGTTCAAGCCGCGCAGCCACACTGCGGCGAAGGCGCCGAAGATGGCGAAGGGCACCGCGGTCACCACCACCAGCGGCAGCTTCCAGCTTTCGTACTGCGCGGCGAGGATCAGGAAGACCACGATCAGGCCGAACGCGAAGGCCAGCGTCGAGGCGCTGCCGGCGCGTTTCTCCTGGAACGCGGTGCCGGTCCAGGCGAGTGCATAGCCATCGGGCAGCACGTCTTTCGCCACGCGCTCGATTGCGGCGATCGCCTCGCCCGAGCTGTGACCCGTCGCCGGGTTGGCCATGATCTTCGCGCCCATGAAACCGTTGAAGCGGTTGATGATTTCGGGGCCGCTGATGCGGCGTACCTCGGCCACCGAACCCAGCGGGATCATCTGGCCACCGCTCGAACGCACATACACCTTGCCCACGTCTTCCGGCCGCATGCGGGCATCGGCTTCGGACTGCAGCAGCACGCGGTAGGTCTGGCCGAACTTGTTGAAGTCGTTCACATAGAGGCTGCCGAAGGTGGCCTGCAGCGCATCGAAGATGCTGTTGATCGGCACGCCCAGCGCCTTGGCGCGGTCGCGATTCACATCCACGTAGATCTGCGGAACGTTGGCGCGCATCAGCGTCGTCACGCCGGTGAGTTCCGGCTGCTGGCCGGCCTTGGTGATGAAGTCCTGCGTGATCTTGGCGAGCTGCTGGATGTCACCGTCGCCACGGTTCTGGATGTAGAACTCGGCGCCGCCGGTAGTGCCCAGGCCGGGGATCGGCGGTGGGTTGAAGGCGAAGATCATGGCCTCGCGGTTGTGTGCGTTGCCGCCCATGAAGTCGTAGATCGCGGCGCGGATGTTGAGCGCGATGCCGCGTTCCTCCCACGGCTTCATCACCGAAAAGATGGTCGCTGCCGAGGTCTTCAGGTTGCCGGTGAGCATGTCGTAGCCGCCGAGCACCAGCACATCCTGATTGCCTTCGAACTTCTTGGCGACCTCGCCGGCTTCTGCCGCCACCGCCTTGGTGCGGGCCAGCGACGACGCATCCGGCAGTTGCACGCTGCCGAAGTAGTAGCCCTGGTCTTCCGGCGGGATCAGCGCGGTGGGCACCGCCTTGACGAGGCCGCCGAGCATCAGCACCACGCCGCCCGCGCACAGCAGCGCCAGCGCCCAGCGGCGGATGATGGCCGCCACGGCAGTGCCGAAGCGTTCGGTGGCCTTTTCGAAAACGCGGTTGAACCAGCGGAAGAATGCTGGCGCCTCTTTGTGGCCGGGTTTGAGCAGCAGGGCGCACAGCGCGGGGGTGAGGGTCAGCGCGACGAAACCGGAAATCGTCACCGACACGGCGATCGTGATCGCGAACTGTTTGTAGAGCTGACCGGTGAGGCCGCCGAGGAAGCCCACCGGCACGAACACCGCACACAGCACCAGCACGATGGCAACCACCGGGCCGGTGACTTCCTGCATTGCGCGCAGCGTTGCCTCACGCGGGGGCAGGTGTTCGTCGCGCATGATCCGTTCGACGTTCTCCAGCACCACGATGGCGTCGTCCACTACGATGCCGATCGCCAGCACCAGGCCGAACAGCGTCAGCGTGTTGATCGAGAAGCCGAGCAGGTACATGCCGGCGAAGGTGCCCACGAGCGACACCGGCACTGCGATACACGGGATCAGCGTGGCGCGGAAGCTCTGCAGGAACAGGAAGACGACGAGGAACACCAGCACGATGGCTTCGAGCAGGGTCTTCACCACTTCGTGGATCGATACCTTCACGAAAGGCGTGGTGTCGTAGGGCACGCTGTACGAGACGCCCTCGGGGAAGTTCTTCGCCAGCGCTTCCATCGTCGTCTTGACGCTGGTCGCCACGTCGAGTGCGTTGGCGCCGGGCTGCAGGTAGGTCGCCACCATCACCCCCGGCTTGCCGTTGAGCGTGCCGGCGAAGGAGTAGTCGCGCGCGCCGAGTTCGACACGGGCCACGTCGCGGATGCGGATGCTGGAGCCGTCCGGATTCGCGCGCAGGATGATGTTCTCGAACTGGTCGGGGTCGACCATGCGGCCCTGCGTGCTCATCGTGTAGGTGAACTGCGGGCTGCCATCGTTGGGCGTGTCGCCGATCTTGCCAACCGCGAATTGCGCGTTCTGCTCCTTGATCGCCTGCACCACGTCGGTGGTGGTCATCTTCAGCTCGGCGAGGCGGTCCGGCTTGAGCCACACGCGCATGGCGTAGTCCTGCGCGCCAAGAATGGCAGCGTCGCCCACGCCGGGCAGTCGTTTGAGCGCGCTGACCACGTTCAGGTACGCATAGTTGGAGAGGAACACCGTGTCGTATTTGCCCTCGGGCGACGACAGGGTGACGATCTGCAGCATGCTCGTGGATTTCTTCTGCACGATCACGCCGTTCTGCTTCACGGTATCCGGCAGCACCGGCAGGGCTGTCTGCACCCGGTTGTTGACGTTGGTCGTCGCCTGGTCGGGGTCGGTGCCGATGTCGAAGTAGACGTTCAGGGTCATCGTGCCGTTGGCGGCACTGGTGGATTCCATGTAGATCATGTTTTCCACGCCGTTGACCTTGTCTTCGATCGGCGCGGCGACGGTCTTCTGCAAGGTGTCGGCATTGGCGCCGTTGTACTGCGCGGTGACCGAGACAACCGGCGGCGTGATGTCCGGGAACTGGGCGATCGGCAGATTGAAGATCGCCGCCGCGCCAGCCAGCATGATGATGATCGACAGCACCGATGCGAGGATCGGCCGGTCGATGAAGGTTCGAGAAATCATTGCGGCAACCTCACTGAGCCACGGGCGCCGGCGTGGCCGCCGACACGAGCTTCACCGGTTTGTCGGCGCGCACCTTGGCGAGCCCTTCGACGACGACCTTGTCGCCGGCCTCCAGCCCCTTGCTGATGAAGAAGCGATCGCCCTGCGTGCCGGCGGTTTCGACCGGGCGGCTGTGCGCCACGCCGTTTGCATCGATGACGTAAACGAACTGGCCGTGCGCCGATGAGCCAACCGCCTTCTGCGGGATCACGATCGCGTTCTTCGCCTCGATGCCCTTGAGCGTGACCTTCACGAACTGGCCCGGCAGCAACTGCGCCTTGGCGTTCGGCAACTCGGCGCGCAACTGCAGCGTGCCGGTCGAGGTCGAGATCAGCGTGTCGGAGAAGTTCAGGCGCCCGGCCACCGGATACACCGTGCCGTCGGCCAGCGTCAGCTGCACTTCGAGCGGTGCGCGTTGCGGCAGGTCGAGCAGGCCGGCCGCGCGCTTGCGCTCGAAGTAGAGCTTTTCGCGCTCGGGCAGGCTGAACATCACGTACATCGGGTCGATCTGCACGACCTTGGTCAGCAGCGAGTTCGGCCCATTCACCAGCGAACCTTCGGACATCAGCGACAGACTCGCGATACCCGACACCGGCGACGCGACGCGGGTGTAGTCGAGGTTCAGGCGCGCTTTGGTGACGTTGGCCTGCGCGGTGAGCAGGGCTGCCTCCGCTTGCTCCATCGCCGAGCGCGCGTCATCCACGTCCTTTTGCGCGACGGCTTTTTCCTTGAGCAGCGGCTCGACCCGCGCCAGATCACGTTTTGCCTTGTCGAGCACCGCCTTCTGCTGGGCGTACTGCGATTCGGCCTGGTCCAGCGCGGTCTTGAATTCCGCCGGGTCGATCTGGTAGAGCTGCTGCCCTTCGGTAACGGTGTGGCCCTCGCGATAGCTGCGCTTGAGCAGGACGCCGGTCAGCCGCGGGCGGACCTCGACTTCGCGCGAGCCCATCGTCTGGGCCGGGTAGGTGGCTTCGATGGCGACGTTGCGTCGGACGACTGTTTCGACCACGACTTCGGGAGTGCCGGTCTTGGGGGCTTCCTGCGCCTTGCAGCCGCCGAGCCCGGCGGCGATGACAGGAGCGGCAAGCAGTGCCGAGAGGAATGCGTTGGTGGCTTTCATGAGAGACCCTGAGTGATTTGTACTAGGTTCAGCTGCCGTGACACACCGCCGTGTAGCCTGACGTGGCTTGCCTGGCGCTGGTTTGTGCCAGCGCAAGCGCAGCGGGTTTCACGGGCCGGCGGGGCTCAGCCGGCAGCGGAGGGCGACACCATCAAGCGGCAGTCGGCGGTGCTGGGGTTTTCACCCTCGCGGGCCTTGCGCAGTGCCTTGCTGAAATCCGCGGCACTGCGTTTGATCGCGGCCTTCATCGCGGCGTCCTGGCTGAGGACGGCATCGAGGTCCATCGGGTCAGGGCTGGCCTGCGAGCGGAACGAGGCGACCAGGGCGCCGCTGCGTGCGTCGCGCAGTTCGCCGACGATCGTGACCGAGCCCATGCTGGGGGAGGCGCCGGTGCCCGCGACGCTCTTGCTCAGGTTGGCGGCAAGGCCGATCGGCATAAGGTGGTTGATCACCGAGCGGGTGGTGTTGGCGGGTCTGACGTCTTCCACCGTCAGGCTCAGGTGCAGGGTGCCGTTTGCCGACGACGCGGGCGGTATGGTGTTGCCGGAAGTGGCGCGGCCGAAGCTCTCGCGGGTCAGCGCCACGGCCTGCTGGCGCTGCGCTTCGCTGACGCCGTCCCAGCGGCCGTTTCCGGGCACCGTGATGTCGACCGTGTCGAGCTGCACGCGGCTGTAGTGGCTGAGGCCTTGCGCGGGGGGCGTCGTGGCGGCCATCGCTTCGTGTGCCATGACGGCCATGGCGATGACGGAGAGGATTGCCTTGAGGGTTTGCCGTTTCATGATGATTTCCTTTCTGGAAGTCAGGAGCCTTGGGGGGCGCCGCGACGCCTGCCGCGGCGGACTTGATGGACTGCATTCTGCGAAGCCCCCTGACGACGCGGCAGTGATTTACGGTAAGTGCGCCGGCATCACGCATGGCCGCCGAGCGCGGTCGTCACGCTCAGCTGCACGTCGTCGCCGGCGTGGAAGGTCGGCACATAGGGCAGGGTTTCGGTCATCGTGCGGCCGTGCCATGTGTAGGTGACGATCGCGCCGCTCTGGCGCTCGACCCAGCTATCGACGTAGTAGCACTGCGTCACCATGGTCGGCGCCTGGGCTTGCGCCTGCGCTGCGGCGGCCTGCTTCTGCATGTGTTCGCCGACCATCGCGCCGATCACCGCGCCACCTGCAGTGGCCGCGTCCTTGCCCGAGCCCTCACCCGCCGTATGCCCGATCAGGCCGCCAGCGACACCGCCGATTACCGCACCGCCATACGGGTGCTTGGGCTGCGCTTTGGCCTGCGCGGGCGCGCCCGGCACCTGGTTGCAGATCTGCTGGGGCTGATTGACCCGCTGGGTCAGGATGCGGATCTCGGTGATGTGGGCGGTGTCGCGATAGGTGCTGCCCTTGGCGGGCGGCTGGCTGCTGGCAGCTTGCGCGCTGGCGGCGGTCGAGATCAGCAGCAGGGTGATGATCGAGAGCTTGGCTTTGGTATGCATGACGGGGTCCTTCCTTATCGAGGGGGTTGTGCGTTGCTCATCCGTTGACGCTGGCGCGTTCAAGTTCGGCCAGCAGTGCAGGAAGCGGGGTGCGTGCTAGGGCTTCGGATTCGTGCCCGTTGGTTTGGCGGGGGAGCAGGTCGAGCAATCGGTACCACTGCGCCCAGTTGGGGCGGTGGTCCGCATTGCTGTGCGCAATCTGGTAGGCGCAGCGCCACAGCAGCCGCTCGCGGCCGTGCACCAAGCGCGGGTTGCTGTGACCTTTGAGGTAGGCGCGGCCGAGGCTGGCGAGGCGCTCAAGTTCCGGTGGTCGTTTGCCTACGCACATGAAGCGGCCGGTGAAGGCCAGCAGATAGCGTGTCGGCAGCACCTCAAGCCCGCTGGCAAGATCGCTCAGGCGCCTGCAGAGGTATTCGCCGCTGGTGAAAAGGAATTCGATCACGCGATCGCTGGGGCGGCGCTCCATCCACGCGATCTCGACCAGCGGCAGCAGTGGCGCGAAATACACGGCCGGCCCTGTGATCCCATGCTCGGTGCGCAGCGTTTCGAGGATTTGCGCCGGCATCTCGGCGGGCTGCGCCGAACACCTGTTGCGTGCGATGTCCCATTCGTCGCGCAGGTACGCGTGGATCTCCGATTCGAGTTCGCTGAGCGTCTGCAGGTATTCGAAGCGGCGCGATTCGGCCTTGGCGCTGTTGTCGCTGGTCCAGTATTTGAGGCCCAGCTGGGCCAGCACATAGTCATCCCACAGGGTGCGGAAGGCGGCGCTGTCCTGGTACAGCAGGGAAAGCTGATCGGCACTGACGCCGAGGCGTTGAGGGGTGCCGGCGAACACCAGCAGTTGCGTGGGGCGGGGAAGGGTGTCGTTCATCGCATGTCTTTCAGTCGGTGGCATGCGGTGCATTCTGGTCAGCGCGGCGCAGCCGCCAGAGTGATTTACGGTAAACCTCCCCCCGATCTGTTGATGTAGCCGGCTGGATCCGCCGCGGCGTTCGGGCATCATCGGCCGCAGAATTCGCCCGATCCACCGAGGGGACCGCATGGATTTCACGCCCGAGCAGATCCGCCAGCAGGTCGCAGCCATTACTGCCAGCGAGGGTTTTGTTGCGTCACAACGCAGCCGCCGCCTGCTTGAGTTCCTCACGAATGAAACGCTCGCCGGGCGCGGTGAGCGCCTGAAGGGCTTCTACATCGCCTGCGAGTTCCTCGGCCGCGGCGTCGACTTCGATCCGTTGGTCGATCCGATTGTGCGGATCGAGATGGGCAAGCTGCGGCGCGCGCTGGAGCACTACTACCTCACCGCCGGCCGCAAGGATGCGCTGCGGGTCGAGCTTGCCAAGGGCAACTACCAGCCCCAGTTCTGCGGCGCAATCGAAACGCCTGTCAGCGAAGACACCGTGCCTGCGCAAGATGGTCAGCCCCTGCTTGGGCGCGCGTCGGTGGTGATCCGCTGTACCGGCCAGCAGTCGGGCAGTGGGGCGGACGACTTCGCGGGCGGCCTCGCGCACCAGCTGGCGGCACTGTTGAATCGCCTCGACGATGTGTACGTGCTCTCGCCCGATCTCGAAGATGCGGCCAGCGCCCGCTTCTTGCTGACAGCGAGCGTACGCGGCGACAGCCAGCGACTTCGCGTCGCCGTGCAGCTTGAAGATCGCCTGCGGGGGCTGCAGGTGTGGGCCGACACCTACACCGAGGCCGCCATCGATCTGTTTGCACTCGAAGACGAACTGGCGCGGCGCATCGTCAACCGCATCGCCGATCCGAATGTCGGCGAAATGTTCCGTTCGCTCGGCGGGTCGGCAGACGGCGCGGAAGCACCGTCGCCCGAGGCGATCGTCGCGCGCTTCAACACCGAGCACATGCGGCGTCTGAACGATTCCGCCTGGCAGCGCGAAGCACGGGAATCGCTTGAGGCGCTGGTCGCTGCCCAACCGGATTTCGCGGCGGCGCGGGCGGCGCTGTCCAAAGCCCTGCACGACGCCTTCCTGCTCGGCGAAGCGGATCGCGATGCGATGCAGCGGGCGCTGGAACACGCCAGCGAGGCGGTGCGTCTGGAACCGGAAAGCCAGCACGCGCTGGCGGCGCTGACGAATGCCTGCATTGCGCTCGGGCAGAACGACCGCGCACTGCAGGCGATCGAGCGCAGCGTGCGCCTGAACCAGACCGGGCACTCCGCGCGGGCGATTGCCGCGGTTAAGCTGATCATGCTTGGCGAAGCCGAACGTGCCGAGGCCCTGCTCGCCGAATGCGCCAAATCGCCGAGCGACGCGTCACCCGTGATCGGCGTTGGCCTCGCCTTGCTCGCCTGGTTCCGTGGCGACTACGCAGGCGCCTTGGCGGCCGTGTCGCAAGACCTGCTGGCAAGCAACTTCTGGGGTGGCCTGGTGCTGACCGTCAGCCTCGCCGAGTGCGGCGAACTGGCTGCAGCGCGCCGTAGCCTGAACAGCACGCTCGCGATCAACCCGGCTTTCGCTCGCGCACCGGCGCGCTATCTCGCGGTGAGCCTCTATCGCCGCGATTGGCAGGCGCGGCTGCTGGCAGCGCTGGAAAAGGCCGGCCTGCCGCGCGAGGCGGCAGGCTAAGAAGCGCTAGGGAAATGCGGGGGCGTACGGCGCCCCGTTGCAGGCGAAGGGCGATAGCGCACGGGGCTCCCCTCGGCCCGCGCGGGCGCAGCGGGCGGTTGGGTGACGGGGAATTCGATGCGGCGGCCTACGAGATGGCGTGTCGCAATGACAGGACGCGCTACCGGGCTTGCGAACTGCGCTGCCGGTTTGCGCCGGCCTTCCCACTCAAGCCGGGTCCCGCCCCGGCGGGCGGGTTCCTTTCTTTGTGCGAACAAAGAAAGTACCCAAAGAAAGTCGCCCCGCTTCAACGCCCCTTGCAGCGCAAGGGGTCCCCTGCGCTGCTCGAAGCATCGGGTGGCTGCGGAACTCGGCCCTGCGGGCCTCAAACAGTCCTCGCCACCGCCGCTA
>NZ_JAPFHA010000069.1 GCF_026586805.1 Niveibacterium sp. 24ML | reverse complement strand
CTCAACGTCAATAGTGGCGCCTTCAGCGCAGCCTCGACCATCAAGACCAATGGCGCGGTCAGCGTGGCTGGAACCAGCATCAACACTCACGGTATCGACGCCGGCGGCGCCATTGCGCTCACCGGGCCGACGACCTTATCGGGCGCCTACGCCACCACGAACGACGCCTTTAGCGTCACCGGCGCCACCACACTCAGCGGCGCGGCCACGATCAGCACCGGCACCGGCGCAATCAGTTTCGGCAACACCGTCGATGGCGGCGCCGCGCTCACCACCACGAACACCGGCGCCACCAGCTTCAGCGGCGCAGTCGGCGACTCGGCGGCCCTGAGCGCGCTCACCGCCAACAGTGGCACTTTCAGCGCAGCCGCGCTCATCAAGACCAATGGCGCGGTTAGCGTGGCAGGAAACAGCATCAACGCTCACGGTATCGACGCAGGCGGCGCCATTGCGCTCACCGGGCCGGCCACGCTGGCGGGCACCTACACCACCACGGACAACGCCTTTAGCGTCACCGGCGCCACCACACTCGGCGGCGCGACCACGATCAGCACCGGCACCGGAGCAATCAGTTTCGGCAACACCGTCGATGGCGGCGCCGCGCTCTCCACCACGAACACCGGCGCCACCAGCTTCAGCAGCGCAGTCGGCGACTCGGTGGCCCTGAGCGCGCTCACCGCCAACAGTGGCACGTTCAGTGCAGCGTCGACCATCAAGACCACCGGTGCGACCACCGTCAGTGGCAGCAGCATCACCACTCACGGCATCGACGCCGGCGGCGCCATTGGGTTTACCGGGCCAACGACCCTCTCGGGCGCCTACACCACCACCGACGACGCCTTTAGCGTCACCGGCGCCACCACGCTCGCCGGCGCGACCACGATCAGCACCGGCACCGGCGCGATCAGCTTCAGCGACACGGTCAATGGTGGCGCCGCGCTCACCACTACGAACACGGGCGCCACCAGCTTCAGCGGCGCAGTCGGCGACTCGGCGGCCCTGAGCGCGCTCACCGCCAGCAGTGGCACTTTCAGCGCAGCGTCGACCATCAAGACCACCGGTGCG
>NZ_JAPFHA010000068.1 GCF_026586805.1 Niveibacterium sp. 24ML | reverse complement strand
CAATGCCAGTCAGTTAACCGCTGTCTGGCATTTTTTTCGTCGGAAATTTGTGTGCTCGGTTCTTGACGACTCTGGGGAAGCTTCTACCGACGCGGCGAGGCGGCAGCACGAAGTGGCGTGACTGCTCCAGTAAAGCGGCCAGCTGCTTGGGCAAGGTGCCGGCGCTGTCCAGGCTGGGCAGCGAGAGCAGGCTCACGATGGCATAGCTGGCCGTGTGAAAGCTGATGCGCTGGGGTTCGACATTGACGTGCGCGGCCATCTCGCCCATCCAGCGCCGCAGCAGTGTGTAGGCGATCAGCACGCCCCAAAGCTCCTGTCGCACCAGCTCGGGCTGCTTGCTGCGCAGCACCGCCTGGCCCGCCTGCAAGGACTGCTTGATCTCCCTGAACCCCAGCTCGATCTCCCAGCGCTGGCTGTACAGCTCGGCGAGTTGCCGCGCCGGGTTGCTTCGAGCGTCCTGCAGCGAGGTGATGAAGCGCCGGATCCGTCCGCCCACGCTGAGCTCGATCAGTCGGGCCTGCCAGTGGCTGGGCAGCTCCGGGCGTGACTTGCGCGCTTGCGGCGAGACGGGCATGCGGATCAGGGCATCGCCCGGACCCAACTGCTCGACGATCTCGTGGCGCAAGTTGTCCTTGGCCCGCATCAGCCAGTGGCGCTGCTCGCCCGCAGCCTGCCAGTCCAGCAAAAAGGCGGCCGAGAAATAGGCCCGGTCGAACAGGGTCACCGAGTGATCCTCGCCCTGCAACTGTGCCGCCAGACTCAGCTCGCCGCTGCCCATGCCGCCGAGCTTGGCATCGAGCAGTTCGTGGCTGTGGGTGTCCATCAGGCAGGTGGCGCGGATTTGCGGCCAGGGCAAGGGGCCGTGCTGGGTGCTGCAACTGCCCAGTTGTGCACGGTTCTCGGGTGTGTCCGGGGCCGACCACACTACGCCGTCCACGGCCAACACTCGCAGCGACCCTGGGCTCGATGCAGCGCGGCTCCAAGCCCGGGTCAGCAGGCAAAACAGTTCGGCCAGCGGTTCTTCTCCGAGGCGCTGGCGGGCCTGCACACTGGCACTGGGTGCGGGCAGCGACTGCCCGTCCAGGCTCAGCTCCAGTTGCTGAACCACCTGCCACAGCGGCTGATTGCGAAACAGCGCCAGTCCGATCACCAGCCACACAGCGTGCTCGGCGGGCAGCTTGCGCCGCCGGATCGAGCCCTTGCCGCTAGC
>NZ_JAPFHA010000067.1 GCF_026586805.1 Niveibacterium sp. 24ML | reverse complement strand
CATCCAGCGCACCAGATAGTCATTCATGTGTCTCCAGATCGCCGACATCGCCGAGCCGTGGAAGCGGCCGTAGTACTGCTGCCACCCCCTGAGAACCGGATTGAACATCGCTGCCAGATCGTGTAACTCGCGATCGCACATCAATTGCAGATGCCAGCCCCGGATGGTCTGCCGCATCGCCTTGAGGGCATCACGGCTGACCGCCGGGGCGAAGTTCACATAGACCCGCTGATACTTGTCCACCGCTTTGCGCGGCCGGAACGTGTAGCCGAGGAAAGTGAACTGCACATCAGGATGTGCTTCCCGCCGATTGACGTCCTGACAGTAGACGATCCGTGTCTTGCCCGGATGCAATTCGAGCCCGCAGGCGCGGAAGCGCTCACCGATCCTGCGAAGCGCCAGCCTGGCTTGCGCCAAGCTCTTGCAATGGACCACCCCATCATCGGCATAGCGGCAGAACCGCACGCTTCTGAGATTGCGAGTGACCCAGACATCGAAGGCGTAGTGCAGGAACAGGTTGGCCAGCAGCGGACTCACGACACCGCCTTGCGGCGTGCCGCGGGTCCGCTCCATGAGTTGCCCGTCGACGGTTTGCATCGGCGCTTTGAGCCAGCGCTCCGCGTACAGGAGAACCCACGGGATCTGGCAGTGCTTCTTGAGCGCGCGCAGAAGCAGGTCGTGCTCGATGTTGTCGAAGAGCCCTTTGATATCGAACTCCACGACCCAGTCGTAGTCCCAGCTTCGCCGCCTCACCAGCGCGATCGCGTCGTGGGCAGAGCGCCCCGGCCGATAGCCATAGGAGTTCGGATGGAACATCGGGTCGATCTGCGGCTCCAGCAGGAGCTTGACCGCCGTCTGCGCCACCCGGTCGGCAACCGTGGGCACGCCGAGCATGCGCACGCCACCCGACTTCTTCGGGATCGGAACCCCTTTGACCGGCGGCGGGAAATAGCTGCCGGAACAGAGTCGATTCCAAAGCTTGTACAGGTTGTCGCGCAAGCGACTCTCGAATTGCTCGATCGATTCACGGTCGACACCAGCGGCGCCGCCGTTCGCTTTGACACATTGGAATGCCTCCCAGATTAACGCTTTGGGAATGTCATACGGTTTGGTCATGAAACCGAGCTCCTCCTGCTCGCGCAGTTGGCACGGCCCCAGACCGGGATGACGCAGCCCCTTCGCTCCACCGCCATTACAGCGGCTTCAACACTA
>NZ_JAPFHA010000066.1 GCF_026586805.1 Niveibacterium sp. 24ML | reverse complement strand
GCGGCATTGGCGCAGATAACGTTCAAGGTGGCGACGGAAACGATACTGTCAAGGGTAGCGTCGGCAACGACTACCTCTATGGCGGCAACGGTGGCGATGCAATCTACGGCAACGAACACAACGACACGCTGTACGGCGAGGCTGGCAATGACACGCTCGACGGTGGGGCCGGCAATGACTATCAGAGCGCGGGGAACGGCGCGGACACCTACGTGTTCGGCAAGGGCTCGGGCCAGGACACGGTGTACAACTACGACAGTGATGCGGTAGGCAGCAACGCCGACACGATCCTGTTCGGCAGCGGGATCGCGCCCACCGGCGTGACGCTCACGCGCTCGAATGAAGATCTGATTGTGAGCCTGAACGGCGCCGACGACAGGCTCACGGTGCAGTATTACTTCAGCGCTGACGGGGCGTCGAACTACGTGCTCGAGAACCTCAAGTTTGCAGATGGCACGGTATGGGATGTTGCGACGGTCAAGAGCAAAGTGCAGATTGCGACGGTGAGCAATGACCTGCTCTACGGCTACGCCAGTGCAGACACGCTCAGCGGCGCAGAAGGCAATGACACGCTCTACGGCGGCGGCGGCGATGACGTACTCGACGGCGGCATTGGCGCAGATAACGTTCAAGGTGGCGACGGAAACGATACTGTCAAGGGTAGCGTCGGCAACGACTACCT
This sequence comes from Niveibacterium sp. 24ML, assembly GCF_026586805.1. GTDB lineage: Bacteria > Pseudomonadota > Gammaproteobacteria > Burkholderiales > Rhodocyclaceae > Niveibacterium. The sequence continues at coordinate 591 of NZ_JAPFHA010000066.1, read as the reverse complement.
CCACGGCGGCAACGGTGACGATGCAATCTACGGCAACGAACACAACGACACGCTGTACGGCGAGGCCGGCAATGACACGCTCGACGGTGGGGCCGGCAATGACTATCAGAGCGCGGGGAACGGCGCGGACACCTACGTGTTCGGCAAGGGCTCGGGCCAGGACACGGTGTACAACTACGACAGTGATGCGGTAGGCAGCAACGCCGACACGATCCTGTTCGGCAGCGGGATCGCGCCCACCGGCGTGACGCTCACGCGCTCGAATGAAGATCTGATTGTGAGCCTGAACGGTACCGACGACAGGCTCACGGTGCAGTATTACTTCAGCGCTGACGGGGCGTCGAACTACGTGCTCGAAAACCTCAAGTTCGCAGATGGCACGGTATGGGATGTTGCGACGGTTAAAGCGAACCTGTCGAGCGCAGTCCCGCCCGCGAGTGTTACAGTCAATGGCACGGCCGCAAGCGAATCCCTGACAGGTGGGCTTGGCGCAGACAATCTGTACGGTCAGGCTGGCAATGACACGCTCGACGGGGGGGCTGGCAACGACACGCTGGACGGAGGGGCCGGCAACGACACCTACCTGTTCGG
>NZ_JAPFHA010000065.1 GCF_026586805.1 Niveibacterium sp. 24ML | reverse complement strand
GTCAACGGGACGCCAAACTGCTGCGCAGTTTGGTACCCTCCGCTGCGCTCCGGCGCCCGTTACGTCCAACGTTAGGCCCCTTCAATGACTGCCTTACTTCGTGCAATTCAGGGCGATATCACCACTATTCAAGTTGGGGCCATCGTGAACGCCGCAAACTCATCTTTGCTCGGCGGGAGCGGCGTTGACGGTGCTATTCATCGGGCTGCGGGTCCAGAACTTGTCCACGAGTGCCGGATTCTTGGCGGCTGCAAAGTTGGAAACGCGAAGATTACAAAGGGCTATCGCCTGCCTGCGAAGCACATCATCCATACGGTTGGTCCCGTTTGGCGCGGAGGCAATAATGGCGAACCAGAGCTTTTGGCATCGTGCTATCGGCAATCCATTCTGGTCGCAGCAGCCAATGCAATTCATACTCTCGCCTTTCCAAGCATTAGCACTGGAATTTACGGCTACCCAATTGAACTAGCGGCTCAAGTTGCGGTTTCAACTGTTCGCCTGAGTATCCAGGAGCTTCCGGCCATCCACGAGGTGGTCTTTTGTTGCTTCTCTTCAGACGACTTACACGTTTACGAGAATGTCCTTGCTCAGTCAGGTGCCTAACAAGTCCGTCAACGGGACGCCAAACTGCTGCGCAGTTTGGTTCCCTTCGCTGCGCTCCGGCGCCCGTTACGTCCAACGTTAGACATCACAGCCCCCTATGCCCATCGTCCGCGACGCCTGCCTTCAAGACGTGCCTGCCCTTTGCGCGGCAGAGCGTGAGGTTGTCGCGCTATTCGATGGAATGCTGGTATCGGAGCCCGACGAATTAGCCGAATCAAGCTTTCTGGAAAGACTGGCAATTGTTGCAAACGGCAAAGGCAAATACCTGGTGGTCGAACAGGACGGCCAGCTTCTTGCTCATGCTTGCCTTTGGCCCATGGGCCTACGAAAGGTGTCACATGTTCTGCGGCTGGATATGTGTGTTCATACGAACCACTGGCGTCAGGGCCATGGAAAGCGGCTCATGAGTGCTCTGCTGCACTGGGCGCGCACGGAGTCTGGCGCCCACAAGATTGAACTGCTGGTTCGCGCTGAAAATGCCGCCGCAGTCGCTCTGTACCGGAACGTCGGCTTCATCGAGGAAGGCCGCCTAAAGCACAGAATTCGCCTTAGCAGTGGTCGGTACATCGACGACATCACAATGGCGCTGTTCCTCAAGTGATGTCTAACACTGCGCTCAACCCGACGCCCTACAGCTGCGCTGCAGGGTTCCCTTCGCGCTGCGCGCTACGGCGCGGGTTAGCTCCACGTTAGAGATCTCCCCACGTGATTGCTCCCGAACCATACCTGAGCGCGTATCTCCACTTGGTTCATCGCGCTGTTT
>NZ_JAPFHA010000064.1 GCF_026586805.1 Niveibacterium sp. 24ML | reverse complement strand
CCGACAGTGCCCGCGTCACGATCAACCATTCGCCCTGGGGCGACAGCACCAACCACGCCACGCTCAGCGGCGCGGGCTTGGGCCTCAACTGGACTGGTCCGCAGCAACTCTCCGGGCGACTCTACTGGGCCACCCACATTGGCGATAAACCCGAGCTCGTTAGCACCGTTCCATCCACGCGACTCTGGGCTGAATTGCGCTGGGGGTTCTGAGGACGCGTAGCGCCGAAGCGTCCACGCGGCGCTGCTGCGAATTCGATGACAATGCGCACAGCCCGCTGCGGAAGCGTTGTGGCACTGGCAACAGGTCAGTGACGGCTCGGCCACCGCCATAGCCATCAACTGCAGCCTCACACGCTGGGCCGCGCTCACGCGTGGGGCGCTTTCGGTCGACAACGACCGGGTCGAGAACGCGATCCGGCTGATCATGCTCGGGCGTGAGAACTGGCTGTTTGCCGACAGCTTGCGCGCGGGACAACGCGCCGCCGCAGTCATGAGCCTGGTGCAAGCGGTTCGACCTAACGGCCACGGCCCCCTGCGCCTGCCCAAGGGATGTCCTGACGCGGTAAGCACGTCAGTCCGCCTGCCACATCGTTGGCAGTGTGAGTGATGCTCCCCTGCATCCATGCGGCGGGACGCGATCCGCAAGACTCCAAGAGGCGCCCGATCGTCTCCTGAGGCGCCGCGACTAAGTGTTCTGGCAGAAACGGATCGATCGCATCGATGACAAGCTTTGCGCGTGGATGAGACTGCGGTATCGAAGGTAGTCATCAGGGGTATCCGGTGAGATCAGAAGGTGTGACGCGCCGCGATCGGCATCTGTCGTCCGCTGCCAAAGGCGCGTTAGCGCAGCCGCAGGATCGGAGGCGCCTGGCGCCGCTTGTACTCGTTGCGACCGATCATGTTCTTGATGCGGGCAATCAGCGCGCGGCCGGCGTCGGTGGCGGTGAGGTCTGCCATGCGGGCCTGCACTGCAGCTTGTTCGGCCGCGCCGAGCCGGTCGCCTTTTGAGGATGTCGTTCAGAACGGGGTAGGGCGGCAGGCTATCGGTGTCCTTCTGGCCCGGGGCGAGTTCTGCTGAAGGTTCCTTGTCGATGATCGCGCGCGGAATCACTTCACGCCCGTCGGCGGCATTGATGTGGCGGCAGAGTTCGAATACCTCTGTCTTGTAGAGATCGCCAATAAGCCCCATGCCGCCGTTGGTGTCGCCGTACAGCGTGCAGTACCCGACGGAAATCTCGCTCTTGTTGCCGGTGGTCAGCAGCAGGTGGCCGTGCGCATTGCTGAACTCCATCAGGATGGTGCCTCGAACGCGTGCCTGAAGATTCTCCAGCTTGAGGCCTTGCGGCGCCGCGCCGGTCGATTGCGCGAAACCGGATTCAAACGCTGCCACGATTTCCCGGATCGGGTGCGTCAGCAGTTCAATACCCAAGTTGCGGCACAATTGTTGATGTCCCACCGAGTGGTGTAAGAGCGGAGGAGTTTGGGTTCGCCGTGCTGGCGCTGGAAGCGCCAGC
>NZ_JAPFHA010000063.1 GCF_026586805.1 Niveibacterium sp. 24ML | reverse complement strand
CTGAAAAGCAAAACCGGCCTGACGGCCGGCTTCAACAACGCCCGGTTGACGGGAAGTCCCTTAGAGACTTGTTAGGCATCGCGGCTATCACTGAATTCCTAACGCCCACGTTAACTGGCAAAAAGTGCGGAGCATTTCGTGCTGTGTTTAACCTACTGTTAGGCGTGCGACACGCAGAAGAGGGCGTTGAGAACACAGACGCGTTGTTCTTAGAACTTGATGTCTGGCCATCTCATTAGATCCTAGAGAAAAGCCCTGCACGGTTACGAATCTCGGAGGGCTCATCAGCTTCATTTTCCCATCTCCCAAGTAGCTCGATTAGCTCGCATCTGCCTAACAATTCTTCGGGTGTGTAATAGATGCTCCATTGAAATCCTTCCGACAACTCTTCGCCACAAGTAAGAATGATGACTTCAAGGATCTCTGATTTGCCTTGTGGGATGGTTACAGATAGCCGGTGATCTTCACCGAGGTAGGAAAACAGCGCGAGTTGTTCACTCGACTCCAGAACGTAACTTTTACCGGAACCCGATGCCTGCGGGTAAATGGCAAGCGGATGTCTGCTGCTAGATGAAGCAAGAAAGCGAACCTTTGCCCAATATTGGCAGAACATCTTGTCGCCTCCAGTTGAAGCCTAACGTTGGACGTAACGGGCGCCGGAGCGCAGCGGAGGGCACCAAACTGCGCAGCAGTTTGGCGTCCCGTTGACGGACTGGTTAGGCTGCTGCATCGCTAGATGACCTTCTTGTCTTTGACATAGGCGTGCCTGAGCGACGGAATCCTTGCCTTGAGCCACTCGGTGTCGGGCACGGCGACTCGACCACATGCGGCAACGACCAAGTGCTCAAGGCGTGGGAACAGAATTGGAAGGACCGCCAGGCTTTCAAGGTTGCGGCACTGATGAATTTCTAGGCGCCGCAAGCTCGGAATTGTGGGCAGGCCATCAAGGGTGGCCGCACTTGCCCAATTGAGTTGGAGTTCCTCAAGGGTGCCGGGTAGTTGAAGGCCTGAGAAGCCCTCGCCTTTAAGTGAGCAGTGCCAGATGTGCAGGCGTTTGAGATTCAGTGTGCCGAGGCCTGTGTCCGTTGGTTTGTAGTGCCAGACGACCTGCTGCAACGACCTGAGGCGTGAAAAATCAATCGCCGGTCGCTTTGAATGGACCCCAAAGCTCTTCAAGGCGTGCAGCGCATAAAGGGCTTCGATGCTCTTGAGCGAAACATCCCAGAACCACACAGCTTCCAACTCGGGCAGTTCAGACAGCGCGTCCAATGACACTTCATTGAAGCCAAAGCTTGGCGAACCAAAGACACTCTTGTACGGATGAAGTTTGGCCTCTTGAATGCATGCCGCAAGGTTTGCAGACTCCAAGCCTAGGCTCGGTGCTTCAGCCAAGTCGTGCGAAACAAGAAAGGCGCCTTCGCGTGCAATGGGCATTCTTTGCAGCCTAACGTTGGAGGTAACGGGCACCGGAGCGCAGCGGAGGGAACCAAACTGCGCAGCAGTTTGGTGTCCCGTTGACCG
>NZ_JAPFHA010000062.1 GCF_026586805.1 Niveibacterium sp. 24ML | reverse complement strand
TTTGGTGTCCCGTTGACCGCAGTGTTAGCCGCGAGACCAGTGACCGATTGAAAAACCGAACGGCCTGCCAGGGCAAGGCGACCAAGAGAAACCCGAGTCGTGCCCGCAACGGCGCCCGCACGAGCGAAAGCCGAAAAATCGCCGCCCACTTCGCCCGGCAAAACACCGAAGAACGTTTCCAGCGAAGCAGCGCCGTCAAACGCGCAAGCGCTAAACCACCCGCCCGCGTTTGAAGGCGCCGCGTTCGAAGCCCGCGACGATTGAGCGGACGCCAGCCCCACGGTGAGATAGCCCGACGAACCACCGAAACCCTGCGGCGCCCCGCAAAGCGAGAAGCGCAGGGACAGCGATTCAAACAGTGCCAGCAGGAATCTCGAATGAATAAACACGGGGCTAACGTGGAGCTAACCGGCTGCCGGAGCCGAAGGCGGAGGGCACCGAAATGCGCAGCATTTCGGCAGTCCGGTTGAGCGCAGGGTTAGGCAGCACGGTCTTGAAACCCCGTGTATTGGAAGATGAAGTCCTCGGTTTGCTTCCCGTGAAGTTCAGCGGGCTCTTTGCGTTGCAGTTTGAACTGGCACTTCTCGAGAACGCGGATGGATGAGAAGTTGCGGGTATCGACTGCAGCCAAGAGGGGCTGGCCATCAAATTTTGTGAAAAGCTCGCCCGTTAGCCAGGATAGCGCGGAGGTTGCGATTCCCTTGCCCCATGCCGACGGAACGATCTTGTACCCGACCCAAAGCAAACCATCGGCAAAGCGTGTGGCTTGAAGCGTTCCTACACAAGTGCCGGAGGCGCCATCGCGAATTGCCCAATTCAACCAGACTTCACCGCTGCCGGCTGGAGCGCCAGCATTGAATTCTGCGTACTCGCGCTGCAATGCTTCGAGCGACCTTGGCGGGCCCTCGGGAATGAAATGATAGAGCCGCTCATCGAGAAAATCGTTGTGTAGCTCGATGGCGTGCTCTTCGCTGAGCGGCTCGTATACGAGTGACTGTAGGGCAAGCGTCATTTGTGATGCCTAACGTAAAAGTAACCGGCACCGGAGCGCCAGCGGAGGGAACCCCAATGCGCAGCATTGGGGTGTCCGGTTGACTGCCAGGTTAGGGAATGGCCGGACAATGAGTTGCTGACTCATGATTCCGCAAACGTCTTCAGGACTTCCAGAAAGCGCGTGAATGAATCTGCCAAGAAATAGGTTCCAAAATCTGGCGGCGCTACTCCGTCATAGGTGAAGTAGTCGTGGTCGGAAAAGTAGATTGAGCCAAATATCTCAGGCTCTAGCGAGATAGAGACTAAATTGCCTCCCGGGTCTACTCCAACAGGAACTAGATGCGTTGGAATACGGCCGGAATATTCAATAAAATTGTCTGGCACTGAATGAAGCGAATATGGCCCAGTTTGCAAGCCGAAGAAATAGACTTCAGTTTCCCAGCTCTCCAAACCGTCTGAAACCAGAAATGAACTGGCCTTTGGCGTTTCTCCGCCCGTTTCCAACAGGTAGGTGCGATAGTCTTCCGGGAGGCGAAGGCCAATTGCTCCCTCAAAATCTTCAAGGACTTTCTGCCGGTCAGAGATGAACGATGGTGAAAACAAGGTGTTCCCTAACGTTGGAGGTAACGGGCACCGGAGCGCAGCGGAGGGAACCAAACTGCGCAGCAGTTTGGTGTCCCGTTGACC
>NZ_JAPFHA010000061.1 GCF_026586805.1 Niveibacterium sp. 24ML | reverse complement strand
CCGTCAACGGGACGCCAAAATGCTACGCATTTTGGTTCCCTCCGCTGCGCTCCGGCGCCCGTTACGTCCAACGTTAGACTTTGCATGTCACAGTTGATACATCAGCAACGCCCGGAAATCGTGAGCATCGCTGCTCCGATGTTATTTCTCCCGATTCCACTACTGTCGTTGGCACCCTTTTCGTGGCCGCCACGATCTCTATTCGCGTTATGTTTCGCAGCCCTTCTCCTTTTTTTCGCCGTCATACCCGTACTGTTTGGAACTTGGCGCTTGGAGTACTGCAAGGCGCTGCACTCGCTGAAATTAATCAAACGTTCATGGCACATGCGGCGCAAGGTGACATATATAACTCGTTCACAGGTAGCGTCGGTTTACACGTATCTTTCCAACGGACGCACGTGCTACGTTTGGGTCGCCGTAATGTTGAAAGGTGGTCGAAGCGTAGACCTTGCTAGGTTTCGGCCAACCGCCTTGGCCGAGAGCAGGGGCGCTGAAAATATCCAGGCGGCAAATCTACGTAACGCCGTCAGCACACTATTAAAGTGTGAAAACGCTGGGTATGTGGGGCTAACTGCACTACATGGTTGAGCGGCTAATGACCGTCACACAACAGACTAGTGGCCAGGCTCTGTCTAACAAGTCCGTCAACGGGACGCCAAAATGCTGCGCATTTTGGTTCCCTTCGCTGCGCTCCGGCGCCCGTTACGTCCAACGTTAGGTTTCACCGTGCGCATCCGACTATTTCGGTTAACAATTCTATCGGTAGTTGCACTGGCTTTATCGGGCTGTAGCTGGATCACTACATTTGCCGTCGCCAACAAAAGCGATGCTCCGGTCGTTATCGAATATCGTATTTCATCTGCAGGAAGCAAAATGCCTCCATGTCCAGATGATCTATTTGTGCTAAAACCAAGATCGATACCAGTTGCTGATATCGAGAATATTGACGGGTCAAAAACTGTCATTGCATATTCATGTTCGCCTGAGCAGCGGACAGTCAAACTGATACTGGACCCCGGCTATGCTGTCTCCATATTTCAGAGTGTCACATTCACGGGAAAATCGAGGAGAGAGGAAGACGTCGTAGGTCTTAGCATCACTGGAAAAATGGGCTCTGCCTCGTACACAGACAATCAAGTAATTTCAAACTTCAAAAAACACTCGGACATGCTGTACATCCTAACCTACCAATGAAACCTAACCCTACGCTTAACCCCGCTCCCTCCGGTCGCTGGACGCTACGCGATAAGGCCGCGCAGCGCCGGTTAGCTTCACGTTAGAGCTTTGTATGTCATCGATACCGCGAGAACTGGTCTCCGCTTTCGTTGTGGCACTTGTCAGCGGTTGTTCGCTGTTCAGTGACGAAATCACTGTTTATCCTATCTACTGCTCGGGCACCGTGGAAAACAATCAGTGCCTCGGCAAGTGGGTCACAGCGCAGCCCACGGCATACCGAGCCTCTTTGGACCTCCAGAACGTCGTTTACTGGTTTCCACTCGTGCCAGCGTATCCGCCAAACAGGTTCGATAAATGCATAGTCCGGGACCGCAAGAATTGGACATGCGAGGCATCACAAAATTCTCCACCACTCGAAATGCTCGACGGCGAATTGCACGAGCCGCCACTTTCAAAAAATCCTCCAGACGTTCCACGTTTGCGGAGATACGTAACATTTCTTGAATGGCATAAAGTGCAATGGCAGAACTGAGCGCAAATCACGCAATCTCTAACAAGTCTCTAAGGGACTTCCCGTCAACCGGGCGTTGTTGAAGCCGGCCGTCAGGCCGGTTTTGCTTTTC
>NZ_JAPFHA010000060.1 GCF_026586805.1 Niveibacterium sp. 24ML | reverse complement strand
TGCAGTTGGTCATACTGAAGCTGGCCATAGAGGTTGGCGGTCTGGCTCCGCAGCAGGGGGTGTTTCGCCCACAGGCTGGCCACTTCCGCACTGCCATCCGCGCCCAGGTATTGCAGGCTGTCGCCCAGTTGGTACTGCATCAAGGCGTATGAACCACCTGCGCGCGTGCCAGCTCCGGTCAGGAGCGCTTCATAGCCGATGCGGCCATCGTTCATGCCTTCGCCACCGCTGCGCCCCTCTAGGCTGAGGACGTCGCCCACATGCAGAAGGTTGTTCAGGCTCACACTGCCGTTCACCCGGGTGCGCCCGGTGTAGGCGTTGCCGTAGTTATCGATGGCCAGTTTCCCGCTCACCCTGGCCGCGGCCTCGGCGCTGACGGCAAGGTCGGTGGTGCCGACCGCTTCGCCCGGCCTGAGGACCGCAGCGCTTTCAACGCCGGGGATGTCGGAGAGCAACAGCAAAACGCGGTTCATTTGCGCATCACTGACGGCATCGCCACTTTGCAGCGGCGCCACGGTGGCTTGCAGCAGACGGTCGCTGACCAGACTGCGGTTGTCCACGCTGACCTTGCCGTAGCGCGCTTCGATGACTTCAAACACCACCACACCGTCCTGAATCACCTGCGCGGGGATGATCGCGCGGGCGAGCGGATAGCCTTGCGCCCGGTAGTACTCGGTGATTCTGGCGGTCAGGTCGCCCAGTTGCGCCAGGTTTTGCGCCTGCCCCAGGGCATCGGCAACCAGGGCATGCAGGGTGGCGGTGTCGATCAGGGTGTTGCCGCTGAGTCGGATTTCTTTGACGGTAAAGGCTTCGCTGGCAGGCAGGCTTGCGCCGGCGGGCTGTTCGATACGCAGACCGGTATCGCTGGGCACGGGGGTGATCGGGCGCGCCTGGCGTTCCTGCTGGAGGATGCTGCCGGCGTTCGGCACGCCCGGGGCTGCAAACCCGGCAACCGGAAGCAGACTGGCAAACAAGGCAAACGACAAGGGTTTCATGGGCAAGGTCAGGCAAGAAGCGCGATGGATGGAATGCGTGGATTGGCGAAATCGGCGGGGCATCACTTGAAGCTCACCCGGCCAGCAGGCAATCGCACGCCGCCATCCTCCACGCGCAGCGAGAGGATCGTGTTGGCGCTCTGCGCCGCACGCTCTTCATCCGACGGCGCAAAGCGGCTCTCCGCATCGCCCGACGCTTCCCCAGCCGCGGTGGGCGCCATGGCGAGCAACTGCTCGACGTTATCCAGGGACGCATCGGCGAGGGTCAGCACCGGCCCGGCGCTGGTGGAGATCAGCACGGTGCCGGGGGCAGTCTGCCGGCCGGTCGGGATGGTCGTCCCCGGGGCGCTCGGGCTGCGCAGTTGGCTAACGTCCAGTTGCGAGGTAATCGACACCAGCGATGGCGGCGAGCTACCGGCTTGCAGGGTCAAGGCCGTCGCATTGCCCGCAGCTTGGGCAAACACGTAGTTCGTTGCGCTCAGTCCGTCACCGGTCACGGCATACCGGCCCGGCTCGGTGGCCGCGCTGCCGCTGCTGAGCCAGACCATCGTGCCGGCCGTGGCATTCGCGAGCGTGTCGCCGCTCACAAAGCCGGTGACCGTGCCGCTGAGCGACGGGGGTAATCCGACAAAGCCGCTCACCGGCTCGGCAACATAAACCAGCGTTGCCTGCGCGATGTCGGCGCTGGTCGTGGCGTTGTGGCTGAGCGTGTAGTTTCCGGCGTCCGCGCCGCTGAGCACAGCGCTCACTGCAACCGTCTTGCCGGTGCCGGCGTTCTTGTCGTTGAAGGCGCCGGTGGTGTCGAGCGCAACGGCGTCGCCCGCAACGACGCCAGCGAGGCTGCCGGCGGTGGTTGCGGCCGTGGTGCCGTCGTAGGTCTTGCCGCTGGCGCTGAT
>NZ_JAPFHA010000005.1 GCF_026586805.1 Niveibacterium sp. 24ML | reverse complement strand
CCCCAGAGTCGTCAAGAACCGAGCACACAAATTTCCGACGAAAAAAATGCCAGACAGCGGTTAACTGACTGGCATTGGCCCTTTGGGCGGCGTTATCTGCCTTGCGATGCGAGGTGTAGTCAGCGCAGGCGGCGGCGCGACATGGCGGCGATGACGCCCAGACCGGCGAGCAGCATGAGGTAGGTATCGCGGCCCTGCGACTCAGGCACCGTCGCGGCTGCGTTAGGGGTGGTGCGCGGCAGCGCCGGATCGGCAGAGCGCGTTGCAGCCAGCCACACCGCATCACCCAAGGCCTGCGCCTTGTCTGCGATCACGCTGATCGACTCACTGGGCTTCAAGGGGGAAAAGTCGGCCGCGTGAGCTGACACAGCGGACGCGGCGAGGAGAGCGGCAATCAGAAACGTGGGGGTCGTTTTCATGGTTTTGCTCCTGCTGGGGTTGGGGCAAGCTCCTCAACGCAGGAGCCGTGCCAGTTCGCGCACTGCGGCACCGAGCCTCGCCATCTCTTTGTTTTGTTGGGCTTTTTTGCGCTGCGCCAGCGCTCCAAGCACAAACGACGCAGGCGTGGCAGCATTCTCCACACCGCCAGATTGGTGCGACGCAGCAATCGCGCGCACGGAACTGGCGCAAGCGCCGCGACTGATCTTGCGCAAGGGGCCCTTGGCCCCAGACGACGATCTTTCACCTTTAGCCCTATCCATGCAGGATCGCGTTCCGATGAAAGTCAAAAAACGTCAACAGACCCCGGGCGAGGAGATAGCCAATTCGATGAGCCACGGGCTTGGGCTCGTTGGCGCCTTGATCGCGGCGCCGATTCTGATCACGGTGAGCGCACGCACCGGCACCACCGCCAACCTGGTGGGTGCAGTGGTGTTTGCGCTGTGCATGGTGCTGACCTATCTGAACTCGTCGCTCTACCACCTGATCCCGCAGGGTCCGCTCAAGCAGGTGTTCCGCAAGCTCGACCACGCGGCGATCTTCCTGCTGATTGCCGGCACCTACACGCCCTTCACGCTGGGCGTGCTCAACGGCACCCTGGGCTGGACCCTGTTCGGCCTGGTCTGGGGCATGGCGGCGCTGGGCCTGGTGCTGATGCAACTGGACCGGCTATCGAACCCCTGGGTCGCCAACGGGCTCTACCTTGCGATGGGTTGGCTGATCGTGATCGCAACCGTGCCAATGGTGGCGAACATGGAACGCGCCGGTTTGCTGCTGCTCTTGGCGGGCGGCCTGGCCTACAGCGGTGGCGTGGTTTTCTATGCGCTCGATGCGCGGATGCGCTACGGCCATTTCGTGTGGCACCTGTTCGTGCTGGCGGGTTCGACCTGCCACTTCTTCGCAGTGCTTTGGTACGCCGGCTAGGGCGGTTGCTCAGAGCTCGAATTCGAGCGAATCGAAGGGCCGCAGGCGGGTGCGCGCTTCATAGCCGAACACCCGCGCGGGGTTGATCGTCAGTTGCTGGAAGCGTTCGGCCGGCACCGTGCCGACCACCGCAAACTGCGACCGGGCCGTATCGCGCACCACCGGCTCCATGTAGTACTGCCCAGCCCGATTGTGGGTGGCGAACACCTTGGGTTCATTGGCGCGTTCGCCGCGCCGCATCACGAGGCCGACCTCACCGCTTGAGAGACGCACGCCGGTACCGGGCGGATAGATGCCCAATTCGCGTACCAGCGCCGCCACCAGCGGGTTGTCCGAGCCCCCATGGCCGATGAAGGTTTCGCGCAAGGCCTGGTCGGCCGAGAGCGCGGGCCGGCTTGCGCGTGGGCTGACCTTGGCGCCAAAAATGTCTGACAGGCGGATCACCTCGGCCAACTGCGCGGCCGAGCCGTGGCGCATGCGCGCGCTCATCGATTCAGGCGGCTGATGGTGCAGCGCCACCGCGCGCAACCAGTCCTGATCCTCAACCCCGGCCGATTCAAGCAGGCACAGCCCGCGCACCGGGTGCTGGTTGATCACTTCGCGTTGCGCGCCGGTCAGCGGCGAGGTCTGACTCGCCAGGCTGGTCTGCATCTGGCGCATGCCCACGTTCATGCTGAGGGCGGCTTGCAGCAGCTTTTCGCGCTGGTGTTGCGGCCATCCCAATCGCCGCGAGATCAGTTCGCTCAGCGTGGCGGCATGCACCGCATGCGCCACCGCGTAGTTGGTGCCGTGCCAGCGCATCATCTGGAACAGCGCGAGGTCGGCATCACGCTCGCACAAATCGCTCACCAGCGGCGCAATCTCGCGCATGCGCGCAACGAAGTCGGGCGTGCGTTCAAAGTCGTGCAGCAACTTGGACAGACGCCCTTCGGTGCGCTGCCAGACACCCACCGGATCCGCGATCGGCGTCTTGCGTTCGCGCTCCGGTCGCGCGGCTGCCGGCGCGTAGGCCGGCAAGGCGGTGTCGGCAACATAGGCGCCGCGCACGATCAGCTGGTCAATCTGCTCCGGCAACTGGATGCGGAAGCCGCGCCGCAATAACAAAGTGCCGCCCGCATCGAACACGTCCCAGGGCAGGGGTTCGTTCAGGTGCACCGCATTTCGGTTAAGGCGGATCGGGCGCATCAAAGCTTTGCTTCAACAAACGATGAAGGGGTTGAGCCGTTTATCGGCCGGATTGCGCCGGCACTTGAGCCTGCCCCGGAATATGCACCTCGCCGCCCCGCCTTTTGCGCCTTCAGCTTTCGCGCTGTCGGCGCATGGCGCGCACGAAGGAAACCAGCTTCTGCCGCACCGAGAGCGATTCGTCCGACAGCTCTTCGAGGAAGTCCGACAAACGCTTGGACTTGGCGACCGCAAACAGCGTCAGCGCGGTGGACGCACCGGTCACCAGCAGGAAGGCGGCCATCCGGTGAGTCAGGGGCGCATCGGCGGCCGCAATCAGGTTCATGCCAAGGAAGCCGGTCGCGATCGTGCCGATCAGGCCGAGGATGGTCACCACGGTGAGCCGCACCACGGTGTTGGACTGCCGGCGTGCGCTGTCGCTGTCGAGGTAGGCATTCATCTCCGCCACCTGTTGCCGCACCTGCGCGTAGAGCTCGTCGTTGCCAAGCTGGATCGAGGCACGGCGGAAGAGCGATTGCACCAGGCCGCGCTCTGAGATCTCCGGGAACCAGTAACGGTGGGTGAAGCCCAGAAACAGGGAGAAGATCGCCCGGATACGCCGTTTGAAGCGCCGCACGCTGTCGAGGCGGCGGATATCGAGCCCGCCGATCGCTGCCGCCAGCCGGTCTGAAAACACCAGCAAGGCGCCGCGATGGAAATGCGCAATCAGGAACAGCAGAAAGTACTGGTGGCGGAACTGCGCCAGCAAGCCGCGCTCGGCATCCTTGAAGTACTCGCAGCGCGCCTCGCCCACAACGATCAGTGACTGGCTCGAACTGAGGAAGCGGGTGTTGGGCCCCTCGTCGGTATCAGACCAGTAGCGATCGTCGCAGTAGCGCTGCTCGAACTCGATCACCGAGGGGTCGCGCCGCGGCAGCGGATCGCCCGGACGCATATGCCCGATCAGGCCCAGGTGCACGAAGTCCTCGCGCGACAGGGCACGCGGGTCGTCCAGCGCAAGGAAGGCCATGAAAGGCATGCGGTGGTATTCGATCTGCCGGTAGCGCAGTGGGCCATCCTCGCGCACATGGTCAGAGACCAGCGGTTGCAGCAGCCAGGCCCAGTGCAGCCCGACACACGGCGCGCGGTTGCGGCACACGAAGGCCAGGTAGCGCTCACGATCATCACTGTCCGAGCTGGCCAGCACCTTGCCCGCCTCGCCCAGCCACTCCGCACGGTACACGTTGTGCAGGCCACGCCCGTCCTCATCCCAGCCCGAGGGGTAGGCGCGCCCGAAGCGGTAAAGCAGCTCCTGCGCCGTGCTCAGCGGCAGCTCATCGGCATGCACTTCGACGTTGAGCAGCACCAGTTCCAGTTCAAGGAAGAAGTACAGGTCGACATGCGCTACCTGCAGTGACACCGGCGCATCGTCCTGCCCGATGGTGATGCGCAGGGTCTTGATGTCATCACGGCGGAAGACGCGCATCGGCGCCGCCGAGAGCGGGCCATCCGGCAGATCGTCGGCGCAGCGCGGGTCACCGTACAGAAAACGCTGCACATAGGGCAGGAAGGAAACAAATTCCTTGTAGTGCCGCTCGTGAAAGTCCTTCGGATCGTCGGTGAATTCGTCCGCCACGCGGCGCCACGGGTGCGGCCAGCGCGGATCGTCCAGGGCGCGCCAGGGCTTGCGGCCCACCAGATCACCTTCGGTCGATTCCAGTTGCAGCGGCCACAGCAGCACATGGCGGAAGTGGCGGACGATCTGCGGGGCGGCGGGGGTCGCTTGTGCCTGCGCCATCATGAGGCTCCGATGCCAGGGGTCGGGCGCACCAGCGCAAGGCCGATGCGGGAGCGCCTAGCATGCACCACTGGCGTGACGGCGTCGATCTGCCGCCCGCGGATCAGGTTTGCGCAGCCAGGCGTGCCTCGGCCTTGTCGAGCCACAGCGCGAAGGTATCGAGCAACTCGTCGCGGCTGAAGGCGCAGGCATCGCCGGCGAACAGGCGGCTCGATTCCAGCCGTGTCAGCAAGCCCTGCAGCACTTCATCAAAGCGCGGTGGCAGTTGCGCGCAGAGCGCTTGCGCGTCGCGCCGCCAGGCCAGCAGGAAGGTGTCGATCGCCAACGGGTCTTCGCGCAGCGCCGCCAGGGTTTGCTGCAGGGCGGCGGTAGACGGCGCGCTCACGGCGCCGGTTGCGGCGTGCGCCGCAATTCGCGCAGGTCGAACCCCAGTGCCACGGCCTTCTGCGTGATCGCGGCATAGGTGGCCTCCGGCATCTGCGGCGTGCGGGACAGCACCCACAGGTAGTCACGCCCCGGCGCGCCAACCAGAGCCCAACGGTAGTCCGGATCAAGCGCCAGAATCCAGTAGTCGCCCTCGAAGGGCCAGAAGAAGCTCACCTTGAGCTTGCCCGGCGCGACCACGCGCGCGCGGCCCTCGCTCTGCTTCCAGTCGCCGTCCAGAGTGTCCTTGCGGCAGCGGTTCTTCACGCCCAGCCGCCCGCCTTCGCCAAGCGTGTATTCGGCGGTGGTCGCCACACACCCGCGCTGGAAGAAGTTGGGCAAGGAGGCGATCTCGTACCACAGGCCGGCATAACGATGGATGTCCACCGTTTCAACCGTGGGCGGCGCATCCGCGGCCCGCACCAACGGTGCTGCCAGCGACAGCAGCGGGATCGAGAGCGCCAGGGCAAGGCGGCGAAGGCTGATCATGAGCGTTCCATCGGCAATTGAAGCCTGTGAGGCAACACGGCCGCCGCGAGGTTCCGCGCCGGCCCCATTCGCGGCCGCTCAGTTCGTCGGCCGATAAGCGCGGTTGTCTTGTTCCAGCTGCTGCAGGTAAGCCTTTTCGCGCTCAAGCTGGCGTTTGGCGGCCGCGGCCAGGCGCTCACGCTCGCGCCGGTCTTCCTGGCTTGCGCGTTCGGCGTCACGCCGGGCCTTTTCGGCGGCGCGGCGCTCCTCTTCCTGAGTGCGGCTCTGGCTGTACTCAAGATTGCGCGATATGTAGTCCGCCTCGCGCCGGGCCTGCTCCAGTTCGCGTTGCCGCTCGCGCTCGGCGCGTTCGGCCGCATCGCGATCGCGCCGCGCCTGCCACTCTGCCTCGCGCGCTTCGCGTTCGAGGCGCTCGCGCTCCAGGTCGGCCGGCGAACGCGCTGGCCCGTCGCTCTGCTCGCGCTCCATCCGCTCGACTGCTTCGCGTTGACGCGCCGCCTGGTCGTCCGGCGACCCCACCACGGTGCCAAGGCGGAACCACCAGCCGGCTGGGAGGATCAGCAACAGCACCAGGGCCCAGATCCACCAGCGCCCGCGGTTCGGGTTTTGCGATGCGCGGGCCGTACCGGCATACGCGGCAATGACGTCGTCAGGGTTGATCGGCGCCCGCGCCGCGGCAGGCCGCGCCATCTCGGTCAGCGGCGGCGGCGCGGTCTTGAGCGAGGCGTCGTACACCGCGCGGCGGTTCTCGTCGCTCAGCACGTACCAGGCTTCGCGGGCCGCAACCAGCCGGATCGCAAGGTCTTCAGCGTTCTCCGGGCGCGCGCGCTCGGGCGCACACTCTTCGACGATGCGGTCGTAGGCCGCGCGGATCGCCACCGGCCCGGCCGACTCCGATACACCCAGCACGTTGTAGAGCGTTTTCTTCATATCAGGAATCTTAGCTGCAGTCGCTCGTTGGACAACGGACTGATTCTGCACAAAGGGGGCGCCGCGCGCAGCCGCTCACATCAAGCGGGCTCGTCGCCACGCACTCAATCCTCATCGACCGACGTTCCGCTTTCCTCGCGCCATTGCCTGCGCTGCTCTGCCTCTTCCTGCTCACGGCGTTCGCGCGCGGCCTCGCGGGCCGCCATGTTGAGGTCGGACTGGCGGCGCGCTTCCTCAAACTCAAGCGCCTGCGCTTCGTCGCGGCGCTGCATCTCGGCGCGTGCATCGGCCTCGGCCCGATTCGCCCCGCTTGCGCCGGCAGGGCCCATCTGCGCGCGCATCTCGGCCTCCATCGCACGTTGCTGCGCTTTGATGGCGCGCGACTGGCCTTCGGACGCCGACATGAAAGCCTGTGTGCGGCAACTCGACCACACGAGGGCAATCATCGAGAGGCAGGTGATCAGGATCAGCAGTCGCCCGATGCGCCAGTCCAGCAAGGGGCGGCTGGCGCCGGTGATCGGCGATGGCGCCGCGAAGGCTTCGGCGGGCAGGCTGCTGTCGTAGGCCGCGCGCGAAGCCGGATTGCCCAGCACCGCCCACGCGGCATTGATCTCGTTGAGGTGGGTGGCGGCCGAGCCAGCGATGCCGCCTTCGCGTTCAAGCGGATCGGCCAGCCGTTGCCAGGCGGCACACAGCTCCGCTTCGCTGGCGCCGGGGTGAGACTGAAGTACGTCGTACAGGGTGCGCGGCATGATGGCAGGATTGGGACAGGCAGGGCTGCCGCAATTCTACCGGCGCCGCCGCGCGCGCCGTGTTGCAGTGTGCAAAAGCCGCCCCGCGGCGGGGCGGCATCCGGGCGCTACTTGCCGGCGCTCACTTCGAGGCCGTTTTCCACCCGCTTCACGCCGTCGAGGCTGGCAACGAGCGCCATCGCGCGGGACACGCTGGCTTCGTCGCGCAGCTCACCGCGAAGGGTGACAACGCCTGCAGCGGCATCGACGGCAATGCGCGACTCGGCCAGGCCGGGGTCCGCCTTGAGGGCCGCACTGACCTGGTCGCGAAGCTGCGCATCCTTCGCGCTGGGCGCGCTGATCGTCGCGTCGTTGGCGGCCGTTTCGGCCGCCTGCAGCACGGTGGTGAGCCCGAGGGCGATGGCTGAGGTGGCCATCAGCGTGGCAATCGGTTTTGCGTAGTGCATGAAGAACTCCTTTGCTTGGGGTAAACAGCTGCAGCGCAAGGCGCCGCAAGCCCCTATCGCAATGGCCATGCCACCTTGCCGAACGCCCCCGCCTGCAAGGCCTTTGACCCCAAGCGCGGGCATCCAGGGCGCCGCTGAAGCCACGCAAGGTCGCGTCAGCACGACGCTACCACCGGCGAAGCGGGCGAGCGGCCGCCACGCCGGCCGTTTGCCGCGTCGGGCACGCGCGACGCCTCAGGCAGTGGTGCGGAACATCGCGGGCGTCAGTTCATGCCGCTGCAGCAGGCGGTAGAACTCGGTGCGGTTGCGGTCGGCCAGCCGCGCGGCGTCCGACACGTTGCCGTCGGTCAGCTTGAGCAATTGGGTGAGGTAGTTGCGCTCGAAACGCTGCTTGGCCTCGGCGTAGGTCAGGGCCTCCATGCTGCGCACGCGCAAGGCGCGCTGCACCAGCGATGCAGGAATCAGCGGCGCGGTCGCCAGCGCGCTGACTTGCTCGACCACGTTGTAGAGCTGCCGCACATTGCCCGGCCACGCGGCGGTGGCGAGCGCCTCCATCGCTTCCGGCGCGAACCCACTCAGCGCCTTGCGGTACTTGGTCGCCAACTGGCGCAGGAACTGCGCGGCCAGCAGCGGGATGTCCTCACGCCGGTCGGCCAGCGGCGGCAGCAGCAGCGAGACCACGTTAAGGCGGTAGAACAGGTCTTCGCGGAACTGGCCTTCGGCCATTGCGGTATCCAGGTTGCGGTGTGTCGCCGAGACGATACGCACGTCGATCGGCACCGAGCGGGTGGCCCCGACCGGGCGCACCGCGCGTTCCTGCAGCACGCGCAGCAGCTTGACCTGCAGCGCCGGCGGCATGTCGCCGATCTCGTCGAGGAACAGGGTGCCGCCGTCGGCCGCCTGGAAAAGGCCGTTGTGGGTGGCGATGGCGCCAGAGAACGCGCCTTTGACATGGCCAAAGAGTTCGGATTCGAGCAACTGTTCCGGTATCGCGCCGCAGTTGATCGCAATGAACGGCGCCGCCGCACGCGGGCTGGCGCGGTGGATTGCGCGGGCGAGCAGTTCCTTGCCGGTGCCGCTTTCGCCGCGGATCAGGATGCTGGCGTCCGATGCGGCCACCATGCGCGCCTCTTCCAGCACTTCGGCCATCCGGTTGCTGCGGCTGACGATTTCGGCACGCCAGCTCGCGTCGCTCTGGCCCGGCCCCGCTTCCGAGGCTGCGCCCAGGGACAGGGCTTGCGCCACCTTCTCCAGCAGAACGCGGCTCTCGAAGGGCTTGGTCAGGTAGCCAAAGATGCCGCGCGACATCGCATCGACCGCATCCGGGATGGTGCCGTGCGCGGTCAGCAGGATCACCGGCAGGGAAGGGTGGCTGCGCTGGATGTCACCGAACAGCGCAAGGCCGTCGCGGTCGGGGAGGCGCACGTCGCTGATCACCAGATCGGGCCGTTCCACCGAGAGGCGCGCGAGCGCGGCTTCGGCCGAGACCGCGGTGGTGACACGGTAGCCGTTGGCCGACAGGCGCATCGAGAGCAGGCGCAGCAGATCGGTATCGTCGTCGACCAGCAGCAGGTTCGCCACGCGCGTCGTTTCATGGGGCTGGGTAAGGGCTCGCAGGCTCATCGCGCCGTCTCCTTGCGGGTGCCCGGACGCGCCGGGCGGGTGGGCAGGCTGCGCTCGATTTCGGCGAGCGCGTCCAGTTTGTCTTGCAGCGCATCGGCGCGCCGCTGGGCATCGCGCGCGCTTGCACTGGCCCGCTCGGCGGCCGCATCGGCGCGCTGGCGGGCGTTGTATTGCTCATGCAGCAGGCGTGCCAGCGGGTGCAACTGCTGGGCCTGCGGCGCATCGCTGCGCAGCACGCTCTCCAGCAGGGCCATCGCGCGCGGCAGATCGGCATTGTTCGGGCCACCCAGTTGCAGCGCCAATTGCACTTGCTGCAAGGGGGTTTGCGGGCGAGCAGGCGCCTGTGGCCCACCCGGTTTCTGGCTGGCGGCGTGAAACGCCAGCGCGGTGCGGGTCGGGTTGTCGTCAACCGGCTGCGCGCGCGGCGGCAAGTCGGGCTGCGCGGGCTGCACCGCGCAGCCTTGCAGCACCGCGGCCAGTCCGGCCAGGGCGATCAGCCGCCTGAGGAAGGTCTGCATCAGTGAGCGAGACGGATGCAGCGCAAGACGCGGCGCGCGCAGCGACCAAGACATAGCTGATGGATAGGCGCGGAGGTGAGCACGCCGTAACGCAGCGATGCGCCGTCGCAGCCACTTGTTCAGCCCTTCCCTAAGCTTCATGGGGCAACTCCACCCTGAAGTGCGCGCCACTGCCGCTGGGTAGCAGGGCAATGCGGCCGCCGTGTGCGTTGACCATTTCGCGCACGATGGAAAGGCCGATCCCGCTGCCGCCGCGAGCGCCATCGGGTTGCCGGCTGCCCTGGTAGAAGGGGTCGAAGATCCGCGCCCGGTCGGCGTGCGCAACCCCCGGCCCCTCGTCGATGCAATCGACACTCACGCCCTGTTCGCTGCGGGTGAGTACGAAGCGCACCGTGCCGCCCTGCGGGCTGAAGCGCACCGCGTTGGAAAGCAGGTTGCCAAACACGATGGCCAGTTTCTCGGCATCGGCAACAATGCTCAGATCGGCGCCCTCATGCGCCACGCTGACCGCGCGCGCCTGGCATTGCAGGGCCTGTTCGCGGATCACGCGATCAAGCACGTCACGCAGGGACACGCGGCCACAATCAAGCCGGCGCGCATCGAAGGCCGCGGCGTTGTAGCCCAGCAGCGCTTCGATCCGGCTTTGCAGCACATTGCTGCTTTCGGCAAGGATCTTCACCACCTCCACCTGGTCGGCATGCAGCGGCCCGACCACGCCGTCTTCAAGCAGGGCGATGCCTTCGTGGAGCGAGGCGAGCGGCGTCTTCAACTCGTGCGAGACATGGCGCAGCACGCGCTGGCGATCGGCCTCCAGATCCGCGAGGCGCTGGCGCAGCCAGTCGAGCCGCCGGCCCACCCGGCGCAAGTCCGCCGGGCCACGGATGTCCACTGGCGAATCGAAACGGTTGGCGCCGAGGTCTTCGATGCTGCGCTCAAGGCGCCCCAGCGGGCGCACCAGCCAGACGCCGAAGATCAGCGCCAGTACGACACTGCCGGCAACCGCCGCCGTCACCTGCAAGCCCAGGCGCGCGCGGTTGGCATCAAGCGCCGCCAGCAGCGCCTGGTTTTTATGCTCCAGCGCCTGTTGCGATGCCAGTGCCAGGCGTTCATTCACCCGCCCCAGATTCGCCAGCGCTTCAAGCAGGGGGCCGAGGGCCGAATTGCCCAACTCTGCCTCAACCGCCGCAGCGGCGCCCAGCCAGTCGGCAACGCGGTCACCAAGCTGGGGGCGCAGCGGCGCGAGCGCGCTGCTGGCCTCGTCACGGGCGATGACGAAGCGTTCGCGTAGGGCGGCATCGTTGAGCACGCGGTACTGGCGTGCGCTGCGCTCCATATCGACCGTACGCTCCCCCACCAGCTGGATCGCCGAGGTGAGCTGCACCGCATGGGCGGCGGCATCGCGGCTTTCGGCCGCAAACACTTCGAGCATCTGCACGCCACGCCATGCCGTACTGCCGAGCAAAAACGCGATCAGCAGAAAGGCGATCAGGAGCACCTGGCGAAAAGAGACGCGTGGCATCAAGGCGGGAATCCGGGGCCGGCACAACCGCTTGCGCAGCCATGCCAATGGAATTGGCAGGACGCGATCAGACCATGCGGCGAAAGACTTGAACAGGGGGCAACCGTCCGTCGCCGCTGCACGACACTCCGGCAAGGCAGGAGTGCAGGCAAATCAAGGCGCCGCCATACATTCACTGTCGCAAACCCCCGACACTTCCAGCGCACTGACAGCCGGATCAAAACCGCAGAAAACCCAGCCGGAACGCCGCAGAAATGCGCTTGGCATGATTAGTGCGAAAGCCGGTTCATCTGCGCCGCGCGCGCATCCATGACAAGCAGGAGACCCCCGACATGAGCGCCAAACCGAGCATCCTCGATCAGCACCGCGAATCGCGCAGCATTCGCCGCATCCCGCCCGCCACGCCGGCGCCCGCGGCGGCCGATCAGTTCAAGACCACGCCCTTCCCCGCCACCAGCAGCGTCCCAGCGGCCGACAACCGGCTCATCGTCGGGCCACGCGTGCGCTTGAGCGGCGCCAAGATTCTTGACTGCGACAGCCTGCGCATCGAAGGCGAGGTGGATGCGACGATCGACGCCCGCGTGCTTGAAATCGCCGCCGGCGGCTTGTTCAACGGTTGCGCGCGCGTCGATAACGCCGACATCAGCGGCCGCTTCGACGGCGACCTGCAGGTAACGGGCCGCCTCAAGCTGCGCGCGGGTGCACAGGTGCACGGCAAAGTGCGCTACGGCAGCCTGGTGGTTGAAGCCGACGCCACGCTCAGTGGCGATGTGGCGCCGGTGAGCGTGCCCGACAACGCGATTGCGCTTGATCGCAGCGAACGAGCAGCCCAGGTGGGTTCGATCACCGCCCTGCTGGCCTGAAGCGCCGCCGCAAAAACGACCGAAATTGTCGTTGCGCGGATCGCGGCTGCCCGCCGCGCTACCTATGCTGGTTGCACCTTCTCAAAAAGCAGGTGCAACCCATGACGACCACCACCCTTGGCGTCAAACTCGATGATGCGGCCCGTGAGCGAATCCGCCACGCGGCCGCAGCAATCGACCGCACACCGCACTGGCTGATCAAACAGGCCATCTTTCATTACCTCGATGCGCTTGAGCGCGGCGAGCGCCCGCGCGAGTTTGCCGCTGCCGGCACGCCGGCCGAGGCCGCGGCCATCGAGCCTACCCATGCAAGCCCGCCGCAGCCCTTTCTGGATCTGGCGCTGGGCGTCCAGGCCCAGAGCGACTTGCGCGCGGCCATCACCGCCGCTTACCGCCGGCCCGAGCCCGAAGCCCTGGCGATGCTGTTGCCGCTGGCACGGCAATCGGCCGACAAGAGCGATGCCAGTCGCGCACTCGCGAGCCAGCTGGTCGAAGCCTTGCGCGCCAAGGGCAACGGCGGCGGCCCCGGTGGCATCAAGGCGGGCCTGGTGCAAGGCCTGCTGCACGAGTTCGAACTCTCAAGCCAGGAAGGCGTCGCGCTGATGTGCCTGGCCGAGGCACTGTTGCGCATTCCCGACCGCGCCACGCGCGATGCGCTGATCCGCGACAAGGTCGGCCGTGGCGACTGGGCCGCACACCTGGGGCAGTCGGCCTCGCTGTTTGTGAATGCCGCCACCTGGGGCCTCTTGATCACCGGCAAGCTGGTGGGCACCCAGTCCGAAGCCGGGCTGAGCACGGCGCTCTCTAAGCTGATCGCCAAGAGCGGCGAGCCGGTGGTACGCAAGGGCGTGGACATGGCGATGCGCCTGATGGGCGAGCAGTTCGTCACCGGCGAAACCATCGCGCAAGCGCTTGAGAACGCGCGCAGCCATGAGGCAAAAGGCTTCCGCTACTCCTACGACATGCTGGGCGAGGCCGCGCTGACCGCCGCCGACGCCGAGCGCTACTACGCTGCCTACGAGCAGGCGATCCACGCGATCGGCCGCGCGGCCGCCGGGCGCGGCATCTACGAAGGGCCGGGCATCTCGGTCAAGCTTTCTGCGCTGCACCCGCGCTATTCGCGCGCCCAGCGCGAGCGGGTGATGGACGAGCTTTACCCGCAACTGGCCGCGCTGACCCAGCTCGCGCGGCACTACGACATCGGCCTGAACATCGACGCGGAAGAGGCCGACCGCCTGGAGCTATCGCTCGACCTGCTCGAACGCCTGTGCTTCGAGCCCGCGCTGGCCGGCTGGAACGGCGTCGGCTTCGTCATCCAGGCCTACCAGAAGCGCGCGCCGCATGTGGTCGACTTTGTCGTCGACCTGGCGCGCCGCAGCCGCCGCCGATTGATGGTCCGCCTGGTCAAGGGCGCCTACTGGGACAGCGAAATCAAGCGCGCACAGGTCGACGGACTCGAAGGCTACCCGGTGTGGACGCGCAAGCTGCACACCGATGTGGCCTACCTGGCCTGCGCCCGCAAGCTGCTCGACGCGCCCGAGGCGATCTACCCGCAGTTCGCTACCCACAACGCTTACACCGTGGCAGCGATCTACAACATGGCGGGGCTCAACTACTACGCCGGCCAGTACGAATTCCAGTGCCTGCACGGCATGGGCGAGCCGCTCTACGACGAAGTGGTAGGCGCGCAACGGCTCGGCCGGCCCTGCCGGGTGTACGCCCCGGTGGGCTCGCACGAAACCCTGCTGCCCTACCTGGTGCGGCGCCTGCTGGAAAACGGCGCCAACAGTTCATTCGTGAACAAGATCGGCAACCTGAACGTGCCGATCGCCGAACTGGTGGGCGACCCGGCGCTCGAAGCGGCCGCCCAGGCGGTGATTGGCGCCCCCCACCCGGCGATACCGCTGCCACGGGCACTGTTCGGCACCGAGCGCATCAATTCAAGCGGGCTCGATCTTTCCAACGAGCACCGCCTGGCTTCAGTCTCCGCAGGGCTGCTCGCGGCGCAGCAGCACCACTGGATCGCAGCGCCGGTGCTGGCAGACGGCCTGCGCCAGGGGGTCTCCGCGCCGATCGTGAACCCGGCGGATACGCGCGAGCAGGTCGGCAAGGTGATCGAGGCAACACCGCAAACGGTGCATGACGCCCTCGCCCATGCCTTCAAGGCACAGCCGGTATGGCAATCAACGCCCGCCGCCGAACGCGCCGCGGTGCTCGAACGCGCGGCGGATCGCTTCGAAGCCGAACGCCATGCGCTCTACGCGCTGGCGATCCGCGAAGCCGGCAAATCGCTGCCCAACGCGGTCGGCGAGGTACGCGAAGCGGTGGACTTCCTGCGCTACTACGCAGCGCAGATCCGCACGCAAGCGCCCGGCAGCCCGATCGGGCCGGTGGTCTGCATCAGCCCGTGGAACTTCCCGCTCGCCATCTTCAGCGGGCAAATCGCCGCCGCGCTGGCCGCCGGCAACGTGGTGATCGCCAAGCCCGCCGAGCAGACCCCGCTGATCGCCGCCCTCGCCACGCGCCTGTTGATCGAATCGGGCCTGCCGCCCGGTGCGCTGCAACTGTTGCCCGGCCGCGGCGAAACCGTTGGCGCCGCACTGGTGGCCGACGCGCTGGTGCATGGCGTGATGTTCACCGGCTCCACCGAAGTCGCGCGCCTGATCGCCCGGCAATTGGCCGGACGCCTGCTGCCCGACGGCAGCCCGCTACCCTTGGTGGCAGAAACCGGCGGCCAGAACGCGATGATCGTCGACTCCTCCGCCCTGCTCGAACAGGTGGTCAATGATGCGATCGCCTCGGCCTTCGATTCGGCCGGTCAACGCTGCTCGGCACTGAGGGTGCTGTGCCTGCAGGACGAGATCGCCGACCGCGCGATCGAAATGCTGCAAGGAGCCATGGCCGAGTTGCACATCGGGCAGCCGGACCGTCTCGTCACCGATGTCGGCCCGGTCATCGACGCGGCAGCGCGCGACGGTATCGAAGCGCACATCAGCGCGATGCGCGCGCGTGGCCTCAGGGTGCATCAGACGCCATTGCCCGAGGCCTGCCGGCACGGCCACTTCGTCGCCCCGACGCTGATCGAGATCGACACCCTGGCCCAGCTTGGGCGTGAAGTCTTCGGCCCGGTGCTGCATGTGCTGCGCTATCGCCGCGAGGCCCTGCCTGCCCTGCTTGAGGCGATCCACGCCGGCGGCTACGGCCTCACGATGGGCCTGCACACCCGCATCGACGAAACCATCGGTTACGTCACGACCCATGCGAAGGTCGGCAACCTGTATGTGAACCGCAACGTGATCGGCGCCGTCGTCGGCGTGCAGCCCTTCGGCGGCGAAGGCCTTTCGGGCACCGGGCCCAAGGCGGGCGGGCCGCTGAGCCTGAGCCGGCTGACGCTCGGCGGCGCCCAGTGCCTGCCCGCGGCCAGCCCGGCACAGACCGGCCAACAAGCGCGCGGCGCGCTGACACCACTGGAAGCGCACTGCGCACGCCTGCACGCGGCGGCGCGGGACCACCTGGGCCTGCTAGCCAGATGGTGTGCCGAGGGCTCGGCCGATCAGGCCATCGCGCTTGGTCTGGGGATCGATCCACCGGCGGGCCGCCTGCAAGCCCTGCCCGGCCCCACCGGCGAAGCCAACCTCTACGCACTGCTGCCGCGCGGCAGCGTGCTGTGCATCGCCGACGCCGCGCACGCGCTGCTGCCGCAACTGGCCGCCTGCATCGCCACCGGCAACCGCGCCGTGCTTGAAGACCGCGACGACCTGCGCGCGCGCTTCGCCAGCCTGCCCCCCGCCGTGGCTGAACGGATCGAGTGGTCCGCCAACTTCGCGTCCGCACCCGCCGACGCCGCCCTGTTCGCCGGCCACGCCGACCGCCTGCGCGAATGCCAGCGCAAACTCGCGCAGCGCGAAGGCGCACTGCTCACCTGCACCGTCGGCGACGGCAGTGGCCACTACCCGCTCGAACGCCTGCTCGCCGAGCGCGTGGTCTCGCTCAACATCTCGGCCGCCGGGGGCAATGCGTCTTTGATGATGATTGGCTGAAGCCTCGCTCAGCCGCCGCGGAAGGTCTGCCGCCAGGCACTCGGTGATACGCCGAAGGCGCGGCGGCTCATCAACGCGCGCGGCGAGGCTGTCGAGCGAAAGGGGTTGGTCGAGATGCGCGCGCACCCTGTCCAGCAGATCGGCCAGGCGTGAATCACGCGGGTGCGGCGGCGGTGCGGGTTCGGTCGGGGTGCGCCAGCTCGGCGCGATCATGATCTGCGCCCGCGCCAGGGGCGTCCCGGTCATCCACATCCGGCATGTGGCGAACGCGGCAAAGGGCATTTCGCCCTTCTTCAATGCGCGCACGAGTGGCGTGGCGATCCATCCGCGCGTGCTGGCAGCGGCGCCGGACGCGCGCAGGTGGTGGTGACTAAGGTGGCGATTCGCGGCAGGTCTTCCTGCCGCAGTGCAACATCCGAACCCCTTGGCGCAGGGGGTGTCCAAGCTTTGCATTCGGCAATTTTCTTGCCCACACCGGCCGTAAGGTCTTGAATTTCCGGGTGCAATGGCCGGTCTGGCGGGATAAAATGGCCGGCTTCCCCAGAAGCGTGCCGTGCCGCACACCAACAGGACCCCCGATGCAAGCCGCCCCCGAGTTCGTCCACGAGTCCCCCGCGCCCAACCGCCTGCGAGAGATCCCGTACAACTACACCTCGTTCTCCGATCGCGAGATCGTGATCCGCCTGCTGGGCGAAGAGATGTGGTCGGTACTTCAATCGCTTCGCGCCGAGCGCGTGACCGGCCGCTCTGCGCGCATGCTGTACGAGGTACTCGGCGACATCTGGGTGGTACAGCGCAACCCCTACCTCGAAGACGATCTGGTGGCCAGCCGCGAACGCCGCAATGCGCTGCTCGGCGCCCTGCGCCATCGCCTCGACGAAGTTGAAAAACGCCGCACCGCCACCGAAGGCGAAGACCCGGTTCGCGCCGGCACGGTTGCGCAGCTGGTGGCCGCCGCGAACAAGGCGGTGGATGCGTTCCAGCGCCACTTCGAAACCACTTACGACCTGCGCAAGCGTACCGAGAAGCTGCTCTCGAAGCACACCCGCCGCGACAACATCGCCTTCGACGGCATGGCGCGCGTTTCGCACGTCACCGACGCCACCGACTGGCGCGTCGAGTACCCCTTCGTCGTGCTCTACCCGGATACCGAGGAAGAAATCGGCCACCTGGTGCGCGGCTGCATCGAGCTGGGGCTGACGATCATCCCGCGTGGCGGCGGCACCGGCTACACCGGCGGCGCGGTGCCGCTGACGCCGTATTCGGCCGTGATCAACACCGAGAAGCTGATTGACCTGGGCAAGGTTGAACAACAGACCCTGCCGGGCGTCGATCGCCCCTACGCCACCATCACCACCGGCGCGGGCGTCGTCACCCGCCGCGTGATGGATGCGGCAGAAAGCGCCGGGTTGGCGTTTGCGTGCGACCCCACCTCGGCCGACGCCTCGTGCATCGGCGGCAACATCGCGATGAACGCCGGCGGCAAGAAAGCCGTGCTGTGGGGCACCGCGCTCGACAACCTGGCCTGGTGGAAGATGGTGATGCCGGACGGCAACTGGCTCGTCGTCGAACGCCTGAACCACAACCTGGGCAAGATCCACGATCAGGAAACCGTTCAGTTCCGCCTCAAGAAGTTTGACGAGAGCGGTAAGCGCCCGCTCGGCGAAGAAACCATCGAGATGAGCGGCGCGGCTTTCCGCAAGGTCGGGCTTGGCAAGGACGTCACCGACAAGTTCCTCGGCGGCGTACCGGGCGTGCAGAAGGAAGGCACCGACGGCATCATCACTTCGGCCTGCTGGATCCTGCACCGCATGCCGACGCATGTGCGCACCGTGTGCCTGGAGTTCTACGGCCAGGTACGTGAGGCGGTGCCTTCGATCGTCGAGATCAAGGACTACCTCGACAAAAAGCCGGGTGGCGTTCAGCTCGCCGGCCTGGAGCACCTTGACGAGCGTTACGTGAAGGCCGTGGGCTACGCGCCCAAGGCCAAGCGCCACGGCCGTCCGAAGATGGTGCTGATCGGCGACATCGTCGGCGACGACGAAAACGCGGTGATGCTCGCCACCTCTGAAGTGGTGCGCATCTGCAACGCACGCGGCGCCGAAGGCTTCATCGCGGTGACCGCCGAAACGCGCAAGAAATTCTGGCTCGACCGTTCGCGCACCGCCGCAATCGCGAAGCACACCAACGCCTTCAAGGTGAACGAAGACGTCGTGATTCCGCTCGATCGCATGGGCGACTACTGCGACGGCATCGAGCGCTTCAACATCGAACTCTCGATCCGCAACAAGCTGCGCCTGACCGATGCTTTAGCCGAGTTCCTGCATGGCGAACTGCCGCTGCATCGCGGTGAGGCCACAGTCGACGCCGAAGAGCTGATCGGCGACCGGCGTGCGCAGGCGCTCGAACTGCTCTCGAACGTGCGTGCGCGCTGGCAGTGGATCTTCGATAGCCTGGATACCCCGCTCGCCGATGCCGAGGCACGCTTTGCCGAGCTGGGCGTCGTCGCCGGCCCGCTCACCAACACGGCAACAAATCCGCGCCTCTTTCATCGCGTGCAGGACTATTCGGTGCGCATTTCGTGGAAGGCCGAACTGCAAGCGCAACTCGAAGACATCTTCGAAGGCAAGGTCTTCAATCCGCTGCGCGAGCGCATCGCCGCAATCCACAAGGATGTGCTGCGCAGCCGCGTCTTCGTCGCGCTGCACATGCACGCCGGCGACGGCAACGTGCACACCAACCTGCCGGTGAACTCCGACCACTACGAGATGCTGCAGGAAGCCAATGCCACCGTGGTGCGCATCATGGAACTGGCACGCAGCCTCGACGGCGTGATCTCGGGCGAGCACGGCATCGGCATCACGAAACTCGAATTCCTCACCGACGCCGAGATGGCGCCCTTCCGCGCCTACAAGCAGAAGGTGGACCCGGAAGGTCGCTTCAACAAGGGCAAGCTGATGCACGGCGGCGACCTCACGCACGCCTACACGCCCAGCTTCAACCTGATGGGGCACGAGTCGCTGATCATGCAGCAGAGCGACATCGGCTCGATCTCCGATTCGGTGAAGGACTGCCTGCGCTGTGGCAAGTGCAAGCCGGTGTGCACCACCCATGTGCCGCGCGCGAACCTGCTCTACTCGCCGCGCAACAAGATCCTCGCGACCTCGCTGCTGATCGAAGCCTTCCTCTACGAGGAGCAGACGCGGCGCGGCATCTCGATCCGTCACTGGGAAGAGTTCGAGGATGTCGCCGACCATTGCACCGTCTGCCACAAGTGCGTGACGCCCTGCCCGGTCGATATCGACTTCGGCGACGTGTCGATGAACATGCGCAACCTGCTGCGCAAGATGGGCAAGCAGAGTTTCAATCCGGCCAAGAAGCTGGGCATGGCCTTCCTCAACACGAAGAACCCGGAAACCATCAAGTTCCTGCGCAAGACCAGTATCGAGTGGGCCTACAAGGCGCAGCGCCTGGGTGTCGAGCTGCTCAAGCCGCTAGCGAAGGAGACCACGAAGCAACCGTCGTCGACCGTCGGCAAGGCGCCGATCAAGGCGCAGGTGATCCATTTCGTGAACAAGAAGATGCCGGGCAAGCTGCCGAACAAGACGGCCCGCGCACTGCTCGATATCGAAGACGCCGCCGTGGTGCCGGTGATTCGTGATCCGCACAAGACGCGGCCGGACTCCGAGGCGGTGTTCTACTTCCCCGGTTGCGGTTCCGAGCGCCTGTTTTCACAGGTCGGGCTCGCGACGCAGGCGATGCTCTACAACGTCGGCGTGCAGACAGTGCTACCGCCGGGTTACCTGTGCTGTGGCTACCCGCAGCGCGGCTCGGGCGACTACGACAAGGCCGACAAGATCACCACCGATAACCGGGTGCTCTTCCACCGCGTGGCGAACACGCTCAACTACCTCGACATCAAGACGGTGGTCGTGAGCTGCGGCACCTGCTACGACCAGCTGCAGATGTACGAGTTCGAGAAGATCTTCCCTGGCTGCCGGCTGATCGACATCCACGAATTCCTGCTCGAAAAAGGCGTCAAGCTCGAAGGCGTGAAGGGCGTGCGTTACATGTACCACGAGCCCTGCCACAACCCGATGAAGCAGCAGGATTCGGTGAAGACGGTGAACGCGCTGGTGCAGACCGCCGACGGCAGCAAGATCACGAAAAACGACCGCTGCTGCGGCGAAGCCGGCACCTTCGCGATCGCGCGGCCGGACATCGCCACCCAGGTGCGCTTCCGTAAGGAAGAAGAGATGCAGAAGAACGCCAGTGCGCTGCGTGCCGATGGCTTTGAAGGCGATCTGAAGATCCTCACCTCCTGCCCCGCCTGCCTGCAAGGCCTGCAGCGCTACAAGGACGACGTGAAGGGACTCGACGCCGACTACATCGTGATCGAGATGGCGCGCCACCTGCTGGGCGAAGACTGGATGGAACGCTACGTCGAAACCGCCAACAAGGGCGGCATCGAGCGCGTGCTGCTCTGAGGTTTCGCCAGATCGGATGACGTTCGGATGAGCACGAGCAAGGCCTAGTAGCGCGCCAAGCGCCGTTCACTGCACCTTGAAATCATCCGATTTCGCAGCGGCTGGGCTGCCAAGAAAGTCGACGTCGCCTGACGGCGACACCAAAAAACAAGGGGCCTTGCGGCCCCTTGTTCATTCACACCAAAGTGCGAAGGCTTACATCTTGGTGCGACGGCGAGCCATCACACTGATCATGCCCAGACCCGCCAGCAGCATGGCGTAGGTCTGGGGTTCCGGCACGGCCGGGACGTTGTAGGTATAACCCGATGCGGAGGTCAGATTAACACCGCTGCCGAGCGCAAAGTTCAGGTTCGCGGTGTGCGAGAAGTCCGCAACGCCACCGTTCCAAGCCGTGGCGGTGAGCGAGGCAACCAACTTGTACGTATTGCCGAACGTGAAGCTGAAATCGTTCTTGTACGCGTTGGAGAGCGTCAGCTCGCCGAGCTTGAAGGTGCGCTCATCATCGATCAGTGCTTGCTTGGCACCGGAGCCCAAGTCGTAGATCGACACGGTGTACTCGTACTTGGCCTTGCCTGCATCACCTGCATTGAGGCTGCCGGAAAGCGACGAGAGAAGGAAGCCTTCTGCGCTGCCAACACCGCCGGTGAAGGTGACATAGTCGGTGAAGCTGGCGTAGCCCTCAGCCTTGCTCTTGCCCGACACACCCTCGACTGCAGAAGTCGATGCAAAGGCCTTCAGCGCGCCACCAACGGCTTCAGCGCTCGCTTCGAAGCCGAAGCCACCGCTGCCGCCGTTCACATCAACCGCGGCACCCGTCGAGCTGCCAGTCGCGGCAGAACCCTTCGAGCTCACGCTGCCAGCGGTGTACTTGTAGTTGCCTTCAGCCGTGCTCGTGCCGGTGGCCGCCGGCAGCGCCCAGGCGCTCGACGCGGTTGCGGTGGCAACCAGTGCGACGAGCAGGGGGGAAATTTTCTTGGAAATCATCAAACTCTCCTTGATACACATGTGTAGCCACGGGGTAGTGTGGCAATCGTCACATATGCAATTTGCACGCCAATCTTGCCTTGCAATGTTTCGGGCTCATGAAATTGCTGCGGCGCACCTGCCGTGGCAAGGCCTGCAGGGAAGATGTTTCGAGATGTATTGGGGCTCGCCATGGTGCTGCGCGGCAAAATGCGTATGGCATTTCGTCGAGCTTGTAAGCAATTCCGACACCTGCTGTGTAATTGGTTTTTTCCTGCAGATTTTTCGCGCGCGCTTGGCGAAGCCCGGCCTCCTTCACCCGTTTTTCACGCGTCGCCAAAGGTGCCGGCGGGCACGTGTCGTCGCCAAGCTCCGACACCCTCACCCCATCCCGCAGCGCTTTGTCCTGTGCAGCAAACGGCATCGCGAACAACCGCCGGCAACTGCCGGTGGAAGCGGTGCCAAGCAAGTTGTCGCCCGGTAGCGACTCATCGGGCTTGCCCGCGCCGGCAATGGCAGCTCGCGACCAGGCGGAGCACTTCCACTCCACTGCGGATGACTCACCCTGTTGCGGCGGAGGCCCTGTACGGCGAGGCAGTGGTGTGGCACGCAAACCGTCAGCAGCAGAGATGCCCCCTCCGGCGTCTGCTACAAAACGATACGAAGCTGGTTCGCGCGATGCGGCGGGTGGTCTAGAGTCGCGCCTGAGGTCGTCGCAACCCGAACGGCCGCTCCCTTGGATCCGCTCCCACGAGGACTCGAATGAAAGTTTTCCGTCTGGCGCCGCTTGCGGCGCTTTTGCTGTGCACGGGCCTGTCCGCCGCGCCCCTCACCTCTGGCCTGGACAAAGCCGGTTTTGATCCCGCATCCCGCCCGCAGGACGATCTCTTCCGCGCAGCCAATGGCCGCTGGGTAGATACCACCGAGATCCCGGCCGACAAGGCCGACTACGGCACCTTCATCCAGTTGCGCGACAAGTCGGACAAAGAAGTCCGCGCGATCGTTGATGAATTGATTGCGAAGCCGCAAGCGGCTGGCAGTGTCGAGCAGAAGATTGCCGCCTTCTACGGCGCTTACATTGACACCGCTGCGATCGACAAAGCCGGCATGAAGCCGGTGAAAGAATTGCTGGCCGGTATCGATGCAATCAAGACGCGCCGTGACCTTGCCACCTGGATGGGCCAAGCCCAGGGCGCCATGGACACGCCGGTCAACCTCTGGGTCATGGCGGACTTCAAGGAGCCGACGATCAACCGCGCGCTGACCTGGCAAGGTGGCCTCGGCATGCCGGATCGCGACTACTACCTCAAAAATGACGAGCGCCTCGCCAAAGCGCGTGTCGCTTACGAACGTTACCTGAGCACCCTGGCACGCCTGTCCGGCGACAAGAACCCCAGCGCCACGGCCAAGCAGGTGCTCGCGCTGGAGCGCCGCATTGCGGCGGCACACTGGGACAAGGTTGAAAACCGCAATCCGGTCAAGCTCTACAACCCGATGAGCCCTGCAGAACTGGCCAAGACGGCACCGGGCATCGATTGGGCCGCCTTCCTGGGCGCGGCCGGCATTGGCGGGATTGAACGTCTGTCTGTCTCTCAGCCAAGCGCCACGATGGCGATTGCAAAGTTGCTCGGTGAGGTGCCGCTGCCCGAGTTGAAGCGCTACCTGAAGCTGCGCGCACTGGACGAGAACGCGGCGGTGTTGCCCAAGGCATTCCGTGATGCGCGCTTCGCCTTCCGCGGCACGGCGCTGACCGGTGCCAAGGAAGACATGCCGCGCTGGCAGAAGGGCATTGCCGAAGTCAATGGCGCGCTGGGCGAGGCGCTTGGGCAGGTCTACGTGGCCCGCCACTTCCCGCCCGCCTACAAGGCGCGGATGCAGGAACTGGTGGCCAACCTGATGAAGGCCTACGGCGACTCGATCGACGGTTTGAGCTGGATGACGCCCGCCACCAAGGCACAAGCGAAAACCAAACTCTCGAAGTACATGACCAAGATCGGCTACCCCGACACCTGGCGCGACTACAGCGCCCTGGTCGTGAAGGAGGGCGATGCCCTCGGGAATCGCGCACGCTCGGCCCGCTTCGAGTGGGATCGCCTGGCCGCCAAGGCGGGCAAGCCGGTCGATCGCAGCGAGTGGGCGATGACGCCCCAAACGGTGAATGCGTACTACAACCCATCGCTGAACGAGATCGTCTTCCCGGCGGCAATCCTGCAACCGCCCTTCTTCGACATGGGCGCCGACGACGCGGTGAATTACGGCGCCATCGGCGCGGTGATCGGCCACGAGATCAGCCATGGCTTCGATGACCAGGGCAGTCAGTTCGACGGCGACGGGAAGCTGAGCAACTGGTGGTCGGACGAAGACCGCAAGGCATTCGAAGCGCTTGGCGCAAAGCTGATTGCCCAGTACGAAAGCTATGAACCGCTTCCCGGCAAGCACCTCAACGGCAAATTGACCCTGGGTGAGAACATCGCAGACCTCTCGGGCCTGCAGATCGCGTACAAGGCCTACAAACTCTCTCTGGCCGGCAAGGAAGCGCCGGTCATCGACGGTTACACCGGCGAACAGCGCTTCTTCCTGGGTTGGTCGCAAGCCTGGCGCGAGAAGGCACGCGAAGAACGGATCCTGCAGTTGATCACCATCGATCCCCATTCGCCGCCCAAGTTCCGCGCCAATGGTGCGGCCGTCAACCACGACGGCTTCCACTCGGCCTTCGGCACCCAAGCGGGCGACGGCATGTTCAAGCCCGGCAGCGAACGCATCCGGATCTGGTAAGCAGATCGGTTGCTGCAGCTACAACGGCCACCTTCGGGTGGCCGTTGGCATTTCGGGCGGCCCACATGAGGCGCGCGCGGCTGGCACCTACTTCATCGCGGCAACCGATTCACGCAGAAACATCTGGAAGGCCTCCGCTACCGGTGAGAGGCGCTTCTCACGGCGGCTGACCAGGAACCAGCGCGACATGATCGGAAAGCCCTCGACCGGCAAGAGCACCAGACCATCGTGCGCCGGGTCGCGGTCAAGCGCGTGCCGCGACACCACGGCAACCCCGTAGCCCCCCGCCACCGCCTGCTTGATCGCCTCATTACTGCCCAGCGCCATCCGCACCGAGGGCACGAATTCACGTGCCACGAAGGCACGCTCACAACTGATACGGGTGCCGGAGCCTGGCTCGCGCAAAATGAAGCGCTCGGCACGCAGGGCATCCAGCTCTACCGGCTGCGGCGCGCTGGCCAGTGGGTGCCCGAGCGGCGCGATCAAGACCAGGGGATTGTCGAGCAGGGCCTCGGTCTGCAGATCAAGGTGCTCGGGCGGCGTGGTCATGATGACCAGATCGTCCAGGTTCTGCTCGAGCCGGCCAACGATGCGATCGCGGTTCGCGACTTCAAGCGACACCTCGACGCCCGGATAGCGGTCGCTGAAGGGGCCGAGCAGGCGCGGAATGAAGTACTTGGCGGTGCTCACCACCGCGAGCCGCAGGCGCCCGCGCGTCAGCCCACGCAGCGCGTCGACCTCCATCTCGAAGCCATCCCAGCGCTCGAACAAGTCGCGGCAGGTCTCGGCCAGGCGCTGGCCGGCGTCGGTCAAATGAAGGCGCCGCCCCATCACCTCGTAGAGTGGCAAGCCGACGTGATCGGACAACTGCTTGAGCTGCATCGATACCGTGGGCTGGGTCACGTGTTGTGAGATCGCCGCAGCCGAGATCGATCCCGTTTCGGCCACCGCGAGGAAGAGGCGCAACTGTCGAAGCGTCGCATGAATAGACATCGCACTATGGCTTGCATCAGAGAAATCGATTTTTCATGATGCCATCCTTTGCCTAAGATCGCAGCCACTTGCGAACCAGGCCTTCGAACATGTCCGCCTTGCAGAATCTGCTTGACCCCGCGATCCTCTTTTTTGTCTTCGGCATCATTGCTGGCGCGCTGCGCTCCAACCTCGAGATCCCGCCGGCGATTGCGAAGTTCCTTTCGCTCTACCTGCTGATGTCGGTGGGCTTGAAGGGCGGCTTTGCCCTGGCCAAGAGCGGCCTCGGTCCGGATGTGCTGATCGCGCTTGGCGCGGCCCTGCTGCTGGCGCTGGTGATCCCGGCCATCGGCTACATGCTGCTTGCCCGGCTGGTTTCGCGCTACGACGCGGCGGCGATCGCGGCGACTTACGGCTCGGTCAGCGCGGTTACCTTCATCGCCGCGACGCAGTTCCTCTCGCGCAACGACATCGACTTCGGCGGCCACATGGCGGTCGCGCTGACGCTGATGGAAACGCCGGCGATCATCATGGCGGTGGCGCTCGCGGCCCATGTGCGGCGCGTCGAGGGCAAGGCCGACGCAAGCGCCCATGCGCACACGCCGGGCGGGCTGCTGCGTGAGGCATTGACCGACGGAAACCAGATGCTGCTGCTGGGTAGCCTGGCAATCGGCGTGCTGACAGGCGAAAGCGGCAAGGCCGTCATGGAGCCTTTCTCGGGCAACCTGTTCAAGGGCATGCTCGCCTTGTTCCTGATGGACATGGGCCTCACTGTGGCGCGCAACCTGGGCGGCCTGCGGGGCACCTCACCCCTGCTGATCGCCTACGGGCTGTTGAGCCCGCTTGCGCACGCCGGGCTCGCCATCGGCCTGGCCGCGCTGCTGGGATTGCCGGCGGGCGATGCCATCCTGCTCGCCGTGCTCGCGGCAAGTGCCTCCTACATCGTGGTACCGGCGGTCGTTCGCGAGGCCATCCCTGAAGCGCGGCCCGGGCTCTACTTTGGCATGGCGCTTGGGCTGACCTTTCCGTTCAACATCCTGATCGGAATCCCGCTCTACACCGCTGTGGTCAACCGGGTCTGGACATGATTGGGACCCGCATCGCGAGCCGGTGGCAGGGCCAGACCCTCGTCATCCCGACCCTGCACCGCAAGGGCCTGGCCATCGGGGCCGCGCTCGGCCCCGCCTTGGGCGTCGAGATCAAGGAGCTGCCGATCGATACCGACCGCTTCGGCACCTTCAGCATGACCGTGCCGCGCCCCGAGGGCGCACTTGCCGCGCTCTCGGCGAAGGTCAGTGCCGCCCTCAAGGCGCACGCGGATGTGCAGATCGTCGTCGCATCCGAAGGCAGCTTCGGCCCGCACCCGTCGATTCCCTGGCTCTCGGTCAATCTTGAATACCTGCGCTGGCACGAGGCCCGCAGCGGCTTCGAACTCACCGTCAGCAGCATCAGCCTGCGCCCGATGCACCTCACGCAGCGCCTCACCCGTCTCTCTGAGCTCGACGGGCTACTCGAGCGCTTCCGCTTCCCGGCGCACGGCCTGATGGTTGCAGCACCCGAGTCACTGATCTCGGCGCACACCGCCATCACCAACACCCAGGCGCTGCGCGATGCGGTGGCGATTACGCTCAAGCGGCACGGTGCGGCCGAACTGCGCAGCGAGCTGCGGGCACACCTGAATCCAACCCGGATGCGGCATATTGAACGCGCCGCATGGCGGCTCGCCAATCGCCTGCGCTCGGCGTGCCCGGCCTGTGCCGCGCCCGGATTTGGCGAGCCCGTTCCAATGCGCGGGCGCCCTTGCGCTGCGTGTGGCTTTCCAAGCTCTGAGTCCCTCGGGCGGCGCTGGCGCTGCCTCTGCTGCGCACATCAGATCGACCGCTTGATTCCAGGCTACGCCAGCCCACTGCGCTGCCCCCTGTGCAATCCCTGAACCGGCAGATCGGTCGATGGTAAGGTGTGCGGACTCCGCCACTGGATCTGCCATGACACCCGAAAGCCTCCACCCGTATGCACGGCTGACACCCGATACCCTGCTCGATGCGGTGGAGTCGGTTGGACTGCGTGCCGACGGCCGACTTCAGGCGCTCAACAGCTACGAGAACCGGGTCTGGCAGGTGTGGATCGAAGATGCCGGGCCCTTGGTCGCCAAGTTCTACCGCCCCGGGCGCTGGAGCGATGCGCAGATCCTGGAGGAGCACGCGTTCTCGGCCGAGTTGGCGGAAGCCGAAATCCCGGTCGTCGCGCCCCTGGTGTTTGACGGCCACACCCTGTTCACCCATGGCGGTTTTCGCTTCGCGCTATTCCCCCGGCGGGGCGGGCGCTCGCCCGAGCTGGACGACCCGAAGGTGCTCGAATGGATCGGCCGCTTCATCGGCCGCATCCACGCGCGGGGCACCACCCGGCGCTTCGAACACCGCCCCGCGCTGGACATTGCCAGTTTCGGCGCCGCACCGCGGGACTGGATCGCTGCACATCAATGCGTTCCGAGTGATTTGCTCGACAGCTGGAACACGACCGTCGCTCACGCCTTGGCGGGGGTCCAACGCTGTTACGACCGAGCGGGCGGCATTGCAAGCCAGCGCATCCACGGTGATTGCCATTCGAGCAACATCCTGTGGACCGACGCGGGGCCGCACTTCGTTGACTTCGACGACGCCCGTAGCGGCCCGGCCATTCAGGATCTCTGGATGCTGCTGTCGGGCGAGCGTGAATCGCAGCAAAGACAACTGTGCGACTTGCTGGCCGGCTACGAGGACTTCGCCGATCTCGATCGTCGCGAGTTGCATCTGATCGAAGCGCTGCGCACGCTCAGGCTGCTCCACTACGCAGCCTGGATTGCCAGCCGTTGGGACGACCCCGCCTTCCCGGCCGCCTTCCCCTGGTTTGCCACGCCGCGCTGGTGGCAAGACCAGATCCTCGCCTTGCGCGAACAGATTGCGCTGATGGATGAAGGACCGCTGGTGGTCTGACGCCCGCCGGTGGCACGCGCAGGCATGCCTGCGCTGTTGCACCGACCAAGAAAAACGCCGCCGGGTCTGCGACCGGGCGGCGTTTTCGTTGGCATTGGCTTCGCTCAGCGTGCCACAAAGCCCTTGATCAAACCCAGCAACTCCTCTTCGTTGTACGGCTTGCCGAGGTAGTGGTTCACCCCGATCTCGAAGGCGTAGTTGCGGTGCTTGTCTGCCATGCGCGAGGTAATCATGATGATCGGCAGCGGACGCAGACGTTCGTCGGCGCGGATGTTGCGCGTCAGATCGTAACCGTCCATACGCGGCATCTCGATGTCGAGCAGCATCACGTCCGGCATCGTTTCGACCAACTGCTCCAGCGCATCGACACCGTCCTTCGCGGTCACGACGCGATAGCCTTCGCGTTCGAGCAGGCGGCTGGTAATCTTGCGCACCGTGAGCGAATCGTCGACCACCATCACGGTCGGCACGTAGGCAATCTCGCGGACCGTCTCGACTACCGTCTCGCCGGCCGCAACAGCAGCTTCGGCCTGAGCCAGCGCGGTCTGCTGCAACTCGGCAAGCACCACCGGGTTGATGATCAGCGAAACCTCGCCGTCCGCCAGCACGGTTGCACCCGAGAAGCCTTGCAGGCGGGTGAACTGCGGCCCGGCGTTCTTGACCACGACTTCCTGGTTGCCCCGCAACTCGTCGATGTACAACGCAATCGCGTTGGTGCCGACGCGCAGCAAAAGCACCCAATGGAAGCGTCCGGCCACCGGCTGCGACTTGCCATCGCCGAGCAGGCGGGGCAGGTAGTGGAACGGGTACTTCTGGTCTTTCCAGGTCGCACTCCCCTCGGCACGCATCTCATCAAGCGCTTCCTGCTTGAGTTCGAGAACCTGTTCAACCATGTTCGACGGAATCGCGAAGGTGCGCTCGCCGGAGCGAACCAGTAGCGCCTGCGTCACCGCCAGCGTCAGCGGCAGGTGCACCACAAACTTCGCACCCTGCCCCGTCACCGAGCTGATGTCGATCCGGCCGCCGACACCGGTCGTTTCGCTCTTGACCACGTCCATGCCGACGCCGCGCCCGGCCACTTCCGAGACTTTGTCGGCGGTCGTGAAGCCCGCCTCGAAGATGAACTGAGTCAGACGCGCTTCACTGGCGGCCTCGCCGGCGGCGAGGAAGCCACGCGCCTCGGCACGCTTGCGGATACCGTCGAAGTCCAGGCCGCGGCCATCGTCGGCAAGCTCAATCCCGACCTCATTGCTGCGCTGGTATACCGACAAGGAGATCTGGCCGATTTCAGGCTTGTTCGCAGCGCGGCGCTCTTCCGGCGTTTCAAGGCCGTGCGCCACTGCGTTACGCAGCAAGTGTTCGATCGGCGCGGTCATCTTGTCGAGCACGCCCCGGTCGATTTCGATGCTGCCGCCACGGATGTCGAGGTTGGCGCGTTTGCCCAGCTCCTTGGCCGTCTGCCGAACCACGCGATACAGGCGATCGGTGAGCTCTTCGAAGGGAACCATTCGCACGCCCATCAGCGCCTGCTGCAGATCGCGCGAGAGGCGGCCCTGAACATGCAGCGCCGTGTCTGCGGCATCAAGGTTCTTCAGCAGGTTCTGCTGGATCGTCGTCACGTCGCCGACTGACTCGGCCATCATCCGCGTCAATTCCTGGAAGCGGGTGAAGCGGTCGAATTCCAGCGGGTCGAAGTCTTCGTGGTTGTGCTCGGCCTGCGCCGCACGCGTCTGCATCTGCGTTTCGGCGGCGATCTCGACTTCGCGCAACTGATTGCGCAAACGGATCACGTTCTCGGTCAGATCCAGCAACGAGCGCCGAAGGGTGCGCAGTTCGCCCTCGATTCGTGTTCTCGCGATCGAGATTTCGCCAGCCTCGTTGACGAAACGGTCAACCATGTCGGAGCGCACGCGCAAGGTCGCGCGCGGCCCGGCCTGGGCTTCCGCCTCGTCCAGCAAGACGGAAGCCGGCACTGCTGGCTTGCTTGCCGGTGCTGCAGCCGCTTGCGATGCGCCCGACGGCGCAGCGGGTGTCGCCTCTGGCGCATGGGCGGCTGCGGCCACCGGCGCGACATGCGGCGCCACAGCCGGTTCACCGCGCTGCATACGCTGGATCATATGGCCGATCGTATCGATCCCGTTCTCGACCTCGTCCGCGAGATGAGCACCCGGCACAGCGGCGTCGCGTGCATGGATCAAGCGGTTCTCAAGGCCGTGCACATACTCGCCAAGGTTCATCGCGCCAGCCATCCGCGCGCTACCCTTGATCGAGTGAAGCAGACGGGCAACCGCCTTGGCACCCTCTTCCTGCTCGGCCGGATCGTGCAGCTTGCGCGCTTCGGACGACAGGTCACGAATCAGCTCTTCAGCTTCCTCAAAGAAGATCGGCAAGAGGTCATCGTCAAGTTCATCATGAACCACCGTCCGCTCGGGCTCTGGCGCTTCAGGCGCGGCAATCGGGCTGACAAGGGTATCCGACTCGAGCTGCGACGCAGCGCCAAGGGACTCCAACGCGGGTTCGATTGCAACCGGCTCGGCTGCGATGCTTTCTTCTTCCGCCACGACCTCTGGCGCAGGTGTCACAGAAAGCGTGCTCGATTCGATGTCGGAGAGCGCCTGAGTTGCGTCGTCGACGGTCTCTTCGATCTCGGTGAAAGGCGTCAAGCCTTCCAGCGCATCAACGAGTTCGGGGGTTGCCAAGGGCAGCATCCGGGCATCGATCTCAGCCACCATCGCATCGAGCCGAACACCAGTTGCTGCGAACAGATCGGCCTGATCGGGCGTCGGTGCAACATTGGCGAGATGCAAACGCGCAAGCGCATGTTCAAGCGCCTTGGCGAGCGCACGGACCGAATCGACACGCGCCGTGCCAGAGATGCCGCCTAGTGTGTGTGCGGCGCGGATCACCGGCTCTTGCGGCACGAGCACAGGGTTGTACTGGAATCGCGGCAACTCCTCACGCAGCGTACCTACATGCTGGTGGGCCTCGGCAATGTAGAGGTCGAACAACTGACGCGAGATCTCGGTGGTACCAAGGCGCACGAGGTCTGGCTCAGGAATGGCAACGGGTTCCGGCTCATCGAGCTTCAGATCACCCGCAACCGAGTCGATCACGTCAAGATCGTCGAACTCGTGGTCATCCAGACCCGCGGGGTCTAGCGCCAGATCGACCGGCTCAATCAGCTCGGCTGGCACTTGAGGCTCGCTGCCTTCGAGCTGCGTAGTGCCCACGTCATCGAGCGCCGCCAACTCGGCGATGCTCGCCTCATCCGTACCTTCATCCACTGCCTGCGGCGCTGCGGGCTCAATGATGGGCAGTTCGTCGGCGACCTCAAGCTCGACCGCATCAAGCGAGGTCTGCACCGGAGGCTCCGGTAGCACTTCGGCAACCGGCTCAAGAACACCTGACGCCTGCTCGCCGGCCGCTTCCGGTACGGCGAGCTCAAGGCTAACTGGCGGGGGCGCATACTCAGGTTCGGGAAGATCCTGGCCCAGTGCGGTTAGCTCCGACTCCGGCGGCGGCAGATGCAGCGGCGCCTCGGCAACCTGCGCCGGCTCAACCGGCTTCGGCTCCTCACCTGCGTCAAGCGTCAGATCCAGCACCGGCAATGCCTCGACATCCGGCGCTTGAACCGGCGCTTCTTCTTGAGGCGGGTTGAGGAATGCTTCGCGCATCTCAAGCGGCGCCAACAAGGTCGCCGTGAGATCCATCTCCTCTTCGTTGGCCCGCGAAGGCATGGCTTCTTCGTCGGTCAGCTCAACCTCTTCCAGGTTGAAGTCGAGCTCGGTCGGGTCAAGCGCCGAGTGCGGTTGCGGCTGCGCCGGTGCCTCGAAAGGCGCCAGCATGTCAGGGACCTCGACTTCCGGCTCCGGTTCGCGCGTCAGCGACTCAAGGTCGTCAGGTCCGGTAAGGCTGGCGGTCAGATCAAAGACTTCTTCGTGGTCAATGCTCTCTGCGCTGAGCTCGTCCATCTCGGGCAGCAGCGACGGTGCCGGCTGCGCTTGTTCAATGGCCTCGTCAAAAGGTGCGAGCAAGGTCGCCGTCAGATCGACGCTAGAAAGTTCTTCTCGTTCGGCAGCATCAGCGACCGGAGCGAGCAGAGTTGCCGCTAGGTCCAACTCAGGTTGGCCGGAATCGAGTTCCAGATCAAACTCACCAAAACCGCTAGTGCTTTGCGCATGATCCTGCGACGGCGCCAAAGGCGCCGGGTCTGCGGGTACTGGCTCTGCGGGCACTAAATCAGGCGCTGCGCTGGTCAGTGCCGGCTGCGGCGCAGGCGTCACACCATCGAGCAGGGCTTCGAGAGCCTGAACCCGGTTGATCAGGGCGCTGGCATCGCGCCAGGTTGAAC
Source organism: Niveibacterium sp. 24ML (assembly GCF_026586805.1). GTDB lineage: Bacteria > Pseudomonadota > Gammaproteobacteria > Burkholderiales > Rhodocyclaceae > Niveibacterium. Next base: position 226,804 of record NZ_JAPFHA010000005.1, on the reverse strand, counting down.
CACCCGCTTCAAGCTGGGCAACCCAGTCCGAGAACAATTGGTGCGCGTGCGCCACCAACTCAAGGAAGGGCTGCGTGGCATCGCGTTCCTGCTGAAGCCAACGATTCAGGGCGAACTCAACGGCCTTCGCGGGTTCCGAAAACTCGTTGAGACCGACCATGCGACTCGAACCCTTGAGGGTGTGGAAGCCACGCCGCACGGTGACGATGTTCTCGTGGTTGTGCGGTTCGCGCTCAGCGGCTTCTCCGTTCGAGCGGATCGTTTCAAGGACTTCGTGGGCTTCTTCGAGGAAGATCGCGAGAAGTTCCGCATCGACTTCGTCTTCGCTTGCGGCAATCAGCCGGGCTGTTTCGGCTGACTGCTCGGGTGCAGGCGCCGGCGCGATCGCAGCAACCGCTTCCTGAACCCTGCCGGAGTCATCGCCCGTCTTGAGCGCCGCAAGCGCCTCACGTGCCTGCTGCTCGAGCTTGGTATCCGCAAGCAAGGCCGCGTCATCGCGCAGGGTTTCAAGGTTTTGCTTGAGCTCGTCGCGGACCTTCTGATCAGCCGGCGCTTCGGCCAGTTGCTGGATGAGCTGCTGGGTTTCGCGGCTTTGTTGGCGAACTTCGGCTTCGATCGTCGCCGGCGCTTCCGGTGCTACCGCGCCCCCTTCGGGTGTCAGGAAGCGCTCGAGTCGCGCCGGGCCAAAACGCAGCGCTTCAACGAAAAATCCCAGTGCGGAGAATTCGTGCGCGATCTGCTCGCACACTTCTGGCTCAGCGGCCTCGGCTTGGGCAAGTTGCTCGACGCGCTCGGCATTGCTGGCCACCAGCGCGGCGGCATCCACTTCGCCAAGCATCGCGAAAGCGCCCTGCACTTGCTTGAGCGGCGCGGTTAGTGCCGCCAGCGCGCTCTTGCTGGCCGGATTGCGGAAGAAGGTGTCGAGCGTCTGTTCGACTTGACCAAGACTGGTCTGAATCTCACGCGCAAGTTGATTGAAGAACAAGCGCTCCTGTGCTCGCCGCGAGCTCTCGCCAAACAGGTGCTCGTCAAGCTCACCCGGGTCGCGCCCCACTTCACGTGCCGCAAGTCGCGCGATCAACGCATCAACCTGACGCTGCAGGATGTCCTGACTTGGCGCCGACACCGGATCAACCGCCTGCTCGGCGATCAAGAGCGCGGTCGCCACATCCATCGAGAGGTCGTCGCTGGACTTGAGTGGATCCTTGCGCAGCCAAGTGGCTGTACCATGCAAAGCCTCAATCAGGCGAGCAACGGCCGGTTGGTGCAAGGTCTGCAGCGGCGCACGCGCCGCGGCAAGATAGTCCTGCATCTGCGGCAAGCCCACAGCAGAGCCAGCCGCAAACTTGTTCCACGATTCCTTGGCGTGATCGATTGCCTCACGCAGGGCGCGCTGGACCGGTGCAAGCGGGGTCTCGGCAAGCCGCGCTTCACCTTGCCCAGGCAATAATGAATCAAGATGGAAGGCCTGACGCACAGCACGCGCGTGTTCGGTGTTGATGTCCGAACTGGCAACATGAAACAGCACATCACGCACCAAGCGCTCGGCCACCACATGTGAGCCTTCGAGCAAGCGCTTCATCTGTGTATCGATACGACGACACAAGCGCTGCGCTTCCCGATCGGCCTTGATGGCGCGCTGGGCCAGCCCTTCAAAGAAGGCAATCGAAGACCACCAGAAGCCCTGCGCCCCCGGCGCCGGGTTGATCTGAGCGATCCGCTGGATGGCGACCAACATCAAGCGGGGACCAGCGTCGGAGCCAGGCTCACGCAGCCAGCTCAGCAAACCCTTTTCAAAGCGCGCACGCGAGGTGCGCAGCTCTTTCGCGGCAAGGTCTGGTGCGAGCGAAATCGGCGCGCCGAGCGCAGGCCGGGCCGAGAGATTCGGGAAGAACAGCTCGCTCTGCCCCGGTGCCTCACCGCCGCGCGCTTCGGCAATTTCAGCGTACAGGGGATAAAGGCGAAGCGGTTGATTCGGTGCGCCGTCCTGCAACTCGGCAAGGTAATTGCCAAGCGCAATCAACGCGCGGCGCAGCAAGGGTACATGCTCGTCCGCATACGCCAGTTCTCCACTGGCAAGGCTGGCGAAGCAAGCGTCAAGCGCTTCGGCAAATTGTGTAACGCCGTCGAGACCGACGACTGAAAGCGCGCCCTGAACCTGGTGGACATGGTTCTGGGCAAACCGCAGCTGCTGGCTGCGATCCTCGCCCGCTTCCACCTTATTGAGTGCTTCCAGTGCGCGTGCAAGCGCAGCGTCGATCTCGCCCCGGACCCAAGTCAGCGGGGCGATGTCGAGATCCATCTCGGAATTCATCGTCAGCGTCTTTCCCTGGGGGTCTTACACCTTGAAGCCGGAGACCGAGCCCTTGAGCTCGACGGCAAGATCGGCCAGCTGGCCAATCGACACGGCGGTCTGTTGCGTACCGCGCGTTGTCTGTTCGTTCAGGCTCTGGATGTCGCGCATGGTGCCCGCCACCTCGGTTGCAACGTTTGCTTGCTTCTGCGTGTCGGAAGAGATCTTCTCAACCAGCTTGGCCACTTCCACCGACACGTCGCCGAGTTCAACCAGTGCTTGACCTGCCGCGTCGGACAGCTTGGCACCGTCAACCACACCGCGGGTCGAGTTTTCCATAGCGGCCACGGCATCTTGCGTGTCGGTCTGAATGGTTTTCACGATCGCAGCGATCTGCTTGGTTGCTTCGGCAGAACGTTCTGCAAGGCGCTGAACTTCTTCCGCAACCACCGTAAAGCCTCGGCCGGCTTCACCGGCGGACGCTGCCTGAATGGCTGCGTTAAGTGCCAGCACGTTGGTCTGCTCGGTAATGTCGGAAATCAGTTCCACGATTTCACCGATCTCCTGCGAGCTTTCGCCAAGGCGCTTGATTCGCTTGGACGTTTCCTGAATCTGCTCACGGATTTCGTTCATGCCCTTGATGGTGTTCTGCACCGCGTCCTGACCCTTACGGGCTGCGTCCAGGGAGCGGCGCGCCACCTGTGCGGACTGGAGCGCGCTGCCCGACACGTCGGTCATTTCGCGCGCCATGTCAGTCACCTGCGAACCCGCCTGCTGAATCTCACGCGACTGCTTCTCGGCCGCATCGATCAGTTCGTCCGAAGTTTGCTTCGCAGACTCGGTTGCAGCGGTCACGCGACCTGCCGCGTCGTTAAGGCGGCGTACCAGAACCGAGAGCTCTTCAATCGTGTAGTTGACCGAGTCAGCGATGGCACCGGTAATGTCTTCGGTAACCGTTGCGCGCACCGTCAAGTCACCATCCGCCAAGTCGCCCATCTCGTTCATCAAACGCAGAATGGCCTGCTGGGTGGCGTTCTTTTCCGATTCGGCCTGCGCACGCTGGCGTTCCGTTTCAGCCTGACGATTCTTCAAGTCATCGTTGTAGACCTTCGCAAGCATCGCAAGCGTGACCAGCGCAAGCGCGCCGAAAACAAGGATCAGCGCCGTTACCGAAGTAAATCCGACGTAGGCCTTGCTGTACGAAGTGGCGAGCGCATCGGTCGCGGTCAGCAGCTTCGAAGAATCATTGAAGATCTGGCTACCGGCACGCTTTGCCTGCACCAGCAACTGGATGTTGCCCAGAATGCTCTGCACACCAGCAAGGTGCTCTTCGCCCGCCTCTTTAAGCGAGCCGATCTTGTTCACCATGTCGCGATCCGAAGTGGGCGTCATGGTCAGCAGCAGTTCGATCAGTTCGCGGAAGGTGTTGGCGTCCTTACCCAGCAGGAAGGCCACTTCCGGGTCGATGGCGTCTGCAACCAACAGCGCGTTCGCGTTCTTTGCCATCCGCTGCGTCAACATCACGACCTGGTTCGAGGTTGCGATTTCACGCGCATTCGCGCCCGTTTGCAGCTTCAAGGCGGCAACCTGTTCGGACAAGTCGAGCAGCTTCGGGTTTTCCGAGTTGATCGTCGTCACCGCCGCGCCCAGGGTCGAGAGGTTCTTCTGCTGGGCAACGAGTTGCTGCGCATCCTTGTTCGTCTTTTCCCAAAGCTTGGTGACTGCGCTCAGCTCTTCCTTGACGCTGCCAGGGCTGGCCGGAACCGTCGTACCATCGACCGCACCACCCGAAGTCACCGCACCGATGAGCTGCTCGAAGCGCTCACGGCTGTCCTTCAGTTCAACGAACGCACCCGGGTTACCTTGAAGGGCCTGCTGCGCCGCTTTTGCAAGACGCTGCGACAAGGTGCGCATCTGCCCTGCGGCCGACACGTAGGCCGTGCCATAACCGGCGGTACGCAGCTGCCAGTATGTCAAGCCGACAGCGATCACCGTGAAGAGACCGAAAAGCAGACCAAGCAAACGCATTTGCTCGGCAGTGGTCTTACCGGCCAGCAACGGGATACGTGACAGGCTCGCCGCGCCGGTAGAACCCGACTTGGCCTCCATCACTGTGTCTTCCATGATCGTGCTGTCGCCGGACAGCTCAGCGCCGCTGCGCTTCTGGCCGAGTTTGCGGCCGAACAGTTTGAGGGCCATTCAGGTACTCCGAGGTGCGGATGTTTAGTTGTTGTGTAAGCGAAAAACTAGCTCAACGCTTTAGTGGCCGATATGCGCGGCATCCAGGAAACGCGAATCGCCCAGCAGATGCCTGACGGAAAGACGCTTCCAGAGCCGATCCTGACTATCACGCAGCCCGCTCGCGACCCAAGGACGGGGGTCCTGGAAGCGCGGATCGACTTCGAAGTCGTCCGGGTTACGCAAGCCGATCGCCCGGGAAACGAGCAATGCGGTGTTGATGCCAAGTCGCGAGCCGATCAGGAGCAGTCGTGACTCACTGCTTGAGACAACCGGCGCCAGGCCAATGAAGGCCGGGAAATCAACGACACTGAAAAGGTTGCCGCGGACGTTTGCGAGCCCGCGAAACCATTCATGCGTAAGGGGCACCGGCGCAATCGGCGGCACGGCGAGAATCTCGCCTGTATCGGTCAGGTCGACCAACCAGCCCTCACCGCCCGCCAGCACCGCTAGCAGTGCCGGTTTGGCCGTCGAGTTCTTGGTGCCGGCGAGTCGATTCGACAGATCCTGCTGAAACTCGCGCAGACTGATACGTTTGGCCATTCTCGCCGCTCCGCCTTAGCCCAGCGCCTTGATCTTTTCGAGCAACAGATCCAGATCGAGCGGCTTTGTCAGGTAGTCGTTCGCGCCCTGACGCATGCCCCAGATCTTGTCGGTCTCCTGATCCTTCGAGGTGCACATGAAGATCGGGATGTGACGGGTGGTGTCTTCGCGCGAAATCGTGCGGGTGGCTTGATAACCGTTGATACCCGGCATCACGACGTCCATCAGGATCAGGTCAGGCAATTCAGTCTTTGCCTTTTGCACGCCGTCCGCGCCATCTTCGGCGGTCACGACGTTGAAGCCCTGCTTGACGAGGTACTCCATCAACGCGAAGCGTTCAGTCGGCGAGTCATCAACGATGAGGATTTTCTTGATCGGCATGGGTGCTCCTAATGTGCTCAACGCGCTCAGCTACGGCCCGCGTGAGCGGCTACCGCCTTGAGCAGGCTGTCCTTGGTAAAGGGTTTCGTAAGGTATTCGTTGGAACCGACCATGCGTCCGCGCGCCCGGTCAAACAGACCGTCCTTGGATGAAAGCATGATCACCGGCGTACCGGAGAACTTCGGATTCTTCTTGATCAGCGCACAAGTCTGATAGCCGTCGAGCCGCGGCATCATGATGTCAACGAAGACGATATCTGGATGATGGTCGGCGATCTTGGCCAGTGCGTCGAAGCCATCTTCGGCCAGCAAGACCTGACAGCCCGCCTGAGCCAGGAATATTTCTGCACTGCGTCGGATGGTGTTGGAATCGTCAATCACCATCACCTTCACGTTATTGAGGGTCGGAGCATCAGCCAAGACGCATACCTCCGCAGTTCATGCCCGAATGTTGTTGGAATTGTGTATGTGACGCACGAATATAACCGAAAACCACCGCGCAGCAGCGCAGCAAAGGCAGTGCGGCGGAAGGCCCGGCGGCTTGCACTTCAGATTTCAACCAGTTCAAAGTCATCCTTGCGCGCTTCGCACTCGGGGCAGGTCCAGTTCGGAGGAACATCTTCCCATCGCGTGCCCGGTGCAATGCCTTCGTCGGGCAGACCTTGCGCTTCGTCATAAATGAATCCGCAGATCAGGCACATCCACGTCCGTAAGGGGGTATCGGCTGCGAGACTCATTTCTTTATGAAATTCATTTAAGATTTTACGATCTTACCGCATTTCGCGGCCCCGCCCGCCGTCCCTCAATGCCCTCCCCGCCCCACGCCACGGCACTTCCAGTCGTGCTGAGCCTCGCCTGCAGCGACCCTTCCGGGGGTGGCGGCAACGTTGGTGCTGCTTTTTCGATCGCGGCAGCCGGTGCGCATGCCGCTTGCGTAACGACCGGTTTGAGCGTGCGCGACACACGCAACGTGGAGCGTTTCTGGCCGGTCGATGTGGAGTTGATCGACGAGCAAGCGCGCGCCGTGCTTGAAGATCTGCCGGTTTCGGCCTTCCACGTCGGCACGCTGGCGGACGCACGGACCGCCGCAATGGTCGCGGCGCTGGTGGCCGACTATCCGAGCGTGCCGGTCGTGCTGGACCCGGACTTTTACGGTGGCCGCGACGACGGCCAGATCGATGAAGACCTGATCGGCGCACTTTGTGAACTTTTGTTGCCGCAGTGCGCGCTGTTCATTCCAAACAGCATCGAGGCGCGTTGGTTGGCCGACGATCAGGAGAGCGAGGAGCCGGCCGCCAGTCGGTCGCTCGCCGAATACGCACAGATCCTGCTCGACTCCGGCTGTGAGCATGTGCTCATCACCGGCAGCCACGAGCCCACGGCGCAAGTCATCAACACGCTCTACGGCATTCGCGGTGTGGTGCGGGCCGATGCCTGGGAACGCCTTCCGGGCAGCTTTCTTGGCGCCGGCGTCACCTTGTCGACCGCCATCGCAGCCCGGCTTGCGCACGGCGAAGCGCTTGCCGACGCGGTGCGCGGCGCACAGGCCTACACCTGGCAAGCGCTCGCAAATGCACAACAGCTGGGCATGGGGCGACGGATTCCGGATCGCCTGCCGAGAGGGGAATCATGACGCGCCTGCGCCGCGGGCTGTATGCCATCACCCCCGACTGGCGCGATACCGCGCGCCTGCTGGCGGTCACCGAATCGATCCTGACCGGCGGTGCGGTGCTGCTGCAATACCGCAACAAGATGGCCGACGCAGCCCTCGCCCATGCGCAGGCAAGCGCGCTGCTCGGCCTGTGCCGCCGCTACGAGGTGCCACTGCTGATCAACGACGACGTCGCACTCGCCACCGACATTGGCGCGGACGGCGCCCACATCGGCCGTGACGACGGCGAACTGGCCGCCGCGCGTGCGCGGCTCGGCGCCAAAGCGATCATCGGCGTGTCGTGTTACGCCGACCTCAACCGCGCACGCGACGCGGCAATGGGCGGTGCCGACTATGTCGCGTTCGGTGCGATGTTCGCGTCGCCGACCAAACCCCATGCGCCGCCTGCACCGATGTCGCTGCTCGGGGCGGCGCGCGCGTTCGGCAAACCAGTGACCTGCATTGGCGGCATCACCGCAGAGAACGCCGGCGCACTGGTCACCGCTGGCGCCGACCTGCTCGCGGTGATCAGCGACCTGTACGAAGCTGCCGAACCGCGCGAGCGCGCCGCCACCTACGCGGCCCTGTTCGCCGGCCACTGAACGGTTCGGGACGCGGACGCCCGGCGGTGAGACAATCGCCGGCCTCGAAATCGCATTCCCGAGTCCCGACCATGTCCGATCGCAATCAAGAGCTCTTCGACCGCGCCCAGCGCAGCATTCCGGGCGGCGTCAATTCGCCGGTCCGCGCCTTCCGCAACGTGGGCGGTACGCCGCGCTTCTTCGCCCGCGCGGCCGGCTGCCGGCTGTGGGACGCCAACGGCAAGGAATACATCGACTACGTCGGCTCCTGGGGCCCGGCGATCCTCGGCCATGCGCATCCGGACGTGATCCGTGCGGTGCAGGAAAAGGCCGCGCTGGGGCTCTCGTTCGGCGCGCCGACCGAAATCGAAGTCGACATGGCCGAAACCCTCTGCCGCCTCGTCCCAAATCTTGAAATGGTGCGCCTGGTGTCATCCGGCACCGAGGCGACGATGAGCGCGATCCGGCTGGCGCGCGGCTTCACCGGCCGCGACGCGATCGTGAAATTCGAAGGCTGCTACCACGGGCACGCCGACAGCCTGCTGGTGAAGGCCGGCTCAGGCCTGCTGACCTTCGGCAACCCGTCCTCGGGCGGCGTACCGGCGGATTTCGCCAAGCACACCATCGTGCTGCCCTACAACGATGTCGCCGCGCTGGAAGAAGTGTTCGCCAACCGCGGGGGCGAGATCGCCACCGTGATTCTGGAGCCGGTGGTCGGCAACATGAACCTCGTGATGCCCAGCCGCGCCTTCCTCGACGCGCTGCGCGCGCTGTGCACGAAGCACGGCAGCATCCTGATCTTCGACGAGGTGATGACCGGTTTCCGCGTCGGCCCCAAGGGCGCACAAGGCCTCTTCGGTATCGATGCCGATCTGGTGACGCTGGGCAAGGTGATCGGCGGTGGCATGCCGGTCGGCGCCTTCGGCGGCCGGCGCGACATCATGGAAAAGATCTCGCCGCTCGGCGCCGTCTATCAGGCGGGCACCCTGTCGGGCAGCCCGGTCGCCGTCGCGGCGGGCCTCGAAACCCTGCGCCTGATCAGCGAACCGGGCTTCTATGAGAACCTCTCGACACGTACGCAGCAGCTCACCGACGGCCTCGCCGCGGCCGCGCAGAAGCACGGCATCGCCTTCTGCGCGCAAGCCGTGGGCGGCATGTTCGGGCTCTACTTCACCGACACGCTGCCGAGTTCGTACGAGCAGGTGATGGCCTGCGACAAGGAGCGTTTCAACCGCTTCTTCCACGGCATGCTGGAGGCCGGCCACTACTTTGCGCCCGCCTCCTTCGAAGCCGGTTTCGTGTCGGCCGCGCATACCGAAGCCGACGTTACGGCCACCATCGCCGCTGCCGAAGCGGTGTTCGCCAAACTCGGCTGATCGACGCAGACGGAGGCGGCATTGTCGCCTCCGTATCGGTATCGATGGCAGCCGCTCGGCGCGGTCCCGATAATCGCCGCCTTGCCTCGACGGAGCCGCCATGCTGACCCCGACCCAAGCCCGCACCTGGTGGACCGTTACCCTCGCCGCCGCCGCGATCCTGATGATCACGATGGGTGCGCGGCAGTCGATGGGGCTCTTCGTCTCGCCGATCAACAGCGCGACCGGGTTAGGCGTCGTCACAATCAGCTTCGCGATGGCGATCGGCCAGTTCATGTGGGGTGCGGCGCAGCCCGTGGCCGGCGCGATTGCCGACCGCTGGGGGCCCGGCCGCGTGCTGGTCGGCGGTACCTTGCTGATGGCCGCCGGGCTTGCGCTGACGCCGCTGATGCAGTCGGCCTTCGGGCTGTCGCTGGCAATTGGCGTGCTGACCGCCGCTGGCGCCGGCGCCGGCAGCTTCTCGGTGCTGATCGGCGCGGCAGCACGCAAGCTGCCGATGGAGAAGCGCGGCATGGCCTCCGGCATCATCAACGCCGGCGGCTCCTTCGGGCAGTTCGTGTTCGCGCCGCTGGTGCAGCGGCTGATCGGCGGATTTGGCTGGATGGGGGCGATGTTCTCGCTCGCGCTGATCTCGCTCGCGGCGCTGCCGCTGATTCGCCCGCTGGTCAGTGATCGCGATGCCGCGCCGCAGCCAGCGGCCCCGCACGCACCGGCCGACCGCGGCCTGCGCGCGGCGATCCGCGACGCGCTGGGCGACCGCAGCTACCTGCTGCTGCACGCCGGCTTCTTCACCTGCGGTTTCCACATTGCCTTCCTCGTCACCCACCTGCCGGGCGAAGTGCAGTTGTGCGGTCTGCCGGGCAATGTGGCGAGCTGGTCGCTGGCGATCATCGGGCTGGCCAACATCTTCGGCAGCCTCGCCGCCGGCTGGGCGGTGCAACGCATGCGCAGCAAGTACGTGCTGTTCTGGATGTACGGCTCGCGCGCACTGCTGGTGGCGCTCTACCTGATCGCACCGAAGACGCCGCTGACCTTCTACCTGTTCGCCGCCGGGCTGGGCCTGACCTGGCTCGCCACCGTGCCGCCCACGGCAGCCGTCGTCGGCAAACTGTTCGGCCACCGCTACCTCGCAACGCTGTTCGGCCTGACCCTGCTGTCGCACCAGATCGGCGGTTTCCTTGGCGCCTGGCTCGGTGGCATCGCCGTCACCGAACTCGGGAATTTCGATCTGATGTGGTACGCCGATATCGCGCTGGCGGCCGCAGCCGCGCTGGTGAACCTTCCGATCCGCGAAGCGCCGGTGCGGCTCGCTCCGCAAGGCGCCTGACTGGCCTGGTTTCAGAGCAGGATCAGCGTTGCAAGCCCGAGGAAGATCAGGAAGCCGCCCGAGTCAGTCACCGCGGTGATCAGCACCGATGAACCGATCGCGGGGTCCTTGCCAAATCGCAGCATGGTGATCGGTATCAGAACCCCCATCACCGCCGCCAGCAGCAGGTTGAGCGTCATCGCGGCGGTGAGGACGAGGGCGAGCTTGGGGTCGCGGTAGAGCACAAACGCAATCAAGCCAAGCAGACCGCCCCAGACGATGCCGTTGAAGAGCGCGACGCCGATTTCCTTGCGGAAGAGGCGCTTGCCGTGCTCGACGGCGACCTGCCCCATCGCGATGGCGCGCACGATCATCGTGATGGTCTGGTTGCCCGAATTGCCGCCGATCCCCGCCACGATCGGCATCAGCGCGGCGAGCGCGACCAGCTGCTGGATCGAGCCTTCAAAGGCGCCGATGACGCGCGAGGCGATGAAGGCGGTGACCAGGTTGATCGCCAGCCAACGCCAGCGGTTCTTCACCGAATCGACGATCGGCGCAAAGATGTCTTCCTCTTCCTTCAAGCCGGCCTGGCCGAGCAGTTCCGCTTCGGAACTCTCGCGCACGAAGTCGAGCACCGAGGCCACCTTCAGACGCCCGAGCAGGCGGTGATGTGAATCGACCACCGGCGCCGACACCAGATCGTAGCGCTCGAAAGCCATCGCCGCCTCGTCGGCAGAATCAGCCGGCTCCAGCGTGAGGTGTTCGGTCAGCATCACCTCGCTCACGATCACTTCCGGGTCGCTGATCAGCAGCCGGTTGACCGGCAGCACGCCGCGCAGGCGCTCCTTGCGGTCGATCACGAAGAGCAGGTCGGTGTGGTCGGGCAGGTCGTCGAAGCGGCGCAGGTAGCGCAATACCACTTCAAGGCTGACGTCTTCGCGCACGGTGACCATGTCGAAGTCCATCAGCGCGCCGACCGAATCGTCGGGGTAGGACATCGCCGCGCGCAGTTGCTCGCGCGCCTCGGCATCCAGGCCGAGATACACGTCTTCCATGACCTGCTTGGGCAGATCGGGCGCAAGGTCGGCGAGTTCGTCCGCGTCAAGCTGTTCGGCCGCCGCCACCAGCTCGGCCTGGTCCATCGTCTCGATCAGCGATTCGCGAACCGCGTCAGAGACCTCCAGCAGGATCTCGCCGTCCCGCTCGGCCTTGACCAGATCCCACACGGCCATCCGGTCATCAAGCGGCAAGGCTTCGAGGATGTAGGCAATGTCTGCCGGGTGCAGCTTGTCGAGCTTGGTCGCCAGTTCGGCCAGGTGCTGGCGATGCACCAGGTTTTCGACCAGATCGTGCTTGGGGCTTTCCTGCCGGTGCACCAGGTCCTCGACCACCCTGTGGCGCGCAAGCGCTGCCTGCACCTCACGCAAGTGATGCTGGACGTCGTCGCTGTGGTGCGGGGTTTCGGGGGTTTCTGCCATGATCAGTTCGCCGGCAGGCTAGGAAAGGCCCGCTAGTGTACGGGAATCAAGTGACAACCGCGATCATTCCTGACGCGGCGCAGCATCGATTGGCGCGGCGGGCAGGGTTTCGATTTCCCGCAGCAGGCGTGCGGCAACCAGGCCATTGACGATGCCGAACACCAGCGCAGCAAGCCCGAAGACGGGCGCCAGCGCGAACACGCCATCGTGCGGCACCAGCCATGCCCGCGCCACCAGCAGTTGCGCGCCGATATGGGCAAAGGCGGCCAGCACGCTGGCGCTGACCGGGCCGAACCAGCGCCGCGGCAAGTGCATCGCCACACCCAGCGCAATCAGACTGGCGAGCGCGCCGCCCAGTCCGAGGAAGAAGCCGGGCGCGAGGAACTGACCCAGCAGCAGGCTCGCGACGAACACCCGCAAGAGCGCCACCCAGGCCGCCTCGCGCCAGCCCCAGCGCCACAGCACGATCAGCACGATGATGTTGCCAAGGCCCGGTTTGATGCCGGGCAGGGGCAATGGAATCGCGGCCTCGGCGAGCGAGAGCATGATCGCGGCGGCGGCAAAGCGCGCCACGCGCAAGTCGGACGCATCGGGCCTGAACTCAATAACCGAGCGAGTCATAAGCCGGCTTTCGCGCGTGCAGTGAGAGCGTGACCTGATTCGGCGCGCAGATCGCCACCGCGCCGGCGGTGCTCAACCAGCCCTGGCGGACGCAGTACTGCTTGGGCCCCGGATCGTGGGCGACTCGGGCCTTGCCCGGCGCGATCTCGATCCGGGTGGTGCCGATCGGGCCGGGTACCTCGATCACCTGCGCCACATCGAGCGACACCCTGGCGAAGAGCTTCCCGGCCGCGCGGATCTCGGCGCGATCGGCCACGCCACCGCGCCAGAAGTACTGCGCCAGCACCGCGACCAACACCGCCGCCAGCGCGATCACCAGCACATCGCCCGGACGCAGCAGCGCCAGCCATTCGCGGCCGCGCAATCGCACCGCCACCGCGCCGCTCAGGACTTGAGCGCGCGATGCCGCACCAGCACCCGCACCTGGTCGCGAAAGCGCGCGGCAATCGTCTCGGCAATATAGACGCTGCGGTGCTGCCCGCCGGTGCAGCCGATCGCCAGCGTCAGGTAAGCACGGCTGTCGCGCATGTAGGACGGCAACCAGTTCGCGAGCCAGGTGCTGATGTCGCCCACCATTCGGCTCACGTCATCGTGCGCGCAGAGGAAGTCGATCACCGGCTGATCGCGCCCGGTCAGCGGGCGCAGGGCCGGGTCGTAGAAGGGGTTGGGCAGGCAGCGGACGTCGAACACCAGATCGGCGTCGAGCGGAATCCCGTGCTTGAAGCCGAAGGACTCGACCAGCAAGGTCAGCCCGTGCGCCGGCGCAATCTGGATCAGATCCTTGAGCCAGGTGCGCAGGGTGTTCGGATGCAGGTCGCTGGTATCGATGCGCTGGCCCAGCTCCCCCACCGCTTCGAGCGCATCGCGTTCGCGCTCGATGGCTTCGAGCAGGGTGACCCCGTCGCTGGCCAGCGGATGCCGGCGGCGGGTCTCGGAAAAACGCGCGATCAGGGTGGTGTTGCGGGCTTCAAGGAAGACGAAGCGCACGTCGGCGACCTTGTCGCGCAGGGCTTCAACGGTTTCGGGCAAGGCCTGCAGGCTCTCGCCGCCGCGCACGTCCACCGCAACGCCGACACGGCTGTACCCGGCCGCGCCGAGGGTGTCCACCAGTTGGGGCAGCAGTGGCGCCGGCAGGTTATCGACACAGTAGTAACCGGCGTCTTCGAGCACCGCCAGGGCAATACTTTTGCCAGAGCCGGACAGTCCGGAAATCAGGATCAACTGCATGGTCGGGGGCTTGGGCTTGGGGGAGGCCATGCGAGCATAGCCGATGCAGGTGAAGCTGTCAGGCGCCCCGCTTCAAGCATTCTGCCGATGCTGCCGTTAACGCCCAAACCGGCATGACATCGGCAGCCAGGCGCGCCAGAAGGAACCCCATCCGTGCAGATGCCCAAGCTTGACCTCGCCCAGATCCGCGTGCTGATCGCAGACCAGCAGAGCGCGGTGCGCACCTGGCTGCGCACCCAGCTCGCGCTGATCGGCATCCAGCAGGCAAGCATGGCCGCCAATGCCACCGATCTGCTGCGCCAGTGTCGTAACGGCAGTTTCGACGTCGTGCTGTGCGACCACCACCTCGACAACCAGAAAGACGGCGTCGAGCTACTCGAAGACCTGCGCTACCAGAGCCTGCTGCCGCTCTCGTCGGTGTTTCTCATCGTCACCGGCGAGCGCACCTACAAGCGGGTCATCTCGGCGGTCGAGTTCGCACCCGACGACTACCTGATCAAGCCCTTCTCGGCCAATGATCTGAGCCATCGCGTGATGGCCGCCCTGCTCAAGAAGCAGATCCTCAAAGAGGTGTTCGCCTGCCTTGCCGAGCACGACTACCCGGGCGTCGTGGCGGCCTGCGACAAGGTCATCCAGAGCAAGACGCACCACGCGCTGGATGCGCAGCGGATCAAGGCCGAAGCCCTGCTTACCCTCGACCGCATCGACGAGGCCGCGGAAATCTACGGCTCGGTCTCAAAACAGCGGGCGATTCCCTGGGCACGCATGGGCTACGCGATGGTGCTCAAGAAGCGCGGCCTGCTGGACGAAGCGGCAGAAGAAGCCTCGAAACTGAACCTCGAATGTCCGGAGTACCTCTCGGTCTACGATTTCCTGGCGCAGGCGCACGAACAGCGCGGCGACCTCGATACGGCGATGGACTACCTCGAACGCGCCGACGGCATCTCGCCCGCCAACCTTGAACGCCTGCGCCACCTGGGCAAACTGGCCTCGGAAACCGGCGACCAGTCACGCGCGGCCACGGCCATGCGCAAAGTCGTCGATCGAACCCAGAAAAGCGGGCGCACCAAGATCGATGACCACCTGACGCTGATGAAGAATCTGGTCGGCGAAGGCTCCCGCAAAGAGGCCGACGAACGCCTCAAGACCATGCGCAACAGCTTCGCGGACGATCCGGACGGCTTGATTGCGACCGACGTGGCAGAGGCCCGCCTCAAGCAGGCAAGCGGCGATCATGTCGCCGCCAACGAGGCGATCGACCGCGCCCTCAACAGTCACACCAGCGCACCCGCAGTAGCACCCGCCATCGCGGTGGATCTGGCCGAGGTCTGCATCGAAACCGGCCGCAGCGACGACGCACTGAAAGTCGCAGAGAAACTGGGCGACGCCGTTCATCGGCTCGATGCCAGCCTGCGGCGCCGGCTTGGCCGCATCCGGCCGGAAGATCTGGCGCGCGACGCGCCCACGCTGGCCGCCGAACCGGCGCTCGCCGAAGCGCCGGCCACAGCGCCGCCGCCAGCCATCGACGAGGACACAGACACCGCCAGCGCAGAAGAAGTGCGGCAACTCCTGAATGCGCTCGCCGATGCCCTGGCGGCACTGGATGCAAACTGGAATACCGAGCACGCCGCACACTGCCGCGAACTGCTGATCGACGCCTTCAGCGCCGCACCGCGCGAGCGCGAAGTGATCCAGGCCCACATCCGCTACGACCGCATCGCCGTGCGCAACGGCGGCGAGCGCCACAAGCCGACCACCCGCAAGGCGGGGGAAAACTCCGCAACAGGGGTGTAGGATGGCACTGTCATAGCGTCTGTGCCGCGGAGGCCTGCATGCAAGCACCCCAGCTCACCGACTGGTTCCCCGCCAGCACTCACCCGATCCGGGATGGCTGGTACGAAGTCGAAATGGACCACGGCGAAGTGCTGATGGCCCAATGGGCCAAGTACGGCGGCGATTTCCGCTGGTGTAGCGTGCGCCGGGTTTTCGGCGTAGATCTGCGACGCAGCCTGCCCGGCGTGAGCCGTTGGCGGGGCATGACGGGGCCGTCATCTGACTGAAATCATTTTTTTGGCCTCAAGCCCAACGTTTTCGGGCAAAGCAGCAACATTTTCAGCCTTCATGGGATAACATCCCTGTCCAGCGTGGCCACACGCTTTTCACATAACCCGGAAAAGAACCCGAATCATGAACAAATCCGAACTCATCGACGCGCTGGCCGCCAAGACCGGCTTCACCAAGACCGACTCCGCCAAGGCTCTCGACGGCCTGCTGGATGTTGTGACTGAAACTCTGGCTGCTGGCGACGAAATCTCGCTGGTTGGCTTCGGCGCCTTCTCGGTCAGCAAGCGCGCTGCCCGCACCGGCCGTAACCCGAAGACCGGCGAAGCGATCCAGATCGCAGCATCGAAGGCCCCGACGTTCAGCGCCGGCGCCAAGCTGAAGGCTGCGGTCAACAAGTAATTGTTGCCGCCGCGTCGCGCGGCGCACCCCGCCCGACCAGACAAACGCCCCGCCCAATGCGGGGCGTTTGTTTTTGTGCCGCCACAAATGAAAACGGAACCCGCAGGTTCCGTTTTCAACAAGAACGAGACGATCTCCTTAGAAGGGGATGTCGTCGTCGAAGTCGCCAAAGTTGTTGCCACCCTGGCTGGGGGCCGGCGCCGGGGCCGGGCGCGAAGCCGGGCGGGCGTTGCCGCCGCCATGATTGCCACCACGCGGGGCCTGGTTGTAGTCGTCGCCACCGCTGTTGTAACCGCCGCGCGAGCCACCGCCCTCACCACCGGGGCGGCCGCCGAGCATCTGCATCTGGTCGGCGCGAATCTCGGTCGTGTACTGGTCGCGGCCTTCCTTGTCCTGCCACTTTCGCGTCTGCAAGCGGCCTTCGATGTAGACCGACGAGCCCTTCTTCAGGTACTGGCCGGCGATTTCGGCCACCTTGCCGAAGAACACCACGCGGTGCCATTCGGTCGCCTCTTTCTTCTCGCCCGTGGCCTTGTCGCGCCAGGTGTCGGTGGTCGCGATGCGGATGTTGCAGATCGCGTCGCCGCTCGGGGCATAGCGGGTTTCCGGGTCGGCACCCAGGTTGCCGACGAGGATCACCTTGTTCACAGAAGCCATCAGGCTTTTCCTCCAATAAGTCGATGCAGGGATGCTTCGTCCCAGCGCTCGGGATTAATTTTCAAGTATGCCATTCGACGCTCGGGAACGACGATGGCTTCGCGCACACCCGGCAGCGCGAGCAAATCGCGCCGGATGCTTGCAATTTCGATGTGCGGGTCAATCGCCAGTTCACGCTCGGTCAGCAGCGGCGGGTTCTTCATGCGGCGCGCCCAGAGCCACCAGACAATCGCCAGCAGCGTGGTCGAGGCAAACACCGCCGACGCGCCGAAGTGCGACGCGATGGCTCCGCCGGCCGCGCCCCCCAAGGCCGCGCCGATCGACTGCGAGGTGTTGTACACCCCCAGCGCCGCGCCCTTGGCCTGCGGCGGCGCAATGCGCGACACCAGCGACGGCAGCGAGGCTTCAACAATGTTGAAACCGACGAAAAACACGAACAACAGGCCAACGATCGGCCAGAACGCGTCGCCCGCGAGCAGGAATCCGACTTGCGTGAGCAGGATCAGGCCAATCGCGGCCAGCAACACATGACGCATCTGCCGCTGGCGCTCCGCGTAGATGATCGCCGGCACCATGATGAGAAAGCTTGCCAGCACCACCGGCAGGTAGATCTTCCAGTGCTCGCCGATCGGCATGTGATCGGCGCCAACCAGGATGCGCGGCACAACCAGGAACATGCCCATCTGGATCATGTGGATCGCGAACACGCCAAAGTGCAAGGGCGCCAGCTGAGGTTCCGCGACGACGCTGGCCAACGGCACACGCGGCATCGCGGAATCCATACGTACCGGCGTCGGCACCGCGCGCAGCAGGAGCGGAATTGCCAACAGCGACAAGGCACCGGTCAGCAGGAACATGCCGTCCATGCCGATCCATTGGTAGAGCGCCGGCGAGGCAACCAGCGACAGCGCGAACACCAGCCCGATGGTCGAGCCGATCATCGCCATCACCTTGGTGCGGTGCTGTTCGCGGGTAAGGTCTGCCGCCAGCGCCGACACTGCGGCCGAAATGGCGCCGGCACCTTGCAGGGCCCGCGCAACAATCATCCAGCCGATGTTGGGCGCCCAGGCGGCCAGCGCGCAGCCGGCGGCAAACATCAAGAGGCCCGCCACGATCACCGGCTTGCGCCCGAAGCGGTCTGAGGCCATGCCGAAGGGCACCTGAAACACGGCCTGCACCATGCCGAAGGCGCCCAAGGCAATCCCCGCCCACATCAGGTCGCTGCCGCCCGGCAAGGTCTGCGCGAAAACCGAGAACACCGGGAGGATCAAAAACAGCCCGAGCATGCGCAGCGCAAAGATCGCGGCCAGCGTGGTGCCGGCGCGGCGCTCTTGCGCACTCATGCGATCGGTGAACGGGGATGACATCAGGAAAATGGCTTTGAATCAGCGAGTTGCGTATATTAGCAGGTTGCCCTTCCGTGCCAGTCGGCGCGGTTCTGCTGGCCCCGGATTATTACCGCAGAGGCGCCAAGACGCAGAGGGCCTCAGAGAATGGCAGGTGCAGATGCGGACCGGGCCCGATCGTGTCGGTTTCCCCGCGACGTCCTTGCCCGCTCTGCGGCCCTTTGCGTCTCAGCGCCTCTGCGGTGGAAGGTATTCACCGATGGACGACATCCGCATTCGCGGTGCGCGCACGCACAATCTGAAGAACATCTCGCTCGACATTCCGCGCAACAAGCTCACGGTGATCACCGGCTTGTCAGGCTCGGGCAAGAGTTCGCTGGCCTTCGACACGCTCTACGCCGAGGGCCAGCGCCGCTACGTCGAATCGCTCTCGGCCTACGCGCGGCAGTTCCTGCAGTTGATGGAGAAACCGGACGTCGACCTGATCGAAGGGCTCTCGCCGGCGATCTCGATCGAGCAGAAGGCCACCAGCCACAACCCGCGTTCCACGGTCGGCACCGTCACCGAGATCCACGACTACCTGCGCCTGCTCTACGCGCGCGCCGGCATCCCGCACTGCCCCGATCACCACTTGCCGCTGGCTGCGCAGAGCGTTTCGCAGATGGTGGACAGCGTGCTCGGCCTGCCCGAAGACACCAAGGTGATGGTGCTCGCACCGGTAGTGACCGAACGCAAGGGCAGCTTCGAGGAGATGTTCGCGGAGCTGCGCGCGCAAGGCTTCGTGCGCCTTCGCATCGATGGCACGCTGCACGAGATCGACGCCCTGCCCAAACTTGAAAAGAATGGCAAGCATTCGATCGACATCGTGGTCGATCGACTCAAGGTGCGCGCCGACGCGCGCCAGCGCCTCGCCGAGAGCTTCGAAACCGCGCTCGCCCATGCCGAGGGGCGCGCCCTCGCGGTCGAGATGGATACGGGCAAGGCGCACCTGTTCTCTGCCCGCTTCGCCTGCCCGGTGTGCAGCTACGCCATCGCCGAACTGGAGCCGCGCCTGTTCTCGTTCAACAACCCGGTCGGCGCCTGCCCCAAGTGCGACGGACTGGGCACGGTGGAGTTCTTCGACCCGCACCGTGTTGTCGCCTTCCCGCACCTGTCGCTGGCAAGCGGCGCCATCCGCGGCTGGGATCGCCGCAACCAGTTCTACTTCCAGATGCTGCAAAGCCTGGCCACGCACTACGGCTTCGACATCGACACCACCTTCGAGGCGCTTGCGCCCGAGACACAGCAGATCGTCCTCTACGGTTCGGGCAAAGAGAAGATCGGTTTCAAGTACATGTCGGAGAGCGGCCGCAACGTCACCAAGGAACACAGCTTCGAGGGCATCGTGCCCAACCTCGAACGCCGCTACCGCGAGACCGATTCGATTGCGGTGCGCGAAGAGCTGGCCAAGTACCGCAGCCACCAGGCCTGCCCGCACTGCGAAGGCACCCGGCTGCGGCAGGAAGCGCGCCATGTCTTCATCGGCGATCGCACCCTGCCCCAGGTCGGGCGCCTGGCGCTGGCCG
The DNA here is from genome assembly GCF_026586805.1 of Niveibacterium sp. 24ML. Taxonomy (GTDB): domain Bacteria; phylum Pseudomonadota; class Gammaproteobacteria; order Burkholderiales; family Rhodocyclaceae; genus Niveibacterium. The sequence goes on along the minus strand of NZ_JAPFHA010000005.1, from coordinate 207,079 downwards.
AGTGCAAGCAGTTCTTCGACACCCTCAAGCTCGAAGGCCAGCGCGCGCAGATCGCCGACAAGATCGTGCACGAGATTTCGGCACGCCTGCAGTTCCTGATCGATGTCGGGCTCGACTACCTGATGCTCGAGCGCAGCGCAGACACCCTCTCCGGCGGCGAGTCGCAGCGCATCCGGCTTGCGAGCCAGATCGGATCGGGCCTCACCGGCGTGATGTACGTGCTCGATGAACCTTCGATCGGCCTGCACCAGCGCGACAACGACCGCCTGCTTGGCACCCTGGCGCGGCTGCGCGATCTGGGCAACACGGTGATCGTCGTCGAACACGACGAAGACGCAATCCGCGCCGCCGACTTCGTGGTGGACATGGGCCCCGGCGCCGGCGAACACGGCGGCCAGGTCATCGCCCATGGCCTGCCAACCGAGGTCGAAACCCACCCGGACTCGATCACCGGCGCCTTCCTTTCCCGCCGCCGCAAGATCGCCCTGCCCGGCGAGCGCAAGTCGCCCGATCCGCAGCGCCTGCTGTGCCTGCGCGGCGCACACGGCAACAACCTCAAGCATGTCACGCTGGAACTGCCAGTCGGGCTGTTCACCTGCATCACCGGCGTATCCGGTTCAGGCAAGAGCACGCTGATCAACGACACGCTCTACGCCATCGCCGCCAAGCACCTGTACGGCTCGGTCGCCGAACCCGCGCCCTACGCCGAGATCGAAGGCCTCGACTTCTTCGACAAGGTGATCAGCGTCGACCAGGCGCCGATCGGCCGCACACCGCGCTCCAACCCGGCCACCTACACCGGCCTGCTGACGCCGATCCGCGAGCTGTACGCCGGCGTGCCGATGGCGCGCGAACGCGGCTACGGCCCGGGGCGCTTCTCCTTCAACGTGAAGGGGGGGCGCTGCGAGGCCTGCCAGGGCGACGGCATGATCAAGGTGGAAATGCACTTCCTCCCCGATGTGTTCGTGCCCTGCGACGTCTGCCACGGCCAGCGCTACAACCGCGAAACCCTTGAAGTGCGCTATCGCGGCAAGAGCATTGCCGAAGTGCTGAACATGACGGTGGAGGAAGCGCACGCCTTCTTCGACGCGGTGCCGACCGTCGCGCGCAAGCTCGAAACCCTGCTGGATGTGGGCCTGGGCTACATCCGCCTCGGCCAGAGTGCCACCACCCTTTCAGGCGGCGAAGCACAGCGCGTAAAACTGGCGCTCGAACTCTCGAAGCGCGACACCGGCCGCACGCTGTACATCCTGGACGAACCGACCACCGGCCTGCACTTTCACGACATCGAGATGCTGCTCAAGGTGCTCGCGCGCCTGCGCGATCACGGCAACACCATCGTCGTGATCGAACACAACCTCGACGTGATCAAGACCGCCGACTGGCTGATCGATCTGGGCCCCGAAGGCGGTGGCGGCGGCGGCCAGATCCTCGTTGCCGGCGCGCCGGAAGTGGTTGCCGCGCATCCGATCAGCCATACCGGCAAGTACCTGCGCCGCCTGCTCGATTGACCATGCCCGACACGATTCAAAACCCGCCAGACAGCCTTGAGGCACGCGCCGCCCGCTTCGCCGAAGCGGCACACGCCTCGATCGACCAGCGCCGCAAGTACAGCGGCGAGCCTTACATCGTGCACCCGCAACGGGTCGCCGAAATGTTGCGCGGCGTGCCGCACACCGAAGCCATGCTCGCTGCCGCGTGGCTGCACGACACAGTGGAAGACACGCCGGTAACCCTGGCTGAAGTGGAGGCCGAGTTCGGCGAGGAAGTGGCTGCGCTGGTTGAGCAGCTCACCGATGTCAGCCGCCCCGGCGAAGGCAACCGGGCAACGCGCCGCGAGCTTGATCGCGCTCACACCGCAGTGGCCACCCCGGCGGCAAAAACCGTGAAGCTGGCCGACCTGATCGACAACGCCCGCTGCATCATCGCCGGAGACGCCGGCTTCGCCCGCATCTTCATGGCCGAAATGGTGCTGCTGCTCCAGGTGCTGCAAGAAGGCGACCCACGCCTGCTGGCGCAGGCCACCGAGCTCACCGCAGACTACTTCCGCAGCCAGGGCGACGAAGCCTGAGCCTCAGGCACCCCGCACCTCGGCGTAACCGGCACGCTCGAACCAGGCATCAAGCCCTGCAATCTGCGCGGTCCGCTCCGTCTCGCCGACAAGGCTGGCCTCGAAACTGTTGCGCGCCAGCCGATACCAGGTCGCCGCATCGAACTCGAAGGCCGCCTGCAGTGCGCGGATGTTGTCGCCCAGGTAGCCACCGAAATAGGCCGGGTCATCACAGTTGATCGTGGCGCACAGGCCTTCTTCGAGTAGCGCCGGCAAGGTGTGCTCACGCATGTCCTTGAACACGCACAGCCGCACGTTCGACAGCGGGCACACCGTCAGCGGCACCCGCTCACGCGCGAGCCGCGCCATCAGCGCCGCGTCTTCCACCGCGCGCACGCCGTGGTCGATACGCGCCACCTTCAGCAGATCGAGCGCCTCGAAGATGTAAGCCGGCGGCCCCTCTTCACCGGCGTGCGCAACCACCGGCTTGCCCAGTTCGCGGCAGCGCGCGAACAGACGTTCGAACTTCGAAGGCGGATGCCCGCGTTCAGACGAATCCAGCCCGAAGCCGTGGATGCGCTCGATGAAGGGCTCCATCTCGGCGAGCGCCGCAAAGCCCTCTTCTTCCGACAAGTGACGCAAGAAGTTGGGGATCAGCCGTGTGCTGATGCCCGATTCCTTGCGCGCCGCCTCGGCGCCCGATTCCAGCCCCGCCAGCACCGTCAAAAACGGCACGCCGCGCGGCGTATGCGTCTGCGGATCGAAAAACACCTCCGCATGCACCACGCCGTCGGCCGCCGCGCGACGCAGGTAGGCCAGCATCAGGTCGTGGAAATCCATCTCGGTTTGCAGCACCGCCGCGCAGGCGTAGTAGAGGTCGAGGAAGGATTGCAGGTCTTCGAAGTCATACGCCCGCCGCAGCGCATCCACATCCGCAAACGGCAACGCCACGCCGTTGCGCTGCGCCAGCGCAAAGGCCAGCTCCGGCTCCAGCGAGCCTTCGATGTGGATGTGGAGTTCGGCCTTGGGCATGCCGAGGGCGAGGTCAAGAATGGTGGCGGGCATGTTCGCTCCCTGGCGGATTCAGCAAGGCTGACAGGATAGCGCGCAGGGCGCTGCGATCGCGCCGCGACGTTTTTCAAAATCCTTAACCCGTTTTCCCGACCCGCCCCGTTTCAGTACCCAGACGCCCACTCCGGGCGCTCCCGGACACTTTGAAAACGGAGCCTCACATGAACCGCAATTCGCTTCCCCGCCCGTCGCACCTCAAGCCGCGCAACGCAGCCTTGCTTGCGGCGCTGACCGTGATCGCCGCGGCCTGCGGCACCAATGGTTTGTCCACCGCGCCAGAGCAGGATGCGAGCGCGAACACGGTGCCGGCGGCGGCCAAGCCGGATGCCGTGCGTGCTGAGGTGGCCGCCGGCGCCGTCGCCGAGCAGAAACGCCGCGTTGAAGTGCGTGAGGCGCTTGCTGCGCCCGCACCGGTCGCCAAGGCGATGAGGGCGCAGCCCTCGCTGATGGCAATGCCGGCGCCGATGCCGGCCGAGGATCGCGAGCGCTACGCGGCGATCAAGGACAACGGCGTGGTCGCGGCCGCCGAGCAGCCCTTTTCCACCTTCTCGATCGATGTGGATACCGGCGCTTACGCGAATGTGCGCCGCTTCCTCAACGAAGGCCGCCTGCCACCGCCCGACGCGGTGCGCGTGGAAGAGCTGATCAACTACTTCCCCTACCAGTACGCCGAGCCGCGCGTGATGGACGGCAAGCGCCCGCCCTTCGGCGTCACCACCGAAGTGGCCGCCTCGCCGTGGAACAAGGACACGCTGTTGCTGCGCGTCGGCATCAAGGCCTTCGACAAACCGCGCGCCGCGCTGCCGCCGAGCAACCTGGTCTTCCTCGTCGATGTGTCCGGCTCGATGGAATCGCCGGACAAACTCCCGCTGCTGAAGAACGCGCTGAAGCTGATGGTCGAGAGCCTGCGTCCGGAGGACCACGTCTCGCTCGTCACCTACGCCAGCGGCACGCGGGTTGTGCTGCCGCCGACTTCGGGCCGCGACAAGGCCACGATCCGCATGGCGATCGACCAGCTCGTCGCGGGCGGCTCCACGGCGGGCGCCGCCGGCATCCAGCTCGCCTACCAGATGGCGCAGCAAGGCTTCGTGAAGGACGGCATCAACCGCATCCTGCTGGCCACCGATGGCGACTTCAACGTCGGCGTCACGGACTTCTCGCAGCTCAAGGGCATGGTCGGAGAGAAGCGCAAGAGCGGCATCTCGCTCTCCACGCTGGGTTTCGGCACCGGCAACTACAACGAGGCGATGATGGAACAGGTGGCCGACGCGGGCGACGGCAACTACTCCTACATCGACACGCTCAACGAAGCGCAGAAGGTGCTCGTCGAGGAAGCCAGCTCGACGCTGTCGGTCGTCGCGCGCGACGTGAAGATCCAGATGGAGTTCAACCCCGGCGTGGTCGCCGAGTACCGCCTGATCGGCTACGAGAACCGCACCCTGGCGCGCGAGGATTTCCGCAACGACAAGGTCGATGCGGGTGAGATAGGCGCCGGCCACACCGTCACCGCGCTGTACGAAGTCGTGCTGTTTGGCAAGCAGGGCCTGCTGGGCGAGTCGCGTTACGGCGGCGGAAAGGCCGTCACCAAGACCACGCTGCACGCGGACCACGCGACTCGCGCCGCCGAAGGCAAGCGGGGCAGTCAAGCAAGTGGTGCCGCCAGGCACCAGCCCGATTCGTGGCAAGCAGTCGGCAAAGCCGATCTGCTTGACGAGCTCGGCATGCTGCGCCTGCGCTACAAGGCCAAGGCCGGTGATGCCGCACAGGAAATCGCCACCCCGGTGAAGCGCGGCGTCGCCACGGCGAGTGAAGACCTTCGCTTTGCTGCCGCCGTCGCGGCCTTCGGCCAGCAACTGCGCGGCGGCAAGTATCTCGGCAGCTTCGGCTACCCGCAGATCGAAGCGCTCGCCGCGGGCGCACGCGGCGCGGATCGCTTCGGCTACCGCGGCGAATTCGTGCGCTTGGTGAAGCTCGCCAGCGCACTCTCAACCCGCGCGCCGGAACAAGTGAGCATCGCGCAGTGATCGAATGCAGGTTTGCGCTGAGCGCAGTGAAGCCCGACGGATTTGTCTTACGACCTTGATGTTGGGCGCCGCGTTGCTCAGCGCCAAGCTGCGTGCCTCGACCCACGCGGCGGTGGAACCGGCGGCGGTATACTCGCCCGCCATGTCCGACCCCGCCGCCCCGCCCGCCACCGATAGCGACGAAGCGCTGATGCTCGCGTTCGCGGCCGGCGACATGGCGGCTTTCGATACGCTGTACGCACGGCACAAGCGGGGCCTCTATGCCTTTGTGGCGCGCCTGCTGATCGGCCAGGGGATTGCGGTGGATGATGTGTTCCAGGATGTGTGGCTGTCGGTCGCGAAGGCGCGGGCGCAGTACCGCCCCACCGCGCAGTTCCGCACCTGGCTGTTCCAGATCGCGCGCAACCGCACGATCGACCTGCTGCGCGAAAAGCGCCCCGCGCTGGCGAGCGAACTGCAGTCATCCGAAGAGGACGCCGACCCCTTCGACGCCATCCCCGATACCGGCACGCAGACACCGGATATAGCGCTGGACCGCAGCCAGAAAGCCGCCGCCATCGCCCGCGCACTGGCTGCGCTGCCGGCGGTGCAGCGCGAAGCCTTCCTGCTGCGCGAGCACAGTGAACTGCCACTGGAAGAAGTGGCACGTTTAACCGGCGTGAATGTCGAAACCGCAAAGAGCCGGCTGCGTTACGCCGTTGCCAAACTGAGGGCCGCGCTGCGCGGCATCTGGCCATGACCCGCCCCACCGAATCCGCCGACGACCGCGACTTGCACGAGGTGCAGGACGCCTACCGCGCGCTGCCGCCGGCCGAACCGGGCGCGGCGCTCGATGCGCGCGTGCGCGCCGCCGTTGCGGCCGAACTTGCCCGCGCAACCCCCGCCGACGCCGAAGCGCCGCGCGCGACCGCCAAAGTCATCGCCTTCCCCTGGTGGCGCCGCGCGTCGCTGCCGCTGGCGGCAGCCGCCACGCTGATGGTGGCGGTGGGACTCGGGCGGATGTGGTTCGTCGACGGGCTGGCCGACCGCGCGCCCGACAGCGCCTACGAACCCGCGCCCGTCGCGGTTCAGGAGGCGCCAGCCCCTGCGCCGGAAGCGGCCACAGCCGCGCTCGACGCTGCGCCGGCCGAATCGCGCGCGGCCCCGGTGCTGCCGCAAACGGCCAAGCCCACGCAGTCGGTCGCCAAAGCCATCACCGAAGCCCCGCCGGCACCGAAGAGCGCCCCGCAGAAGGCGGACACCCGCACGGAGGAAGACGCAGTGGTCTTCCGCGGCCTTGAGCGCGCCGCCCCACCGCCGCCACCCGCCGAGGCAGAAGCGAAGGCGGAGGCCAAACCTGAATCCACCAAGCAGGCGGACAGCGCCCGTCTGGAGCGCAGCGCGGAATCGCTCAACGCCGCGCCGGCAATGGCAGCGCCGGCACCGGTACAGGCTGCGAAGCCTGCCGCCAGCGAGGTGCCCGCCGCCAAGGCGATGCAGAAACGCGCCATCAGCGCCGACATGGCCGCGCCGCTTGATACCGAGACCTTCGACGAAGTGCGCCGCCTTCTGCGCGATCAGCGCCCCGATGAGGCCCGTGCACTGCTCAAGCGCTGGCGCGAAGCACATCCCGGCGCTACGCTTCCAGAAGATCTGCGCGCCCTCGCTGCCGAACTCGACCGCGCGCCCTGAGCCCGGCGCCGCCGGGCACCTGATGGAGCCCGCCATGCCCGATTCGCATCCCCGCCCCGCCTACACCGCCGAACAAGCGCTTGAACGCCTCAAGGCCGGCAACGCCCGATTCGTCGCCGGCGAGGCCCGATTCCCCACCGTGCAGAAAGAAGTCCTCGCCGATCTCGCCAAGGGGCAGGCGCCGTATGCAACGATCCTCGGCTGCAGCGACAGCCGGGTGCCGCCCGAGCTGGTGTTCGACGCCGGCTTCGGCGAGCTGTTCATCATCCGCGTCGCCGGCAACGTGCTCGGCCCCACCATCGCCGGCACCCTGCAGTACGCCGGCACGCACCTGCACACCCCGCTGTTCGTCGTGATGGGGCATGAAGGCTGCGGCGCAGTCAAGGCCGCGCTCGCGCGCAAGTACGAGAGCGCGGAACACCGCAGCCGCATCGAAACGCTGCTCGAAGGCATCGTCCCCGCCTTCGACGACCTCGACCCCACGCGGCCCCCCGAGCAACTGATGCACGCCGCCGTTGAAGCCAACGTGCGCTGGACCCTGCGCGCCCTGCGCGAATCGCCCGAAGGCAAAGCATCACTCGCCCGCGGCGACTTCCAGCTGGTGGGTGCCGTCTATGAACTGGAATCGGGGCGGGTGAGGTTTCTGGCGGATTGACCCGCGCGGTGTTCGACAGGCCGTGCGCCTGACGGCAAATCCGCCAGCGCCTTCCTGACGCAGCGCGGGTGGCGCGGCACGCCCACGGCAACGGAAATCGGCCCCTTTCCGGTAAGCTCTCGCCCATTCCCCGATTCACCACTGAAAGCACGCTGAAATGGCCCAGTACGTCATGTCGATGCTGCGCGTGAACAAGATCGTTCCGCCCAAGCGTCAGATCATCAAGGACATCTCCCTTTCCTTCTTCCCCGGCGCGAAGATCGGCCTGCTGGGCCTCAACGGCTCGGGCAAATCGACGGTGCTGCGCATCATGGCCGGCGCCGACAAGGAATACGACGGCGAGGTGCAGTGGCAGCCCAACATGAGCATCGGCTACCTGCCGCAGGAGCCCGAGCTCGACGCCAACAAGACGGTGCGTGAAGAAGTTGAATCCGCACTGGGCGAAGTGATGGAAGCGAAGACCAAGCTCGAAGAGGTGTACGCCGCCTACGCCGAGCCGGATGCCGACTTCGACAAGCTCGCCGAGCTGCAGGCCAAGTACGAGAACATCATCGCCACCTCGGGCGCCGATCTCGATACCCAGCTCGAAATCGCCGCCGACGCACTGCGCCTGCCGGCGTGGGACGCCAAGATCGGCCCGCTTTCCGGCGGTGAAAAGCGCCGCGTCGCGCTCGCCAAGCTGCTGCTGAGCAAGCCGGACATGCTGCTGCTCGACGAACCCACCAACCACCTCGACGCCGAATCGGTCGAGTGGCTGGAGCAGTTCCTCGTGCGCTTCCCCGGCACCGTGGTGGCCGTCACCCACGATCGCTACTTCCTCGACAACGCCGCCGAGTGGATCCTCGAACTGGACCGCGGCGAGGGCATCCCCTGGAAGGGCAACTACTCCAGCTGGCTGGAGCAGAAGGGTGCCCGCCTGGCGCAGGAACAGAAGCAGGAAGACGCCCACCGCAAGGCGATGAAGGAAGAACTCGAATGGGTGCGCCAGGGCGCCAAGGCGCGGCAATCCAAGAGCAAGGCCCGTCTGGCCCGCTACGAGGAAATGTCCAACGTCGAATACCAGAAGCGCAACGAGACCCACGAAATCTTCATCCCGCCGGGTGAGCGCCTCGGTAACCAGGTGATCGAGTTCAAGGATGTCTCGAAGGGATTCGGTGATCGCCTGCTGATCGACAAGCTCAACTTCAGCATTCCGCCCGGCGCCATCGTTGGCGTGATCGGCCCGAACGGCGCCGGTAAGTCCACGCTGTTCCGCATGATCATGGGCAAGGAAAAGCCGGATTCGGGCGAAGTCGTCATCGGCACCACCGTGAAGCTCGCCGCCGTCGACCAGACCCGCGAAGGCCTTGACGCCGACAAGACGGTGTTCGAAGCCATCGCTGGCGGCGCCGACATCCTGACCGTGGGCAAGTTCGAAATGCCCAGCCGCGCCTACATCGGCCGCTTCAACTTCAAGGGCGGCGACCAGCAGAAGATCGTCGGCAAGCTCTCCGGCGGTGAGCGCGGCCGCCTGCACCTGGCGAAAACGCTGATCGCCGGCGCCAACGTGCTGCTGCTCGACGAACCCTCAAACGACCTCGACGTGGAAACGCTGCGTGCGCTGGAAGACGCGCTGCTCGAATTCTCCGGCTGCGTGCTCGTCACCTCGCACGACCGCTGGTTCCTCGACCGCATCGCCACCCACATCCTCGCCGCCGAAGGCGATTCGCAATGGACCTTCTTCAACGGCAACTACCAGGAATACGAAGAAGACAAGAAGAAACGACTCGGTGAAGAAGGCGCGAAGCCGAAGCGGATCCGCTACAAGCCGATCAGCCGCTGACAGGCAAGCAGACAAGAAAAGCCCGCAGATTGCGGGCTTTTTTATCGTTTCAGCGTTATGACGCCTAAGCGATCTTCCGCTAGAGCGGATCACCACAAATTCCTTGCAAATACTGGCCTGCATGATCGCGCTTGCCTTGCTTCGGGCTGGTGATGCGGGCACAGTATCGCTTCAGCAATCGTTTCACGCACCATGACTGACGCCTCCAATTTGATCACCGCACTGTCCTCCGGCCCGCGCTCCGCCTCAGCGCTGTGCACGCGCCTGGGTGTCAGCCGGCCGACGCTGTCGCGCGCGGTGGCGGCCGCCGGTGCACGGGTCATCCGCTACGGCAAGGCACGGGCGACGGCCTACGCGCTGCGGCGCACCGTCGCGGGCCAGACGCGCTTCCCGATCCACCGCGTCGAAGCGGATGCGCGCGTGTCCGCAGTCGGCTGGCTTGAGCCGGTCGCGCCGTCGGGCTATCTGGTCAACTTCACCGAGTACGGCGAGGCCGAGCACTTCGAGGGCCTGCCGTGGTGGCTGCAGGACATGCGGCCGCAGGGCTTTCTCGGCCGTGCGTTTGCGCGGCGCGAAGCCGCCTCGCTGCACTTGCCGGCGGACCTGCGCGAATGGGGTGACGACGAAGTGCTGGCCGCGCTTGCTACGGTTGGGGACGACGGGGTCGGCAACCTGCTGGTGGGCGATGCGGCGCTCGCGCGCTACCTCGGCAAACCGCAAACGGAAGTGGTGCGGGGCGACGAACGCGCAAACCGCTACCCCGCGCTCGCGGCCGCTGCCCTGGCGGGCGAACTGCCCGGTTCCTCAGCCGGCGGCGAGCAACCCAAGTTCGCTGCCATCGTCGAAGAGGCCGGGCAGCGGAAGCCGGTTCTGGTCAAGTTCAGCAGCGCAGCCGACAACCCGGTCGCGCGCCGATGGGCCAGCCTGCTGGTCGCCGAACACCTGGCCTTGCAGACGCTCGCCAAATTCGGGCTACCTGCCAGCCGCAGCAGCCTGCATCACTTCGGCGGGCAGACCTTCCTCGAAGTCGAACGCTTCGACCGCATGCCGGCCACGAACGCCCAGCACCCGCACCTCGGCCGCTGCGGTGTCGTATCCCTCGCCGCGCTCGACGCCGCCTTTGTCGGCCAAGCCCATCGCCCCTGGCCGGTCATCACCGCGGCACTCGCGGCACAGGGCCGCATCACCCCTGCGGCGCAGCAAGATGCCGAACGCCTGTGGGCCTTCGGGCGCCTGATCGGGAATACCGACATGCACGCCGGCAACCTCGCATTCCTCCATGCCGGCAGCGCAACGCTTGAGCTTGCGCCCGCCTACGACATGCTGCCCATGGCGCTCGCCCCGCGCGCCTCAGGCGAAGTACCCGCCACGCTCCTCGCACCGCTCATCGTCACGCCGCCGGCGCTTGATGCATGGCGGGTGGCCTTGCTGGCGGCAAGCGCCTTTTGGGAAAGCGTTGCGACCGACACGCGCATCGACGAACTCGTCCGCAATGCAGCGCACGCTGCCTTGGCGGGCCTTGAGGCCTTGAAACTTCCGCTGGCTTGAAGGGCTCGCCGGGAGTCGGTTCGATCAAGCGGGGTTCGGACTTGCTCGCTTGACCGGCCGGGTCCCGCCCCGGCGGGCGGCTTACTTTCTGCCTCCAGCGCCAGAAAGTAAGCAAAGAGCGCCGCTCGCGATTGCGGTCAGGCGCTGCGCACCTGACGGCCGTGCTCCGTTGCTCGGCGCAATCGGACGAGGCTAGGATGGCACCCGATTGGCGGCAATGGGCTCTTTGGAAATGCTGGCCTGCAAGACCTGGCCCCGGGGTCCCTTGAAATCATGGTCAGTGGCTTTCCGAAAAGACCGTCAACAAGCTCTCGAACTCATGAAATTGACTGGCGCTGTTGTCTTTGCAGTCACTCTCGTACGACCAGAACCGAAGATTCCCAGACTGGAAAGATCTGCCAGCGCTATAACTCACCCTCGCGACAAGCACAGCCTTTCCTTCAACATCAAATAGTTCGTACCGGCTCTTTACCAATTCAACCCCTGCGGGCGCCATGAAGCTCGTCTGTCGAAAGCGCCGCGCAACCTTCCTATTAACTAAGTACTCACCCGTCCAGCTCCGATCTGAATTTGCGATTGGTTCTCCTCCCGCCCGCACACGAAGGCCATCAATCTCAGAAGAGTGCCGTTCCATCCATCGGGCAGGATCTTGATAGACAACTATGCCGCCATCTTTGTCGCAGTAGTATTGATGAATGATGAGCATGGGGATGTAGTCATAAACCAATGGCAATAGCGTCACAAAGCCCGCCAGTCCGGAGAACGCAACAGCGCGCTTTTTGCTTGTGTGCTCTCCGATCCGCCACGCCCAGCGAACCACAGACACCAAGACGATCAGGTAGATGACCGCCGCGATGAGATACAAGAGTCCAATCATTTCCAATTGCTCCTTACGGTGCTATTCGCTTGGATGCTGAATGCAGGGCGGGCTCGACGTAGCCTGGATGGAGGCGAAAGCCGGAATCCGGGGCCTTGCGCACACGTGCCGGGGACCCCGGATTCCGCTGCGCCGCATCCGGGCTACGGTGCTTTGTTCGAGCAAGCGGGGGTTCGGACCTGCTCGCTTGGCCGGCCGGGTCCCGCCCCGGCGGGCGGCTTACTTTCTGCCTCCAGCGCCAGAAAGTAAGCAAAGAGCGCCGCTCGCGATTGCGGTCAGGCGCTGCGCACCTGACGTCCCTGCGCTGCTCGCACGGCCGGGGGCCTGCGGAACTCGCTCCTCACTGCGCTCGTCGCTCAGACAGTCCTCGGCCTCTCTCCTGGCCGTCATGGCGCTGCGTAACGCCGGCGGGAGAAGATCAGGCCTTCGCTCGTCGACAAATGAGTGAATGCAAGACCTGACCCCGGGCTCCCCTTTGGCGGGCCTTGAGGAAATGAAACTACCGCTGGCCTAGCTTCATCTTGGTCGGCACTTATGCCGGACTGATGGGCGCAGTCGGCGTCGGATCACGATTCCCCAAGACACATCCCAACCTAGGATTTCGCGCCAAACCGCTGCTACGGAATACGGGGCAGATCAGGATCTCCACGCAGAATGCGCGATTGCAAGACCTGACCCCGTACACCCGCCGGGTTTTGCATCACCCTGCTAAGCGAAACGTAAGCCACGTTCTCGGTATTGTCCATGGTCTCGTCACTCCATCAATTCCAGCTGAGGTACTTTTCTTGATTCGCCCAACGAGGGTGGATTTTCAGACAGCCACTCCCTATAGCTTGCATATGTGTCCACCACAATGGCTGGTCTAATATCTTGATTGGCGAACTTGACTCGTGCAATTCCGGGCGTTTTCCGTTCGACAATTAGCAGGTGAAGTCCGGGTCGTGGTATTTCAACATCGAATTCTGCGGTTTCGTTGTTGAGTCTGATTACCCCTTTAATGGAACAAGGTCGATCAACATACAAGGGGAGCAAGTCGTTGTTTGATAATGTATCTTTTAGGCCTGTATAGCCGATATCTCGCCTGAAGTCGTTCATGTAAAGATATGAATCATATGCAAGGATGACCACTCGCGAAAGCCTTGTTTCTTCGGGGGTTATAGAGATTTCAAGGTAGTCATTTTTCCTGATTGGTTCGGAGCGGTTTGCAAATTGCTTAATTCGACCAAATAATTGCTCTTTTGAAAAACCTGTTGTAGTGGATGGAGCTAAGAATTCTTCTTCGGAAGAATGTAAACCAAGGATGTCTCCACCATGAGGTGAGATGCTAAAGAGCAAAGCCTCCGCGGATTCGTTGTAAGGAAGACGGTAGTCTTCCTGGTTTGCCATTGTGACTACAGGCAAGTCTATATTCGCCGCTGCCGACTTTCTGTCATGTGCCGTTACGCAAGCAGACAGGATGAGAGTTGTAGAAAGGATGAATATGAAACTCTTGGTCACATGAATCTCCTGATTTTGAGAGATAGCCGCAGCTGCGTGACAAAAGTCACTTAGCTAGCGACGCAGTAGGTAAGCGGGTTGAACGAGTTAGTCGCGGCATCCCTATTTAGGGGCGAGAAATTTCGATTCATGTCTCAGCCTCGCCTCATACGTCCTCAAGGTGCCCGTAGCGAGCAACTTTGGGGGTCAGGTCTTGCATTCGTTCATTCAGAGCGGCAGGGTGAATGTGCGATTGCAAGACCCGACTCTGCGATTCAGCCCCCGGCCCGCGTACATGAGTGAATGCAAGACCTGACCCCGCACCCCCGCACCCTTGCTCGGCCCGGGGGCCGGGTTCAGTTCAAGTTTGCGGCGTGACATGGCTGTACTCCTCTCCTAACGCGAGGCGTTCGGAACTCGATCTAACAGTGATTCCACCGCCTGACGGTCGCTGGCGGACGTCTCTCGAAGCTTTGAGCGATCAACTCGTGGCGCAACTTGACCGACCCACTGTCCCGAACTCGTCCAGTACCCTCCTGCGCCTCCGACTTCCAACGCGAACACCTCCACGGTGCCGCGCGGGCATGTCTTTGCCCACACAGTGCGGTGCACTTCGGTCGCGGGGTCTTGGCAGAGCACTGTGCCTTTCGGCTGGAAGGCGAGCGCCAGCGAGGGGAGCATTCCAATCAGAAGCATGCAGAAGTGTGATTTCATCGCGTCATAACGCCTTCAGTGGTGTTGATGTCCCACCGCGTGGTGTATGAGTGAGAGAGTTTGGGTTCGCCCGATTGGCCCTGCAGGGCCAGCCCGGCGGGCGTGATTGGAGGGTCATGGAGTTCGCGGGGTCAGGTCTTGCATTCGCGCATCCCCAAGGTTTGTTTGCACTTTGGAAATGCCGCGCACCCCCAATACGCCCCTCGCGCACTTTCGCGCGCGACCATCTTGATTCCACAGGACGGACAACTCGGCGTCGTCCAGTCCCCCGCCGTCGCAGCGGCGAGCAGCTTGCGGCTGACGTCGGCGGGCAGGCGCTGGAGCATCGCGAGCAGCTGACGGCCGTCTATCAATGTGATCCGGTTGGCGGCGGCGAAGGCGCGGGCTTCTTCGGTGTAGCGGCCGGGTGCCATGAAGAAGCCTTTGTCGACGCCTTCGTGGGCCATGACGCCGCGCAGTTCGCGGATCAGCTTTACGCCGACAGCGCGTTCGCCCCAGGCTTTGCATTGGACGATGGCGGTGCAGCGTTGCGGGTCGGCGTCGTCCTGGTAGAGGCGCAGGTCGACGCCGCCGTCTGGCCCCAGCGGGGTGCTTTCGGCGCGGATGCCTTTGGCGCGGTAGAAGGCGAGGCACAGGTCTTCGAAGCGCTTCCATTCCATATCGCGCAGCACGGTAAGCGACCATTCGGTGGGCCGCGCGTCAGCAGCGCGCGCTGAGCCGTCCGCACACTCATCGGGCGCGAGCTGGTTTGTCGGCTCGACGCGTGCATCGCCGGATGCGACGCGGCCCCAATCGGCCGAAGTCTGGCGCGCCTTGGGCTCAAAAGCGTAGGTGTAGCCGCCGCGTTGAGACGCGAGCTGTTGGAGGAACTTGTAAATCGCGATCGCGGAAAAGACAAACAGGGCGATCAGTGCGAAGGGCCGCGTGCCGGCGTACATGCCGGCGCCCCAGATGCCGAAGGCGGTGGTGCGCGGCAGCCAGACGAAGACGCCGATGAAGATGGCGAGCGCGAAGACGGCCGAGACGTACCACGGCGCTTGCAGCGCGAGGGTGAGCAGACCTTCGTCTTTACGGCGGTAGCGGGCCATGGCGGCGATCGGGGGCGGGGGCGGGGGCTGTGGCCATTCTAGGGGTGACGAAGTGCGCCGTGGGTGGACAAACGTCAAATGCGGCGCGCGGGCCTGGAATTCGTCACACCTGATTTCGCTTGCCCCGATCATGAGCACCAAGTACGCGTTTTCCTGGAAGCACTTCGCTATCGCATTGGCTGGGGCTGCGTTCATCACCTGGCTGGCGGCGGGCGTTTCGCCGGCGCCGCGATTCGGCCTGCCCCCCACGGATTCAAGCCTGGCGACACCGCATTCACCCCCCGCCCAGCGCGCACCCGGTGGCAATGCCCGCGGTACGCCGCCTTGGGTCGAGCCAGCGCCACGGCAGGCGAGCGAGCTGCCGGCGCCAGCGGCCACGGCGAACGGTGGCGTGCCGCGCGGGCGATCGTACAAATGCGTCGTCGGCGGGCAGGTCGAGTACGCTGACCGACCCTGTGCAGCCGATGCCGACAGCAGCCTGGTGAACGTGAACCCGGCAATGGTGGGGGCGGTGCCGGCGCAGCGCTGAGCCTGCGCGGGACGCGCGGCTTCTCACGGTCGGTAGGGGCGCGCCGGTCGGCGCGTGCCACGCCCGGCGAAGCGCTTCCTTCGCGCGCGAGCCCGGCAACAACAAAGCCCGCCGAAGCGGGCTTTGTTGTTGGGGCGATGCGGCTCAGTAGTCCATGTCGGCGTGCGCGGGGCTTGCCGCTTTGGTTTCCTGTGGCGCTTCGGCGACGGTGGCGTCGGTGGTGAGGATGAGGCTGGCGACCGAGGCGGCGTTCTGCAGCGCGGAGCGGGTGACCTTGGTCGGGTCGATCACGCCAAGCGCGACCAGATCGCCGTAGCTGCCGTCGGCGGCGTTGTAGCCGAAGTTGCCGCTGCCTTCGAGCACTTTGTTCACCACCACCGAGGGTTCGTCACCCGCGTTGGCGGCAATGGCCCGCAGGGGCTCTTCAAGCGCACGCAGGACGATGCGGATGCCGGCGTCCTGATCGGCGTTGTCGCCCTTGAGGCCCTGGATGCGGGAGCGGGCGCGCAGCAGCGCAACGCCACCGCCGGCCACGATGCCCTCTTCCACCGCCGCGCGGGTGGCGTGCAGCGCGTCGTCGACGCGGTCTTTCTTCTCCTTCATCTCGACTTCGGTGGCGGCGCCGACGCGGATTACCGCAACACCGCCGGCGAGCTTGGCGACGCGCTCCTGCAGCTTTTCGCGGTCGTAGTCGCTGGTGGCGCTTTCGATCTGGGCGCGGATGGTCTTCACGCGCGCTTCGATCGCGGCCTTGGCGCCGGCACCGTCGATGATGGTGGTGTTTTCCTTCTCGATCTCGACCCGCTTGGCGCGGCCAAGGTCTTCGAGCGTGGCCTTTTCGAGCTGGCGGCCGGTCTCTTCCGAGATGACGGCGCCGCCGGTGAGGATGGCGATGTCTTCGAGCATGGCCTTGCGGCGATCACCGAAGCCGGGCGCCTTGACCGCCGCCACCTTGAGCACGCCACGCATGCTGTTGACCACCAGGGTCGCGAGCGCTTCGCCTTCGATGTCTTCGGCGATGATCAGCAGCGGCTTGCCGGCCTTGGCGACGGTTTCGAGCACCGGCAGCAGGTCGCGGATGCTGCTGATCTTCTTGTCGTGGATGAGGATCAGCGGGTCATCGAGAACGGCGGTCTGTTTCTCGGGGTTGTTGATGAAGTAGGGGCTCAGGTAACCGCGGTCGAACTGCATGCCTTCGACGACTTCGAGTTCGTTTTCAAGGCTCTTGCCGTCTTCGACGGTGATCACGCCTTCCTTGCCGACCTTGTCCATTGCGTCGGCGATGATCTGGCCGATCGAGGCGTCGGCGTTGGCCGAGAGCGCTGCCACCTGTGCGGTTTCCTTGCTGTTGGTGACCGGGCGCGAGAGCGTTTGCAGCTCTTTGACCACCGCGCTCACCGCCTTGTCGATGCCGCGCTTGAGATCCATCGGGTTCATGCCCGATGCAACGTACTTCATGCCCTCTTGCACGATCGACTGGGCCAGCACCGTTGCCGTGGTGGTGCCGTCGCCGGCCACGTCGGCCGTTTTCGAGGCGACTTCCTTGAGCATCTGGGCGCCCATGTTTTCGAACTTGTCCTTGAGTTCGATTTCCTTTGCAACCGAGACCCCATCCTTGGTGATGTGCGGCGCGCCGAAACTACGCGCCAGCAAGACGTTGCGACCCTTCGGGCCGAGGGTGACTTTCACTGCGTTGGCGAGAATGTTCACGCCGGTGACGATGCGATCCCGGGCGTTGTCGTGGAAGCGGACTTCTTTCGCTGCCATGGCTTGGCTCCTGTAAAGATGAACTGGGATTGATTGCGAGCGCAGGCGCCTCAGGCGGCCTTGAGCTTCGCTTCGCCGGCGCCTTCGATGACGCCGAGCACGTCTTCCTCGCGCAGGACGAGGTATTCCTGATCGTCGAGCTTGACGGTCTGGCCGCTGTACTTGCCGAACAGGACGAGGTCGCCAACCTTCACCTGCAGCGCGAGCAGGCTGCCGTCGGTGTGACGCTTGCCGGGCCCGACGGCGAGGACTTCGCCTTGCTCGGGCTTTTCAGAGGCCGTATCGGGGATGACGATGCCGGATGCGGTCTGGCGTGCCTTGTCGACCCGCTTGACGATGATCCGGTCGTGCAGAGGACGAATGTGCATATCGATCTCCTGTGCGATTCAGATAACGGAAACGGATGAGCGCGGCGCACCGTGAGCACACTGGCGCACCGGCTCGTCGGCCCTTGCGGGGGCCAACGGGGCCGAAATAGGGGCGGCCCCCGGCGGTTTCAAGAGGGCATTTTCAGACGATCAGGCGATGCACCGCGCCCAAGCGGTACACCGTGCGGCGACTGCGCCGCGCGCCCCCGGCGAGGCTTTCAGCGCTGACCGGACAGGGCGGCGCGCGGTGGCCGCTGGCGTCCAGCGTGTCGTCGCCGCCGCTTGCGGCCCACACACCGCCGGCCACCGGCCGGAACTGCCACTGCACGTATCCCACTTCGGCCGCGAGCTGCATCAGCGATGCGCGATCGGGCGCTTCGGCCAGCAGGGTTTCGCGCTCGTCGAAGGCGGGGTAATCGCCGAAGGCTTGCCGGCAGGCCAGTGCCTCGCTGAGCGGCGCCCCGACGGTGTTGCAGGCCCGCTTCTCGTCGCGTTCAAGATTCCAGGCGCCCAACTGCCAGGCCGCGTCGAGGACGTCTGATTCGATGTGGGCGATGGCCTGCCAGCGGCTGTTGATCTGCAAGGCAGAACTTGCCACCGGCCGCGCTTCGCGGCTGGCGTCCGCAGTGCGGCGCGGGCCTTCGCGCCGGAAGCCGTGCCAGTGCA
Organism: Niveibacterium sp. 24ML; assembly: GCF_026586805.1. Classification (GTDB taxonomy): domain Bacteria; phylum Pseudomonadota; class Gammaproteobacteria; order Burkholderiales; family Rhodocyclaceae; genus Niveibacterium. The sequence continues at coordinate 188,753 of NZ_JAPFHA010000005.1, read as the reverse complement.
TGAACATCAGCAGCGGCGTATCGGCGCGCGGCACCGCGGCTAGGGTTACGGCAAAGAGTGGCAGGCCCACGCTGTCGATCTGGGCCGAGAGAGTGTCGAAGATGCGCATGCGAACCTCCTCATGAGCAAGAACAACGCAGGGCGAAAAGTTACGAGAACGCCCGCCACGCGGCAAGCCCCTCCTTGCCTTGCGCGAGCCCGGCGCGCAATCCCGGGTCGCTGGACTGCGCCGCCGGCGTGAGCCTCACCTCGTACGACCGTTGCTTGCTCGACCTCGTCGCCCCCCCACATCTTCACCGCCGAAGGCGCGCCGCAATAGACCGGCTTCAACGGCAACGGCCAGGAATGCGGAGAACACGACAAGAATCCACGGGGCCAAAACGGATCCGGCATAAGCCGCTCAGCGGCCAAGTTGCGCTATCGCACAACTTGATGCGTCCGCCATCGGGCGGGCTTTTTCTTGGCGCGTCGCCATCGCTGCGGCGCCGGCTTCGCACCGCGCCTCCAGCCGCGACTGTGGCAAATGCCTTCGTTTCAAGCAGGCGGTATTCAAGTTCTTGGCGCCGGATGCCGTTGGTCTACAACGCAGAGCAGGACATCCCTTCGTGAGCGAGGCCGCCAATGCGCAACAACCAGCCTGTCACCCAGAACGAATACGTGTTGCACGATGGCGCCGCGATCATTTCGCGAACCAACAAAAAGGGGCAGATCACCGCCTGCAATGAAGAATTCGTCGAGGCGGCCGGTTTCACCCGCGACGAGTTGATCGGGGCGCCGCACAACCTTGTGCGCCATCCGGACATGCCGGTCGAAGCCTTCCGCGACCTGTGGGCCACGCTGAAGAAGGGCCGCCCGTGGTCCGGCATGGTCAAGAACCGGCGCAAGAACGGTGACCATTACTGGGTGCGGGCCGCCGTTGCCCCGCTGCCGGACGATAGCGGCTACTCATCGGTGCGCACCCGGCCGAGCCGCGAGGAGGTTGCGGCAGCCGAAGCGCTCTACGCCCGCATGCGTGATAACCCCGGCATCCGGCTGGCGCAGGGCCAAGTGCGTACAAGTCGCGGGCGGCTGCGTCTGCCGGCCATGCGTGTCGCCTCCCGCTTGTGGCTGATGGTACTGATTCCGCTGCTCACGATTGCCCTGGTGGCCAGCGACGGGTTGTTCAACCTGCGCCACGCGAGCAATGCGCTTGCCACCATCTACAAAGACCGGCTGGTGCCGATCGACCGGCTGTCTGAAATCAACGACCTTAACCAGATGAGCCTGATCGACCTGCTGCTCGCCGAGCAGGAGGCCGCCGACAAGGCCGCAGTTGCAAAGCACCGCGCTGCGATCAATGAGAACAAGGCAGGCATTGCCAAGGCCTGGCAAAGCTATCTCGCCACCGATGTCACGCCTGACGAGAAGCCACTCGCCGACGCACACCTTACGCAGCGCGATGCGATGTGGGCGTTGATCGAGCAGGGCATGGAGCAAATCGAGGCCGGCAATCTGGACGCCGCGCGCAAGACCATCCACGAGAGTCTGCAGGCTCAGCGCATGGTGCAGGAAGCATCGATCGACCGCCTCAAGGGCTACCAGATCGGCGTGTCGGCCGATTCGTACGAGGCCAGCAAGCGCAACTTCCAGAGCAACCTGATGCGCGCGATCATCCTCATCGCGCTGGGCGGCGGGCTCACGCTGGCGTTTGCACTGGCTAACCAGCGCCACATCCTGCGCAATCTGAGTGCCGCCCGCTACGCCACCCGCGCCATCGCGCGCGGCAACCTGACCGCCACGCTGCCGCCCGGCAGCAACGACGAACTGGGCGAGATGATCAGCGACGTGGCGATCATGCGAAATTCGCTGCACGAGCTCATCGCCACGATCCGCCAGAACGCCGAGGCGCTGAACCAGGCCTCGACCGAACTTGCCGCCGCGGCCGGGCGCAGCGCCGAGGTTTCGCAGGCGCAGTCCAGCACCGCATCGGGCATGGCTGCTGCGGTGGAGGAACTGTCGGTATCGATCGACATGGTGGAAGACCGCGCCAATCTTGCCTCGGGCGCCACGCAGGAAGCTGCCGAAAGCTCAAGCGAAGGGGGGCGCGTCATCGGCGACGCCAGCAGTGAAATGCAGCGCATCGCCGCCGCCATCAACACCGCCGCCGGCAGCATCGGCGAGCTTGAACAACTCTCGCGGCAAATTTCCAGCATCGTCGGCGTGATCCGCGAAGTGTCGGATCAGACCAACCTGCTCGCGCTGAACGCCGCCATCGAAGCGGCCCGCGCCGGCGAACAGGGCCGCGGCTTTGCGGTGGTGGCCGACGAGGTGCGCAAGCTCGCCGAACGCACCGGCAAGGCCACCGGCGAAATCGGCGGCATGATCAGCCAGATTCAGCAATGCACCGGCCGCGCGGTGCAGGAGATGAACAGCAGCGTCACCCAGGCCGCCAGCGGCGTGCAACTTGCCGAGCAGGCGGGCCATTCGATCACCGGCATCCTCGACGGCTCGCAACGGGTGCTGGCCGCGGTGCACGACATCAGCCACGCGCTGCGCGAACAGGCTGCGGCGGCGCGCGAAATCACCAAACAGGTCGAATTCGTTGCCCGCAACGCCGAAACCGGCAGCACCGCCGCCACGCTGGTGGCCGAGTCCGCCCGCCACCTCGAACAACTTGCGGCCCAGACCCATGCGCTGACCGAACAGTTCCGCATCGCCTGACCCGCAAGGAGCCCGGATGACGGCACGCGCCGGAATCCGGGGCTTTCGCCACGCGCACCGCGGCGCCGATTGCCGCCCTGCGGGCCGCTTCGAAGTGGCCAATCGGGCGGACATTGTCCGCACTCGCCCCTGCCGATCAGCATCGACTGCGCCGCAGGCGCGGCGACATGTCGCTCAGTCGAATCGGACCTTCACCTGCGCGCCGACGTAGCCCACATAGTCGCGGATCGTCGGGGCGGCGACGAAGTTGATGCCGACGCGTTCGTACTGCAGGCTGAGCATTGGCAGCGCAACCACCGGTGTCCAGTAGCCGCTGGCGAAGGCGGCAAAGATGCCAAGGCTGGCGTATTGCCAGCGCAGCGGTTCCCAGCGGGCGCCGGCGTAGAAGGTGTCGCGGTCGTAGCTGTTGCGGTAGTAGCCCACGGCGTACACCAGCGGGATCTCCGGGTCCGGGCGTTCCCAGCCGATGCCGGGGTTGTCGCTGCGGAATTCGTCGCGCCGCTCGAAGTGATACGAGGCGCCGGAAACGACGAACCAGTCTTCGGCATGGGCGGCTGGCGCGAGCAGGGCGCAGGCAAGGCTGGCGAGCAGCCGGTAGCGATGGGCGATGGGCATGGTGCAGCAAGGCGATTGCGTGAGGGCGACACGATAACCCATACGCTCGTGTGCTTGATGTCTGCGCCCACTGCGGACAAGAATGGGCCTCGGCCAGCTAATGAAGGTCTGAATAAGTGAGCGAGACGGATGCAGCGCAAGGCGCGGCGCGCGCAGCGACCAAGACATATCAAAGGGATAGGCGCGGGAGCGAGCACGCCGCAACGCAGCGATGCGCCGTCGCAGCCACTTATTCAGGCCTTCCCTAAAGACCCCGCCATGACAGCGCCTGCCCTCCCCCTTGTCGAACGCCTGACCGCCTTGCGGAGCGACGACACGAGTCTGACCAACGGCTTTACCAATCACCTGCCGATGACGCTGGCTGCGCTGAGCGCGCTGGGTGCCGATGCAATGGTTCTGGACCGCTTCACCGCCCACTATCGGGGCCAGGTGCGGCCACTGCCGCCCGCGCCGGCGGCGGTTGCCAGCCCTTCACTGGGTGACGGTACGGGCTACCCGGCCTGGCTCGATTTCTTCACCGGCCAAATTGCCTTGCAGGGGCCAGAACAGGTGTTGGCCGACTGGCTGCCGGCCTTGCTTGAGGGGATTTCGACTGCCGCCTTTCACGGCCTGATCCGGCTTGCTTACGGGGTGCGTTTCGCCTGTGCGACCGAGATGGCCGGGGGGCTAGCCATGCTTGCTGCCTACCGCACGCTGACCCCGCTGCCCACGGGCGTGGGCAGCACCGGCGCAGCGGAAGGTTTGCGTGCCCTGGCGCAAGGTACGGCCCTCGCCGAAGTGCGTTTCGAACAACCCATGATCATGCGGCGGCTGGTCGAGGTGATGCGGCATCCGGCCTTTGCCGCTGCGGTGTCGCCCCTGCGAATCGAGAAGGGCGCCGATCGGGCGTGGAGCAGTCTGGCGCTGGCAGCCACCAGACTGTATCGGGCGACGGCCGATTTTTCGGCCTTGCACCTGATCACGGCCTTGCACGCCCTGCAGGTTTTGTGGCCCTTCATGCGCGACCATGCGGCGTGCCTGCAGCGATTCTGGTTTGCGTTCTGTGCCGTGTATGTGGCGATCGGCCGGCCTTGGCCAATGGCCTACGCCGACGACGGCCCGCCGCTGGATTGGCCCACCCTGACCCAGGTGGCCCTCAACAGCACGGACGAGCATGTGATCAAGCTGGTGGAGAGTTGCCACGCCATGGCGGCAACGCTGGATGAAGCGGAATCAGACCTGCCCCTGCAACTGCGGCGATGCGCATCGCTGCTGGTGCGGCGCGGACACGCCTGAGCGCGGCGCCAAGAACACAAAGGGGCCGGGTGCATGACACCCGACCCCCTTGCTGGCGCTGCTGGCGCGCTTACTTCAGATCAACCCGCTTCCAGGTCTTGTCCGGGTTGTACAGCGTGGTCTTGCTGGCGATTTCGACCGTCTTCGGGCCAAGGTCCTTCTCGTAGATCTGGCCTTCCTGATTGACGACGAAGGTCTTGACGCCCGTCACGCCATAGCCGACCGGGAAGGCGATCGCGGCAAAGCCGCCTTGCGTCACGCCATCGACCGTGTAGGTGCGCTCACCCCCGGCGGCATCCGGCCCCTGGCCAGCGAGCATGCGGAAACGGTAGCCGTTGAAGGCGATCTTGCGCGACTGCTTGTCGTAACCCTGTGCTTCGGATTCGGCCACCAGCGGGCCAAGCGGGCTCTGCGGCTCACCGGCCGCGGTTGGCCAGTAGAGGCCATCCTGCTTGCCCGGCGTGCTGTCAAAGCGGGTGGCGTACTGGGCCTGCCCGTTGGCGCCGCGCTTCATCAGCAGGTATTCACCCTGGGCAAGCACCACCTGGCGCAGCACCTCGATGGTGCTCAGCTCGTTCTTGCCGATGCGGCGGTTGAGGATCTCTTCCTTGCCCAGCTTCGGATCGAAACGCCAGCCGCCGGCCACGCGGACGATCGGCATCGCGAAGGGGTAGCGGTTCGCGCCGATTATCAGGGTGGCCTTGCCGTCTTCAAGCTCCACCACTGTGTGCTGCGCTTCGTAGGCAGCGAGGAAGTCTCCCCAGTTCTTCTTGTCGGTGGGCTTGTCGCCGGTGAAGACCCACTCGCGGGACTCTTCACCGAGCACGGCGAGGATCTGCTTGCCGCTTTCAGCCTTGACGCCCGCGGCAAGGGCCGCGGCGGCGTCTTCCGGCGTCTGGAAGACGCTTGGGGCAGCAAGGGCTGGCGCCAGTGCGAGCAGGCCCGCGATACCGCCGCCAAGAGCCAGTCGCCGCGCGAAGCTGGCGATTCGATGGTGCAGTGTGTGTGTCATGTCGTCATCCGTCCGTTAGCGTTGTCGCAAGCGAATTAGCGTCCACGTCCGCCGCCACCGCTGCGTCCGCCACCACCGCCAGCGCGTGCACCCCCGGTAGAACGCGCACCGGCAGAGCTGCTGCTCATGCCCGCGCGGCTTGAACTGCCTCGGCTACCGTAGTCGCGCGCGGATTGCCCCTGGCTTGAGTTGCCAAATGCGCTGCTGCGGTCTGACGTGCTGGCCCGATTGCTGGCGCTGGCATTGGCCGTCGCGCGGTCGCGGCTGGCGGCGCTGTCGCGGCTGCCGCTGCGATCCATCGAACTGGCGCTTGGGGTATCGCGGCTGCTGTTGCGTGCGCGGTCGTTGGCCAGATCGCGATCTGCCTGTGCGGCGCGCTCGCGCGTGGCCGGGTCGCGGCTCAGGTCTTGCCTGCCTTGCTCGGCACGACCGCGGTACTCGTCACGCGCCTTGTTGTCGCGCGCTTGCGTACTGCCATAGCGGTTCTGTGCGCCTGCTCCCTCGTAGGGAACCCCACGCCGGCGATCGGTGTTGTGATTCCATTCCTTGTTGCTGATGTTGGTCTTGTTGAAGTTGTTGTACTTGTTGACGTTGATGTTGATGTCGTTGCCACCCCAGTTGCAGTTGCCCCAGAGCGCACCGCCCACGATCACGCCGGCCGTAAAGGTGAAGAAGGCCGCGCCGGGCACATAGGCGGGGGGATAGTAGTAATACGGTGGCGGCACCGGATACCACCACGAGCCATACACGACGGCCGGGTTGTAGGTGGGCACGTAGACCACCTCGGGGTTCGACTGTTCGATCTTGATGATCGTTGTGCCGCCCTCGTTCGCGGTGGTGACGTTCTGTTCCTTGGTGCTCGCCAGCGAGCCGGCTTCCTTGGCCTTGCTGCGCAGCTTCTGCACCGTCTGCATGACTTCCTTCTGCTGGCCCAGGAAAGCGTCGCCGAGCTTCTGCGTCCACTCGAGCTTCTCGCTCATCATGTCGAGCACGGTGGGGAAGGTGGCCAGTGCCTTGACGCTCGGATCCCAGGGCTGCTTGAGGAGGGCGTCTTCCAGCGCCTTGCCTTCGAGCTTCGGATTGGCCTTGCGCCAGCGCGCGGTTTCAACCACGTCGAGCGGGTAGGTCGAGGCCATCAGGATCTGCGCGAGCAGTGCATCGGGGTGCAGTGCTACGGGCGCAAGCAGTTCATCAAGTTCTTGCTGGGAGAAGACCTTGCCCGAGGATTGCTTGGCATCGGCAGCAGGGGCTGTTTGCGCAAATGCCGCTGGAATCAGCGTGGCATTGGCAGTCAGCGCAACAGCCGAAGACAGCAGCAGGGAAAGGATTCTGGACGGACGGCCGGCCATTTGATGCCTCCTGGATTTGCGTCGATCGGCTAGTCTAGTGCGATAGGTGCCTGCGCGCTATTCGCCTGAATCAAAAAAGGGGGCCAATGCCCCCTTGATGCGATGTTCAAGCCGCTTTCTCGGGCGCCTTGTCCAGACGCGCCTTGACGAAGCTGCCCGGCGCATCCTCGATGACGCCAAGCACGCCACCAACCGGGTCGCGCGCTGCCACTTTGGTGTCGTCGTGCGCGGTGACCCAGGCCTGCCAGTCGGTCCACCAGGAGCCGGCATTCTGCGAGGCTCCTGCGAGCCAGTCTTCGGAGGTTTCGGGCAATGCCTTGGTCGGGTTGGTCCAGTAGCCGTACTTGTTTGCCGACGGCGGGTTGACGATGCCGGCAATGTGCCCCGAGCCGCCGAGCACGAAACGCACCGGTCCGCCAAATACCTTGGCGCCGAGGTAGGTGCTCTTCCACGGTGCGATGTGGTCTTCGATCGTCGAGATGAAGTAGCAAGGCACCTTGATCTTCGAGAGGTCGATCTTCACACCGTCGATCTCGATCCCGCCCGGCTGCACCAGCGCGTTCTTCATGTACATGTTGCGCAGGTAGAAGCTGTGCATCTTGGCTGGCATGCGGGTGGAATCGGAGTTCCAGTACAGCAGGTCGAAGGGGAAGGGATCCTTGCCCATCAGGTAGTTGTTCACCACGAAGGACCACACCAGGTCGTTGCTGCGCAGCATGTTGAAGGTGTTGGCCATCTCGGTGCCTTCAAGGTAGCCGCGCTCGGCCATCTTCTTCTCAAGGCTGGCGACCTGACCTTCGTCGATGAACACCCCCAGTTCGCCCGGCTGTGAGAAGTCGGTGAGGGTGGTGAAGAAGGTGGCGCTGGCGATGCGCTTGTCCTTCTTGGCGGTCATGTAGGCCAGTGTTGTGGCCAGCAGGGTGCCGCCGAGGCAATAGGCCGATGCGTTGATCTGCTTCTCGCCAGTCTGGGTTTCGATCGCGTCGACCGCGGCGAGCACGCCTTCCTTCACGTAATCGTCGTAGCCCTTTTCGGCGAGCTTCGCGTCCGGGTTCACCCAGCTCATCACGAAGACGGTGTGGCCCTGCTCAACCGCCCACTTGATCAGCGAATTCTTCTCGCGCAGATCGAGGATGTAGTACTTGTTGATCCAAGGCGGCACGATCAGCAGCGGGCGTTTGAGCACGTCCGGCGTGGTCGGGGTGTACTGCAGCAGCTGGATCAGATCGTTCTGGAACACCACCTTGCCCGGCGTCGTGGCGACGTTCTTGCCGCACTCGAAGGCCGAGGTATCGGTCATCTTCACGCGCAGCTGGCCATCGCCCTCTTCCACGTCGCGCAGCAGGTTGTTGAGCCCCTTGACGAGGTTCTGGCCGTGGCTGCGTACCGTTTCGCGGAATACCTCCGGGTTGGTCAGCGCGAAGTTCGATGGCGACAGCGCGTTGATGTACTGGCTGGTGAAGAAGTTGACCTTCTTGCGCGAGATCTCGTCGAGGCCTTCGACATTGCTCACCACGTCGTGGATGTGGCGCGCCGAGATCAGGTAGCTCTGTTTGATGAAATCGAACAGGAAGTGGTCCTGCCACTCCTCATCCTTGAAGCGTTTGTCTTCCTTGGCGGGGGCCGCAACCGGTGCGCCACTCATGCCCATGAAGCGCATGGTCGAGTGTTGCCACAGTGAGAAGTAATCCCACACCAGGTTCATCTGCGCTTGCGCAAGCTTGTAGGGGTTGGCGAGCAGCTTGGCCATCATGTCCATGAAGGCTTGGGCGATGCCCAACTCGTCTTCCGGTGGTGAGATGCCCCGTGCGGCCTGGCGTTTCACATGCTCGTGCAGCAGTTTTGATGCACGCTGGGCGACCTCGGCGTAGGTCTTGGCGACCTCTTGCGGATCGGGCATCTCGGGCTTGGGCAGTTCGGTCGTTGCGGCCATGATGGATTCTCCCTTGGTGACTTGTTTTCTCTGCCGGGCTTCAAGTGCCCGTACGCGCAAACTTCAGCATGCCGCCTGCGGCTTCCACCGGGCTTACAAGCCCGCGGGCGGCAAGGTGATTGAGGTGGCCGATCGCTTCGCCCATCGCGAACATCACCTGATGGGTGTCGAGTTCGCGGGGGAACAACGTGGCGAGCAGCTCGCCCGCGCTCATCGGCTGGTACAGCGCGGCGAGCAGCGCGCCGCAGCGTTCTTCGTGATGCGCCACCAGCTGCGCAATGCGTGCCTGCGCACCGCGGAACGGCCGCCCGTGCGAGGGCAACACCAGCGCGTCGGCGGGCAGCGCGGCAAAGCGCGCGAGTGATTCGGTGTACTGCGCGACCGGATCGTCCTGCGGCGTAACGGTGCTGGTGCTCACGTTGGTCGAGATGCGCGGCAACAGCATGTCGCCCGAAATCAGCACATGCAGCGCCTCACACCACAGCGCGGCGTGTTCGGCCGAATGGCCGTAGCCGGCGATCACGCGCCATGTGTTGCCGCCAATCGTGATTGCGCTGCCATCGCGAATCCGCAGATAGCTTTCCGGCAATTCGGGCACGCCGCGCGCGTAATTGTTGCCACGCGCCAGCAGCGCTTGCGCGCGGGCGTCGTCAAGCCCGTGGCGGCGGAACAGCGCGACCATCGCTTCGGATGTGAAGCCGGCGCGCGCATCGCGAACGGCATGCGCCCACAGGTACTCGCCGAGCGTGACATGCACCGGCACGCCGAAGCGATCCGCCAGCCAGCGTGCGTTGCCGATGTGATCCGGGTGGGCGTGGGTGACGATGATCTGCGTGACGGGGCGGGCCAGCGTGGCGAACACCTGACCCCACAGCGCGCGGGTGTCGGCATGGCCGATGCCGGTGTCAACGATGGCCACGCCCTCGCCGTCGTCGAGCAACCACAGGTTGATGTGGTCGAGCGCAAAGGGCAGCGGCATACGCACCCAGTGCACACCGGCTTCGACACACAGCGTGGCACCCGGCGCGGGCAGATCGGCGAAGGGAAACTCGAGTTCGGTACTCATGGGGCGGCGTCCAGCGGATCAGTGTACTCGCCTTATGTTGCGCTGCGGCATTGGCTGTCAAGGCCGTTTGTCGGGCGCAGGACATCCGCCTGCGGCACCGCGCCGTAAGATGCCCCCACCGCAACGCCTTGGCCCGAACGGGCCCTCGCAATCCGTACCGGCGGCGCGCAAACTGACCCACAAGGCATGCGCTGCGCCGCCCACATCCCCAGCATCAGGAGCCGATCCATGAGTCTCGGTCTGAACTTCGCCCTCGGTGAAACCCTCGACATGCTGCGCGACACCGTCGCCGATTTCGCGGCCCGCGAGATCGCGCCGCGTGCGGCAGAGATCGACCGCAGCGACCAGTTCCCGATGGATCTGTGGCGCAAGTTCGGCGACCTGGGCGTGCTCGGCATGACCGCCGGTGAGGACTACGGCGGCGCCAACATGGGCTACCTCGCGCACATCATTGCGATGGAAGAAATCTCGCGCGCCTCGGCCTCGGTGGGGCTCTCCTACGGCGCGCACTCGAACCTGTGCGTGAACCAGATCCACCGCAACGGTAGCGCTGCGCAGAAAGAGCGCTACCTGCCGAAACTGATCTCGGGCGAATACGTCGGCGCCCTCGCGATGAGCGAGCCGGACGCCGGCTCCGACGTGGTGTCGATGCGCTTGCGGGCAGACCAGCGTGGCGACCACTACGTCCTTAACGGCACCAAGATGTGGATCACCAACGGGCCGGACGCCGATGTGCTGGTGGTGTACGCGAAGACCGACCCTGCCGCCGGCCCGCGCGGCATCACCGCCTTCCTGATCGAGAAGGGCATGAAGGGTTTCTCGGTGGCGCAGAAGCTCGACAAGCTGGGCATGCGCGGCTCGCACACCGGCGAACTCGTCTTCCAGGATTGCGAAGTGCCGGCCGAGAGCGTGATGGGCGGCGTCGGCAATGGCGTGAAGGTGTTGATGAGCGGGCTCGATTACGAGCGCGCGGTGCTTTCGGGCGGCCCGCTGGGCATCATGGCAGCCTGCATGGATGTGGTGATGCCCTACATCCACGACCGCAAGCAGTTCGGCCAGGCGATCGGCGAGTTCCAGCTGATGCAAGGCAAGGTGGCCGACCTCTACACCACCTGGCAAGCCACCCGCGCCTACGTCTATGCGGTGGGGCAGGCCTGCGACCGCGGCGACCATGCACGCGCGCTGCGCAAGGATGCCGCCGGCGCCATCCTCTACGCCGCCGAAAAGGCGACCTGGATGGCCGGTGAGGCGATCCAGACCCTCGGCGGCAACGGCTACATCAACGAGTATCCCGTCGGGCGCCTTTGGCGCGATGCCAAGCTCTACGAGATCGGCGCCGGCACCAGCGAAATCCGCCGCATGCTGATCGGGCGCGAGCTGTTCGCCGAGACGGCCTGAGCCTGCGTCGGAAGGCCACGCCGCAGGCTCAACCCCCTCATCAGGCTACTTCCGCCTCCAGTAGCACTGCAATCGCATACGGGTGCACGCGGTAGCTACCTTCGATGACTGCTGCATGAGGCCCGGCCGGCCAGCGGTTGCATTCGTGCTCGGCCCACGCGGCGGTGTCGATGATGCGTAGCCAGCGCATACCGTCGCTGGCGGGGATAGTGAAGTCCACCGGCTGGCTTTGCATGTTGATCAGCAGCAGGAAGTCGTGGTCGCCGACCGCGCTGCCATCCACCCGCAAGGTGAGTGCGCGGTCGCCGGGGGCGAGGTCGGTCTCGCAGTCGGGCTGCTTGAACATGTAGGTGACATCGTCGCCCGCATCCATTTCGAAGTCGCCGTACTTGCGCTGGCGCAGGCAGCGGTGATCGCGGCGCAGGCCGGCGACGAAAGCGGCAAAGCGGAACAGCGGGTTGCAGTCGGGCGCGCAGTCGGCGGTGCCGAAGTTGTCGTGGTAGGCGCCTTCGGCCAGCGGCAGCGCGGTGGGGCGGTTGGTCACGGCCATCGCGTAGTTGTTCCAGGTGCCCACACCGTCAACGTTGTAGGCGTTGTTGTTGCCGTTCTGGGTGCGGCCGAATTCGTCGCCCCACACCACCATCGGCACCCCGCGCGAGAAGAACTGGATCGTCCAGAAGTTGCGCAGGCGTTGCCGCCGCAGGGCCTCGTCGCCGTCGCTATCCCATGAGTCGTTGTTGTCGTTGCCGCCGTCAGAGGGGCCGAAGGGCCACGCGGCGGAGTTGTTCTTGCTGTTGTAGCTGACCAGATCCATCAGCGTGAAACCGTCGTGCGCGACAATGAAGTTGATCGAGCGCTGCGCACCGCCCTGGTCGTTGAAGGATTTCCAGTCACCGTTTACCTGATCGATGAAGCTCTGGGTGTTGCCGTCGCCCTTCATGAAGCGGCGCACCGCGTCACGATAGCGGCCGTTCCATTCGCCCCAGCCGGCGGGGAAGTTGCCGACTTCGTAGCCCCACATGTCCCAGGCCTCGGCAATCATCTCGGCGCGGTATCGGATGCCCAGATCGCGAATGCGATCAAGCAGGGGGTGGGTCTGGAAGAAGCGGCGTTGCTCGCCCCAGTTTTCACGCGCCGCCGCATCCGGGGTACGGCCCAGCACCGGGGCCAGATCGAAGCGGAATCCATCGACCCCCATTTCGCTGAGCCAGTAGGTCAGCGAATCGATCACCAGCGCGTCGGCAACCGGGTTGGAGAAATTGAGCTGGTTGCCACAGCCGGTTGCGCCGTCCACCAGGGAGCCGTTGTCGGCCATCTGATAGTACTCGGCCGCATCAAAGCCGCCGAAGCTGACAAAGCCGGTGACGTCGTTCTGCCCCCAGTTACCGCCTTCTCCGGTGTGGTTGAACACCACGTCGAGGTAGACCTCCATGCCGGCCTCGTGGAAGGCACGCACCATGGCCTTGAACTCTCGCGTCGGCCCGCCGGGCGAGCGATCGTGCGCGTAGCGGCGATCCGGCGCGAAGTAGCCGAAGGTCATGTAGCCCCAGTAGTTGCCACCGGAATGGGTGTCAGGGTTGGCGTCGTTGCTCGATTCGTGCACCGGCAACAGTTCGATGGTGCTGAAACCAAGCGCCTTCAGGTACGGCGCCATCAAGGCCGCGCCGGCGTAGGTGCCGCGCAGTGCGTGCGGGATATCCACGACATGCGAGAACCCGTGCACGCCGCCGAGCAGTTGGTGCAGTTGTGACGCGGACTCGTGCCGCGTCAGGCCGCGCACATGCGCCTCGTAGATCGCCGCGCGCTCGGCCGGAAGCATCGGGCGTTTGCCGGTCGACGTCTTGTCCGGCGCCAGCGCGATGCCCTTGGGCACCCAGGGGCCGGTATCGAACTCCCGCCGCAGCACCCCCTTGTAATGCGCGCCGCCGGTGCCGTACATGCCGCCGTCGTGGCCGGCCGCAAGCATTGCGGGGGTTTCCTTGTCGTGCGAGAGCTCGCGCGCGTAGGGGTCGAACAGCACCTTGTTGGGGTTGAAGCGATTACCCGCCGTGTCCACATCGCACACGAAGCCAGCCCCGCTGTTGCCGCGCGCCCAGCTTTCGTTGAACGGCCAGTTCGGACCCCAGCAGCGAAAGGCGTAACAGGTGCCCGGCTTGACGCCCGCAATGCGGCCACGCCAGATGGCGTCTGCCGGGTTGGGCTGAAGCCAGTATTCCTGACTGGCCTCAAGGCCGGTTGGCTGCTCGTAAAGCTCCAGCAGTACATGGCTTGCGTGGCGTGAGTACACCGCCACGCAGAGGTCGGTGCCATCGAAGTGCGCGCCGAGCGGCCAGTTTGCTCTGGCCCAGGTGGCTTCACTCACCGGGGCAAGCGCCCCGCTTTCAGGATGACGGGTGCCGATGCGGGTGCGGGATGCCATGGTCTTTCTCCGATGCAGTGTGGATGCTGCTGCGCGCTAAGACATGTACCAGCCAAACCTAGACCTGAACACACGACATTTCAATGCGCGACATGCGCCTTCTCTGAGCCAGCACACAGGCAACGACAGTTCTTGTGGATTGCGTGTCGCTGACGACAATGCAGTGTTCTCCGCGAGCGTGAGCCGCACTTTGCAGCGCCGGCAGCGCTCCGACGAAAGCCGCTATCGAATTAGCGGCCATTCATAGCCAGAATCAATCGCCATCATCGCCTCAATTCAATGGTGATGCCCCGTGCCGACGACTACGCTTTGAAGCCAGACCCCGACACTTTCATCGGTTCAAACGGAGACAGCGATCATGAGCAGCGAACAGAAATGCCCCTTCGGCCACGGTTCCCGCACCACCCCCGCCCGGCAGTCCAACCGCGACTGGTGGCCGAATCAGTTGAACCTCTCGATCCTGCATCAGCACGCGCCGGCCTCGAACCCGATGGACCCGGGTTTTGACTACGCCGAGGCCTTCAAGTCGATCGACTACGCCGCGCTGAAGGCGGACCTCAAGGCGCTGATGACCGACTCGCAGGACTGGTGGCCGGCCGACTGGGGTCACTATGGCGGCCTGATGATCCGCATGGCCTGGCACAGCGCTGGCACCTACCGCACGGCAGACGGCCGCGGCGGCGCGGGCACCGGCAACCAGCGTTTCGCGCCGATCAATAGCTGGCCGGACAACGGCAACCTCGACAAGGCGCGCCGGCTGCTGTGGCCGATCAAGCAGAAGTACGGCAACAAGCTCTCGTGGGCGGATCTGATGATCCTCGCGGGCAACGTCGCGCTCGAATCGATGGGCTTCAAGACCTTCGGTTTCGGTGGCGGCCGTGCCGACATCTGGCAGCCCGAGGAGGACATCTACTGGGGTGCGGAGAAGGAATGGCTGGCTACGTCGGACAAGCCGAACAGCCGCTACTCCGGCAACCGTGAGCTGGCCAACCCGTTGGCTGCGGTGCAGATGGGCCTGATCTATGTGAACCCGGAAGGGCCGGACGGCAACCCGGACCCGGTGGCAAGTGGCCGCGACGTGCGCGAAACCTTCGCCCGCATGGCGATGAACGACGAAGAGACCGTGGCGCTGGTCGCCGGTGGCCACACCTTCGGCAAGGCGCACGGCGCGGGTGACCCGAAGCTCGTCGGCCCCGAGCCGGAAGCGGCGCCGATCGAGGCGCAGGGCTTTGGCTGGATCAACCAGCTCGGCACCGGCAAGGGCGTGCACACCACCACCAGCGGCATCGAAGGCGCCTGGAAGCCCAACCCCACCACCTGGGACAACGGCTACTTCGACATGCTCTTCGGCTATGAGTGGGAACTCACCAAGAGCCCCGCCGGCGCACACCAGTGGGTGGCGAAGAACGTGAAGCCGGAGCACATGATCCCCGACGCGCATGACCCGTCGAAGAAGCACCCGCCGATGATGACCACGGCCGACCTGTCGCTGCGCTTCGACCCGATCTACGAAAAGATCTCGCGCCGCTTCCATCAGGACCCGGCCGCCTTCGCCGACGCCTTCGCCCGCGCCTGGTTCAAGCTCACCCACCGCGACATGGGGCCGAAGGGGCGCTACCTTGGCCCGGAAGTGCCAGCCGAAGACCTGATCTGGCAAGACCCGATTCCGGCGGTGGATCACTCCTTGGTTGATGCCGCGGATGTGGCCGCGCTGAAGGCGAAGATCCTCGGCTCGGGCCTAACGACAGCCGAACTGGTCTACACCGCCTGGTCGTCGGCCGCGAGCTTCCGTGGCTCGGACAAGCGCGGCGGCGCCAACGGTGCGCGTATCCGCCTCGCCCCGCAGAAGGGCTGGGAGGTCAATCAGCCCGCGCAGCTGGCAAAGGTGCTCGGTGTGCTGGAGGGCATTCAGCGTGACTTCAACGCGCAGGCCACCGGCGGCAAGAGTGGTGGCAAACGAGTCTCCCTCGCCGACCTGATCGTGCTCGCCGGTTCGGCCGCGGTGGAGGCCGCCGCCAAGGCCGCAGGCCACGCGATCGAGGTGCCCTTCGCCCCCGGCCGCATGGATGCGAGCGAAGCGCAGACCGATGCTGCCTCCTTCGAGCCGCTGGAGCCGCAGGCCGATGGCTTCCGCAACTACCAGAAGGCGCAGTACCGCGTGCCGGCCGAGGAACTGCTGGTCGACAAGGCGCAGCTGCTGACACTCTCGGCGCCCGAGATGACGGTGCTGGTGGGTGGCCTGCGGGTACTCGGCGCGAACTACGGCGGTGGGATGGACGGTGTGTTCACCCAGCGCGCCGGCCGGCTCACCAACGACTTCTTCACCAACCTGCTCGACATGGGCACGGTGTGGCATCCAGCGGATGAGAGCGCGCAGCGCTTCGAAGGCCGCGACCGCCGCACCGGCGCCGTGAAATGGACCGGCACCCGGGTGGATCTGGTGTTCGGCTCCAACTCGCAGCTGCGCGCCCTGGCCGAGGTGTATGCGCAGCACGATGCGGGCGAGAAGTTCGTGCGCGACTTCGTCGCTGCGTGGGTGAAAGTGATGAATCTGGATCGCTTCGATCTGAAGTAAGCGCACGCTCTGGGCAGCTGGGAAGCACAAGCCCGCCGGTTGGCGGGCTTGTGCTTTGTGGTGTCGCAGCTTGACGCCCAAGGACGAACGCGGGTGCGGCAGCCTAGAGGTAGCAATCCACCGCGAACAATTCGGCGTCGTCGGCTTGTGCCGCCAGCAGCGCCGAGGCCTCACGAACCCAATCTTGCGGCGCCACGCGTTCCGCATCGGCGCCATGGTCAAACAACCGGGCTTCGGCATACCACTGGCCATCCACCAGAAGCGCGAACGGCAAGGCGGTGTTCTGACGAACGTACTCGACGAACCCGGCCTCATCTGCACCAAAGCGCGCCAGGCTTGCGCGGGTGACCGCGGGGTAGGCATTGGCTTCGCCGGACTCCGGCATCGCGCCGTGTGCCGGGCAAGGCGCCAGGCGGGTGCCCACCAGACGTTCGATCGAGATCGCATCCAGCATCCCCAGCGCCTGGGCACGCGATGGCGCCGCACCTGCGACGCCATCGCTCGCATGATGAAAAGCCGCATGGGCCGCCACGGCGCGCCGCACGTTCTGCGTACGCTGCGCCTCGACGTCCCAGTGTTTCTTCAGCACTACATCAGCAAAGCCCTCGGGCGCTGGGTCATCGTATCGGAGCGGGTCGCCCAAGCGAGTCTGCGCTTCGAAGCCGGGCTTCACCTTGAAGAAACCGCGCCACCTTCCGCCAAGCAGCCAGCCATTGCAGCGGCGCTGAGGGTTGTACCAGTAGCCGATACGGCCGGCTGCAATGGCGGCTGGCGAGTAGCCCTCCGCAAGCAGGAAGTCTTCAAATCGGGGATACAAGGCTTTGAGTGGCGTGCTGCGCCCCGCTGCCGTGTCCGCAGCAGGCGAGGCCGTTTGCAGCGGAACATCGCCGGCGCAGATCATCCCGGCCTGCGGCTCGGTCACCTCGCGGGTGAACCAGAGGATCGGGTCGACCACGCTGTGTTCGTACTCCCATCGCAAGCGCGCCGACGTGTCGCAGAACCTGCCGTAAGGCTCTGACCGGCTGTGTTGCTCGAATGGGGCCAGCACCTCTGCCAAGGCGAATCCGGTGTCACCGGGGGCCTTCACGACCACGAGCGAAAAGTGTGTCGACATCGCTAGCGGCGCTGTGCGCAAGGCAATTGGCAGGAAGCCCTTGACGGCACCAGGGCTGGCGCGCGCCGGTGGGTGTGCGGCAGAGCGGGGCGAAATGTCATGCCTGCGATTCTAGGTGTCCGGCAAGGCCGGCTCCATCAGTCTGATCAAGCTGTGGCCTTGCAGCAGCTGCGCAGCCATCACTGCCGCGCCCAGCGCCTGGGCACAAGCGGCGGGCGCATAATGCGCAGGCCCCCGAACCCCCGCGTACCTGATCGTGCCTCAAGCTCTGTCATTCATCTCATGGTCTGCCGTAAAGCCTGCGCTGCAGGCGCTCTGGCAACGCCTGCGCCACCCGCGCCGGCGCGACATCCTGATCGCGCTGGCGACGCCGCCCGCGCTGCTGCTCGCGTGGGTGCTGCTGCTGATCCCCTTCACGCCGGGCATCTCGGATATCTGCAAGGCGCGCGAAGAGGCGCCAACGCAGGTCCTCACGGCCGACGGCAAGGCATTGGCAGAGTTCAAGCGCGGCAACCGCGACTGGGTGGCGCTCGATGCGATCTCCCCTCGCGTGATCGAAGCGCTGATCGCCACCGAAGACCGCCGCTTCTACGCCCACCACGGCATCGACTTCCGCCGGCTTGCCGGCGCCACGCTGGCGACCTTGAAGGGCGACACGCAAGGCGGATCGACGATCACCCAGCAGCTCGCGCGCAACCTCTTCCCGGACGAAATTGGCCGCAAGCAGAACCTCACCCGCAAGCTCAAGGAGGCGATCACCGCGCTGAAGATCGAGGCGGTGTACTCGAAACAGCAGATCCTTGAGACTTACCTCAACACGGTGCCCTTCCTCTTCAACGCCTACGGCATCGACATGGCGGCGCGCACCTATTTCGGCAAGCCGGCCAAAGCGCTGGATCTGCTGGAAAGCGCCACGCTGATCGGCATGTTGAAGGGCACCAGCTACTACAACCCGGTGCTCAACCCCGAACGCGCGCGCGAGCGGCGCAACCTGGTGCTGTCGCTGATGGCGCGGCAGGACAAGCTTTCCACCGCGCGTTACGAAGCGCTGGCCCAGCGGCCGCTCAAGCTCGACTTTGAACGCCAGCGTGCCGAGCCCGGCCCCGCGTCGCACTTCGTGATGCACCTGAAGCGATGGCTTATCGACTGGGCCGACCGCAACGACTACGACATCTACACCGATGGCCTGGTCGTGCGAACCACGATCGACGCCCGCCTGCAAACCTATGCCACCCGTGCGGTGGAACAACGCGGCAGCGCCTTGCAGGGCGTGGCCGACGGTGCCTGGGCAGGGCAATGGCGAGCCGGCAACCGGGTGGTCGAGGCGCTGGTGCGCGACAGCAAGGCATTTGCCGATGCGCAGGCGGGGGGCGAATCCGAGGCCGCGGCACTCAAGCGCCTGCTTGCCGACGCCGCCTTCATGCGCGCGCTGCGTGCCGAGAAAACGCGCATCGAAGCGGGCTTCATGGCGATCGACCCGCGTACCGGCGCCATCCTTGCCTGGGTGGGCAGCCGGGACTATGCCGAAGACGCTTTCGACCATGTGCGCCAGGCGCGCCGCCAGCCGGGCTCCACCTTCAAACCCTTCGTGTATGGCGCCGCCTTCGAAGACGGCGCCAAGCCGGACGACACGCTGCTGGATACCCCGGTCGAGATCCCGCTGCCGGGCGGCGAAGTCTGGCGGCCCGACGATGCCGCCCCGCCGACGGGCGAGCCGATGCGCCTTGCCACCGCACTCGCGCTGTCGCGCAACCGCATCACCGCACAGCTGGTTCACGAACTGGGCGCTGCGCGCGTCGCCAGACTTGCCCGCGCGATGGGCGTGCGCGACAGCAAGCTCGAAGAGGTCCCCTCGCTGGCGCTCGGAACCAGCCCGGTGACCCTGTACGAAATGGTCAGCGCCTACGCCACCATCGCCAACGCCGGCCACTACATCGCACCGGCAATGGTGCTGCGGATCGAAAACCGCAAGGGCGAAGTGCTGGAAGAATTCCACCCGGCCGATGCGCAGCGCGCCATTTCGGCCGAAGCCGAAGACATGCTGCTTGACGCAATGCGCGGCGTGATCGACCGCGGCACCGGCAGTGCGATCCGCAATCGCTTTGGCGTGCGCGGCGACCTGGCCGGCAAAACCGGCACCACGCAAGACAACACCGACGGCTGGTTCATCCTGATGCATCCGCAGCTTGTGGGCGGTGCCTGGGTCGGCTTCAACGATGCCCGCATCACCCTGCGCAGCGACTACTGGGGCCAGGGTGCCCGCAGCGCCCTGCCGATTGTCGGCGACGTTTTCTCGCGCGCGCAGGGCGCCCGCCTCATCAGCAGCAGCGCGCGTTTTCCCAAGGCGCAGGACGCCACGCTTGGCGGCCGCATCAAGGCCTGGTACGAATCCATGTTCGGCACCGAACCGCAAGCCGAGGCATCCGCCCCGCGCCCACGCCCCAGCGCGCCGCCGCCGGCACAAAGCGACGCGGACGCCGTCGAGCCGGCCGGCCCCGAAAGCGGCCTGCCGGCTGCGGAGGTATCGCCGGTCGAGGCCCCCGCCGCCGACGCCAGTGCGCCAACGCCGCCCGCCGAAGCATCCGCCCCGGCCACGCCGGATGTGCCGCCACCGCCCGCAGCGCAATCCCCCCCGCCCGGCTGAGTCGCCCTGCAGCAGCAAGACACGTGAACGCCCAGCCCGGTGCAGCTGGAACTTTCTCGCGACTGCCGGCCTCTGACGAAGCGATAGCAAGCACATGGAGGGCACGACGATGAAAGCAGTCTTGTGGTCGATCAGTTTGATCCTGGCTTTGCTCTGGAGCGGTGCGGTGGCGCTGATGCACAGCCTGGCCGGCTGGGCGGCCAGCGCAGCCGGCGCGGCCGACGCGCAAACACTGGCAAGCCTGCTGCGCGACTGGCCGCTACCCGCCTGGTTCGCGTGGGCGGACCCGGCAATGGTCGAGTCGCTGCGCCTGGGGCTGTCGGCCTTCGGTTCCGCGGTGGTGATCGGGCAACCCTGGCTGGTGGCGGTGATCGGCTGGGTCGGCCCGCTGCTATGGATCATGTGGGCGCTTGGCATCGCCCTGCTTCTGGCGCTGACCAGCCTTGGCCACTTCGCCATCGGCCGCTGGGTGCCACGCCAGCGCCTCACCCACTCCATTGCCGGCTCGGCGGGCCGCTGAGGGGGGCTTTCAGGGCGGCGAGATAAGCCGGCCAGGCGATTGGTCGACTTAGGCCAAGAGACGCCGCCGAATATCTGGCCGACAAGTCGTGCGCTCAATTTCGTTGAGCGCAAGCGATGCGGCTGGGGTGATGAGGTCTGTACGAGTCGCTCGTGAAAAATGCGCGGCTTCCGACCAAGGCTGTTCTTACTGCAACGGAAGACATCCTCACCGGCCGCAACTCATTGCTGCGGATTCCATTGTTTTTGCGAATCCAGCGAGGCAACGCCCCAAGAACGCTCATCAGCTCGAATCGCGCCGAGAGCAGGTCTTCCGTGCCCTCAGCCAAAGCAGGGCACCGATCCAGACACCAACTCTTTCAACCCCGCACAAGCGCGCCCCGAATGCACATTTTCGGGCCGAGTCCATCAAGCGCCAATCCAAGACCCGAGGCCGCACCCCAACTCTCAATCTGGCACACAAGGAGCCTTGGTTTCAGTACTATTGATTGGCCACAGCGGTGCTATGGTTCTTCTGGGGGGAAGACGTAATGCTATTGCGGAACAAAATCAAGCTGATGATTCTCGCCACCATGGGCAGTCTGGTCTTGGTGAGCGGAGTGGCATTGCAGCGCATCCAGACCGGCATCTTGAAGGAGCGTGCATCGCAGATTGACCGATTGCTGGTGCAGGGTGTTGGCTTGCTCAACTATTTTCACGAGCAGGAGCGCACGGGGCGGCTTTCGACGCAAGAAGCCCAGCAGCAAGCTAAGGCGGCCTTGACCCGCATGCAGGGAAAAGGCGGCTACTTTTTTGTGCGCACTCCCGACAATTTGATGCTGGTGCACCCGGACCCTAAGAAGATCGGCACTGTCACCACGTCGGATCATATTGCTAATCCTGAGTACCTGGACATGCTGGAGGCCGGCAATCTACCTTTTTCGCAAGGTCAGCTGGAAGAGGTACATCTGCCAAAGCCCGGCGGCACGGATAAGACACCCTATCCGAAATTGAATGGTCTGGTGGACTTCAAGTCTTGGGGCTGGGTATTGGGCATTGGTTTCTTTGTTGACGATATCCGTGACGCGATTTATCGGCAGGCACTGGTGTTCCTGGTAGTTGGCATGGTGCTCTTTTTATTCGTGACAGGACTCGGCGTCTGGTTCTACCGACAGATCTTCAGGGATTTAGGGGGGGAGCCAGATCTGGCGAAGCAGATTGCAAAAACAATCGCAGAGGGAAATCTCAACACCAGAATTCCTGAAAGCCCTGTTGGGAGCCTGATTGAAACAATGGGTTATATGCAGGTCAGTTTGCGCTCGATGGCGGAACGTTTCCGTACGGCGGCGCAGCAATTGAATCTGTCATCCAAGGATTTGCGCGAGAAGACCGCCGCGATGAACAATATCGCGCTGATTACTTCCGACGCCACGTCAGCGGCTGCGGCCAATATTGAAGAGATGGCCGTCAATATCGATGAAGTGAGACATGGTGCCGAAGAAACCGAATCCAATTCCACAGAATCGCGAGATCGGGCTGTTGAAGGTTCCAAACTGGTAGAACAGTCGTCGATCCAGATTCGTTCGATTGCAGAGCAAGCCAAGGAGGCTTCGGGTTTCATTCAACTGCTGGCCGGGCACACCCGGGAAATAGATTCGATTGCCAATACGATTCGCGAGATTGCCGATCAAACCAATTTGCTGGCCCTGAACGCCGCGATCGAAGCGGCACGAGCCGGGGAACAAGGGCGGGGTTTTGCAGTGGTGGCGGATGAAGTGCGCAAACTGGCGGAAAGAACAAGCACGGCGACCGGGGATATTGCGCGCACAACAGGCTTGGTGCAGTCAGAAACCCAAATGGCTGTGGCCAAAATGCAGGATGTGGTTGGCTTGGTAGAAAGCGGCGTGGTCTATTCAGATAAGGCAGCCGATGCCTTGGCTGTAATCAGTGCCAGCGCCAATTCAACCTTGAGTCGGACTCAACAACTCGCGCATGCAATGGCCGAGCAGCGCGAAGCCAGTAACGGCATTGCGCAGAATTTTGAAAAAATCTCCATCATGGTCGAAGAAACCGAGCAAGCAATTGCCGTGGTCAGTGGCGCAATCGTGCAGCTTGACCGGTTGTCCAATGACCTGGATGGCGCGGCCAAACACTTCCAGTTGTAGTGCGGCTGGTGCCTGTGGGGTCGCCGGGTCTTGGATTCAGGCACCCCCAGCCGCTGCCAGCATTTCGGATCCATCGCACATCCCCAGCTCGTCCCCCGGGCACTTCCTTGCACCACCCTCGTCGCCCCGCATGAAGGGCAAGTCGACTTGGTCCCGCCGCCGGCCGTAACTGCGCCGAGCAGCGACCTGCGCACATTGGCGGGCAGACGTTTGAGCCACTTCCGGGCGGCCGGCAGGCCGCGATCAGTGATGTCCTGAGCCGCCTCCAAGCGACGCAGATACGTCAATCGGGCATTCTTTATGCGTGTTCAGCCGGGGCCTGGTTCTAGGGTGGCTGGGTGTTTGGCGACTTCCAGTCTCGCAGAACTTCGCCGGGTGAACACCCGAAACAACCCATTGAGCCTTCACAGCTAGCACCCCGTGCGCGGCGAAAGTGAAAGAGGGGCGGGCACCGCTTGCGCAGGCCCACTCTGACGGCAGATTGACCGGCCCCTATCTTCCGGCCTCACCGCTCTGTCACAATGCGCCCGCCCCGCGATGGCGCAACCCACCCGGTTGCACCCGTCGCGCTGGCGAAACTGCCGATCAACCCACAGGCGCATACAACACATGGCCATTCAGAATCTCACCGAAGAACAGACCCGCACCTGGACGCGGGCGCAAAAAGACGAATGGTGGTTCAAGAACGTGTATCGGGGCGACATGGCCCAGCTCACGATCCGTTCCGCGATCACCGGCTTCCTGCTCGGCGGCATCCTTTCCGCCACCATGCTTTACATCGGCGCAAAGACGGGCATCGGCCTGGGCGTCGGCCTGACCTCGGTGATCCTCTCCTTCGCGATGTTCCGCGCGCTCAGCAACGCGGGCTACGGCAAGGACATGACGATCCTGGAGAACAACTGCACCCAGTCGATCGCCACCGCGGCAGGCTACATGACCACCCCGCTCACCGCGAGCCTGGTGGCCTACATGCTGATCGCCGACAAGATCATCCCCGGCTGGCAGATCGTGGTGTGGCAGGTGATCGTCGCCATTCTGGGCGTGCTGATCGCCTTCCCGCTCAAGCGCCACTTCATCAACGACCAGCAGATGCCCTTCCCTGAAGGCCGTGCCTGCGGCGTGGTGCTCGATTCGCTCTACACCAGCGATGCGGCAGTGGGCGTGTTCAAGGCGCGGCTGCTGGGCCTGGTGGCCGCCGGAGCCGGCGTTTACCAGATGCTGATTTCAGATGGCTGGATGAAGCTGATCCAGTTCAAGCTGCTGCGCCTGGACAAATGGGCCGGCATGACCGAGCCCTGGGTCTTCCACGAACGGCTGGACACCTACTACTACAACCTGGCCACCGCCTTCCACATCTGGATTCCGAAGATCCTCGGCACCGACATCCGCCAGCTCGGCCTGCGCGTGACGCTCGATGCGGCGCTGATCGGCGTGGGCGGTCTGATGGGCATTGCGGTCGCGAGCAGCGTGCTGCTTGGCGGCGTGATCAACTTCGCAGTGCTCGCGCCGATCGTGATCCAGCTTGGCGACATCGTGCCGCGCGTGGCGGCCGACGGCACGACGATCCCGATCAACCGCGGCGAGATCGTCAACCAGTGGTCGCTGTGGTGGGGCGTCGCAATGATGGTCACCGGCTCGCTGGTGAGCCTGGTCGCCCGGCCGGAGATCTTCAAGAGCGCCTGGAAGTCGATGACCGGTCGCAAGGCACCGGCAGACAACGGGCCGGACATCCTCGCCGGCATCGAGCTGCCGCTGTGGGTCTCCTACATCGGTGTGCCGGTATTCAGCCTGCTGGGCGCCTGGGTCACGCACGAGTTCTTCGGTGTGCCCTGGCTGCTCAGCTTCATCTCGCTGCCGCTGATCTTCGTGCTCACCATCATCGGCACCAACTCGATGGCGCTGACCTCGTGGATTCCGATCGGCGCGATGAGCAAGATCACGCAGTTCTCGATCGGCGCGCTCGATCGCAGCAACCCGGCGAGCAACTTGCTGCCGGCCGGCATGACGGCCGAAATCTCGGCCAACGCGGCGAACCTGCTCTCCGACATCAAGCCCGGCTACATGCTCGGCGCCAAGCCGCGCCAGCAGGCGATCGGCCACATCATCGGCATCTTCGCCGGCGCGCTGGCCTGCGTGCCGCTGTTCTTCCTGCTCTTCCTGCCGGCCGATGCAAACGGCGTGCGTTCCACGGCCACCATCGTTTCGGACGCCTTCGCCTTCCCCGCTGCACTGCAGTGGAAGGGCGTGGCCGAGATCATCGCCAAGGGCGTCTCGGCGCTGCCCACCTCGGCCGTCATCGCGATGGTCGTCGCCTGCCTCGCCGCAATCGCGATCGAAGTCGCCAAGATCGTCACCAAGGGCCGCTTCCCGCTCTCTGCCGTGTCGATCGGCCTGGGCGTGGTGCTGCCGCCGGATGCATCGCTGACCATGTTCGTCGGCGCGCTGCTGTTCTGGTTCATGAACCGCCGCAACGAAGGCAAGCCCGGCACGCGTGGCCACTCGATCTGGGTCGGGGGCCTCGAACCGATCTGCGCTGGCCTCATCTCGGGCGCCGCGCTCATCGGCATCGGCAACGCAGTGATCAACGTGCTGATCTGATCGGCACCGCCAGCAAGCAGAACGGCGTGCGCACCCCGCACGCCGTTTTTGTTTCTGCGCCACGTAGGGAAGGTCTGAATAAGTGAGCGAGAGGGACGCAGCGCAAGGCGCGGCGCGCGCAGCGACCAAGACATATCAAAGGGATAGGCGCGGGAGCGAGCACGCCGCAAAGCAGCGATGCGCCGTCGCAGCCACTTATTCAGGCCTTCCGTAGAATCAAGGCCTCCTGCCGCCCAGCCCAAGCCCGCCATGCGTGAGATCCCCGCCGAATCGAAAACCATCGAAAGCGTTGCGCAGGCGATCGACGCCGTTGCGCGCGGCAAACTGCTCGACACCCTGGCGCCCGAGGCCAGCGCGCGGCGCGGCGATGCGCGCTTCGGGCTGTGGTTTCGCGGCCATGAGCGGGCGAGCTACCGCCTCGTGCCGGGCTTGCTGCGGCCCAACGCCGGCAGCGCGCCGGTGGATGAGGTATCGCTGACGCGCCACTTCCGCGCGCTGAACCCCGACGCAGTGCCCGCCGGCACGCCGGACTTCGCGGCACTGGTGACGATGCAACACTACCTCGCGCCGACCCGCCTGCTCGACTGGACAGAGAACCTGCTCGTCGCCCTGTTCTTCGCGGTTCGCGATCCGCAACTGGACGAATCGGGCGAAGACGCGGCACTGTGGATCCTGAATGCGCGGCGGCTCAACTACTACAGTTCCGCCAGCCGCCGCAGTGCCGAGCTGCTGTACGCCGACGACGCCGACGTGATTGCCCGCGCCGCGCTGTGCCGCGTGCGCAACCGCGACGAGTGGCACGACAGTGTGGCGCGCAGCCTGCACGCGCCGGATGTCGCCGGTGAGGCCTATCGGCACACGCGCTTGCTTGGCGCAATTGGCGACACGCCGATCCCGGTCTCGCAAATTGCCAGCGAGCCACGCGCGCTGGACTTGCGCGCGGTGCCGCTCACCGGCGCTCGCGGCGAAAAGCCGGGCAATCTGTTCGACGATTCAGACTGGGCGGCGCCCGAGCGGCTGGCGCTGCGGCTCTCGATGCCGGTGGCGGTGTTTCCGCCGCGCGGCAACCCGCGCATCCGCAACCAGTCTGGCACCTTCACGCTGCACGGCGGGCGTTACGTCGCCGATGCGGCGGCATGGGAGGGCAAGGACCGCTCACCCAGCGCGATCGGCGCACCGATCGATCTGCTGGACATCGACGCGGCACTGCGCCGCACACGCATCCTCAAGTGGTTGCGCGTACCGACGGCCAAGCGCGCCGGCATCCGCCGCGAACTGGCGCTGATCGGCATGACCGAAGCAGCGCTGTTCCCCGAGCTGGACTACCAGTCGCGTCACGTAGCGGAACGCTGGAGCCCGCCGCGCGAGGCCAACGGCGAGCACTGAACCCGGCACGAAGCGGCCACGGCGCCCCACAGGGCTGCCGCGCGACAAGTCCGACCCCCGAAGATATTCGGCAAACCGCGCTGCGTCGGCGATACTTCAGGGTTGGCCGGCTTTTCGCTGGCCGCCAGAGCAGGGCCCGCGCCATGACCACACCCGAAACACAAACCCCCGCCATCACCTTCGCCGAGCTCGGCCTGCCCGAAGCGCTACTGCGCGTGCTCAGTGAAGTGGGCTACGAAACCCCCTCGCCAATCCAGGCCCAGTGCATTCCGCACCTGCTGGAAGGCGCCGACATCATCGGCGAGGCACAGACCGGCACCGGCAAGACGGCCGCCTTCGCGCTGCCGATGCTCGCCCGCATCGACCTGGCCGTGCGCCAGCCGCAAGCGCTGGTGCTCACGCCGACGCGCGAGCTGGCGATCCAGGTCGCCGAGGCCCTGCAGAAGTACGCCCACCACCTGCCCGGCTTCCACGTGCTGCCGATCTACGGTGGCCAGAGCATGGTGGTGCAGCTGCGTGCGCTGTCGCGCGGCCCGCATGTCATCGTCGGCACACCGGGCCGGGTGATGGATCACCTGGAACGCGAGAGCCTCAAGCTCGACGGCCTGCGCATGATGGTGCTCGACGAAGCCGACGAAATGCTGCGCATGGGCTTCATCGACGATGTTGAATGGATCCTCCAGCACACACCGGCCGAGCGCCAGACCGCGCTGTTCTCGGCGACGATGCCGGAGCCGATCCGCCGCGTTGCGCGCACCTACCTGCGCGAGCCACGCGAAGTGAAGATCCGCAACGCGACCAGCACCGTCGAGGCGATCCGCCAGCGCTACTGGACGGTGCGCGGCATGGACAAGCTCGATGCGCTGACCCGCATCCTTGAAGTGGAAGACGACTTCGACGCCGCCATCGTCTTCGTGCGCACCAAGATCGCCACCGAAGAACTCGCGCAGAAGCTCGAAGCACGCGGCATTGCCGCCGCCGCGCTGAACGGCGACATGACGCAGGGCCTGCGCGAACGCGTGATCGAGCAACTGAAAAGCGGCGCGCTCGACATCGTCGTGGCGACCGACGTCGCCGCCCGCGGCATCGACGTGCCGCGCGTCTCACACGTGATCAATTACGACATCCCCTACGACACCGAAGCCTATGTGCACCGCATCGGCCGCACCGGGCGGGCGGGGCGTACCGGCAGCGCGATCCTGTTCGTCAGCCCGCGCGAATTCCGCATGCTCAAGACGATCGAGCGCGTCACCCGCGCCACGATCGAACCGCTGCGCCTGCCTACGCGCAGCGAGGTCGAAGTCAAACGCGCCGAGCAGTTCAAGCAGCAGATCACCGAGGTGATCGAGAACGAAAAGCTCGAATACTTCGTCGAGCTGGTGAGCCAGATGGAAGACGAGCAGGACCTCACCGCGCACGAGATCGCCGCGGCGCTGGCCTGGATCGCCCAGCGCGAACGCCCGCTCAAGCTCGACCCGGCCGAGTGGCCCGATGAGCCCGCGGCAAGGCCGGAACGCGAGCGCGAACGCCCGACGCGTGAGAACCGCGACGAGATCCTCGCCAAGCGACGCGAGTTCTCTGCCGGTGCGCTGGCGCGCTACCGCATCGCGGTGGGCCGCAACGACGGCGTGATGCCGAAGGAAATCGTCGGCGCGATCGCCAACGAAGGGGGCATCGAAGGCCGCTTCATCGGCCAGATCAACCTGTTCCCGGACTTTTCCACGGTGGAACTGCCGCGCGATCTGCCGGCCGATCTGCTTCAGCAACTGGGCGCAATCCGCGTACGTCGCCAGGCGCTGGCGATCCGCCTGCTTGAAGAAGGCGAAGCCGACGGCATGGACCGCCGCCCGCCGCGCCGCGAGTTCCGCGAAGAACGCAGCGGTGGCGGTTGGGGCGGTGGTGGCCATCGCGAAGGCGACCGTGGCGCGCCGCGCTTCGACGAGCGCAAGCCGCAAGGCCGTTGGGGCAACGACCGGCCGCAGGCTGATCGCCCGCAAGGCGACAGGCCGCCGCGCCCGCAGGGCGACCGTCCGCAAGGCGAACGCAGCTGGGGGGATCGGCCCCCGCGCCCCTACGGCGACCGCCCGCAGAATCCGCGCCCCTATCCGGATCGCGCCGCGAGTGATCGCCCGGCCGGCGATCGTCCCCGCAGTGATCGGCCCTATGGTGACCGGCCTGCGGGGGACCGCCCCTACGGTGATCGCCCGCAAGGCGATCGTCCTCAAGGCGACAAGCCTTGGGGCGACCGCCCGGCGCGGCCGCAAGCTGACCGCCCGGCCCGCCCCTGGGGCGATCGGCCGCCGAAACCCGGTTTCAGCGGTGAGAAGAAGCCCTGGGGCAAGAAGCCAACGCGCTGATGCGGCGCGCGGCGCAAGCGCTGCTGACTGCCTTGTTGGCAGCAGTGGCGCTGTGCTGCACGGCGGCACCGCCGCTGGCCGATAGCGGCGCCTTCATCAAGGGTGCCGATGTGTCCTTCATCCCGGCGCTCGATGCGGCCGGGGTGAAGTTCAGCGCGAATGGCCGGTCGCAAGAGCTGCTGCAAATCTACCGCGAGGCCGGCTTCAACCTGATGCGGGTGCGCCTATGGGTGGGGCCTTCACCCCACAACGCCAGCGGCGCCAGCAGCCTGCAAGAAGTGATCGCGCTCGCCAAGCGCATCCGCGCCAGCGGCATGCGCTTCATGCTCGACTTCCACTACAGCGACTGGTGGGCCGACCCGCAGCACCAGACCACGCCCGCCGCATGGGCCAACTTGCCCCTGCCGGCGCTCGCCGATCAGGTACAGCGCTACACCCGCGATTGCCTCGTCGCGCTCGACCAGGCCGGCGCGCGACCGCAACTGATCCAGCTCGGCAACGAAACCGGCGGCGGCTTCCTGTGGCCGCTCGGCCAACTCAGGGGCGATGCCGCATCCTGGGCACGCTTCGGCCAACTGATGCGCGCCGCGCGGGCCGGCGTGGATGAAGCCTACGGGGCCGACGCCGGCGTGCGCATCGTGCTGCATGTGGAAAACGGCGCCGACACCCGCTTCGTCGAACACTTCTTCGACGGCGTCGCGCGTGAGCAGATCCGCTACGACGTGATCGGCCTCTCGTACTACACCTTCTGGGGCGGCGCCGAGGCCTTCGACACCCTGCCGCGCCTGCTCGAAGGCTATGCCGACCGCTACCAGAAGCCGGTGCTGCTGGTCGAAACCGCCTACCCCTGGACGCTGGACTGGCGCGGCACCGCGCACAACGCAGTCGGCACGCATGAAGGTCTGCTCAAACGCTTTCCGCCCACGCCGAACGGGCAGGCGGACTACCTTGCCGCGCTCACACGGCAGATCCAGAGCGCCGCCACGCCGGGCGAAAAGGGCTGGATCTACTGGGCGCCAGACTGGGTCGCGACGCCCGACTCACTCCAGTCGAACTGGGAAAACATGACCCTGTTCGACTTCAACAACCAAGCCCTGCCGGGCCTGTTCGTACAACCGGGCACCGCGCCCGTTCAGGCACCGTAGGCGGCCGATCGAATTCCTCAGCCGCGCTCCGCATCCACCGACGCCACCGCCACCGGCACCTCCACCACCGCCTGCGCGGCCACCTGCTCGTAACCGACGACCGTGGTGCCGAGGCACATCACGGTGCCGATCACGGCGAGCAAGCCTGCGACGATTTTGTGACTGTTACGGATCAGTTGGGTTTTCATGGCTTTTCCTCTCACTCTCTGCTTTTGGGGCCGCAGCATCCGTTCGGTATCGATCGGTGCTGCGTTGAGTGAAGGATGGCGGAGCGCCGAATCGGTCGCGACCGGCGTGCGATGAACTGCAGCAAATGCGGGGCAGAGTGCTGAAAACGCGGACCGGAAGCGTCATTGCTCGGGCGCCTTCCTCGCCACCTGGGTTCAGGCTGAGGCGCAGGCCTCGTCCGCAGCGGCGTGCGGTGCTTCACGGACGCCACGGATCTGCCGCTACGGGTGTCGCCCACCTATCACCGTTGGGCTTATCGACACCCGTCGTGCTCGGCTCGCTACCGGGTTGTGCGCCGAGGCGCTATGCTCGCTGCGCACGCCCGCTTGTGCGGTGCGGCAGCTTTGGCAACCAACCCTTGGAGCAACCGCATGGCATGGGAAGTCGAGAATCCGCCCTCGATGATGGTCGAGATGGCGTACAACCTGTTCAACAAGACCAAGTCCTCGGACTTGCCGGCACCCAGCGGTGCGTGGGGTATTGATGACAGGGTCTGGGCCGCGCTGATTGATCTGACCCGAACCAACTGCAAGGCCTTGGGTATTCCGGTCACGAATGGAAACCAACTCAAGGGCATGTGCATCTGGGCCTCGGTCGTCGCGGCAAAGTTCTACGTGCACAAGTTCGCCTACATCGATTCACGCGTGATTCGCGTCAAATCCACTTCGGATCACTACTTCGTATCGGTCCGCGGCAAAGCGGCGGCCGGCATCTGCGACATTACCTGCAACCAGTTCGGTGGCCCGGATTTCATTGCCGGCTCGGTCAAGGACGTCAAAGGCCCGGCCCAGAAGGTCAAGATCGGTGGATTGAGCCTTTACGACGCCTACGCGCTGGGCGCGAATTCAGGCACCTTCGTGATCTGATTGCTTTGCAATCGCCGCGCCGCCGCAGCGCTTCAAGACTACCCGTCGCAACCGGGCAGCTTGAAGTTCTGGAACAGGCTGCGCCACGTGGATTCGGCGACCGCAAAATGGGCGAGTGCGAGTTTCGCCCCCGGTTTCCCAGCGCATCAGCGATGCCAGTGAGACCGCGTACTCGGCCACGCAACGCCTGCGGCACATCCGGTTCCGATGGCCTGTGTGCAGCAAATGCAGCGCCTGGCG
Source organism: Niveibacterium sp. 24ML (assembly GCF_026586805.1). Taxonomy (GTDB): domain Bacteria; phylum Pseudomonadota; class Gammaproteobacteria; order Burkholderiales; family Rhodocyclaceae; genus Niveibacterium. The sequence goes on along the minus strand of NZ_JAPFHA010000005.1, from coordinate 157,170 downwards.
CCTGCGTTTCATTTCTTGTGAAGGTGAAAGCGCCTGCCACCCGGCAGGCCATCGCGACAGTGCGCCGCTGACACGCAGGGTCAGCCCCGGTCCGCCTCCACCGACGCCACCGCCAACGGCACTTCCACCACCGCCTGCGAAGCCACCTGCTCGTAGCCCACCGCCGTGCTGCCCAGGCACAGCACGGTGCCGACCACGGCGAGCAGGGCTGCGACGACTTTGTGGCTGTTGCGGATCAGTTGGGTTTTCATGACGGTTCCTTTCACACTTTGTCGGGGGCTGCAGCATCCGTTTGGTGTCGATCGGTGCTGCGTTGAGTGAAGGATGGCGGCGCGCCGAATCCCTCGCGACCGGCGTGCGATGAGCTGCGGCAAACGCGGGGCAGACTGCGGGATTCCCGGATTAATCCGGCGGTCAGCGGGGGTCGGCTTTGCACCCGGGCGCGCGACGAATTAGTTGACGAAATTAGTCGGGCAATCTATCTTGAAAGCGTCCCAAGGGGGAGTAGCTCTCCACCGGCGTGTCGTCAGTACGGAAAGGCCAGCGTGCTTTCCCGGTGCGTCGGGCAACCAGCCGTTGTTTTGTGCGGAGGTTGTGAGCAAGACCTTTGCCGCGCAGGCGAAGGTCCGTTTCCAGAATATCGGTCGGCACGCCTTGCGCGCTGGACACCGGAACTGCTGCAATGCAGCAGCGAACTGGAAACAACTTGGGAGCCAATTCAATGGAAACAATCGGCACATGGTGGATGTGGGCGGGCTTCTTCGCCATCGTCCTGGTGATGCTCGCGATCGACCTTTTCGTGGTGGGTGGCGGCAAGCAGCATCGCGTTTCGTTCAAGGAAGCGGCCACCTGGTCCGGCATATGGGTGGCGGTGTCCTTCGTCTTCGCCGGCGCGCTGTGGTGGTATCTGGACGGTAGCGCGGGGCGCGAGGTGGCGAACGCGAAAACGCTGGAATACGTCACCGGCTACCTGATCGAAAAGTCGCTGGCGGTCGACAACGTCTTCGTCTGGCTGATGCTGTTCAGCTTCTTTGCGATCCCGATCGAACTGCAGAAGCGGGTGCTGATCCTGGGCGTGCTCGGGGCGATCGTGATGCGCACCATCATGATCTTTGCCGGCGTCTGGCTGATCGCCAAGTTCCACTGGATCCTCTACGTTTTTGGCGCCTTCCTGCTGATCACCGGCGTGAAGATGTGGGTGTTCGCCGACCAGAAGCCGGATCTGGGCAACAACCCGGTGATCAAGTGGATCCGCAAGCACATGAACGTGACCGACGAGCTGCACGGTGAGCGCTTCTTCGTCATGCGCGAGCAGGCCGGCAAGCTGGTGCGCTACGCGACGCCGCTGTTCCTCGTGCTGGTGCTAGTGGAGATCACCGACCTGATCTTCGCGGTGGATTCGATCCCGGCGATCTTCGCGATCACGACCGACCCGTTCATCGTGCTCACCTCCAACGTGTTCGCGATCCTCGGTCTGCGCGCGATGTACTTCCTGCTCGCCGACATGGCCGATCGCTTTTCCTTGCTCAAGTACGGCCTGGCGATGGTGCTGGTGTTCATCGGCGTGAAAATGCTGCTGATCGACCTCTACAAGATCCCGGTGCTGTTCTCGCTGGGTGTGGTGGCGGCGATCATCTTCACCTCGATCGTGCTGTCGCTGCGCAAGGACGCCCGCGCAGGCGCCGGCCCGCAGGCGGGGGGATAAGGATGAGCCGGCGCGGCGCGTGGCCGCCCCCTGCAAGTGGCGCCAAGGCGGCCCTGGACTGGCGCGTACTCGCCTTGATCCTGACGGCGCCGGCGATCCTGGTGTTGGGCGCCGCGATCACCTGCCCCGCGGGGGAATGCCGGGCCGGCGCCTTCGACACCGGCGGCCTGGCGCTCGCGGCGACCGCGCACGGGCCGCTGGCCGATGCCTTCTTCCGCGCGGTGACCTGGGCCGGCTCGGTCCTGGTGCTGGGGCCGCTCGCGCTGCTCCATGCGGCAATGCACTGGCGGCGTCAGCCTTCGGTCGCGGCATTCTTCGTCCCAGGCGCCCTAGCGGGCGCGGTGCTGATGGCCCATGCAATGAAGCTGGCCCTCGACCGCAAGCGCCCCGCCCTCGCGGCATTGATCGACATGCCGATCGACGCCAGCTTTCCCAGCGCCCATTCGCTGCAGATCGCGGCCTTCATCACCGCCTGGCTGGTCGCCCCGGGCCGCAACGCGGCACCGTGGCGCACCCCGGCGATGATCGCCGGCACAGCGCTGGTCGTGCTGGTTGCCTGGTCACGGCTGCACCTTCAGGTGCATTTTCCGAGTGACATCCTGATCGGCCTGATCGCGGGCCTTGCGTGGCCCCTGACGCTGCGGCACTTGCCCACCTGGAGTTCGGCACGATGAGACACAAATTCCTTGGCATTGGCGAACCCGGCTACCACCCCTGGCGCAAGGTGAAAACCGTGTTCTCGGGCCTGCGCTATGCCGTCATCTACGACTGGTCGGTTACCTGGAAACTGGGGCTATCGGCCATCGTGCTTGCGCTCGCGTTCCACTTTCGCGAGTGGCTCGACGTCTTGCTGATCCTACTTGCAACCGCCTTTGTGCTGGTGGCCGAAATCTTCAACAGCGCAATCGAGGCCCTGTGCGACTTCGTTGAAACCCGCGAGAACCATAAGATCAAGGTGATCAAGGATATGGCCGCCGCCGCCGTCGGTATCGCAATGGCGGTATGGCTGGCCGTGATCGCAACGGAAACGGCCGAGCTGCTGCGCGCCTTCTGGTAGGCCTGACGCGCGCATCAGCCGCCGATCAAGTCCGCCGGGCATCAAGCGACGCCACCGCCAGCGGCGCCGCAACGGCTGCCTGTGAGGCGACTTGCTCGTAGCCCACCACGGTAGTGCCGACGCACATCACCATCCCGAGTGCGGCAAGCAAACCGGCGACAACTTTGTGGCTGTTGCGGATCAGTTGGGTTTTCATGGCGATTCCTTTCGTGCTTGGTCGGGGGCCGCGGCGCCCGTTCGGTGTCGATTGGTGCTGCGTTGAGTGAAGGATGGCAGCGCGCCGAATCGGTCGCGACCGGCTTGCGATGAACTGCGGCAAACGCGGGGCAGACTGCGCAAACGGGTGATGAATCGCACGCAGGGGTGCGCGCCCGGGCCGCGCGTTCAAGCGGGTAACGCCAGGACCGCCGCGCGCGCTGTCAGCCCGGTAAGGTGCTGGCGCCGCACGTTCGCTTGAGCGAACGGCGCAGACGGCTGGAGCAGGCTGCGATACCCTCGACCACGCGCGGCAAGCTTGGCACGATCAAGGCTGCAAACCTGCGCGGGCCACTGCCGGCACAACAGCCGCGCGGCCATCGACAAGATCGTGCTTGAAGGATGCTGAGACACACACGCCGCAACAAGGAAAACGCCATGAGCCAACTCTTCACGCCGTACTCGATCGGCCCCCTCCAGCTTGAAAACCGCATCGTGATTGCGCCGATGTGCACCTACTCGGCCGAAGACGGCCATGCCACCGACTGGCACCGCATCCACCTTGGCCAGCTTGCGTTCTCGGGCGCGGGGCTGCTGATCATCGAAGCGACCGCAATCGAACCCGAGGGGCGCATCTCCCCGGCCGACCTCGGCCTGTGGTCGGACTCGACTGCGGCTGCCTTGGGCGACGTGCTCAAGAGCGTGCGCAAGTACTCGGCAATGCCGATCGCGATCCAGCTCGCCCACGCCGGCCGCAAGGCGGGCAGCGCGCCACCGTGGCTGCCCGCTCAGCGCGGTGACTGGCAGACCGTGGCACCCTCAGCACAGGCCTTCAACGACATCGACGCCGCCCCGGCCGCCCTCGATTCGGCGGGCCTGCAACGGGTGTTGCAGGGCTTCGTCAGCGCCGCGCAGCGCGCCCACCGCATCGGTATCGACGCGATCGAGATCCACGCCGCGCACGGCTACCTGCTGCATCAGTTCCTCTCGCCCTTGTCGAACCTGCGTACCGACGAATACGGCGGATCGCCGGAGAACCGCATGCGCTTCCCGCTCGCGGTATTCGATGCGGTGCGCGAATCGGTACCGACGAGCATGCCGGTCGGCATCCGCATCTCGGCCACCGATTGGGTCGCGGGCGGCTGGGACATCGAGCAGAGCGTGGTGCTGGCGCAAGCGCTGGCCAAGCGCGATTGCGCCTTCATCCATGTATCCAGCGGCGGGCTCTCGCCCTTGCAGGCCATCACACCAACGCCGAATTACCAGGTGCCACTGGCCGCGCGCATCCGATCCGAATCAGGGCTGCCGACCATCGCGGTCGGCATGGTCACCGAGGCCGAGCAGGCCGAAGCGATCATCGCCAACGGCCACGCCGACATGGTGGGCGTCGCCCGCGTGATGCTCTACAACCCGCACTGGCCCTGGCATGCTGCCGCCAAACTTGGCGCGCAGATCAGCGCACCGCCGCAGTACTGGCGCTCACATCCCGTGGGCATGCATCCGCTGTTCAAGCCTTCGGCGATCACCGCATAGCTGCACCGCAGCGAGACACACGACAAATCGACCCCGCGCCGCAACACTCCGGCTGACCATCGCCGCCTGTGTCGGCCGCGGGGCTGCGGGCAAGCGTGCCGCTACTGGCAACCGAGCTCGTCGCGGTTCTTCTTGTGATCCTTGGCAAGGCGCTCGCGCTGCGCGTCGGTGTTGGCGCCACCGCGCAAGGCGCGACCACGCTCATCGTAGATGCGCTGCATGTCTTCGCAGATGTCCCGCTTGCGCTCGGAAGCGGTGCTCGGACGCGCTTTCGCATCACTTGTCTTGCCGTCCCTGGCTGGCTCTTCGGCTTGCACACCGTCGGGCTCATTGAACCCCGCAGGGGCCGTCAGGCGCGGCTTGCTGGCATCGGTCGCGGTGGGCGGCTGGTCGCGTTTAGTTCAGGTCGGTGATGCCTTCTCCAATCACGCGTCCGTCGCCAACTTCTTCACGGGTGACGTTCGCCACCTCGGCGGAAGTCAATTGGCATGACTAGACTCCTTGCAAACAGTAAGTCGTCCCCATGAGGTCGATCGTCATTGCGGCTGCTCAGTGCTTCTTCATGACAAACGGAGATCCGTATGTGTATCGCATCACGCTGGGTAGCACCCCTGCTTTGCAGTCTGCTTGTCGCCTGCGGCGGCAACGATGCAGTCGAACCCACGCCAGCCCCCGACCCCTCGGCGAGCTACCAGATGATTGAGTCGAAGGTGACAGCCCTGCCTGCGGAAGAGCTGACCGAGTTTTCCGACAAGGAATACCTGCTTTACCTGCCCGCTGGCTACGAGAGCAGCGATGACAAGCAGTGGCCCTTGATCGTCTTCCTGCATGGCTCGGCGCCCGACTCGAACGGGAAAGACATGACGATGTTGCGCAATGACGGGCTCATGTATGCCATCAACAAGTCCGGGGTTCGCCCGGCCGCTATCGTCGTGGCGCCGCTTGCAAAGAATGGCGCCTTCTTTCGCCGCGACGCCGTCGATGCGGCGATTCGCGACGTCCAGGCCCGCTACAAGGTCGACCCTGAACGGGTCAGCCTCACCGGCATGAGCCTTGGCGGAATCACGGCATGGAACATCAGCCTTAGCTACCCTTACCGCTTCGCTGCCGTGGCGCCCGTCGCCGGCGGTTTGAGTACCGAGGTCGCCAATCGCTACATCTACGACGATGCGTTCTGGGGTGGTGCCTTCAAGGCACTTGCCGCCACGCCGTTCAAAGTGTTTCACGGCTCCAACGACGAAGCGGTGCCCATCGCGTACGCCGAGCATGCGGTGCGGCTGCTGACAGCCGCCGGCGGGCAGGTGGATTTTCAGCGTGCGAGCACCAATCACATCGGAACCGCCGGTTTCGCCTTCACCCAGCAACTTGCCGACTGGTTGATCTCACAGCAACGCAGCAACGCGAACAGCAGCCACCCGCCGATCGATCGCCCGGAACGCTATGTTGGCCGTTTCGTGAGTTATCAGTACGACCGAACAGGGCGGGTTGAAAGTTGGGGCGAGTTCCGGGCGGATACTACTGGCACCCTCAGGCAGACCGGAGAGGACTGGGGTGTCGCTCCCTGGCAGCTAATGCACCTAGGCGATTCGCGCTTCATGGATCCGTTCGGAACGGTGTATTGGCTCGGTAAGCCCGACCCGGTTTCGGAGCAAATCCAATGCAGGTATATGCTGGATCAACCATTCGGCAACTATGGGAGCTACGGCATCGAGGGCACCCCAAGACTTGGTTCAGGCGTGCAGTGCTGAAGACCAGGGCATCACCGCCCCGGCTGCTGGCCAGCAGTGACGGTGCAAGCTTGCCTAGACTTATCCCAGCACAGGCCTGAGCCGAAGGTTCGGGCCTCACTTGCGCAAAATGCACCGAAGCGGGCGCGCACGGCGCCGGGGAGATTGCGCCACCACCCGGCCACCGGCCGTGCCCGCTATACGCCTCGCATCAAGCGGTTACGCGTCACCCGCCGTGGCTCAAAGCGCGCCAGCAGCGCCGCGACCAGCGCCTCGGCACGCGCGGAGTTGTCGGCCGAGTAGTTGCACACGTAGGCATCGAGCGTGACGCCGCGCACTTCCGGCCAGGTGTGCACCGCAAGATGCGATTCGGCCAGCAGCAGCACACCGGTGATGCCGGCAAGGCCATCGGGCGGCGCCGGAAAACGGTGAAACAGTTCGGACACCAGCGTCAGCCCGGCAGCCACGGTGTCTGCGCGGCAGGCCGCGGCAAGCGCGTCCAGGTCGCTCAGCAGGGCATCGCTGCAAGCGCAATCGAGCAGATCGGCGGTGAGGTGGAGTCCTTGCATGGGTGGCATTCGCGCGGGTTCGGGGCGAATGGTGCCACAGCACGGGCGCTGAGTTCGCAGTATGCTTTGAGGCTCTGCGGGCGCTTGCGATGGCCCGCGCCGTCGGCCCCGTCAGGAGTGTCCATGGACGCGCACCACCACACGGCCCGATCAGCCCCTGGCAGCGGCATGGGGCAGGTTGCCGATACCCTGCTGCATATGGGGCCGCGCCGCGGCCTGTTGCTGGCCACCACGCTGGCGGTGGTCCTCTCGCTGGCGCTCACGCTCGCCGCGCACGCGATTGCCGGCAATCTGCCGGATCTGACTGCCTTGTTGATCGCCGCGCTGGCGCCCCTGATCGCGGTGCCGATGTGCTTTGCACCTTTCATGCGGCTCTTGCAGGCGCTCGAAGCCATGCGCCTTGATCTGGCGCGGCTTGCCCAGATCGACGAAACCACACACGCCTTCAACCGCCGTTTCTTCCTGCAGATGGCGCAGCGCGAATTTGACCGCGCCCGCCGCTACGGGCACCCGCTGGCGGTGGTGATGATCGAGATCGCCGATTTCGCCGCAATCCTTTCGCGACACGGGCACAATGCCGGCGACGCGAGCCTGCGGCGCCTGGCCGGCATTGCACTGGGCGGCACCCGCACGCTCGACGTTGTGGCACGGCTGGAAGGTGCGCGATTCGCGCTGCTGCTGCCGGAGACCGATGCGAAAGCGGCGGCACAGGTGGCGCTGCGCCTGGCGCACGAGTTGGTGAGCGAACCGATCCAGTGGGCCGGTGGCGAACTGGTGGCCGATGCACGAACCGGGTTTGCCGCCATCGAAGCCGAGGACGAGGCACTCGATACCTTGCTCAGGCGTGCCGAGAGAATGCAGCGTGCCGGGTGATCAACCCGCCGCAGGGCTTTACGAACTTAACCGAAGGAGAGAGCTGTGGACGAGCAGGACGATGGCGTAAACATCGCGTTGTGGGTGGTCGGCTTCATCATCGCGCTGGTGCTGGGTCTGGTCATAGGGCTGGGCATCTACACCAAGAACCAGGCGATGGGCGGTGCCGCCGCCGCAGTCGCCGCCGAAGCCCCCGCCGCTGACGAGGCCCCGGCGCCGGTCGGCGAAGCCCTGGTAAAACTGTACTTCGCGGTCGGCGATGCCATCCTGCCCGAAGACGGCGCCGCCGCCGTCGCGCGCGTGGAAGAAGCGGCCGCCGCCAAACCGGATGCGCTGGTGCTGATTTCCGGCTTTCACGACGCCTCCGGCGATGCCCACCGCAATGCCGAACTCGCCAAACAGCGTGCGCTGACGGTGCGCGACGCATTGCTTGCGGCTGGCTTAGCCGACACGCGCATCAAGCTGCGCAAGCCGGCCGTCACCGAAGGCAGCGGCGACAACGCCGAAGCACGCCGCGTGGAAGTGCACATCCAGTAGTAGAACGGTGGGCGGCGCCCGCATAGCACCCCGCCCCAGAACGAGCCCGACCCGCCGTTGATCAGCAAGCGATCGCGGCGGGTTTCTCGTTCACCGGCCGGCTAGAAACCCAGGCGCAAGAGCCAGCGTTCGAGCATTGGCAGCCCGCTGGGCAGACGCGGCGGCGCAGCCAGCATGCCCAGCAGCACACCGCAAGTGTTGGCGAACATGTCCAACAGATCGAAGGTGCGATAGCCGCTCAAGCCCTGCAGCACTTCCATCAGCACCCCCATGCCGATCAGCAGCAGCGCGGCGCGCAAACGCTCGCGCCCTTGCAAGAGCAGTCGCGCGAACCAGGCGCCCAGCGCGCCGTAGGCCATCAGATGGCCGCTCCAGTTGCCGGGATCGCCCGGCACTTCCGGCGGTTTGGGCATCAGCGAGAACACCCCCACGAGCGCCACTAGCGCCCAGCCGATTCCCCACCACAAACGGCGGTATCGCGCGGGGCCCCCGCCCATCCATGCTTGATTGCCCTGATCCGGCATCTTTGATCCTGAAACGACTAATCCGCGCGATTGTAGGCGGGCGTGCTTACAAGTGATTGCATCTGCACCCGCGGCATACGCACCTGGCAAGGCCGGTGCCCCTAAAGTGCGCGGCATTGCACCACACGTATGCGCTACCGCCATGATCCGCCGCCTCCTGCTGCCTTGCCTGAACGCCCTGTGCGCCACCCACCCGCTCCACACCGCCCTTGCGCAGGAAGGGCGGCGTGGCCCGCCTGCGGGCGAAGGCGGCATGCAGCGTGGCGGGCCCGGTGGGCCGCGCGGCGAGATGGGCACCGAGCGCACCGAGGACAGCCTGGCAATCCAGTTGCGGACGCTGCACGACGCCTTGCAACTGGATGCGCGGCAGGAAGCACTCTGGCTGAACTACGCCGACAAGATCCAGGCCTTCATCAGCGACATGCAGCGGCCCAACCAAGCCGGCACCAAGCCCGACGCGCCGCACCGCATCGAAGCCCGCATCGCACCACTGCGAAACCGCCTCGCAGCGCTCGAGCAGATCAGCGATGCCGCCGAGCGGCTTTACCGCAACCTCGATGCCCGGCAACGGGAATTGGCCGATGAATTGCTGGCGGATACCGTGCCGCTGCTGCCGGATCGAATCGATCTGCCCGGCGGCCCCGCTACTGGCAGCCGCGAGGCTGGCCCGCCCGGCATGGGCAGGCGGCGCGGCTGAGCCCGCGGCTCAGTGCAGGATGCGCAGCCCGGTGTAGAGGCTGACGACTTCGGCGCCCACCAAGGTGACTTCCCCTTTGCGCCGGTTATCACCGGTGTCGGAAAACTCGAAGGCGTAGGTGCGCTGCAGCCGCAACTGGCCCTCATCGTTGCGGGCCAGGCGGATCTTGGCGATGGCAACCGTTTCATCGAGCAACTGAAGCCCCTCTCGCTCGCAGGTCTTGCGCGCGGCCACCACGCCGGCATCGCGTGCGCGCAGGCTGTCGAGCCACAGCCAGACCAGACCCGCCATCGCCAACAGGGCCGATAACTCCCAGCCGCCGATCATGCTGCCTGCACCCGCACGGTTTCACCCGCGGCACATACGCGCTCGCCCCCGGTGAGCTTTCGCGTCTTGCGGGTTTCGATCTTGCCATCAACCGTCACCAGACCCTCGGCGATCATGCTCTTGGCGTGGCCGCCCGACTGCGCAATCGACAGCAGCTTGAGCAGATCGCATAGCGCGACATGCTCGCGCGTCAGAACAAACGTGTGGTCAGCCATCATGAAAAAGCCATTCGGAAGGACGCCAAGCTTACCGCGTCTGGCCGCGTGCCGGCTTCGCTCGCTTATCATCAGCAGCCCCTGCTGCCCCTTCCCTTGCGATGATCCGCCTGCAAGCCCTCTGCCTTGGTTCTGCCCTCTTGCTCACGGCCTGCGCCACCGCGCCGCAAGCCCCTTCCCCGGCAGCCCCGGTAAGCGAGGCGCCCGCTCAGGCCGAACCCGGCAGCGCGACTGCACCGCTCTCGCCCGGTGCGACCGATGTGTCGCGCCCGCCCGCGCCACCGCCCACCCCGGCCCCACCGGCACGCCCGCCCTACCTTAACGAACGCGAAGGCGTCGCTTTGGTGCAGCGCTTGCTGCCATCCAAGGCAAGCGATCGCAAGGGCTGGGCGGAGGACATCTTTCGCGCCTTCGCCGCGCTTCAGCTGCCCCCGACAGTCGATAACTTCTGCGCCGCAATCGCGGTGATCGAGCAGGAATCGAGCTTCATTGCCGATCCGCCGGTGCCGGGGCTCGGCCGCATCGTGCGCGAACAGCTCTACGCCAAGGCGGCCGCCTATCTGCTGCCGTCTGCGGTGGTGGACCTCGCACTGCTCAAGCCCTCACGCGATGGGCGCAGCTATGGCAAGCGCATCGACACCCTGCGCACCGAAGGGGAGATGAACGCCCTGTTCAACGAAATGGTGGCCGAGCTCCCAGACTTTGCGAAGGCGCTGGGTAACAAGAATCCGATCCGCACCGGCGGGCCGATGCAGGTGTCGGTGGCCTTTGCCGAAGAACAGCTTGCCACGCGCCCCTACCCCTATCCGCGTCGCGGCAGCGTGCGCGACGAGGTCTTCACCCGCCGCGGCGGTGTGTACTTCGGCATCGCGAACCTGCTCGACTACCCGGCGAGCTACCCGACACCGCTCTACCGCTTTGCCGACTTCAATGCCGGCCGCTATGCATCGCGCAACGTCGCCTTCCAGGCTGCGGCCGGCCGCCTCGCGGGCCGGGCCCTTGCGCTCGATGGTGACTTGCTGCGTTACCGCGACGGCAAGGCCCTGAAGGAAACCAGCGGCACCGAAGCGGCCCTGCAATCGATCGCGCCGCGTCTTGAGCTGAACCATGCCGCAATCCGCCGTGATCTGCTGCTCGAAAAGTCGCCCGCCTTCGCACAAAGCCCGCTCTGGGCACGGGTGATGGCGCTGGCCGACAAAATGGCCGGGGGCAGGGTCGCGCGCGAGCAGCTGCCGCAGATCCGCCTCGAAAGCCCGAAGATCACGCGCGAGCTCACCACTGAATGGTTCGCCAGGCGGGTGGACGGCCGCTGGCGGCAATGCCTGCTGCGCCAGCCCTGAAAAGCAAAAAGCCCGCTACGCGGTGCGAGCGGGCTTTCTGCCTGATGCGGAGAAAATCAGTTGCGCGGGCGTGAGTTGTAGATCTTGCAATCACCCTGGCGCAGCCAGATTTCCTGTCCCTGAGTGGCCAGATTGGTGGCCAGCGTCAGCTTATGATCGTTCGGGCAGCTCTTGTTGCCCTTGCCGTCGGTAATCAGGAATTCCATGTTCGTGGCGCCTTCACCCAGCGGCACGTCGTAGAACACGCCATAGCCGTCCTTGCGGTTGAAGCGCCAGTTACCCGGCCACTTGGGGGCGCCGTTGCGCGGGCCCTTCCATGCATACACGCCCCAACCGTCGTAGTCCTTGTTCTCACGCTTGAAATGGACACGCAGCGTCCACGGCGCCAGGGCACCTGGCTTGACGGCAGCCTCGGTTTCTTCCGCTTCCTCCTGCGCAAACGCCACAGGGGCGCCAAGCATGGCGACGGCAAACAGTGCAATGAGTGATTTTTTCATGTTGGTATCGGGTCTAGTGTGGTCAGAAAATTAATGCTATTCGTTCAAAGTTTCTCACTCTTGATGGCTTTTGTCATTGCCCGCAAGTCACGCGCGTGATAAGGCGTCGTTCGGCAAAATCGATCGCCGCGGGCATGAAACTCAGGAAGTCCGCCTCGAAACCTGCGTAATTCCGTTCAAGCTCGGCCAGCGCGCCAGCCAGCGGATTGGGCTGGCGCACATGGCGCCGGCTCATGCCGTCGAGCACGAAACCCACTGCGGCCGGCTCGCGGTATGCCGCAAGCCAGTCATCTGATTGCATCAACGGCAGAACTTGCGCAAACCTTGAGGGCAATTCGCCCACATGCAGCGCGGCCTCTTCATAAAGCTGACGGGTAAAGCGCGCCAGCGGCATGGCGTGATAGTGATCCCAGTGCACCGCCAGCAGATGGTCGTAGAAGACATCGACAAGAATCCCCGCGTAGCGCCGCCGGGCCGGGCTGACCCGCGCGCGGCTTGCGCGAAACGCCGGGTGCGAGTCGGCCCATTGGTCGATGGCGCGATGCAGCGCCACACCGGCCGCCAGGCCTGGCGGCAGCGTACCCGGCAACAATCCCTTGACGAAGTCGCCCGCAAGGCCGCCAACGCGGTCCGTGATCGCTGGGCCAGCAAGCAGGGCATGAGCCAGGTAGTTCATTGTTTCGCAGACTCCATTCGCGCGACCGCCTCCTGCAGGTGCCCCATGTTGGGCAAAGGGGGACATTTGCCGCCTTGCTTCAACGCAATTCCTTGGCACAATCGCAAAGCTACGCTCCAAGGTTTGGTTCGCGCCGGGATCGCCCGGTTCCCCACGCGCGCGGGCCAAGCCCTCATGCGGGCCCGGGTGCCGCATCATCGGTTTTGGACAACCCGCTTGCAAAGCACGCGGCGCAATGCGCAAAACAATGACAACCCTGCAGAAACCAGCCCCACTGCCGTAGATCACAGCGTGAGCCCATCCAACCCCCCGCCCTCTGTCCGGCCAAGCCTGAACCGCATTGAACTGCACGCCGCCTGGAACGCGCTGGTTCAATCCTGGCGGCCGATCTGGCAAGCCAGCGACGCCGGCGAGCGCTGGCGCGAGTTCGCGCTGCATTGCCAACGCCTGGGGGAACTGGCCAGCGCCTGCCAGCTCGGCGCGCTCGAAACCCAGATGGCGCCGCTGCTCGACATGCTCGGCAGCGATCGCCGCTACGGTGATGCGGACAAGGCACGGGTTGACCAGTTGCTACCCGCGATTTTCGCCGCGGTGCGCGCCGCGCTCGAAGAGCGGGGCCGGCAAGCCGAACGCAGCAGCGGCGGAGAAGCGCTGCCGCTGGTGGTGCTGCTCGCGCGCGAGGCCCAATCGCACCGCGATCTGCTGGTGCAGATGGAGCACTACGGCTACGCGTTCAAGGTGTTCACCCAGTACCGCCATGGCGTGCGCTACGCGCTGATGAACCGTGCGGTCGCGGTCGTCGCGCAGCTCGACGGCGAGCTAGATGCCGAAACGATCTCGGTGGTCCAGGAAATGAACCGCTGCGGCCTCAAGTGGTTCGCACTATCGGACGAAGGCAGCTTCCGCCTGCGCCTGCAGGCCGTGCGTCACGACGCGCAGGGCTTCTTCGTCACGCCGCTGATGGTCAATTCGCTGGTCGATGCGGTAGACCCGATCGCCTTTGAATCCAAGGATGAGCCCTTCCGCGTGCTCACCCTCGATGATTCGGCCACCGTGCTGGCCAGCATCGAGCGCATTCTCGGCCAGTTCCCCAACCTGCATGTGCGCAGCCTGCGCGACCCCTCGCGGATTCTCGAAACCCTGATGGATTTCGCGCCGGATGTGCTGCTGCTCGACTTTCACATGGATGGCTGCACTGGCCTCGAAGTGGCGCGCATCATCCGCCAGAACAAGTCCTTCGAGTCGATCCCGATCGTCTACCTCACCAGCGAGACCAGCGAATCGGTACAGCAGGAAGCGATGCGCCAGGGCGGCGACGACTTCCTCACCAAACCGATTTCCGCCGGCCAACTGGTCAGCGCGGTGGTGAGCAAGGCCGAGCGTTACCGCGGCCTGCGCCGCCTGATGGTGGAAGACAGCCTGACCGGCCTGTTCAACCATGTGAAGACCAAGACGCTACTGCAGCAGACGTTGCTGCTGGCCGACCGGCAGGGCGTGCCGGTGAGCTACGCGATTCTCGACATCGACCATTTCAAGCAGGTCAACGACACCTACGGCCACACCACCGGCGACAAGGTGATCAAATCGCTCGCGCGCTACCTGCGCCAGCGTATGCGCCGCTCTGACGTCGTGGGCCGTTACGGCGGAGAAGAGTTTGTCGTCGTGCTGTTCGACAGCTCGCCCGCCGATGCGCTGGAGCGGATCGAAACCTTGCGCAAAGGCTTTTCCGGCATCTTCCACCAGACCGAACAGGGCATGTTCTCGGCCACCTTCAGCGCCGGCATCGCGCACTTTCCGGCCTATCCGACGATGATGGAGCTGATGGTCGCCGCCGACGACGCGCTCTACGTGTCCAAGCGCAGCGGCCGCAACCGCTGCTCGATCGCGGAGCGCAGCATTCCCGACTGAAGCGCGCCGCGCTCAGATCGCCAGGCGGCTTGCGTCGGCAAAACTCATCTTGGTGTTGCGCATCGCGCGGCGCGGAAAGCGCACCGGCAGCACCGCCCGCGTGACCGGACGTTCGCGCTCGGCCCGTGCGTAGAGGAAGTTGATCTCGCGCACCGGCTCGGTCGTTGGCCCATCAACCAGCAGATTCATCGCCGTCAGCCGCATCGTGCGGGCGGTTATCTGAACCAGCGACGCCGTCTCTTCCAGCACGCCCTGCAAAACGCTGAACTCATGCTCGAGCACGTCGACACCGGCGCCGGCTGCGGCAAGCGCCTTGCTGTTGGCTTCCAGCTGCGCCTGCAGGGCGGATTGATCGCCCTCATGCACGTCAAGGCCGGTACCGTGTCCGTGCAGCATCTGCAGGCGGGCCTGAAGCAGGGTGCGGTCATCGCCGAGCTGCTTGCGCGCTTCGCGCTGGGCTTCGATGCGTTCAAGCGCCAGCATCGCCAACTCTTCAAACACGCGGCGCCCGGCCACCTTGCGCAAGCCCTCCTGATCAAGCGCCACGATGTGCACGCGCGGGTTCGTGAAGCTCACGCTGGTTTGCGGCACATCGCGCACCAACATCTCGCCGGCCATCGCCATGCCGAAACCCTGCTTTTCGATCAGCGTGGTGCCGAGCACGGTGTAGGCCTCGTCCAGCAGCGGATTCGCCTCGAACAAGGCCTGCAGGGCCTCTGAGCGGCTGAAGGCCTGCACCATGTCATCGGGCGAGACAAAGAAGGCGCCCAGTTCGGGGCTCTGCGACCAGTTCTCCGGCGCCCCGTCGCATGCATCGGGCAGGCGCTTGATGCCGGCACGGATGTGCTGGATCGCCGCGGTGATGCCCGGCACCAGCCGCTCGTGCGCACGGCTGCAGAGCGCCAGCTTCGGATCGGTCTGCCGGATCAGGTAATCGCTTGCCTCACGCACGAGCGCCGGCGATACCGGCTCATCGCCCTCCGGGGTCGCATCCTTGCGCAACCAGTCGAACCATCCCATGACCTGCCCTCCTTCACGACGCACACATCAAGCAGATTGTTGCACTGCCGCGCGGGCGCTGCACAGCCGTGCGGTCAACAGTGCGCCGCACCGGTACGCCGCGCACTGTCGCGGTGCGCCGATGCCTCGGCCCGGCGCGACGCAGCAATGACGCGGTGCATGTTGAACAGCGCCGAAGACACGGGCCACAATGCGGCCCCGCCCGAACAAAGCCTTGCCCGGACAAGGACTAGGCCGTCGTGCGTGATGGATGCCGAACGGGGAACTGAACCCCTTTGCGGCGGATCGACAGATTTGGCGTATTTTTTGCTGCTATCGAATTTTCAGGGCAAGCTGCCGGTGCCACGAGTACCACGGGGCGGCGCGCCAGCATCCACGCGACTTCTGGGGAGTGATTCGATTGACGAGATTGACTGCAGCGCCGGGCCTATCCGCCCCCCGGCGCGGGTGTGGCAAAACCGCACTGGTCGCCACCTGCCTTTACGGCACCCTGATGACGGCAACGCCGGTTGTTGCACAGACCGCGAAACCGGCGCCGCTGAACATCAGCGAGAGCGAAGTCTCTGAAGCCACGCGCCGGCAGGCCGAAGGCCCGATGCGCTTCATCCTGCAGATGGACGCAACGAAAGAGCGCAAGGACAAGGCGCCCGCCGCCAAACCGGCGCCCACGGCAGCGCCGCCAGCGGGCGCGGCCAAACCCAAGCCCAGCGCCCCCGCCACCGCCGCAAGCAATGGCGCCGCCACGCCCAAACCGGTCGAGCCCCCCGCCAGCGCAACGCCCGCAGCGCCCGAGCCGCTGCCGCTCGCCAAAACGGGAGCGCCAGCAGAACCGGCGCCGGCGGCAGCAGCCCCCGTGATCGCCGCTGCGGTGCTTGCGCCGCCCAAGCTGGTCAGCATGGTCGAACCGGACATCAGCAGCGCCACCCGGCGGCGCCTCCAGGGTGCGCAAAGCGCGACCGTGCGTTTCAACATTGCCGCCGACGGCAGCGTAGCCGACGCCGAAGTGCTCAAGGCCAGCAACTCGGCGCTGCGTCAGCCGGTGCTCGACGCCGTCAAGCAATGGCGATACACCCCGCCCGGGCAGGTGGTCGCCCAGACGATTGAATTGCAGCTGGTCGAGGCGGAGTGATGCGCCAGCGGGCGCCGCGGCAGGCGCCCTGGATGCAATTGGCCGGCGCGCCTTAGCCGCCGGCGGCCGGGCGCGATGCCTCGCCCTGCGGCAGCGGGGCGTCCGGCAGCTTCAGGTGCCCGACATAGCTGAGCGGCTGCTCGATCTGCACCGATGACACGTCGCCTTCGCGCATGTGCAGGATGTCCGCCGGTGAAATCCAGGCTGGCTCGGCACGCGTGAGCGGCACGCCGGCCTGCCGGTAGGCTTCGAGCACCAGCTGCGAGCAGAAGAAGCGGTCGTCGCGCACCGCGCGCCTGCCCAGCTGGACGCTTGCAATGCCCTGGATGCAGGCATCGCGCAAGGTTTCCGACACCATCGGCAGCTCGCACAAACGCCGTTCGATGGTGAACGGCGCCTGCATCAGCACGCCAACATAGTTGTACTGGCCGCCCACCCTGGCCTGGGCGAAGTCGCGGATACGCTCGCCGCTGGCCTCATCGACCCGCGGATTGCGGAAAGCCGCGACCATCGACTCCTCGTCGATCACCGCTTGCAGCGAGCGCACGCGCACCCCGTCGCCCACCGCTTCGGCCACCTGATCGCCACCGATGTACAGCGCGGCATGGCTGACCGGCGCCAGCGTGAACAAACGGATGCCCGCCGACGTCAGCCCTTTGGCCGCCGACAGCAGGATGTCGCCGACGCGCAGATGCTCGGCCCCCACCAGCACCGCGGCGTCGTGCCCGGACAAGATCGAATGCTGGAAGGCGATCGGCTTCTCGCCGCCCGGCTTGACGGCCGCAATCGGGTCTTTCGCCACCTGTGTGGCACAGCCCGTACCGCCCAGAAGCACCATCATCAAGAACACGCGCCGCATCACTGAAACACCCCAGGAAACCGAGCCGCGATTGAATCAGACCGCGCCCCGCCGCGCCAGCGGCCGGCGCCGTGCGGCAGGCGCGGGCCGCTTTGCTTAGAATCGGGCGCATGGCCAAACCCATCCCCGTAAGCCTGCTGACCGGATTTCTCGGCAGCGGCAAGACCACCCTGCTCAACCACCTGCTGCGCGACCCGGCGATGGCCGGCTGCGCGGTGCTGATCAACGAAGTGGGCGAAGTCGGGCTCGATCACCTGCTGATCGAGCGGGTGGACGAAGAAGTGGTGCTGCTTGAATCCGGCTGCCTGTGCTGCACGGTGCGCGGCGACCTCGCCCGCGCACTGCGCGACCTCACCCTGCGGCACGAGGCCGGCACGCTGGCGCGGCTTGATCGCGTGGTGATCGAAACCACCGGCCTCGCCGATCCGGCGCCGGTGATCAACACCCTGATGCGCGACCCTTTCCTCGCGCACCGCTTCAGGCTCGATGGCGTGGTGGCCACGCTCGATCCGCGCCATGCCGCCTGGCAGCTTGCCCAGCACGTCGAAGCGCAGCGCCAGATCGCGATGGCGGACCGCGTCGTGCTGAGCAAGTGCGATATCGCCAGCGACGATGAAGTGGCCGAGGCGCATCGGCAGCTCGATGCGCTCAATCCCGGCGCCCAGCGTTTCCTGAGCCGGCAAGGCGCAGTGCCAGCCGATCTGCTGGCCGGCATGGCTCTCTACGACCCGGCGCAACGCGGGCCGGCGGTGGCCGCGTGGCTGGGGGCGGCGCGCATCGCCGCCGCACCGGCCGCGCGGGGCGCCTTCGGCCAGCGCGCAGCAGCGCCGCCTGCCCACGATGGCCGCATCGCCACCCATCTGCTGCGCTTTGACACGCCTTTTGAGTGGGACGCCTTCATCGACGCCATCGACCTGCTGCTGCAGGTGGCCGGCGACCGCGTGCTGCGCCTGAAGGGTTTGGTGAACGTCGCGGGCGAGCCTGCGCCGCGGGTGATCCACGCGGTTTCGCGCGAGCGCTACCCCGAATCCACCCTGCCCGACTGGCCGGACGAAGACCACAGCACGCGCCTGGTCTTCATCACGCTGGACCTGCCGCGTGCGCCGCTTGAGAAAGCGTTTGCCGCGATGTGCGGCGCCACCTCCCGCTAGGGCTTATCCTTGCGGCTTCCCACAAGGAAACCGCCCCCGTGAAACTGCCCCGCCTTGCGGCGCTGCTGATCGCAGCCGCCCCCATGATCGCCCTGGCTGACGATGCCGTCGTCCGTACCGTGCTGGACCGCATCCGCGCTCAGGACATCGAAGCCCACGTGCGAACGCTAGCCGCCTTCGGCACCCGCCACACGATGAGTGAAACCGCGTCGGACACCCGCGGCATCGGCGCTGCGCGGCGCTGGATCAAGCGCGAGCTGGAGGCCTGCAACGCCGCCCGCAAGGGGCGCCTGAAGGTCCGCTTTCAGAGCCACGTCGAACCGGCCGGGCGCCGCATCGACAAAGCCACCGAAATCGTGAACGTCGTCGCCACCTTGCCGGGCCTGGACCCGGCCGCCCGCGCCCGCATCTTCGTCGTGAGCGGGCACTACGATTCCCGCGCGAGCGATGTGATGGACGCCCGCTCCGATGCGCCCGGCGCCAACGACGATGCCTCGGGCACCGCGGCGGTGATGGCCATGGCCTGCGCAATGGCCGATCAGCCGACCGACGCGACGCTGGTTTTCCTTGCGGTGGCGGGCGAGGAACAAGGCCTGCTCGGCGCCGACCGCTTCGCGCGCGATGCCGCGGCAGCCGGCGAGCGGATCGAGGGCATGATCACCAACGACATCATCGGCAGCCCGCTTGGCGACGATGGCGTGCGCCGCGAGCAAACGGTGCGCCTGTTTGCCGACGGCCTCACGCCGATGATCAAGCGGGTGCTGGCCGACCAACGCAACCAGCCCGGCGAAGACAAGTTCGCGCTGGCCGCACGCGAGGCGCTCACACGCATTGCCTTGACCGGCGGCGAGCACGACACGCCTACCCACCAGTTTGCGCGGGCGATCAAGCGCAGCGCCGAACGCTGGCAGCCGGACTTCACCGTGCAACTGGTGGCGCGGCGCGACCGCTTCCTGCGTGGCGGCGACCACCTGCCCTTCCTTGAGCGGGGCTTTGCCGCCGTGCGCTTCACCGAGCCGGTGGAAGACTTCCGGCACCAGCACCAGGATCTGCGCACCGAGGGCGATCACGCCTTCGGCGATCTGCCCGAGTACGTCGACTTCGAGTACGTTGCGCGCGTCACCCGTGCCAACGCTGCCGCGCTGACCAGCCTCGCCCGTGCACCGGCCGCCCCGCAGCAGGTGGTGATGGACACCGCTGCGCTGAGCAACGACACGGCACTGTCTTGGGCCGCTAACACTGAGGCCGACCTTGCCGGCTACCGGGTGGTGTGGCGCGAAACCACCTCGGCGGTGTGGCAAGCGCAGCGCGAGGTCGGGCGCGACACGCGGGTCACGCTCAAGGGCCTCTCGAAAGACAACTACCAGTTCGGCGTCATTGCGGTGGACCGCGACGGCAACGAAAGCATCGCCAGCTTCGCCGGGGTGGCCCGCTGAGCGCGCCTCCACCGCAAGCCCCCTTCCCTGTCATTGATCCTGCCCCCATGCCTCAGCCCCCTGAATTCGTCCCCGCCGTCACCTGGCACCAGCCGCGCTGGGTGCTCGCCGCCTTGCTGGCCACGCTGGCCATGCTCGGCCCCTTCGCCATCGACACCTACCTGCCGGCCTTCGAGGGCATCGCGCAGGGCCTGGCCACCACGCCGGTGCACCTGCAGCAAACCCTCTCGGGTTACCTGCTCGGCTTTTCCGTAATGATGCTGTTCCACGGCGCACTGTCTGACAGCTACGGCCGCCGGCCGGTCGTGCTGGTGGGGGTGGCGGTGTTCGCCCTTGCCAGCGTGGTGTGCGCCACCGCTTCGCATGTGGGGGTGCTGATCGGCGGCCGCGTGCTGCAGGGCATGAGCTGCGGCGCCGGCATCGTGGTCGGCCGCGCGATCGTGCGCGATCTGTTCGCCGCCCACCACGCGCAGAAGCTGATGAGCCAGATCACGCTGTTCTTCGGCGTTGCGCCGGCGATTGCGCCGATCATCGGTGGCTGGCTCTTCGCATGGCTGGGCTGGCGCTCGATCTTCTGGTTTCTCGCGCTGGTGGCGGTGGCGATCTTCGCGCTGGCTGCCCGTACCTTGCCGGAAACCTTGCCGCCCGCGCGGCGCCAGCCCTTCACCCCGGTGGCGCTGTCGCGCGGCTACTGGCAGGTGGTGTCGGACTACCGTTTCCTGCTGCTGACGCTGGCTTCCGGCGTGCCCTTCAACGCGATGTTCGTGTTCATCCTGTCGGCGCCGATGCTGCTGGGGCACCACCTGAACCTGGCGCCGACCCAGTTCTTCTGGCTCTTCTGCTGGGGCATCAGCGGCATCATGGGCGGCGCCTGGGCCAGTGGCCGCCTGGCCGGCAAGATCCCGCGCGAACGCCAGGTGCGCATCGGCTTCGGCATCCTGCTGGTGGTCTCGCTCGCCAACACGCTCTACCACCTGTGGCTGCCGGCCTCGGTGGTGTCGGCGATCCTGCCGGTGGGGCTGATCGGTTTTGGCTGGTCGTTGCTGGCACCGTGCGTGACGCTGCTGGTGCTCGACCGCTTTCCGCAGCGGCTGGGCATGGCGTCGTCGCTGCAAGCCTGCCTCGCGAGCCTGTCGAACGCCATCGTTGCCGGCGTGATCGCGCCGATTGCGATGGCGAGCGTCGCGGGGCTGAGCTGCGCTTCCTTCGTGCTGGCCTTCCTTGGCTGGGCGGCGTGGAAGCTCTACCGGATCGATGTGCGGCGCGAGCAGCGCCTCAAACGCCAGGGAAGGTCTGAATAAGTGAGCGAGAGGGATGCAGCGCAAGGCGCGGCGCGCGCAGCGACCAAGACATATCAAAGGGATAGGCGCGGGAGCGAGCACGCCGCAACGCAGCGATGCGCCGTCGCAGCCACTTATTCAGGCCTTCCCTAGGTGGCTTCGGGCTTGCGCATCGCATAGGCCCGTTCGACCCGCGCGACGCGCAGTTCAAAGCCGGCGTACCACTGGGCGCGCCCCAGCTGGCGGGCCACCTGATGTTCGGCGTTGGCCTTCCAGGCCGCGATGTCCGCCTCACTCGCCCAGTACGACACGGTGATGCCGAAGCCGGCCGCATCGCGTGTGCTCTCCATGCCGAGAAAGCCGGGCTGCTGCGCGGCCAGCGTCACCATGCGTTCGGCCATCTCGCCGTAGCCACCATCGGCATCGCTGCGCTGGTTGCTGAAGATCACCGCCCAGTAAGGCGGCTGCGGGGTTTGCGCAAAGCGCGACGAATCCATGGTGTCAGTCTCCTCGCCGCCCATCGCCGGGCCGCGCCGCTTTATTACCCATACAGCTATCAATGGCTTTGTTTATTACTTTTTTGTCGCATCTTATGCCGGCTTATGCCCTTGCGCACAGCAGGGCAGCCGTAAAATCCGGGCCTTCCGAATCCCTTGCCCTTTACGACCATGGCGGCCTACATCACTGAAATAGTGCTCAGCGTTCATCACTGGAATGACTCGCTGTTCTCGTTCACGACCACGCGCGACCGCGCGCTGCGCTACGAGAACGGCCAGTTCGTGATGATGGGGCTGGAAATCGACGGCCGCCCGCTCACCCGCGCCTACTCGATCGCCAGCGCCAACTACGAAGAGAGCCTGGAATTCTTCAGCATCAAGTTGCCCAACGGCCCGCTCACCTCGCGCCTTCAACAGATCCAGCCCGGCGACGACGTGCTGGTGTCGCGCAAGCCGACCGGCACGCTGGTACTGCACGATCTGCTGCCGGGCAAGCACCTCTACCTGTTTTCCACCGGCACCGGGCTGGCGCCCTTCATGAGCGTGATCCGCGATCTGGATGTGTACGACAAGTTCGAAAAGGTGGTGCTGATCCACGGCGTGCGCACGGTGTCCGAGCTGGCCTACGAGCATTACATCACCCACGAGTTGCCGCAGCACGAGTTCCTCGGTGAGGCGGTGAGCGAGAAGCTGATCTACTACCCGACCGTGACCCGCGAGCCCTACCGCAACCAGGGCCGCCTGACCGATCTGATCGAGTCCGGCAAGCTATTCGAGGACATCGGCCTGCCGCCGCTGGACCCGGCGGTGGACCGCGTGATGATCTGCGGCAGCTCGGCGATGCTCAAGGATTCACGCGAACTGCTCGACCGGCGCGGCTTCAAGATGTCGCGCCGCATCGGCGAACCCGGCGACTACGTGATCGAACACGCCTTCGTCGAAAAGTAAGGCGATTCCAGCTCCCCGCAAAGCCCGGCCCAGCGCCGGGCTTTTGCTTTGCCGCGGCATTTCGTGGCGCACCGCTGAGTTCTTGCGACAGCGCAAGGCAATCGGCGTCCGCTCGCCGGGTAATGTCATCTGGCCATGGCAGGGTTCGCAAGGCCATCCGCCCGAGAACAGATTGAACGAGGTCGCTCCATGACAGCCCTGCACGACGCCGCCTCGCGCGGCAACACCGCAGCAGCGCAGCGCTCGCTCGCCGCCGGCGAAGACGTCAATGCACTCGACGACGACCGCCACAGCTGCCTGCATCTGGCCACCGAGGCGGGCCGCGATGAATTGGTGACGCTACTGCTGCACGCCGGCGCGCGGCTCGACATCGCCGACCGCTTCGGCCGGTGTGCCCTGCACAGCGCCGCCTGCCACGGTTACGAAACCATCGCCCGCCACCTGCTCGATGCCGGCGCACCGGTGGATGCCACCGACGCCGAGCGCAGCACCGCGCTGTTCTGGGCCGCCGGCGACGGGCATGACTGCCTGGTGAGCCTGTTCATTGCCGCCGGCGCCAATGTGAATGCGCGCAACGTCTATCGCTCCAGCCCGCTCAACTGGGCCGCGCGCAACGGCCACGGCATCGTCGTCAGCCACCTGATCGCCGCCGGGGCCGACGTCAATGCCGCCTGCTCGAACGGCTGGACACCGCTGCATGAAGCCGCGATGTACGGGCATGTCGCGATCGTCGAAACCCTGCTCGCCGCCGGCGCCGACCCCGCGCTGGCCGATAAGCGCGACTTCACACCGCTGGGCCGCGCCGTGCAGCAGGGCCAGCACCAGGCCGCCACTACCCTGCGCGCGCACGGCGCCGTGCCGCTCACGATGCAGGCCTGAAGCGGCGCGACGGCCCGGCAGCACTCGCCGCCCGCACATCGCCCGCCGTACACTGCGGGCATGGACACCGTGACCCTCAATCCGCACCCGCGCTGCGCGGCCCTTTTTGCGGCTTTCTTCAGCGTTGGCATGCGCGGCTTTGGGGGCGTGCTGCCGTGGGCGCGCCGGATGCTGGTGGATGAACGGCATTGGCTCGACGACCGCGGCTTTACCGAATTGCTCTCGCTGGGCCAGCTGCTGCCGGGGCCGAACATCGTGAACCTCTCGGTGGTGTTCGGTGCGCGTTGCGCGGGTTGGCGCGGCGCCCTGGCAGCGGCCTCGGGCCTCCTGCTCGCACCATTGTTCATCGTGCTTCTGCTTGCCGAAGGCTGGCGCCACTTTGCAGCGGTACCTTGGCTGCAAGGGGTGCTGACCACGGTAGCGGCGGCCGCCGCAGGGCTGATCCTGGCCACCGGGGCAAAGCTTGCACAGAAACTCGAACCCGCGTGGTGGTCACGCCTGCTGGCAGCGGCCACCTTTGTCGCCATTGCCTGGCTGCGCCTGCCACTGCTTGCGGTGCTGGCCGTGGCCGCGCCTTGCGGCATCGCGCTGGCCTGGCGCGATCTGCAAACGGAGAAGCGGCGATGAGCAACGCGGCAGCGCCAAGCCTGGGCGAACTGCTGCTTGGCTGCGCCACCCTCTCGCTGGTGGCCGTAGGTGGCGCCAATGCCATCGTGCCCGAGCTGCACCGCCAGGTTGTCGATATCCACCGCTGGCTGAGCGGGCCGGAGTTCGCCACCCTCTTTGCCATTGCGGCGACGGCGCCCGGCCCGAACGTACTGGTGGTGACGCTGATTGGCTGGAAGCTGGGCGGGATTCCCGGCGCACTGCTGGCCACGGCGGGGATCTGCGGACCCTCTTCCGTGCTGGCCTTCACGGTCGGCAAGGCCTGGGAACGCCTGCGCGCATCGCCCGGGCGGCAGGCCCTGGAGCGCGGCCTTGCGCCGGTCACGATCGGGCTGGTGCTGGGCAGCGGCTGGCTGCTGAACGCGGCAGCCGCCACCGACTGGCGCGGCTGGCTTGTCGCAGGCGTTGCGGCGGCGGCCTACTGGCGTGCGCGTTTCAACCCGCTTTGGGTGCTGGCTGGCGCGGCGTTACTGGGCGCTTTCCTGCTGTCCTGAACGCTCACAACGACGCGCCGATCCGCGCGGGCAGGGCCTGTCGCAGGCATTCCACGAACAGGCGGGTGCGCGCGGGCAATAGGCGCGCTTGCGGATACACCACGTTCACCGGCAGGGGCGGCAAGCAGTAGTCGGCCAGGAGCACGCATAGCTGCCCCGCTTCGACCAGCGGCGCGACCTGGTAAGAGAGGAACATGCCGATGCCGACCCCGTCGACACAGGCATCGATGAGCGGTGCGGCCTGGTTGCTGGCGATCGGCCCGCTGACGAGCACTTCGTGCCGCACGCCTTCGTCCAGGTACTGCCACTCGGCCCGCGGCGAGACCACGGTAAAGCGCAGGCAGGCGTGGCGCGCGAGTTCGCGCGGGTGCTGCGGCCAGCCAGCGCGTGCCAGGTAAGCAGGGCTGGCGCACCAGACACGGCGCACCTCACCCACGGCATGAGCGACCAAGCCGGAGTCCGGCAGATGGGCAATGCGGATGCCAAGGTCGACGCCCTCCTCGACCATGTCGACGATGCGGTCGAAGAGCAGGGCTTCGATGCGCACCTCGGGGTGCTGGCGCGCAAACTCGGTGGCGAGCGGCAAGACATGCATGCGCCCGAACAGGGCCGGGGCGGTGAAGCGCAGCGGCCCGCGCGCCACTTCACCCGGCTGCCCCAGCAAGGCTTCGGCATCGCTGATCTCGGCCAGGATGCGCTGGCAGCGGGCGTGGAAGTCGCGCCCCTCGGGGGTCAGGGCCATGCGCCGGGTGGTGCGATTGAGCAGGCGCACGCCGACGCGCTGCTCCAGCCCGGCGAGCAGACGCACCATCGACGGTGTGGAGAGCTGCATCGCCTCGGCCGCCGCGGTGAGGCTGCCTGCGTCCACGATGCGCACGAAGGCTTCCATCTCGCGCAGTTTGTCCATCGGGGCATTATTGCTTCACATGGCGGAATAATCCATTCCACCAAAAGCCATTTATCCGGCGGATGAATAGATCCATGATGCGCGCCTTGCTTGCTGCAGCCGGCGGCACGCTTCGCGCTGGCCCGCCGGCCGCTGTCACACGGATTCAATACTTCGCGGCGCATGCTGCGGCCCTCACCCAAGGGAGGACGGCCATGATCACCCTCTACACCTACGCGCAATCGGGCAACTGCCACAAGGTTCGCCTGTTTCTGAACCTGCTCGGGCTCCCCTTCGAAACGCGCGAGCTCAACCTCGCACAAGGTGAGCACCGGACCGAGCAGATGCTGGCGCTGAACCCGCTGGGCCAGGTGCCGGTACTCTCCGACGGCGAGAAAACCTTCGCCGATTCGCAGGCGATCCTGGTGTACCTGGCGCGCCGCTACGGTGCCGAGCACTGGCTACCGCTGGACCCGGAAGGCCTGGCCAAAGTCACCCGCTGGCTCGCCGCGGCCGCCAGCGAAGTGCAATTCGGCCCGGCTGCGGCGCGCGTCAGCGTGGTCTTCCGTGGCGAAGCACCGACTGACGAAGTGAGCAAGCGCAGCATCCGCCTGCTGCAAGCCATGTCGCGCACGCTCGCGCTGGGCGAGTGGCTGACCGGCGAGCAGGCGTCGATTGCCGATGTGGCGATGTTCCCCTACCTCTCGGTCGCCGAGCACGGCTTGATCGACCTCGCCCCTTTCCCGCGCGTGCGCGACTGGCTCGCCCGGGTTGCCGCACTGCCCGGTTTTGTGCCGATGCCGGACCTGAGCCCCGAAATGGCCGCGCGGCGCGACAGCGTACTCGCCGCCATCGCACTCAAGGCCGCCTGAGCCCGCGCAGGGCGCGCCGCGCCCTGCAAAACCGCTCGTCGCCGCGCGCAGGCCGGCGCACAATCCGGGTGTCTGCCTGTCGCGCACGGGTTCGTGCGCCTTCCTGGCGGCGCACGAGATGACACACATCGCCCACCTGACTCCGGAAGCCGCACTCGCGAGCCTGCGCAGCTCGCCGCAGGGCTTGTCGGCCGCGGACGTTGCGCGCCGCACCGCCGAATACGGTGCCAACCAGGTTGAGGCCGCGCGGCGTGAATCCGTGTGGCTGGTGTTCCTGCGCGAGTTCACCCACTTCTTCGCGCTGATTCTGTGGATCGGCGCGGCGCTCGCACTGCTGGCCGATTACTACCAACCCGGCGAAGGCATGCACGCGCTGGCGCTGGCCATCCTTGGCGTCATCCTCATCAACGGCGTTTTTTCGTTCTGGCAAAGCTGGCGCGCCGAACGCGCATTGGCCGCCTTGCGCGGGCTGTTGCCGCAGCAGGTGATCGTGATTCGCGACGGCATCGAGCAGACCATCGAGGCCGTTGCGCTGGTGCCGGGCGACATCGTGCTGATCGCTGAAGGCGATCGCGTGCCAGCCGACTGCCGCATTCTTGAAAGCACCGGCATCCGGGTGAATCTCGCGACCCTCACCGGCGAGGCCTACGCGCGTGCCGGCGTGGCCGAAGCGGCGAGCGAGCCGGACGTGCAGGCCGCGCGCAACCTGCTGCGCGCCGGCACCCTGGTGGTCTCTGGCCGCGCCACGGCACTGGTGTTTGCGACCGGCATGCACACCGAGTTCGGGCGCATCGCGCACCTGACGCAAACCGCCGGCGAGGTGGAATCGCCGCTGCAGCGCGAGATCCGCCACGTTTCGCGCATCGTCGCGCTGATCGCCAGCGGGCTTGGCGTGGTGTTCTTCCTGATCGGCCACGCGGTCGGGCTGCCCTTCTGGGACACCTTCATGTTCGCGATCGGCGTGATCGTCGCCAACGTGCCGGAGGGGCTCCTGCCCACCGTCACCTTGTCGCTGGCGATGGCCACCCAACGCATGGCCAAACGCAACGCGCTGGTCCGGCACCTGCCGGCGGTCGAAGCACTGGGTTCGACCACCGTGATCTGCTCCGACAAGACCGGCACCCTGACCGAGAACCGCATGAAGGTGGCGCGCTGGCACGTCTGGCAGGGCGTCGACACAGCGCCCGCCGCGCTGCGTGAGGTCGCCGGGCAGTGCCACGATCTGCGCTTTCCGCCCACCGGCGCAAGCGGCGATTCGATGGAACTGGCGCTCTGGGCCTTCGGTGGCAAGCCAGCGCTGGCGCCGCGCACCGGCGAGTTGCCCTTCGACGCCGACCGCCGCCGCATGTCGGTGATGCTGGCCAGCGCCGAGGGCAGCCTGCTGCTGTGCAAGGGCGCGCCCGAATCGGTGCTGCCGTGCTGTGCCACACGCTGGACGAGTGCCGGCGAGGTGGCGCTCGACGCGCACGCGCGCGCGCACTTCGCCCGCGAGCAGGACGCCATGGCCACCGCCGGCTTGCGCGTGCTGGCCTGCGCCGGCCGCCACTTCAAGGCCGGCGAGCCAATTGCCGAAGCGGGCCTGTGCCTGTACGGCCTGATCGGCCTTGAAGACCCGCCACGCGCCGACGTGGCCGAAGCGGTGGCGCGCTGCCATGGGGCCGGCATCCGCGTGATCATGATCACCGGCGACCACCCCGGCACCGCGCTGGCCATTGCGCGCCAGATCGGTCTGGTACGCGGCGCGTCGCCCAGCGTGCTGCGCGGCGACGCGGTGCGGAAAATGACGCCGGCGCAGTTGCAACTGGCGCTCGACGCACCCGAGGTGCTGTTCGCCCGCGTCAGCGCCGAACAGAAGATGCTGGTGGTGCAGGCACTGCAACGCAAGGGCGAGATCGTTGCCGTTACCGGCGACGGCGTGAACGACGCGCCGGCGCTCAAGACGGCCGACATCGGCATCGCAATGGGCCTGAGCGGCACCGATGTCGCCAAGGAGGCGGCCGATCTGGTGCTGCTGGACGACCACTTCGGCAGCATCGTCAACGCGGTCGAGGAAGGCCGTGCGGTGTTCGAGAACCTGCGCAAGTTCCTCACCTACATCCTCACCTCCAACATCCCGGAAGTCGTCCCCTACCTGGCCTTCGTGCTGCTGCGCATTCCCTTGCCGCTCACGGTGATCCAGATCCTCGCCGTCGACCTTGGCACCGATCTTGTCCCCGCGCTGGCACTGGGGGCCGAGCCGCCGCGCGAGGACGTGATGCGCCAGCCGCCGCGGCGCCGGGGCGAACGCCTGCTCTCGTGGCCGGTGCTGCTGCGTGCCTACCTGTGGCTGGGCATGATCCAGGGCGCGGTATCGATGGCCGCGTTCTTCCTCGTGCTGCACCTGGGCGGCTGGCAGTGGGGCCAATCGCTGGCGCGGCATGATCCGCTCTACCTCAGCGCCACCACCGCCTGCCTCGCCGCCATCGTAGCGGCGCAGGTGGCGAATCTGTTTGTCTGCCGCGATCCGCTCGCGGCCAGTTGGCGCCTGCCGCTGCGCAAGAACCCGCTGCTGCTCGTCGGCCTGGTCTGCGAGCTGGGCTTGCTGGCGCTCATCGTCTACACCCCGGCGGGGCAATTGCTGTTCGGCACGACCGCCCTGCCGGCCTGGCTGTGGCTGGTCTTCGCCGGCGCCGCAGCCCTGCTGTTCGTGCTGGAAGAGACGCGCAAATTCGCGCTGCGTGGGCGGCTGCGGCGACATGGCGCCTGTCAGCCACCTGCCCGGCTGGCGCGTTAAGGCAGCATCACACCCGGCAGGCCGGCCGCGCCGGGGCCCAATCAGGAGTCAGTCATGAAACTTCACAGCCTCGTTCTCGCCAGCGCCCTCTGCCTGAGTTTGAGCGCCTGCATGTCCACGCTCTCGGGCGACAGTTACTCGCGTGAGGAAGCACGCAAGGTGCAGACGGTGGAATACGGCGAGATCGTCGCCCTGCGCCCGGTGGTGCTCGAAGGCACCAAGACACCGATCGGCACGATCGCCGGCGCGGCCATCGGCGGCATTGCCGGCAGCGCGGTCGGCCAGGGCAAGGGTGCGGACATCGCGGCCGTGGTCGGCGCGGTGGCGGGTGGCATCGTCGGTTCGACGGTCGAAGAGGCCGCCACACGCTCGCAGGCGGTGGAGATCACGCTGCGGATGGCGCGCGGCGAAACCATTGCGGTGGTGCAGGCGGTCTCCGAGCAGGACGACTTCAAGGTGGGCGACAAGGTGCGCCTGCTCTCGAGCGGCGGCACCTCACGCGTCAGCCGCTGAGCGCGTCGGCGTCCTCGAACACCCAGGCAAATTGCTGGCGCAGGATCAGCGCAGTGATGCGCCGGTCACGTTCGGCGCGGGCGCGGTTGATGCCGATCAGCCTTTGCCAGGCGGCGTCCTGCAAGGCGTAGTCGTTGGTTTCGCTGGCGATCGCGATCAGCACGGTGCTTGCCTTGCGCAACCAGTCTTCGCGCAGCGCCGCCGGGTTGTCGATGACGCTGCGCAGGCTTTGCAGGGCTTGCGCGGAATCGCCCCGCAGCCAGGCAAGGCGGCCCCGGTGCAGGGTGATGCCGAGCGGGCCGAGCAGGCCGCGCTCAGGATTCGATTCGCGTTCAGCGGCCTCGAGCAGGGCATCCACCTCGTCGTACTGCGCGTTGGCCAGCAGGACATCGATCAGGCTGTCGCGTGCGCGCGCCTTGCGCGATTCGGGCACTTCACTGCGCGCCAGCCAGGTTTGCAGCAAGGCACCAGCTTCGTCATTGCGCCCGAGTTCCGACAATGAGCAGGCATGGTTGTTGGCGGCCAGCAGCGCCGGCACCCATTCGCCGGCGGCGGCCAGTTGCCCGGTGAGCGGGCCGGCCAGCTCGCAGGCCGCCGCGTGCCGCCCGCCGCTAGCGAGCAGGAAGAGTTGATCGAGCGCAATCCAGTGGCCGCCCTCGCCGCCCAGCGCTTCGCTGTTGTGCGCCGCGCAGGCAAGCACGGCAAGCCCCGCATCGATCAGGCCAAGCGAACCCAGGCACACCGCGAGTGAGCGGCGCAGCTCCATTTCCAGGCGCAGATCGGGCAGATCCGCTGCCTCGCACACCGCCTGCACCGCCCAGCCCAGCGCCGCTTCGCCGCGCCCGAGCAAGCCACCCAGGCGCGCCATCAGGCCGAGCAGCCGGGCGGCGATGATCCGCTCGCCGGCGGCGAGCGCATCGGCTCGGGCCGCTTCCGCCAGCGCGAAGGCGCGCTGCGGATCGCCGCCACGGTGGTAGGTAAGCCAGACCTCGCTCACCGCAGGCGCATCGGGCAGCGCGGTGGCGCTGGCACGCGCGGGGTCAAAGGCCCAGGCGCAGTCGCGGCGGATCAGCGCCTCGGTGACACGCCGATCTGCCTGCGCGCGATTGTCGGAGAGCGCCATCAGGTGGCGGTACCCCTGCGCCTGCAGCATCAGGTCTTGCTGGTCGCGCGCGATGTCGATGAGCAGGTCGGACGCCTTCTGCAACCAGTCCTGCCGCAGGGTGGCGGGGTCTTGCAGCACGTCACGCAGCAGTTCGAGCGCGCGGCGCCCGTCGCCTTCTGCCCACGCAATGCGGGCCTGGAAGAAGCGCGCCGAGCGGTGCGCGAGATCCGGCCGTGTTTCTGCCGCGCCGCGCGCCAGCACGCCGGCGACGAAGCGTGCCTCGTCGAACTGGCGCGCCGCGAGCGCCACCGTCAGCAGGGTTTCGTAGCAGCGCAGCTTGTGGTGGCTGGGCACGGCGTCATGGGCAATCCAGGGCGCGAGCAAATCCTGCGCGGCATCGAAGCGGCCGAGCTCGACCAGCGCAGACGCGTGGTTGTTGGCCGTCGCGATGGCCGGGATCAGGTCGCCCCGGCTGACGAATTCGGCCAGCAGGGGCTCGGCAAGCTCACAGCAGGCCTCAAACTCGCCGCACATCCCCAGCACGAAGCTGAAATCGAGGCGCGAGCGAAGGACCGCCTCGGTGTCGCCCTGCGCTGCGAAATCACGTATCGCCGCGGCGTTGGCCGCGCGCGCCAGCGGCTTGAGGCCGAGGATCGCAAGGACCAGGCCCATCGCCTGGCGCAGTTCCGCCATCGCCACCGGGTCGGCGCTCCGGTGCGCCAGCACCGCCGCACCCACCATGCCGAGCAAGGCGTCGACATTGCGGTTGCGCACGCCCAGATAGCGCCCTCGGCGCGCGGCACGGCGCGCCGCGCCGCGCAGATCGCCGGCGCCTTGCGCGCGATCGGCTGCTGCCTCCAGGCATGTGATCGCCTCGTCCAGCCGGCCCTCGAAGTAGAGCGCTTCGGCGGCAAGCAGTTCGGGATCCGGCGCGAGGGGGGTGCTCTGTGAATCCATTCTGGGCCTGGGGGCGGCAGAGTGTCCTGGTCTGTTTATCGGCGCCGAGGTGGCGAACTGATGCATCGCGGACACGCTGCGATGCAGTTTTGTTTATCGGGCAATTAGTTTTTGCAACAAATTTGCTGCAGCGCACCATCTTACATCCGCTTGGCTTTGCTGTTGGTTGTGACTTATTTCACACCGATATTGCACCGCAATGCAACATGAGATTTTCTTGAAATTTTACAAATCCACTGATTAACTGTTATCTACACATTCGAGGTGCCATCAAGGTACCCGGCACTTCCGTTGCGGATCCACGTGCCGACCCTCCCGGGTCGGATTGCGCGTCGTGGTAGGGCTTCTCCGGCAATGGTCCAGGATTGATCCATGGAGTCTTCAGCATGAAGCTCAGATGCGCGCGCGCAGCGCTCGACTGCCCACTTCCGTCGTCACGCCCGGCTTCGCCGCCGCGGCCAATGCTCGCCCGAACCCTGCGCCCGATGCCGCCGCGCTAGCGCCGCGGCCGCCGCCAAGCCCATGTCCGCCTTTGTCCGCTCGCGCTGCGAGCGGCGCAGTGCCGCCTTGCACGCGCTTTCCGTTTGCCCCCTGCTCCAGCAGCGCAGCGCGCCCCCGCAAGGCCCCTCAACCCTACTCGCCGGCCGCATCGAACGGACCGGGGCAGCACCCGTCGCACCCGCGGAGCAGGCCCAAAACAACAGAAGGTTCCAGAGGAGAAGACCATGCGTTTTCGCATGAAGCCACTTGCCCTGTGCGTCGCGACGCTGTTCGCGACCGGGCTGACGGTGGCAGAGGTGGAGGCCGGCATTCCTGCCGCGCACGTGTATCACAACCATATGCCGAATTTCTGGCCGTTCTACGCGGTCGATGTGGCGGCGAAGTACAACAGCACCGCGATCGGTTCGCCGGTGCGCTACACCTACGACGGCGAGGTGATCAACCTCAAGAAGAGCCCTCCCGCCGGCTACAGCTACTTCCTGCCGGCATCGCAGGGCGGCGGCATCATGCCGCACGACGCGCTGGAAAGTAACAAGTACTACGACCAGGATGCCAAGTCGGGCGCCTACATGGGCTGGCCGATGCAGGTGGCCAATGAGCTGCAGGGCTTCGGTGGCGGCAAGGGGCAGATTCACGTCACGATGTCGGGCGCGGTGATCAACAACGTGCAGAGCCTCAACGAGCTCAACAACATTGCGCGCTACAACAACCCGAGCTGGGGCACGGCGTGGAAGAACACCTACGACGGCCTCAAGACGACGAACAACAACCGCACGCTGGATCTGATCCACTTCACCGGCCACCACACGATGGGGCCGCTGGTGGGGCCGGACTACTTCCTCAAGGACCTGATTTTCCAGAACGTCACCCAGGCGCAGTCCTACTTCCTGGGCGGCAGCTACAAGTCCTCGAAGGGCTTCTTCCCGACCGAGCTGGGTTTCTCGGATCGCCTGATCCCGACGCTGGCCAAGCTGGGCGTGCAGTGGTCGGTGCTCGGCAACAACCACTTCTCGCGCACGCTGAAGGACTACCCGTACGCGCGCTTTGACGCGACCGGCGACACCCTGGTTTCGCCGCCAAACCGTGCCGACCTGCGCAACACCTCGACCACCGGCACCTGGGTTGCCAACGGCATGGCGCACGAGAAACAGGTGATCGTCAACAAGTTCCCGTTTGCCTCGACCCCGCACAACGTGCGCCACGTCGACCCGGCAAGCGGCGCTGTCACGCAAGTCGCCGGCATTCCGGTGAGCCAGAACGGCTCCTGGGAAGAAGGTTGGGAAGGGCAGATCTCGGTTGACGAGCTGACGCCCTACGCCGCGCTCGAACCGCGCCAATTCTTCGTGATCGCGCACGACGGCGACAACGGTGACGGCCGTGCCGGATCGATCAACACCTGGCAGTCGGGCTACAGCACCACCTGCGCGGGCAACGGTTACTGCCTCGGGATCGACGAGTACCTCAAGGCCTTCCCAATTCCGGCCAGCGACATCGCGCATGTGCAGGATGGCTCCTGGGTCGATACCCGCGATTCATCTTCGGACCCGACCTGGTATCACTGGCACCTGCCACCGATGATCTGGGCCGGGCAGTTCGCCAGCTTCAACACCGCCACCGGAATGAACCTGGCGCCGAAGAAGGATCTCAAGGGCAATCCGGAAGGCGCGACCGTCTCGCTCGAACACGGCTGGCACTACCTGGAGCGTAACTTTGCACTGCTGCAGGCAGCCCAGAACTACGCCAAGACGGCTGAGCAGATCTGGCTTGATGCACACCCGAGCTACTGGTCGCCGACCACCGCACTCGACAAGGAAGTGACCCACGCGGGCAACCAGCTCAACCCGTGGATGATGTCCTACCCGGTCAAGGGCGACGCGAGCAAGGACTACGCAGGCGGCGCCAACCCGGCTGAGCTCGCCTGGTACTTCCTGCTGCCGGCCATGGATTCGGGCTTCGGTTACTACGACGAAAACAAGGACGACAGCGTCAAGCCGACGCTTGCGTTCAACAACTCGCTCGCCTTCTCCAAGCCCTACGTCACCACCAATCTGGCCAAGGACAAGACCGGCCCCTCGCTGTGGTGGCCGCAGCGCTATCCGTACAACCCGGGTTCGGTGAACGGTTCCAAGGCCGAGGGCTACACCGTCCAGCACTACAGCAAGGACTTCGCGATCTACACCTATGGCTACGACGTTTCGGGCGTAGCCAGCGCGAAGGTGATGGTGCGCCCGCACACCAAGAAGACGATTGACGCCACCGACGACACCTACAAGGTTTATGACCCGGCGGCGATGGTCGGCAAGCCCGGGCTCTCGATCACCCCCGCCAACGTCGGCGCGTGGAAGTCCTACACGATGCAGATGCGCGACCTCAAGCCGGTGATGAACGGCGTGGCCTGGAACAAGACCACGCAAGACACCCTGGCCGTGGTGCCCGCGCAGGAGATCGGCAACCTCTACTACACCTACCTCACTGAGTACCGCGACCAGTTGCTCGACTACTACGTCGAGATGACCGACGCGAAGGGCAACGTCACCAAGTCCGAGATCCAGCAGGTCTACGTTGGCGCCGGCACCTACTCGCCCAGCGCAACCGGGTCCGGCTATGTCGAAGATGTGAACGGCAGCGTGCCGGGCGTCTACCCCTTCCTGGTCATCGACAGCACTGCGCCCACCACCCCGGGCACGCCGGCCGCCGGCACCACCACCGACCGCAGCGTCAAGCTGAGCTGGGCCGCGTCGACCGACAACGTCGGCGTGACCGGCTATCAGGTCTTCCGCGATGGCGTGATGGTCGGCACCAGTGCAACTGCCAGCTACACCGACAGCGGCCTCACCGCTTCCACCGCCTACAGCTATCAGGTGCTCGCGGTGGATGCCGCCGGCAACCAGTCGGCCAAGAGCGGCAGCATGTCGGTGACGACCAAGGTGCCGGATACGATCGCCCCGACCGCGCCAGGCACCCCGGTTGGCTCGAACCTGACGGCCAGCTCGGCAACCATCAGCTGGCCGGCGGCGACCGACAACTACGGCGTGGCCCAGTATCAGGTGTTCCGTGGCGGTGTGCAGGTGGGCACCAGCTCCGGCACCAGCTACAACGACAGCGCGCTGATGCCTTCGACCACCTACAGCTACACGGTCAAGGCCGTGGATGCGGCCGGCAACATTGGCCCCGCCAGCGCTGCGGGCTCGGTAACCACGCAGGCCGGCAACGTTGCCACGGTTTACTACAAGCCGGCAGCAAGCTGGACGGTGGCCAACCTGCACTACTCGCCGATCGGCGGCACCTGGACGGCCGTACCGGGCGTCACGATGGCGGCTGCATGTACCGGCTGGAAGGTCTACACCGCCAACCTTGGCAGTGCAGCCGGCCTCACCGCTGCGTTCAACAACGGATCGGGCACCTGGGACAACAACGCCGGCAAGAACTACAGCCTCGGTACCGGCATCCAGGTGGTCGAGAACGGTGGCGTCACCAGCGGCACCAGCCCCTGCGTGCCGGATACGCAAGCGCCCACGGTACCGACCGGCATCACCGCCACACCGATCGATGCCAACAGCGTGCGCGTCACCTGGACGGCATCGACTGACAACGTCGGCGTGATGGGCTACTACGTGTTCCGTGGCGGCGTGCAGGTGGGTAACGTGACCACCGGCACCGGCTTCACCGACAATGGCCTCGCCGCATCGACCACCTACACCTACAAGGTGCAGGCCTACGATGCCGCGGGCAACAAGTCGGGCGACAGCGCAACGGTGAGCGTGACGACACCGGCGATGACCGACACGCAGGCACCCACGGTGCCGAGCGGTCTGACGCCGTCGAACATCACGACCACCGGCGCCACGGTCAGCTGGACGGCATCGACCGACAACGTCGGCGTCGCCACCTACCTGGTGCTGCGCAACGGCACGCAGATCGCCACCACCGCAGCCACCAGCTACACCGACTCCGGCCTTGTGGGCGGCACCACCTACAGCTACACGATCAAGGCGCAGGATGCGGTCGGCAACACCTCGGCGGCCAGCACGGCGCTGTCGGTGACGACCTCGGGCGGCAACACCGCGACGATCTATCACAAGATCCCGAGCGGCTGGGCCAGCACCAACGTCCACTACGCCCCCACCGGCGGCAGCTGGACGGCGGTACCCGGCGTGGCGATGGATCCGGCCTGTACCGGCTGGAAGATGCAAACCGTTTCGCTGGGTGCGGCCACAAGCCTCGCCGCAGTGTTCAACAACGGCGCCGGCACCTGGGATAACAACGGCGGCAACAACTACGCGCTCACCAGCGGCATCTCGGCCATCAACGCGGGTGTGGTCACCAAGACCAACCCCTGCAGCGGCGGCGACGTCACACCGCCGACGGTACCGACCGCGTTGACCAAGACCGCCGCCACGCCGACCAGCGTGTCGCTCTCCTGGACGGCGTCGACGGATAACGTCGGCGTCACCGGGTACGACGTGCTGCGCGCCGGCGTGAAGGTGGGCAGCACCGCCACCACGAGCTACACCGACACCACCGTTTCGCCCAACACCGCCTACAGCTACACGGTACGGGCCTACGATGCCGTCGGTAACACCTCGGCCGCCAGCACCGCCTTGTCGGTCACGACACCGGCGGCGACCGCCTGCCAGGTGAAGTTCACCATCGCCAACGCGGCCACCGTCACCGGCCAGAACCTCTACGTCGTCGGCAACCAGACGGCGCTGGGCAACTGGACGCCGGCTTCGGGCTACCTGCTGGCGATCCAGGGCTCGGGTGCCAACGTCCCCTGGAGTGGCACAACAACCTTGCCGGTGAGCACCGCGGTGCAGTACAAGTATGTGAAGTGGAACGGCTCAACCGCAGTGTGGGAGAGCAACCAGACGACGAGTTCCGGCAACCGCGAACTGAGCACGCCTGCAAGCTGCAGCGCCGTGATCGATCGCGCCGACGGCAACTTCAAGTTCTGATGCAGCAAACGGGCTGCGCAAGCAGCCCGCAACGGCACCGCCCCGCAGGCGGTGCCGTTTGCGCAGCGGGTCGCCGCCCGTTGCGCAAACGGCTCACCGGAATCACCGCAACATGAAGAAGACCCAGGCTCACCCCGAACAACACGGTTTCACCCTGCTCGAACTGCTTGTCGTCGTCGCCATCATCGGCATGCTCGCCGCGCTGGTCGGGCCGCGCGTGTTCGGCCATGTCAGCAAGTCCGAGATCACCACCGCGAAGGCGCAGATCGAATCCTTCTCGCGCGCGCTCGATGCCTACCGCCTCGACGTCGGCAGCTACCCGGACGCCGCGCAGGGCCTGCAAGCCCTGCGCACCGCACCGGCCGGGCTCAAGCGCTGGAACGGCCCCTACCTGCTCAAGGACATCCCGGTCGACCCCTGGGGCCATGCCTACCAGTACCGCAAGCCCGGCACCCGCGGGGAATACGACATCCTCTCGCTCGGCCGCGACGGCGTACCCGGCGGCAGCGGCGACGACGCCGACATCATTGCCCCCTGAGCGCGCAGCCGATGCGTTTTGAGGTGCGCGCCCTGGGGGCCGACCAGGTCCAGACACTGATCGTCGACGCGCTCGACGAAGGCGAAGCACGCCGCCTGCTCGCAGCGCGTCAGCTCACCGCGCTCACCGTCACCCGCGCCAGCGGCCGGCGCGGCAGCCGCTTCGATCTGAGCCTGTTCGCGCAAGAGCTGATCGAACTGCTCGACGCCGGGCTGGAGCTGGCCGAAGCCATCGAAGCGCTCGACGCCCGCGGCGGCCACGGCGAATCACAGCGGGTCACTCGCGCGCTGCTGGCGCGGCTGCGCGAAGGGCAGTCCTTCTCGCAAGCGCTCGCTGCGGCCGACGAAGACTTTCCGCCGCTCTTCATCGGCTTGGTGCGTGCCGCCGAGCGCACCAGCCACCTGCAGGATGCGCTCAGCCGCTATCTCGAATACCGCAACCGCTTCGATGCCCTGCGCCAGCGCATCAGCGGCGCGCTGATCTACCCGATGGTGCTGCTCGGCGTTGGCGGCGCGGTGAGCCTCTTCCTGCTGGGCTACGTGGTGCCCAAGTTCGCCACCGTGTATCGCGGCAGCGCAAACAAGCTGCCGCTGCTCTCGCGCGTGATGCTCGACATCGGCGAGTTCCTCGCCACCCATGCCGCAGGGGTTATCGGCGCACTGCTCCTGCTGCTGATCGGCGGTGGCTATCTGCTGCGCCGCGCCTGGCAGCAGGGGCAACTGGAAGCCGCGCTGCGCCACCTGCCCGGCGTCGGCCCACGCATCGAACGCTTCCGCATCGCGCAGCTCTACCTCGCGCTCGGCACCCTCCTCAACGGGGGCCTGCCGGCCTTGCAGGCGCTGGCGCTCGCCGAAGGCGTCGCCACGCCCGCCATGCTGCCGCGCCTGCGCACCGTGAGCGCCGCCCTGCGGCGCGGCGAATCGGTAACCGACGCGCTGGCGGCCGCCAGCCTGGTGACACCGGTGGCGCTGCGCCTGCTGCGCGCCGGCGAACGCAGCGCACGCCTGGGCGAAATGTTCATCCGCGCCGCGCGCCACCACGATGCCGAACTGGGCCGCTGGATCGACCGCTTCTCGCGTCTCTTCGAGCCGCTGCTGATGGCCGCGATCGGCGTCACCGTTGGCGTCATCGTGGTGCTGCTCTACCTGCCGATCTTCGACCTCGCCGGGAGCCTGCAATGAACGCGCGCGCGCCGCTGCCGCCGCTACACGCCGACGCCCTGCGCGAGGCACGCCAGCGGGCCGCCGCGAGCGGCCAGCCGCTGCTCGAAGCACTTGCCGAGGTGCTTGAACGCGATGCGCACGACACCGCCCGCTGCGTGGCCGATGCGCTGCATCTGCCCTACTTCGACAGCGAACAGTTGCTGGCCGGCGTGATGGACTTCGACACCATCGCGCTCTCACGCGCGCTGGCACGCGGCTGCGTTGAACTGCGGCGCGATGGCGCCGCCTTCGTGGTCGTCGGCGACCCCTACGACACCGCACTGCTCAACTGGATCGAGGCGCGCTATCCGCAACCGGTGCGCTTTGCCCTGGCGGCGGTCAGCGATCTGCGGGCACTGCTCGGCACCGCTGAATCGGCAGCGCGCGCGCTCGACAGCGGCGCCCAGGGCGAGAGCGCAGGCGAACACGATTCGCGCGGCGAAGAGCTCTCGCTGGTCTCGA
Organism: Niveibacterium sp. 24ML; assembly: GCF_026586805.1. Lineage (GTDB taxonomy): Bacteria > Pseudomonadota > Gammaproteobacteria > Burkholderiales > Rhodocyclaceae > Niveibacterium. The sequence goes on along the minus strand of NZ_JAPFHA010000005.1, from coordinate 117,667 downwards.
TCAGCGAAGACGGCTCACCGGTGGTGCGGCTGGTGAACTCCACGCTGTACGACGCGCTGCGCGCCGGCGCCAGCGACATCCACTTCGAATGCGGCCCCGCGGGCATGGAAGTGAAGTACCGCATCGACGGTGTGCTCGACGTCGCCACCCGCATCGCCGGCCGCAACGTCGCCGAGCAGGCAATCTCACGCATCAAGGTGCTCGCCGAACTGGACATCGCCGAGCGCCGCCTGCCGCAGGACGGGCGCTTCCGCGTCTCGACCGGTGGCCGCACCACCGATCTGCGCGTTTCGGTGATGCCCAGCATCCACGGTGAAGACGCAGTGCTGCGCATCCTCGACAAGCGCCAGCTGGTGCCCGAAGGCAGCGCACTGACGCTCGATCTGCTCGGCTTCGAGGCCGACCCCCTGGCGCGCATCCGGCGCCTCGCCGCCCTGCCCTACGGCATGTTGCTGGTGACCGGCCCCACCGGCAGCGGCAAGACCACCTCGCTCTACGCGGCGATCTCCGAAACCCGCACCGGGCGCGAGAAGATCGTCACCATCGAAGACCCGGTCGAGTACGAACTGCCCGGCGTGCTGCAGATTCCGGTGAACGAGAAGAAGGGCCTCTCGTTCGCGCGCGGCCTGCGCTCGATCCTGCGCCACGACCCGGACACCATCATGGTGGGCGAAATCCGCGACGCCGAAACCGCCGAGATCGCGGTGCAGTCCGCCCTCACCGGCCACCTTGTGCTATCGACGGTACACGCCAACAGCGTGTTCGACGTGTTCTCGCGCTTCGCCCACATGGGCGTTGATCCGCACGCGCTGGTTTCGGCGCTCAACGGCATCTGGGCGCAGCGCCTGCTGCGCGCGGTGTGCGAGCACTGCGCGGTCGACTACCTGCCGGACGAAGCCGAGCGGCGCGCCATGGGCTTCGCGCCCGATGCCTGGCGCACGCACCGCTTCCGCCGTGGCCGCGGCTGTGGTGATTGCCGTGGCACCGGCTACCGCGGGCGGCGCGCGATCGCCGAAATCCTCACCCTCACCGATCCGCTGCGCGAGGCCATCCTCGCACGCGCGCCGATCAGCTCGGTGAAGGCCGCCGCCACGCGGGGCGGCACGCGCAGCCTGCGCGACGCCGCCCTCGCGCTGGCGCTCAGCGGCGCTACCACGCTGCAGGAAGTGCTGCGCGTCACCTTGCAGGACGAAGCATGAAGTCGCCGCTCATTGCGCCACGCGCACAACTCTGGATCGGGCGCGACGCCGTCAGCCTTTGCGGCGCCGATGGCAGCCGCCAGCACGCCGCCTTCAGCGATGCCGCATCGCTGCGCGCGGCCTGCGCAGCCCTTGCGCAAACCCAGCCACGCTGGCGCGGCATCGAAGGCGTGCTCAGCGATGCGCATTGCCGCTACCTGGTGCTGCCGCGGCTGGCCGGCACGCGTGGCCGTGCCGAGTTGCAAGCAAGCATCGCGGCGCGCTTTGGCGCCGCCTTCGGCGATGACCCGGCGGACTGGCTGCTGCAAAGCGACGGCGCCCTGCTGGGCAGCACTGATCTGGTTTGCGGCCTGCGGCAGGAGCGCGCCGCCGCAATCCGCGCCGGCCTTGCCGATGCACGGCGGCGCCTGCACAGCCTGCAGCCGTTGTGGGTGTGGTGCAGCCAGCGCCCGCTTGGCGCCGCACGCGCGCCGCACTGGCTCGCCAGCAGCGACGGCGACGCGCTGACGGTGGGGCTGTTCGCGCACGGCAGCTGCGTGGGCGTGCGCTCGACCCGGCTTGGCGAAGATTCACTGGCGGCCTGCCTGGATCGCGAAACCGCGCTGCAATCCGCCCATGCGGCGGGCACGCCGGTCTGGCTGTTCGGCGACAGCGCGGCGCCGGCACGGCTCGCCGACGGCAGCCCGGTCGTCGGCGCCGCGCTGCCGCCGGCCGCCGCGCGTGGGGGCATGGCATGAGCCGCGTGCGGATCGACTTCGCCCCCGCCGCGCGCTGGCGCATCGCCGCGCCGGCCCTGCTGGGCCTGCTGGTGCTCGCGATCATCCTCGGCGCGCTGGGGCAGCTGGCAAAGCAGCGCGAATCCGCGCTCGCCGTGCTACGCGCGCAGCAGCTTGCCAGCAGCACGCCGGCCGCGCCGCGTGTGCAGTTCCCGCAGCCCACGCCCGAACAGGCCGAGTTGGTGAATGCCGCGATTACGCAGCTGAACCTGCCCTGGCCGGCCCTGCTCGACGCGCTGGATGCCGCGCGGCCAGCCGATGTGGCCCTGCTGCGCATCGAGCCGCGCGCACGCCAGCGCAACCTGCGCGTCGTAGCCGAAAGCGAGCGCGCCGACGCGCTGTTCGACTTCGCCGATGCGCTGGGCAAGCAGGCGGTGTTCGTGCGGCTGCGGCCGGTCAGCCAGGTACGGCTCGATTCGCCTGCGCGCGTGCAGGCAGCCTTCGATCTGGAGTGGCGGCCATGAGCGCGCAGCAGCTTCGCCTTGCGCTGGAACTGGCGCTCGCGCGCCATGCGCTGCCCTTGCTGATCGGCAGCTTGCTGCTCGGCGGCATCGTCTGGTTCGCGGCGCTCGTGCTGCCTGCGCAAGCGCGCGAGCGCGATCAGTTGCAGGCACGCATTGCGCAACCCGCGGCAATCGCAGCGCCGGCGCCGCAAGACCCGCTGGCCGCCTTCCGTGCGGTGCTGCGCCCCGAGGCCGAGAAGTCCGACGTCGCGCGAGCGCTGTGGCGTGCCGCGGCCGATGCGGGCTTGCAGACCACGCGGGTGGACTACCGCAGCAACGCGCCCACCGCGGCCGGCTTCTCGCGCTTTGAACTGAGCCTGCCGGTGAGCGGGCAGCCCGCTGTGATCCGCCGCTTTGCCTTCAGCCTGCTTGAACAGTACCCCGGCCTCGCGCTCGAAAAGATCGAACTGCAGCGCGAAAGCGCAGCGCAGGATCAGGTGGAAGCCCAACTGGCCTTCGTGCTCTTGCTGGAGGCCGCCGAATGAAGCCGGCACAGCGTCGTCTGATCCTGCCCGCGATCTTCCTGATCCTCGCGATCCTGGTGATAGCGGACCGCAGCGGCCCCGGCAGCGCGGCACAGGCGGTCGTCGAAGCCGCCCCCCGCACGCACGCCGCGGCCCAAGCGGCACGCAGCCCAGCGAGCCCCGACACGCCGATCCTCCCGATTGCCCCGCGCAGCGGCTACGGCAGCAGCCCGGATGGTTTCTTCGGCTCGGTGCGGCCACCGGCACCCCCGCCACCACCACCCGAACCCCTTGCCCCGCCGGCACCTGCCACGCCGAGCCCGCCTTACCGCGTGATCGGCAAACAGCTCGCGGGCGGGCAGTGGGAAGTGTTTCTTGCGATGGGCGACGCGAGCCTGATCGCCCATGCCGGCGAACGGCTCGATGCCGATTGGCGGGTGCTCAGCATCCGCCCGCCGGTGATGGAACTTGAATATGTCCCGAACAAGCAACGCCAGACGCTGGCGATTGGTGCCGATTTCAATGACTAGATTCCCCCGTCTTGCCGCAAGCGCCTTGCTCGCGGCTTTACTGCTGACCGGCTGCGCCGGCCAGAAGGCGTTTCGCGCCGGCATCGAGCTGAGCGAGCAGAAGCAGTACGAAGCCGCGCTGGAGCAATACCGCGCCGCGATCGCCGCCGATCCGAACAACGCCGAATACCGCCTGAGCTACCTGAAGGCGCGCGATCAGGCGGTGGCACTGTGGCTCGCCGAAGCCGAACGGGCGCAGGCCGGCGGGCGCAGCGGCGAAGCAACGCCGATCTTCATGCGCGTGCTGCGTGCCGACGAGAACAACGCCCGCGCGATCCGCGGCCTGCGCGCGATGGAGCGCGACAACCGCCATGCGCAGTACCTTGCCGAAGCGCAGAGCGCGTACTCGCAGGGCGATCTGGATGGTGCCCAGGCGCGGCTGCGCATCGTGCTGAGCGAGAACCCCGCCTACCCGGCGGCGGTGGAGCTGAACGGCCAGATCGAGCAGCGCCGTGCACAGCCGCGCGGCGCGAGCGAGCAGCGGCTCTCGGAAGCCTTCCGCAAGCCGATCTCGATCGAGTTCCGCGACGCGCAACTGAACCAGGTGTTCGAGGTGATCTCGCGCGCATCGGGCCTGAACTTCGTGCTCGACCGCGAAGTGCGCGGCGACCAGCGCACCACGATCTTCCTGCGCAACAGCACCGTGGCCAACGCGCTCGCGCTGACACTGCTGACCAACCAGCTCGAACAGCGGGTGCTCGACGCCAGCTCGGTGCTGATCTACCCGGCCACCACGCAGAAGCTGCGCGACTACCAGGCGCTTGCGGTGAAGACCTTCATGCTCGCCAACGGCGACGCGAAGAACGTGGCCAACACGCTGCGCACGATCCTGAAAACCCGCGATGTGGTGGTGGACGAAAAGCAGAACATGCTGATCGTGCGCGACACGCCCGAAGCGCTACGCATGGCCGAACGCCTGATCCTGCTGCACGACCAGGCGCCGCCCGAGGTGATGCTCGAAGTGGAGATCCTCGAAGTACAGCGCACGCGATTCCTCAAACTCGGCATCGAGTATCCGGGCCGCGCGACGCTGACGCCGCTGGCCTCGAACGGCAAGTCGCTCACGCTCAAGGATCTGCTCGACCTGGGCACCGGCGATATCGGCGTGGCAATCGACCCGCTCTCGATCAACGCCAACCGCACCGTGTCGGACGTGCGCGTGCTGGCCAATCCGCGCATCCGCGTGCTCAACCGCGAGAAGGCCAAGATCGTGGTCGGCCAGAAGGTGCCCAGCGTCACCAACACCACCACCTCGACCGGGTTTGTTGCCGGTTCGGTGTCTTACCTCGACGTAGGGCTCAAGCTCGAAGTGGAACCGACCGTCTCGCCCGATGGCGAAGTCACGATCAAGATGGCGCTGGAGGTCAGCAACATCATCGACCGCACCCAGCAGAAAGACGGCACCGTGCTATACCAGCTCGGCACCCGCAACGCTGACACCATGCTGCGCCTGCACGATGGTGAGAACCAGGTGCTCGCCGGCCTCATCGACGATAGCCAGAGCAGCGGCGGCGTGCGGATTCCGGGCCTTGGCGACATTCCCGGCATGAGCCGGCTGTTCGGCTCGCAGACCGACGAATCGCGCCAATCGGAAGTGGTGCTCTCGATCACGCCGCGCATCGTGCGCCCGGCACAGCGGCCCGCGGCGCGCGATGCCGAGTTCGAAGCCGGCACCGAGGCCAGCCTCAAGGCGCTGAGCCTGGGCGAGATTCCGCCGCCGGCAAGCGGCGCCAGCGTGGTGCCGCCACCGCCGCCCAGCGCCCCGGCCGCCACACAACCGGCGCAACCCGCCACGCAAGCGGCCCCCACGGCCGCGCCCGCGGCACCAGCACCAGCCCCCGCCACACCCGTCGCGCCGGCTGCGCGCAATGGCGATGGCCGCCTTGCGCTGCGTAGCGCCACGCAGCTTGCCGTGCCCCCCGCCAGCGCCGCCGAACTACCCGCCGTGGCGGCGCGCGAGTACCGCTTCGCGCTTGTCGGTGAAGGTGCAGCGGCACGATGAAAGCCCGCACGGCCGGCTTCACGCTGATCGAGTTGCTGGTGACGCTCGCCATCATGGCGCTGCTCGCCGCGCTGGTGATGCCGGTGGCCGAGCTCTCGCTGCAGCGCGCGCGCGAGGCCGAACTGCGCAGCGCGCTGCGCACGCTGCGCAACGCGATCGACGCCTACAAACAGGCCAGCGACGATGGCCGCATCGCACCGCGCGCCGGCGCTTCGGGCTATCCACCGACACTCGACGTGCTGGTGCAGGGCGTGCCCGACATCAAGACGCCCAAGGGCGGCAAGATCTACTTCCTGCGCCGCATCCCGCGTGACCCGACCAACCCCGACAGCTACGCCGAACCAGCCGCCACCTGGGCAACCCGCAGCTACGCGAGCGGGCCCGATCATCCGCGCGCCGGTGAAGATGTGTTCGACGTGTTTTCGCAGTCGCCCGGCATCGGCCTCGACGGTACGCCCTACTCGGAATGGTAAGCATGGCGCGCAAGCAAGGCTTCACACTGATCGAACTGCTGGTGGTGCTGGCCATCGTGGCGTTGCTGCTCACGCTGGCCTTGCCGCGCTATTTCGGCAGTGCCGAGCTGGCGCGGGAGCGGGTGCTGGTGGAGAACCTGCGCACCACCCGCGACGCCATCGACAAGCATCTCGCCGACCGCGGCCGCTACCCCGAATCACTCGAGGCGCTGGTCGAGCGGCGCTACCTGCGCGACCTGCCCTACGACCCGGTGCGCGAGAGCAATAACGCGTGGACACTGGTTGCCCCGCCAGGCGGGCGCCACGGCGGCGTCTACGATCTGCACAGCAGCGCCAGCGGCGCCACCCGCGATGGACGGGCCTTCTCCGAGCTATGAAGCAGCAGCGCGGCTTCAGCTACATCGGCCTGCTGATCCTGCTGGCGATACTTGGCGCGGTATCGGCAAAGACGATGGAACTGGCCGCCACCGTGGCCCAGCGCAGCCAGGAGGCGGAACTGCAAGCGCAAGGCGATGAACTGAGCCGCGCCTTCAAGCGCTACTACGAAGCCAGCCCCAAGGGCGCGCCGACCTACCCGCGCGAGCTGCGACATCTGCTGCAGGACCCGCGCTTCCCGCACACCGTGCGCCATCTGCGCCGCATTCCGCGCAACCCGCTGACCGGCCGCGCGGAATGGGCGCCGATACCGGCACCGGGCGGCGGCATCATGGGGGTGGCGGTCATCGCCCCCGGCGAACCGATGCGCACGCCGAAACGCACACTCGGGCCAGCAATGGTGGGCGCCCCGACCCCACCGGGCGCCGGCGCACCGCTAGTACCGCTGACGGTCAGCGGCTACGCGGCGTGGCGCTTCGGCTACGACCCCACCCAGGCCAGCAAGCCTGCGGCGCTTGCCGCGCCGGCCCCAAGCCCGTAGGCGGAGGCCGCAACGGGGCAGCGGGGTTCAGGCGCCGTGCGCCTCGGTGGTCTGACCGCTTGAAATCGGTAAGGGCTTGGGTGCGGCCTTGGCGATCAGCGTGAAGTGGGCGCTGAAACCACGCAGGGTAATGAACTCGCCCAGCTCCAGTTCGCTGATACGGATCGCGAGCGCCTCGATCGCCTTGCCGCTAACCCCCGCGCTGAGCAGCAGGCCGCGCGCGTGCTCGATCTCCGGCACGCGGCCGACCAGCACCACGGCGTTGCGATGGAAGCCGGGGAGGCCATGATCGCGCGGCACGCGCCAGTCCGCGCAGATGCCTTTTTCGCGCAAGGCAGTGCAGAAGGTGCGCCCGCCGTAACCCTTGCCGCCAATCACCCGGACCCGCGTGCCAACCGGCAGCTTGATCGACGAGAGCCAGTCCCACTCGATGAAACCAAAGCGGACGACGCGACGGACGCGCCCGATCTCGACCTGGTCGTGATGCCTGGATTTCGAGCGCGATGACATGGGCGCAGTCCGTTGGAGGGAACGGTGACTATAGCCTTCACGAGCGTCGTGAATCCGTGACACTTTTCCGGCTACATCACGCTTTCCACCGAAAGCGAATGCCTTGCTAATCAGTGGCCTAAGCAGGCACCTGCGACGGTCGCCCGCCCGCGGCGTCGCCCGGTGGCGACAGGCTCAGGACGGATTCGTCGCGCCCGGCTTGCGCAACCAGTCAGGGTTTGGCAAGGCGTTGAAGGCATCACGCAAGGCCTGGCCCCATTCGCTGCGGACGATGCTGAAGTAGGGGTCGCGCTGGTCGATCGAGTGGTGCATGGCGATGCGGCATTCGTCGGTGCGGATCAGCGCAAGATCGAGCGGCAGCCCGACCGAGAGGTTGGAGCGGATCGTCGAGTCCATCGAGATCAATGCGCACTTGGTCGCTTCGTCGAGCGTCGTGCTGCGGTTGATGACCCGGTCGATGATCGGCTTGCCGTACTTGGATTCACCGATCTGGAAGTAGGGCGTTTCGGGCGTGGCTTCGATGAAGTTGCCGGCGGCGTAGATGCTGAAAAGGCGCGGCCGCTCACCGCGGATCTGCCCGGCGAGGATCAGGCTGGCAGAGAAGTCGATGCCGAAGGCCTGCAGCGATTCGGCATCGCGCCGGTGCACTTCGCGGATCGTCTCGCCGACATGACGGGCGGCTTCGAAGAGATTGGGCACGCTCCACAGGCTGTTGCCTTCGGTGCTGGCGAGGCGCTCGTTGAGCATCGTGACGATGGACTGCGTGATGGCCAGGTTGCCGGCCGTCATCAGGACCATGACCCGTTCCCCCGGACGCTCGAAGACGTTGAGCTTGCGGAAGGAATTGATGTGGTCAACGCCGGCATTGGTGCGCGAATCGGAAAGGCACACGATGCCAGCGTCGAGAAGCATGCCGACGCAGTAAGTCATGGATACGGGGGTGAGTCGAGGAAATGCGGCATTGTCGCCGCGTTGGCGCCCTGCGGCCAGCAGCATCTGCGCGGCGGCCCGATGGGGCCGCCGCGCGCGTGGATCAACCCGGCAAGGCGTCGCGTTCGGCGGGGGTCACCTGCCAGGGCTCGGGTGCAAATCGAACCGCCTCGGACTGCAAGCCGACCGGCGTATCTTCGAGGCGATCGCGCCACAGCGCGAGCAGCGGCGCAGCCTGGACGCTTGAGGGCGCGGTTGGGGTCAGCGGACGAGAATCGTTCATGACATGCCTCCTCAGGTGGTGACCGGGACGAGAAAGTCGTTCGAGATGCGCTGGCCGAGATCGAGAATGCGGTTGAGCGCGGTATCGAGGTATTCGTGCAGCCCGTCGGCAATCAGTTCCTCGACGCGGCCAAAGCGCAGGCTCGCCTCCAGTTCGCCTGCGCGCCTTTGCGTTTCGGACGAACGCCCGTTGGCCACCGCCTGCAGCAGGCCGTAGACCTCGCGCATGCAGTAAGCCAGCGAGCGCGGCATGTCGGGCCGCAGCAGCAGCAGCTCGGCGACGCGGGTCGGCGTGATCTGGTCGCGATAGACGCGACGGTAGATCTCGAAGGCGGATACCGAGTGCAGCAGCGCGCTCCACTGGTAGTAATCGACGGCGCTGTCGTTGGGCGCGTGCGCGCCCAGCAGCAGGTGGTACTTCACATCGAGAATGCGCAAGGTATTGTCGGCGCGCTCGATGTAGGTACCAAGGCGGGTAAAGTGGAAGGCTTCGTCCCGCAACATGGTGCCCACCGTCACGCCGCGTGAGAGGTGCGAGCGGTGCTTGACCCAGTCGAAGAACTCGGTCGGCCCGGTTTCGGCCAGGCGTGCGGGCGCGAAATCGTTGAGCTTGAGCCAGGTGGCGTTGATCGCCTCCCACAGTTCGGATGTCAGCGTGCCGCGTACGGTATGCGCGTTTTCGCGCGCGGCACGCAGGCAGGAAACGATGCTCGACGGATTGTCGCGATCGAACATCATGAAGTGCATTACCGTGTCGGTGGACACGGCAAGCTCGCGCTCACGGAAGCTGCCGAGCATGCCCATGATGTCGAGTGTGGCGGTCCACTGCCGCTCGATCTCGCCGGCGCTTTGCGGCAGCAGCGAGAGGCGGTGGTGCACATCGAGCACGCGCGCGAGGTTCTCGGCGCGCTCCATGTAGCGCGCCATCCAGTAGAGGTTGTCTGCGGTGCGGGACAGCATGTCAGGACTCCAGAACCCAGGTGTCTTTGGTACCCCCGCCCTGCGAGGAGTTCACCACCAGCGAACCGGCCTTGAGCGCGACCCGCGTGAGGCCGCCGGGCACGAAGTGAACCTCGCTGCCAGAAAGCACGAACGGCCGCAGATCGAGGTGGCGCGGCGCAACGCCCGAGTCAACGAAGGTGGGGCAGGTCGACAGCGCCAGCGTGGGCTGCGCAATGTACTTTTCCGGCTCGGCGATGATGCGGGCGCGGAAGGCTTCGATCTCGGCCTTGGTCGAGGCGGGCCCGACCAGCATGCCGTAGCCGCCGGCGCCGTGGACTTCCTTGACCACCAGCTCGGGCAGGTGCTCCAGCGTGTAGGCCAGATCCTCCGGCTTGCGCAACATGTAGGTCGGCACGTTGTTGAGCAGCGGCTTCTCGCCAAGGTAGAAGCGCACCATGTCGGGCACATAGGGGTAGATCGACTTGTCGTCGGCCACGCCGGTGCCGATGGCGTTGGCAAGCGTCACTTTGCCGGCGCGGTAGGCGGCAAACAGGCCGGGCACGCCGAGCATCGAATCCTTGCGGAAGGCCTGCGGATCGAGGAAGTCGTCATCGATGCGGCGGTAGATCACGTCGACCCGGCGGCGTCCGCGGGTCGTGCTCATGAACACGCCTTCATTGGTGACGAACAGATCACGCCCTTCAACCAGTTCGATCCCCATCTGCTGGGCAAGGAAGGCGTGCTCGAAGTAGGCGCTGTTGTAACTGCCCGGCGTCAGCAGGACGACGGTCGGGTCAAGCACGCCGTTGGGCGCCACCGTCCGCAAGGTATCGAGCAGCAGATCGGGATAGTGCTCGACGGGTGCGACACGGTGCTTGGCGAAAACGTCCGGGAAGAGCCGCATCATCATGCGGCGGTCTTCGATCATGTAGGACACGCCGGAGGGCACGCGCAGGTTGTCTTCGAGCACGTAGAACTCGCCGGCGCCGGCACGCACGATATCAACGCCGGAAATGTGCGAGTAGATGCCACCGGCCACATCCACGCCGTGCATCTCGGGGCGGTACTGGGCGTTCTTGAGCACCTGTTCGGCCGGGATGATGCCGGCCTTGAGGATTTCCTGATCGTGGTAGATGTCGTGCAGGAAGGCGTTGAGGGTGCGGATCCGCTGCCGCAAGCCGGCCGAGAGCTGTGTCCACTCGTCCGCCGGGATGATGCGCGGAATCATGTCGAACGGAATCAGCCGTTCGGTACCCGCTGCTTCGCCATACACGGCGAAGGTGATGCCCGCGCGCCGGAACAGCGCGTCGGCCTGCACGCGCTTGCGCTCGATGCGCTCGGGCGCCGTACTGTTCAACCAGCGCTCGAAAGCCGCGTAGTGCGGACGGGTCGTACCGTCAGCCCCGCTCATTTCGTCGAAGAACGCCCCACTTGCTCCCATGCTCGCCTCCGCGTACGGCCCGCTTCGTTGCGGACCGGCTTCATCGTGGTTGCGAAAACCGTGCCAGCCCGGTTTCGCGGGGAAATGTGCACTTCCGGTGTGCCAAACGCACGTCACGGCACCATTGTCGACACCCCATCGATCACCAGGCACCAAGCTGGCGCATCAAATTCCCTCGCGCACGGCCGCACCGGAAAGGTGCGCCGCCCTGAATGCCGCGCGCCAGCAATCAGCTTCGCACTGAGATCGACCGTGACTAGACGCTCGGGTCGCCGTTCCGGTTCCCGCCATGTTCCCCACGCGCCCGGCGCTACGGCCTACTGTGTTGTGCCCGTTCTCGCCGCGCGCCGGCACCGTTGAAGCTGATCCTCAAATACGACTGTCACCTTGCCTGCACTGCGCGGGAGACTTTCTCGTTGCCAAACCGGGCATCCTGGCATTCCGCAAGAGGCAGCTCACTGGCTGCCGAAAGGCAGCAACATCCAACTGAGCGCCGCGTGCGCGGCATTGCGCACGCGGCACACCGCCAATCAGGGCTGCGAATCGAGCGCTGCCAGCTCACTGGCGGTGGCAGCGGGCAGGGCGGGCAAAGCAAGGTCACGCATGTCGCGCCCGAAGAAGGCCTGTGGCTCGGATGGCGTGAACTTCTCATCGGCTTCGCGCTTGCCGACGCAGGCACGCACTTTTTCGGTCAGCTTCTGCACCGTGCCGGCGGTGTCCAGATTCTGCAGCACGCACTTGTCGAAGAAGGTGTAGTCACCGGTGGCCTCGCAACCGAAGGAGGTGCGGTCTGCCCGCGCGGCGGTCAGCACGATGCGGTTGGGCGCGGCAATTGCATCATTCATGTAGACCCCGGTGTAGCAGCCGGAGAGCACCACCACGGTCGGCCGCGTGCCGCATGAATTGCCCAGCATCTCGTTGAGAGCGACGGGCGTGAGGGTTTCTTCGCGGCCGCCGGCCGGCGCCAGCCACAAGCCACCCTTGGCCTGCGGGCTATCGCCCGATCCATGCGAGGTCATGTAGACGAGGCAGCCTTCGTTGGGCCCCGGCGCGCCACGCACCAATGCGCTGAGGATGTTCTCGGAACTGCTGCGCAGGGTTACGTTGGGGCTCTTGGCCTGCAGGATCTCGATCGACGACACGCCGCGCTGGCCCAGCCACTTGCTGAAACTCAGCACGAAGTTGTCGAACACCGGTTCCTGCGTGTTGCCGGCCACCAGAAAGGCCTTCCAGCGTGTCTGCTGGTAAGCGCTGACCGGTACGTCGGGTGTGTCCAGCGCATAGCCTGCGGCGCTCGCCTGCAGGCGGGCGCCGGCGGTCGCGGCCTCGGTGACCGGCGTTTGCGCAATCGGCGGCGTCGTGGTCGTCGCAGCCGGTGTCGCTTCACCACCGCCGCCCCCGCAGGCCGTCACCAGCAGCAGGGTCAGCAGCGCCGACGCGTTCAGGATTGATCTGCAAGCCATGCTTGATACACCTTTCTGGAAGTTTGTTTGCAGGTGATGCGCCTGGCATTTTCACGGGACAAACAGCTTCAAGGTGGGCAAATCTTCAAACAACAGCGGAATACGTCGCGCGGGGCGGCTGAAAACGGCGCCGCCCCGACGCTCGATCAGTACGCGACGCAGAACCGGCGCCCGGTGTGGCGCGGCACTTCCAGCTCGTCGATCATCGCCAGCGCATAGTCAGCCGCCGAAATGCGGCTCTTGCCCTCGGCATCAAAGAAAGCCTGATCGCCGCCGACGCGGTAGCTGCCGCGGTGCTCGCCCGGGAACAGATCGAAGGCCGGCGAGAGGAAGCTCCAGTCCAGGTCCTGCGTATCACGCAGGCGGATCAGGAAGTCGCGCGTACCCTCGGCGCCGTCCTTCCATGCGGCGGGGAAATCCGGCGTATCCAGCGCCTGCAGGCCGGGCGCCACTTCCAGGCTGCCGGCACCGCCCACCACCAGCAGGCGCGGCACTGCGGCGGCACGCGTCGCGTTGATGATGGCGGCGCCGCCATCGGCCATCTTCGTGCGGATGTCCGGCGTACCCCAACCGGGGTTGTAGGCGCTCAGCACCGCGTCGTGACCGCGCAAGGCGCCGGCCAGCGCGGCGGCGTCGAAAACGTCCACCGCGCGTGCGCTGAGCTGCGGGTGTGCCGGCAGCTTGGTGATGTCACGGACCAGCGCGGTCACTTGATGGCCGCGCGCCAGCGCTTCGGTCAGCAGTGCTGCGCCAACAAAACCGGTGGCGCCGATGAGTGCGATTTTCATGTGAAGACCCTTTCGTGTGGGGGCGCCGGCAAACCCGGCGCGACACGGCGAACGATAGGCGCTTCACAATTGCGTGATTAGTCGGGCTAGACTGCAATGACTGTGAATCATGGCTTCACAATAAGCTCGGCAAGGCGGAAACCCGATGGACAAATTCAAGGCAATGGCCGCATTCGCGCGCGTGGTCGAACTCGGTTCGATGAGCGCCGCCGCGCGGGTGATGGGCATGAGCACCTCGGCGGTGAGCCAGACGATCCGCGCACTGGAAGCGCAAACCGGCGTGGTGCTGCTGCACCGTTCGACCCGCCGCCTAACGCTCAGCGCCGCCGGCAGCAGCTTCTACGAAGGCTGCGCAGAGATGCTGGCGGCGGCCGAACGCGCCGAGCAGCGCCTGGCCGAACAACGCGACGCGCCGGTCGGCGAGCTGCGCATCGCCGCACCGATGAGCTTTGCCGGCGCCCACCTGGGGGTGGCGCTGGCGCCCCTGCTGCGCGCCAATCCGCAGCTGAGCCTGCGGATCTTCGCAGCGGACGAGCGGATCGATCTGATCGAATCACGCATCGATCTGGCGATCCGCGTCGGCCGCCTCGCCGATTCCTCGCTGGTGGCGCGGCCGCTGGCGCAGTGGAACGAGTTGCTGTGCGCCACGCCGGGATGGCTTGCGCAGGCGGGCGTGCCGCGCGAGCCGGAAGACCTCGCGCAGCTCGACTGGCTGATCCTCACCCCGCTGGGCGAGCCGCAAATGCTTGATCTGCGATGCGGCAACGCGCAGCGCCAGGTCCGCATCCTTGGCCGCAGCGCGAGCAACAGCCAGCAGGCGGTGCTGGCGCTGACGCGCGAAGGCCTCGGCATTTCGCGCCAGGTCGAGGCCGACGTGGCGGCCGATCTGGCCAGCGGCGCGCTGGTGCGGGTGCTGCCTGAATGGTCACTGCCGCCGATCGGGGTGTGGGCGGTGACACCGCAGCGCGAGGCGCAGCCGGCAAAGGTGCGCCATGCGATCGAGGCACTGCGCCAGTATCTTGCGCGCCGGCTGCCCACCGCGCCCGGCGCCGAAAGCCCGCGCCAGGGAAGGTATGAATGAGTGAGCGAGAGGGATGCAGCGCAAGGCGCCGCGCGCGCAGCGACCAAGGCATATCAAAGGGATAGGCGCGGGAGCGAGCACGCCGCAACGCAGCGATGCGCCGTCGCAGCCACTTATTCAGGCCTTCCCTAGGCCTCGGCCCCCGGCGCCGGGCCAATCAGGCGGACTTCAAGCGGCCTGGCGCTGTCCAGATGCACATCGCGCTGCGGGAAGGCAATCGAGATGCCGGCGTCGCCGAAGGCTTTGTCGATCATGAAGCGTACATCGCTGCACACCGCGCGGCCGGTTGCGCCGGTCTCCAGATCGAGCCAGAAGTAGAGGCCGAAGTTGAGCGCGTCAGCGGCAAAGTCCTCAAACAGCACCTCGGGCGCCGGATCCTTGAGGATCTTGCCGTGGCGCCCGGCGATCTCGAGCAGCATGTCGGCCACCGTCCGCGTGGGCGTGCCGTAGGCCACACCCACCAGCACCGCGAAACGCACCTTGGATGACGAATAGGTCCAGTTGGTGACGTTCTGCTCGACGAAGCTGGCGTTCGGCACCAGCGTCTCGATGCCGTCCGCGTTGCGGATCGTGCTCGCCCGCACGCCGATGTCGGTGACCGTGCCACGCATGCCGCCCACCTCGACGAAGTCACCGAGCTTGAACGGGCGCTCGGCCAGCAACATGAGCCCGCTCATCAGGTTCTTGAGCAGGGTCTGCATGCCGAAACCAAGGCCGATCGCAATGGCGCCGCCGAGGAAGGCAAACACCGTCAGCGGTATCCGCACCATCGCAAGACTGATCACCACCAGGATCACGAAGACCACCGAGAGGATCCAGTTGCTCGCTGTCTGCAGCGTTGGCAGCGGCGTGCCAAGGCGCCGATGGACGTTATGGATGATCAGCACCGCCAGGCGCCGCGCGAGCCAGAAGCCCAGCACCAGGGTCAGCAGGGCAATCGCCACCTTGCCAACGGTGATGCCACGCTTGATCGGCACCATCTGGCCATCCACCACCAGGCTCTCATCAACCGTGGTCAGCTCGTAAGACCACATCGCATCGATCCGGCTTTCGATGCCGTGGCGGACGTCGTCCCACTTTGCGCGCGCGCTGCGATCCGCTGCCTGGCTGTCGAACTCCGCCACCCAGCGCTCCACCAGCTGGCGCAGCTGCGCCAGCTCGGCCAGGGCGCGGATGTGGATGTCGATGCGCTCTCGAATGCTGGCAAGGTAGGCACGGTCATCCACCATCAGCGTGTCGTTCAGATCACTCAGGCGACCCTGCACCGCCGTGGCTTGATTCATGGTCAGCTTGAGTTCGGCGCGCACCATGTTTTCGGGTTCGGCAAGCCGGGTCAGCAGCGCTGCCGTGCCTTCATGCAAGCGCTTGGTCGCTTCCGCCGACGCGCCCGGCTGCGATGCGGCAAAGCGCAGCTCCCAGAAGGTGCGCTGCAGCTGCATCGACATTTCAAGCCGGCTCAGCGATTCGACCCGCAGCAGGGCGGTTTCGGCGCGGAAGCGCTCCAGCTCCAGAGCCGCGCGGGTGGCATCGGCCTGCGCGCGGGCCTTGTTCAGGGCCAGCTCGTGCGCCTGCACTGCCTTCTGACGCGCCGCCGACGCTGCGGTCTCGCCGGTCCGGGCCACCAGCGCCGCATCGAGCGCGTCGCTCGCCTGCTTGACGGCGGCCTGCTGCGGCAGAACCTCCGCCTCCAGCTTGGCAATCCGCTCTTGATGCGCCTTCACCTCCAGACGCGCCGCATTGATCTCGACCGCCAGTTCGCGACGCCGGTTCTCGCCGCGGGCGATCAGCGTGTCCAGGTCCTTCTGATCGAAACGGATGTCACGCTCGGCCTGGGTCAGCAGTTCCTGCAGCGCGCGAAAGCGCGCATTGGCCTGCGCACGTTCAAGGTCGAGCGACTGCCGTTCGAGCTCCCGCCCCTGCAACAGCGCGCCATAGCTTCTGAGCTCAAGCTCGGCCAGACGATAGCGCCACTTCAAGCGCGCGGTGGCCGCCGGATCCCGGTTGCGTTCGAGCGCTTCGGTGCTTTCGCGCAGCGCCTTCTCGGCGCGCTGGTGCGCAACGCGAACCGCCGCCAGATTGGTCTCGGCCAGCCCGTGCTCAATTTCCATCACGTCGATCTGCTGCGACGCGGTCTGCAGGCGCTGGCGCAGATCGTCGACCACGGGCACCGGATACGGCGGCTTCTCGGGCAGCCCCTCACCGGGCCTCAACAGGCCCTCCCCGTTTGCCGCGGCGTTGCGCTGCAAAGCAAGTCGCTGCAGCGCATCAAGCTGGGCCTGATACGCCGACACCAGGGTCTGCAGCATGAAGGTGCGCGCGTAGACTTCGTCCTTGGGCACATCGGGCGGTGCGCTGGCGCCTGCGGCATCGCCGGAAGTGACGCGGGCCAGCTCCTCCTCGGCCGCGCTCAACCGGGCCCGGATGCCCGCTTCATCCATGCCGGCGGAAACCGGCGCTGATGCCTCCGCCGCGGGCGCCGCCGCGCCCGGCACCGACGTGATCCCGGGAATCGCCGGCACCGCCGCCCACCCCAGCGCCGGCACCGCGACGGCCAGACTCCATACGATCAGCCTTCCGGCGAAACCTCGCTGCACGTCGACTCCTGCAAACCAAAGCCTGCGATTGTGGGCGAGCCCGCGACACTTGTCATGGCCACGGGCACAGGCCCGCGCGCACGCGGCAGAAAGGGGCCGCAGATCCGATCCGGCAAACAGGATGTCTGGCGCGGATCGGCGTCGGTCATTTTTACAGTCGTCGGCTTCGTGCCGCGCCGCCCACCACAAAGCATTGCTGCAGTGCCGCAGGATCTGCCGTCGTCATCTTCCCCGCAGCGGCGCGCGGCGCCTGCCTTGGCCGCACGACGGGCGGATCGCCCTAGCCCACCGAAGCGTCCGACCAATGCGGGACGCGAGCTTGCAGGGGAAACGGGCACTGGACTTGCTTATTGCGCTGCAAGCTTTGTTTGTTGTTCCGACAATCACGAATACCCCCTAGGAGTCTTCTGATGCGCCTCAAGCCTCTCGCCCTTGCGCTTTCGCTGCTGACAGCCGGTTTTGCTGCCAGCAACGCGCACGCTCTCGCCGTCCCGGCGGGCAAAGTCACGCCGATGCCGGCAGCCTTGTCGCTCGACCTTACGCCCACCGTCATCACCGACACGATGACCAACCTGAAGCTGCAGTGGACCTGGAATCTGGCAACCGCCACCTCGTCGCTCGACTTCTTTTCGACGCCGCAACTCAAGTACTGGGATGTGGACCTGAGCGCCGCCACCCAAGTGGTCAGCGTGCCTTTGATTGGTTCGTTCTCGCTGCTGACGGCCGGCATCAACGCTCAGCACGTTGTCGCGCCGCACAGCGGCGACGCCCCCACCGGCAATGCCTTCAGCTACGTGTGGGCGGAGAGCAATACGCCGGCTTTCACCACCGCCTACAGCGAAACGCTCGGCCACCCCGGTGCGCACAGCGATCTGTACACCTTTGAATCGACCCGCAGCGGCGCAGGTGACGTGACCTTCACGCTCACCGCAGTGCACGCCGTGCCGGAACCCGAAACCTACGCCATGCTGCTGGCTGGCCTGGGCCTCATCGGCGCTGCCGCGCGCCGCCGCCGCGCCCGCTAAGCGGCACGCCGCAGCCAGAACCGAGGGGGGCCGGGAAACCGGCCCCCCTCGGCGTTTTCAGGGCGAGGGCGCGGCCTCGATCACGCTGCGGATCCACGCCGCGTAGGGCGCGACCAGCATGCCACCCCCGCCGGAGCCAAACTTCGGCGGCGGCATCGAGATCTTCGGCGGCTTGGCCGGCAACTGGATCTGGAAGGTGTTGATGCCCAGCAGCGCCCAGCCCGCGCCATCCTTCACGAAGGCCGGGCTGCCCGAATCGCCGCCCGCCACCGTCGCCTCGCGCTGGTTGCCCAGGCCCGGCCCGCCGAGCAGGCTGGCCGCCGGGTCGCTGCTGTCAAAGTCCCACAGGTAAGCGGCCGCCACTTTGTCGGCACGCTGCACGAGCTGGTCCAGCGCGTTCTCGCCAACCCGCTTGGTGTCGGCCTTCGCCGGCACCGTGCTGCCTTCGCGCGGGTTGCCGCCCGCGCCGTAGCCCACCAAGGTCAGCAACATACCGCGCATCGGTGCGCGCTCGAACAAGGGGTAGCGCGGCACGTCGGGTGGCAGCGGCTCGCTCAGGCGCAGCAGGCTCAGATCGTCGAAATTGATGCGATCGGACTTGTAACCGGCAAAAGCCGGATGCGGCACCACCTCGGCCACGCTGGCGAGCAGCGGGCCACACGGCACCCTCACCCGCACCGCCGCGGGCGAATGCCGCTGCCCCGCGGCCACATGGCCGGCGGTGAGCACCCAGCGGTCGGCAATCACGACGCCGGAGAACACACCGTTTCCGATCAGCACGCTGACCGCCCCCGCCCAGGGCGATGCGCAGCCGTCCGGGTCCACTCGCCGCGCCGGGGAATCCGGCGCGTCGCCGTCCGGCACGCCACCGAGGATCGCCGCCGCCGGCAGCGCAAAGCCCAAGAGCAGCGCCGCACACAGGCTGCGCGCGATCATCGCGCCACCCCGCGCCAGAACAGCCAGGCCCAGACGAGGCTGGCGACCAGCGCAAGGAAGGGCAGCGACCAGGCGTGAAAGCCGAGCCAGGCACGCCGGTCGCCCAGCAGGCGCAGCGCGATCAGGTTGGCGAGCGAGCCGATCAGCAGGCCAAAGCCACCAACGTTCACCGCCCACGCGATCACGCGCCAGTTGTCGCTGTGCTGTGCGAGCAGGATCGCGCCCGGCACATTGCTGATCAGCTGCGAGACCGCGACGCCTGCGAGGTAGAGCCGTTGCGGCTCGTGCAGGCCAATCGCCGCCACTGCGTCTTGCACGACAGGCAGCGCCGCCACCAGACGCAGGTCGATGAACATCAGCATGAAGACCAGGATCAGCGCCCAATCGACTTCCTTCACCACCGCGCGGAAGGCGAGCAGGAAGACGCCGCCGACCAGCGCAAGGCCCAGCCAGGGCTGGCGCGCATCGAGCAGCAGCAGGAAAGCCGGGTACAGCAACAGGCTCGCCCACAGCAGGCGGCGCGCGAGCGGCGGCGGCGCGATGTCTTCATGCGTGTCGATCCGCCGCGCCGGGAAGGCGAGCCAGGTGAAGACGAAGAGCGTGCCGAGCAAAATTGCCGCAAGCGGCAGCATCTCGCCGACAAAGCTGCCGAAGGACACGCCCGAGCGATGCCACAGGAAGAGGTTCTGCGGGTTGCCCATCGGCGTGAGCACCGAGCCGGCGTTCACCGCGAGCGCCTCGAAGATCACCAGCCGCGAAGTGGGCAGCGCCGCCATGCCATGCAGGCCCAGCGTCAGCGGCACCACGATGAACAAGGCGATGTCGTTGGTCAGCACCGTCGCCAGCGCCGCCGACACCGCCACCAGCAGCAAGGCGAGGTGGCGCTCGGTGTGCATGCGGGTGACAACATGAAACGCGGCGTGCTGGAGGAAGCCGCTTTCCTCCAGCCCGGTCGTGAGCAGCAAGAGGCCGGCGAGTGCCGCGATCGTCGGCCAGTCGATCAGCCGGTGGTAGCCGGCTACCGCCGCCGGCTCCATCACGCTCAAGGCCACGCACAGCAGCACCAGGATCAGCAGCAGTTCGTCCTGGCGCAGGCGCGCCGCGATGCGGGCGGGGATCAAGAGCAGCTGTCTCATGGGGTCGCGCGGAAAGGTCTGGCTGCAATTGTAGGGGCGCCTTCCCGGCTTGGCTTGCTAGAGTCTGCGCACTGCTCCCGCCGGCCTGTCCACCATGAAAATTGTCATCGCCCCGGATTCGTTCAAGGAATGCCTTTCGGCGCAAGCGGTTGCCGCCGCAATTGCCGCCGGCATCCACGATGCCCTGCCCGCAGCCCAGTGTGTGCAGCTGCCGCTGGCCGACGGCGGCGAAGGCACGGTGGACACCCTGCTCGCCGCGCTGGGCGGGCAGCGCCTGGCACGCACCGTGTCCGGCCCCCTCGGTGAGCCGATGAGCGCGCACTTCGGGCTCACGGCCAGCGGCACCGCCATCGTTGAGATGGCGGCCGCCAGCGGCCTTGCACTGCTGCCACCGCCGCAGCGCGACCCGCTGCGCGCCAGCAGCTTCGGCACCGGCGAGCTGATCCGCGCCGCGCTGGATGCCGGCGCGCGGCACCTGATGCTGGGCATCGGCGGCAGCGCCAGCAACGATGGCGGCGCCGGTTTGCTGCAGGCGCTCGGGATGCGCTTGCTGGACGAGGCCGGGCACGAAATCCCCCAGGGCGGTGCGGCGCTGGCCAAGCTTGCCCGCATCGACGCCACATCGCTCGACCCAAGGCTGGCCGACTGCGTGATCGACGTGGCGTGCGATGTGCGCAATCCGCTGCTGGGGGCGCAAGGCGCGTCGGCGGTATACGGCCCGCAGAAAGGCGCCACGCCGGCGATGGTGGCGCAACTGGACGCCGCGCTGGCGCACTTTGCGGCCATTGTGCAGCGTGACCTCGGCGCGGACGTGGCCAGCCTGCCCGGCGCGGGCGCGGGCGGCGGCATCGGCGCGGGATTAATCGCCGGCCTCGGCGTGACGCTGCGGCCCGGTATCGAGGTGCTGGGTGAGTTGCTCGGGCTGGATGCGGCGATTCGCGATGCCGATCTGGTGATCACCGGCGAGGGGCGCATCGACACGCAAACGCTTGCCGGCAAGGCCGCCAGCGGCGTCGCCCGCATCGCGCAAGGCCACGGCAAGCCGGTGATCGCGATTGGGGGCAGCATCGCGTGCAGCCCGGACGATCTGCGCCGCCTCGGCTTTGACGCCGCCTTCGCCGCACTCCAGACGCCGCAGAGCCTGGAGGCGGCGATCGCGCAGGCCGGCGAGAACCTGCGCCAGGTGGCCCGCAACATCGCGGCGCTGCTCGCGCTGGGCGAGGAAAACCGCACGCGGTTTGGCTAAACCGGCGCCGCGTCGGTGATAATCCGGGGCTTGAAAAAACTGGCCACGCGGGCAGCGGAGACCTCACATGAAAATTCTGGGCGTAGACATCGGTGGTTCGGGCATCAAGGGCGCAATCGTCGATACCGAAACCGGCCAACTGCTGAGCGAACGTATCCGCCTTGAAACCCCGCAACCTGCCACGCCTGAAGCGGTGGGCCTGACGCTGCGCGAACTGGTGCGCCAGCACGACTGGGATGGCCCGGTCGGCATCGGCTTCCCGGCGGCGATCCAGCATGGCGTGGCGCGCACCGCCGCCAACATCGACAAATCCTTCATCGGGCTGTCGGTGGCCGACTACTTTGCCGAGCAGACGGGCTGCCCCTGCTACCTCGCGAACGACGCCGACGTGGCCGGGCTGGCCGAGATGCGCTTCGGCGCCGGGCGCGACCATAACGGCGTGGTGCTGATCGTGACCATCGGCACCGGCCTGGGCACCGCCTTCTTCACCAACGGGCAATTGCTGCCGAACACCGAGCTGGGCCACATCCTGCTCGCCAACGGGCTGGAAGCAGAGGTCTTCGCGTCGGAAGCGGCACGCGACCGCGACGGCCTGAAATGGAAGGGCTGGGGCATCCGCTTCAACACCTACCTGAGCACGATGGAGGCGCTGTTCTGGCCCGATCTGATCATCCTCGGCGGTGGCGCCAGCGCGAAGCTGGAAAAGTTCTCCGAACAGATCACCGTGAAAGCGCCGGTCGTGGCAGCCAGCTTCCTCAACCAGGCCGGTATCGTGGGCGCGGCGCTCTACGCCGAAACCCAGCTGCCGCGCGCCTGAGCCTGCCCACGCCCCCCAACACCGAACAGGAAGCCCCGTGTCCGACCGCCATAAAGTCCTGCCCCAATACCTGCTGCCCAAACTGGCATTGACCCGGCTCGCCGGCGCGTTTGCGTCCTGGCAGGGCGGCGGGCTGACGCACGCCGTGATCCGCCGCTTCGTCGCCCGCTACCAGGTGAACATGGCCGAGGCGGCCAACCCGGACATCACCAGCTACCCGAGCTTCAACGAGTTCTTCACCCGCGCCCTCAAGCCCGATGCGCGCCCCTTCGCCGACGCCGATCTGCTGTGCCCGGTGGATGGCGCGATCAGCCAGTTCGGCCCGATCGAACGCGACCAGATCTTCCAGGCCAAGGGCCACCAGTACTCGACCACCGCGCTGGTCGGCGGCGATGCGCAGCTGGCGAAGCAATTCGACGACGGCCACTTCGCCACGCTCTACCTGAGCCCGCGCGATTACCACCGCATCCACATGCCAGCCAGGGGCCGCCTGACGCGGATGATTCATGTGCCGGGCGATCTGTTTTCGGTGAACCCGACCACTGCGCGTGGCGTGCCGGGCCTGTTCGCGCGCAACGAGCGGGTGGTGTGCGTATTCGAATCCGATGCCGGCCCCTTCGTGCTGACGCTGGTGGGCGCCACCATCGTCGGCAGCATGGCCACCGTGTGGCATGGCGTGGTCAATCCGCCGCGCCCCGGCCAAGTGCGCGAATGGCGCTACGACGACCAGAACATCGTGCTGGAAAAGGGTGCCGAAATGGGCCGCTTCCTGCTCGGCTCCACCGTCGTGATGCTCTTCCCCAAGGGCCCGCTGCGTTTCAACCCGGCGTGGGCCCCCACCGGCGCGATCCGCATGGGCGAGGCGATGGCCTCGCTTGGCGCCGCCTGAGCGCACGCTTCACGGAGCTTCTGAAGTCATGAACAAACCCAAGCCCTTTTCGATGATCCGCGAGTTCCACCTCGCGGACTGGTTCACGCTGGGCAATGCCTGCTGCGGCGTCGGGGCGTTGTTTGCGGTGATGAGCTACCTGCAGTTGCAGGAGGTGAAGCACTTCTACTTCGCCTGCGCGCTGATCCCGCTGGCGCTGGTGTTCGATGTGCTCGACGGCCGCATCGCGCGCTGGCGGCAGAAGAGCTCGGCGATGGGGCGTGAGCTCGACTCGCTCGCCGACGTCATCTCCTTCGGCGTGGCACCGGCGGCAATCGCTTACGCGGCCGGCATGCAGGGCCTGTGGGACCGCGTCATCCTGGTCTTTTTCGTGGCCTGCGGCGTGTCCCGCCTGGCGCGCTACAACGTCACCGCCGAATCGATGAGCGACGATGCGGGCAAGGTGAAGCACTTCGAAGGCACGCCGATTCCCACCTCGTTCGCGCTGGTGGCGGTGCTGGCCGCGGCGGCGGCGAACGATGCGCTTGGCGCCGCGCTGTGGGGCGGCGTGGTGACGATTGGCGGCTTCATGCTGCACCCGCTGGCGCTGATGTTTGCGGTTTCCGGCTCACTGATGATTAGCCGCATCCGCATCCCCAAGCTCTGAGCGCAACGCCTACGAAAAAGGCCGCTTCTGCGGCCTTTTTTCATTTGGTGATGGCCGCGTTGCGGCCGGAGTACTGATCGCTCATCCGCTGCGCCGCTTCGGCGAAGCTGCTGCGGGTTTTCTCGGCGCAGTAGCGATTGACGTAGGTCTCGACGGTACCGTTGGAGATCACCGACACCTGCTCGCCCTGCCGCCCGTAGTTGTGGCCGCTGAGGAAGCCGCGCACCCAGGCAATGTACTGCGCACGCAATTCGGCATCGGACTTCGACGCATTCCAGGCCACGCAGGACATGTCTTCGAAGCCAAGGATCTTGAGCGGCGCAGCGCTCGCGAGCGGCGCGGCAGTGCA
The DNA here is from genome assembly GCF_026586805.1 of Niveibacterium sp. 24ML. Taxonomy (GTDB): domain Bacteria; phylum Pseudomonadota; class Gammaproteobacteria; order Burkholderiales; family Rhodocyclaceae; genus Niveibacterium. Next base: position 93,690 of record NZ_JAPFHA010000005.1, on the reverse strand, counting down.
AAGCAGCAATGCGATAACAAGGCAGTAGCGGCGCGGCATTCAGACTCCTGATCGAAGCGGCGACACATCGGCACCGGGCGGTGCGGCGTCGCATCCGCGCCGATTATCCGCCAAGCCGGGGCGAGTCTCACCCCCGGCGTGGCGAAGCCGATCAGCGAATGAAGCCGTTACGGCCGATCATGGTCAGATCAACCATGTGCGAGCCCTTGCGCTCGTTCGGTGAGTACTGCACCGCGAAGCCGCCGACGTCGATCTTGCCGGCGGCGCCCAGCGCCTGCACCAGGCCATCCCGGGTGGGGTTGCGGCCGGCGCGCTTGAGGCCTTCGACCATCACGCGGGCAGCGATGTAGCCCTCAAGCGTGGCAAAGGACACCTGCTCGGCGGGCACCGCCTTGGCGTGCTCGCGCACCACCGGAATCACATCGCCCCAGGGGAAGGGCACGACTTGCGACACGGTTACGCCGCGGCCGTCCTGCCCCAGTTCGGTGGCCAGCTGCTTGCCGCCCACGAAGGACACCGCCCAGTACTGCATGGTCGACTGCGGATCGCGGCGCTTGATCTCGCGCACGAAGGCGGCGGTGGATTTGTAGGCACTCATGACGATCACGCCATCGGCGTTGGCGCGGGTGATCGCGTCCACCGCGGCGCTGACATCGGTGGAATTGCGTTCCACGGTGGCCTTGGCGACCAGTCCAACCTTCAGCCGCGCCAGTTCGCGCTCGACGTCGGCGAGGCCGGCCTTGCCGAAGGCATCGTTCTGGTACATCACCGCCAGGCGTCGGCCGGCCGGGTTGGCAATCGACTTGATGATCGCCTGCGCCTCGTCCCCGTAGCTGGCGCGCACATGGAAGATAAGGCCGCTGTCCGGCCCGCGCAGCGATTCGGCCCCGGTGTACGGCCCCACCAGCGGCACCTTGGCTTCGTTCATGATCGGCAGCACCGCCAGTGCAGTCGGCGTGCCGACATTGCCGAGCAGGGCGAAAACCTTGTCCTTCTCGATCAGCTGCTTGGCGTTGGCCGCAGCGCGCGCGGGGTCATAACCGTCGTCGAGCGACACCAGCTTGAGCTGCCTGCCATTGACGCCACCCTTGGCGTTCACTTCCTTGAAGCAGGCGTCGATGCCGATCCGCACATCGCGGCCCAGCTCTGCGGCGGCGCCGCTCTGCGCGGCCGTCTGGCCGATGAGGATTTCCTTTTCGGTCACGCCATGGGTTTCGCTGGCCTTTGCGGCAAGGCTGGCGAAGATGGCAATGGCAAGGAGCGCGCGTCGGATTGCGTTTGGCATGGGGGGTCCTTATCGTGTCGATTGCCGCAAGCACGAAGTGCTTACAGGGGGGGTCGGGGTAGCGCAGATTAGAGGGGCGAGCTTCCGGCGGCCTTGAGCAAGAGCAGACGTGCGTCACGCAACCGTCATTTTTGCCAGAAAGCACAGTTTTCCCCTGTTGCAGCCTCGGCGTTCACCGACGAGAGAACCGGCACGGATAGGGGTAAACCATGATCATCCTGAGCAAGCGCGTTCGGTCTGCACACTTGTCGGCCCACGCGGTGACCGCAAACATCATCAGCGTCAGCATCACACCGGACGGCCACGTGCTCACGGACTCCTTGTTCGTTTTGCCGCAAGCCGCCGCGCTGCTTGCAGGCGCCATCGACGAGAACGCCCCGCTGCGCCTGCGGTGGCAAGATGAGACGCTGCATTTCACCGGCCCCGATGGCACGACATGGCTCACGGCAGGCGAGCACCAGTGCTTGCCCGGCGACGAGGCACTTGCGGTTTCACAGACCTTTCAGGCGGACCCGGCTCACGCGCTGTTCGGACTCGGCCAGTACCCCGGCGGCGCGTGGGACTGGCGCAATCGCGAGGTCTTGCTGGCGCAGTCGAACCAGGGCATTGCCGTGCCGTTTCTCGTGTCCACCGCAGGTTTCGGCATCCTGTGGGATTCGATGGCGCTGACGCGATTCAAAAGTGCAGACGGAAAATTTAGCTTCGCGAGCGACTGCGCCGACGGCATCCGCTACTACGTCGTGTGGGGGCCGGACTTCGACCGCATCGTCGCCGGCTTCCGCCAGCTCACCGGCGCGGCGCCGCTGTTCCCCCGCTGGGCCTACGGCTACTGGCAATCGAAGGAACGCTATGTCGACCGCGCCGAGCTGCTCGCCACAGCGCAGCGATTCCGCGACACCGGCTTCCCGATCGACGCGCTGATCCAGGACTGGAAGTACTGGGGCGACAAACCCTGGAGCTGCATGGAGTGGGACGACACCGTCTTCCCCGACCCGGAGGGGATGATCCGCGCGCTGCACGCGCAGCATCACCTGCGCCTGATGACCACGCTGTGGCCGGTGGTGGGCGAAGGCTGCGCGCTGTTCGATGAGCTCAAGGCGGCCGGCGAGCTGTTCGAATCGCCACACTGGGCCAAGGGCCACATCTACGACGCCTTCAACGAACAAGGCCGCGCGATCTACTGGAAGCATGTGAAGCGCGGGCTCATCGACAAAGGCGTCGATGCCTTGTGGATGGACGGCACCGAGCCGGAGTTCGTCTCCACCCACGATCTGATGGACGGTGTGAAGGCCTGCTACGCGCAGCGCGACACCGCGCTCGGCAGTTGGCGCCGCGTACTCAACGGCTATTCGCTGTACACCGCACGCGGGGTGTACGAAGGCCAGCGCGCCATGAACAGCGGCAAGCGGGTGTTCACCTTGTCGCGCTCGGGCTTTGCCGGGCAACAGCGCTACGCGGCGGCAAGCTGGTCCGGCGACATCGCGGCCACCTGGAAGGTGCTGCGCGAACAGGTCGCCGCGGGCCTGAACTTCGCCGCCGCCGGCATGCCCTACTGGACCACCGACATCGGCGGCTTCTTCACCACCGGGCTCGGCGCCCGCTTCCCCGATGGCAACGCCGATCCGGCCTACCGGGAGCTTTACGTGCGCTGGTTCCAGTACGGCGCCTTCTGCCCGCTGTTCCGCTCGCACGGCACCAACACAGCGCGCGAGCCATGGCACTTCGGCGAACCGGGCAGCGACACCTACGAAGCCCTGCTCGCCGCCGCACAACTGCGCTACCGGCTGCTGCCCTACATCTACTCGATCGCCTGGGACATCACGCAGAACGGCGGCACGCTGATGCGCCCGCTCGCGATGGATTTCCGCGCCGACCCGGCCACCTACGGCATCGCCGACCAGTTCATGTTCGGCCCGGCGATCATGGTCTGCCCGGTGCTCGAACCGATGTTCTTCGAGCCACGCCGCGAAGCCGAAGTGATCCCGGCTGAACACCTGCGTGCGCCCGACGGCGCGCCCGGACTCGCATGGCGCGGCTTCACCGGCTGCGACTTCGACACGCCGGTGTTCGACAAACGCATGGACGAACTGAGCGGCAACTGGGCTGGCGGCCCGCCGCCGGGCTTGCCCTTCGCCGACTACAGCCTGCGCTGGGAAGCCGAACTCACAGTGCCCGAAAGCGGCGACTACGAATTCCTGCTCGCCGGCAACGACGGCCGCCGCCTGTGGCTGGGCGACGAACTGCTGATCGACGGCTGGCACAAGCAGGGCTTCGCTACCTGGACGGTGCGCCGCACCCTGCTGGCCGGCACAGCGCTGCCCCTGCGCGTCGACTACTTCCACCACCAGGGCGCCGCGCAGATCAGCCTGTCCTGGCGCCGGCCCGGCCACGCACCGAAGAGCGAACTCGTCCCGCCAAGGCGCCAGGTCTACCTGCCCGCCGGCTGCAACTGGGTCGACTTCCACAGCGGCGAACACCACACCGGCGGGCAGACGCTCACGGTGCCAACGCCGATTTCGCAGATCCCGCTCTTCGTCCGCGCAGGCAGCATCCTGCCGCTTGGCGACGCCGTCACCCGCAGCGAGGAACAGATTGGGCGGGCGCTGGAACTGCGGGTCTACCCCGGCGCCGACGCCAGCTTCACGCTCTACGAAGACGCCGGCGACGGCTACCACTACGAGCACGGCGAATACGCCACCACCGAACTCAAGTGGGACGAGGCCAAGGGCGAACTGATGATCGGGCTACGCACGGGCAGCTATCCCGACGCACCTGAAGCGCCGCGCTTCGAAGTTCGGCTGGCTGGAAGCAGCAATGCAGTGACGCTCAGCGCGCGCGCGGCCGATGCATGGGTGACGAATCTTGGCCGGATTGCCGGGTAGGGCAGCGCCGATGGAACGCAGCATGAGCATGGGCCAGGTAGCCCTCGGGCTGTTTTTCGCCTTGGCGATGTCGATCGCGGCGCCGATCTCCGGCCGCCAGTCGCGTTTGAATTGCGCCCTTCCCCACCGGATGCGCCAAAGGCTCACGCCGGCCTGCCTTGCGCTGCTCACAGGATTCTGGCTCGCCAAGGCCAGTGCGGATCAGAGCAGCTTGCCGGACTGCTCGGCCAGCACGGCTATGCCCTACCTCGCCTGCCTGACAAGCGCGACGAACAGGCCCGAGCCGCCGCATGACTTTAGCGGCGGGCGGATTCTCCACCGTGGCGATACGCTAAATCTTCGCTGGCGCGGGGCCGCCTCCGCGGTGCAGGTTGAAGGCACTTATGGCAACTACGCACTCGCACTGCATCCCGTTGCAGTGGACGAATGGGCGGCCAGTGTGCGGGTTCCGCATCTTGCATCGCTGACCGAGCGCTTCACCTTCATCGCCACCCGCGCAGGAGGCGATGAGCTTCACGACACAATTCACTTCAGCGGCCCCGAAGCCCTGCCGCGCAGCGCCCAACGAGGCGCAGTCGAAACCGTCACGCTGCCGAGCCGTCATTTTGCGCAAGGCCGCCAGGTGAAGGTCTGGCTGCCGCCAGGACACGCAGCCAGCCAGCGCTACCCGGTCATCTACATCGCAGACGGTGCGGCGCACTTTGGCGACGAACTGCTCACGGCCATGCAGTCGGGCCGCCTGCCGGCAATGGTGGTGGTCGGGATCGAGGCCGATCCGGCGGAGCGCTTTGCCGAGTACGTGGACTTTCCGAAGCACGAGGGCCTGCCGAGCAACCCCGCGCGCTTTGCGGCGCATGAACGCTTCATCATCGAAACGCTTCTGCCCTGGGCCGAATCAAACTTCGGCGCCAGCAACACACCCGCAGACCGAACGCTTGCCGGCTTTTCAAACGGTGCGGACTGGGCCGCCGCAATGGCGCTGCGCCACCCCGAACTGTTCGGGCGCGCCATCGTGATGTCGCCGATCATGGTGTCGCAATACGCCATTCCCGATGCGCCGGGCGCGCGTTTCGACCTCAGCGCGGGCGCGCTCGAACCGCCGTTTGCGCTCGCCACGGCGTGCTTCGCGCTACGCCTGCACGCCAAAGGCCACACGGTGACGCTGCGCTGGTGGCCACACACGCATTCACCCGAGCAATGGCGCACGGCTTTTCCGGCCGCGCTGCTCAACGCGCCAGCGGCAGCACTGCCCGATGCGCGCAGTTGTGACGTGTTCCGGGCAGAGCAGCCGTAACACCGCAGGGCACGGCTCATCTCGGCGCATGACAGCCGCCACCCGCGCCGATAGCATGGGGGCCGATTGCCCGTGGCACCCGCGCCCGATGAGGAACGGCTTTGCAATGAGGAGCACCACCATGCCGCGACTACTTGACCGCCATGCCCTGCGCTGCGCAATCGGCTTGATTGCGATCGCCGGACTGCTGAGCGCCAAGGCCCACGCCGACGGGCCGCTACGCGAGTTTCTGAAGCAGCGGCGAAATCCGGCTGCGACCGCGGGCAGCACCAGCGAGCACAGCATCGACGTCGGCGGCACGGCGCGGCGCTACCTGGTGCATCTCCCGGCCAGCTACAACCCTGCGCGGCCAACGCCGCTGATTCTCGCTTTCCATGGTGGCGGCGGCGACATGCAGCACATAGCCAAGGACGAGCACTACGGCATCGTCGGCAAGAGCGATCGTGCCGGCTTCATCGTCGCCTTCCCCAACGGCACCGGCGCGCTGGGCGACAAGCTTGCGACCTGGAACGCCGGGGCGTGTTGCGGCAAGGCGCGCGATGCGCGGGTCGACGATGTCGCCTTCGCGCGTACCGTGGTCGCCGACCTGCAGCGGCGCTACGCGGTCGACGCCGGACGCATCTTCGCAATCGGCATGTCCAACGGCGGCATGTTGAGCCACCGGCTGGCCTGCGAGGCAAGCGATCTCTTCGCTGGCATCGCGGCGGTTGCGGGCACCGACAACACCCTCTCCTGCGCGCCGGCGCGGCCGATTTCGATCCTGCATATCCACGCCCGCAACGATGACCATGTGCTGTTCGAGGGGGGCGCTGGGCCGGGTGCATTCCGCGACGAGAGCAAGGTCACGCAGTTCGTGTCCGTGCCGCAAACCATCTCGAACTGGGTCGCACGCAACCAGTGCAGCGGCACCCCACGCGCAGTGCTCGTCCGTGCCGGCGCGCGCTGCGAAGTGCACGAGGGCTGCAAGGGCGGCGCCAAGGTCGAGCTGTGCGTCACCGAAGACGGCAAGCACAGCTGGCCCGGCGGTGGCGCCACGCGCTCCGGGCAGCAACCGAGCCAGGCGATCATCGCCAACGACGTGATCTGGGATTTCTTCCTGTCGATTCCGCCACTGCCCTGAAAACCGCCGCGCGATTGCGCAAACAACAACAGCATGCGCCCGCGTCCACGTCGGCCCCGCGCTTTGGCACTATGCTTGCCGTTTCCGCGCGCCCGCCAAGGCACTCGGCTCCCTTGACTCCACCGGCCGGAAACCCCGCCGGCCCAATGCATGAACGCTGAACGCAGACGGCTGACCTTCTCGCTGCTGATCTCGCTGCTCGCGCACGCGCTGCTTTTGAGCCTGAGTTTCGGGGGGCAGGGCTTCGGCCTGCCTGGCCTGCAGATCCCCTGGCAGCAGCGCTGGGCCGCGGCGCAAGACTTGCGGGTGGTCTTGAAGCCTGCGCCAGTCGAAAACGGACTCACCGCGCTACCACCGATCACCGCCCCGCAAAGGCTTGATTCCGACGGTCAGGCACGCAGCGATGATGCGGCCACGCCGCCGCCCGAGCGCCAGGCCCCGATCCTGAATCTGCCGCGGCTCAGCCGCATCGCAAAAGCGCCCGCTTCGAAGACGCCGGATTCAGGCCACCAGTTGATCCCCGAGAGCCCGGCCCCCGCCACCGCCCCGCCAACAACGCCGAGCGTGGCGCTGATTGCGCTGGAAAAGTCGGAGAACCCGGCCTTCCTTGTACCGCCCCCACCGGCCAATCCCGGCGCCAGCAATACCCGCTCACCCGGCGCATTGCGCGACCCTTCGGCGCAGGACGCAGGCGAATCCGCCCCCAGCGACACCGCGCCGGCCGTGGCCGAAGCGATCGTCCAGCCTCCCGGCGCCGTGGCACCCACCGGCGCTGCAGCCGCCCCTGCGGAGCAATCGGACCCGGTACTCGCCGAGGCGGCGCGAATGGAAGTCGAACGTAGCGAAGCGGCGCGTCTTGCGGCAGCAAAGCTGGAAGCGCAAAGGCTTGAAGAAGCCCGGCGCGCGGACGCCCAGGCCGAAGCCGAACGACAGGCGGCCGAACGTAACGAGGCTGCACGCAAGATCGCCGCAGAGCGCGAAGCACAGAAGCGGGAAGCCGAACGGCAGGCCGCCGCGGCACGCGAGGCCGAGCGGCTTGCAGCCGCCCGGCTTGAAGCCCAACGGCAGGAAGAAGCGCGCGAAGCCGCCGCGCGCGCCGAGGCGAAGCGCCTCGAAACCGCGCAGCGTGAGGCCGCAAGGCAGACTGCGGCGAAGCTCGAAGCGCAACGCCTGCAAGAAGCCCGCGAAGCCGCCCTGCGCACCGAAGCCGACCGCCTTGAGGCCGAGGGGCGCGAAGCGACCCGGCTGGCCACCGCGAAGGCCGAAGCCAAGCGCCTGGACGAAGCCCGCGAGGCCGCCGCGCGTGCCGAGGCCGAGCGCCGCGAAGCGGCCCGCCAGGCGGCAGCCAGACTGGAGGCGCAGCGCCTCGAAGACGCCCGCCTTGCCGCTGCGCGCGCCGAGGCCGAACGCCTTGAGGCGGCGCGCCGCGAGGCAGCACTGCTTGCCGCCGCCAAGGCCGAAGCGCTGCGGCAGGAAGAAGCGCGGCAAGCCGCCGCACGGGCCGAGCAACAGCGGCTGGAAGCCGAACGCCGACAAGCGGCCCGCCTTGCCGCCGCGCAACTCGAAGCCCAGCGGCAGGAAGACGCACGCCAGGCGGCAGCGCGTGCCGAGGCCGAACGACGCGAAGCCGCGCGGGTGGCCGCCGCCAAGGCCGAAGCCCAGCGTCAGGAAGAAGCGCGCCAGACGGCCGAACGCGCCGAAGCGGCAAGGCTTGAAGCCGAGCGCCGTGAGGCCGCCCGGGTGGCAGCTGCGCAGGCCGAGGCCAGGCGTATCGAAGAGGCACGTCAGGCCGCCGCGCGCGCAGAGGCCGAACGCCTTGACGGCGAGCGACGCGATGCCGCCCGGGTCGCAGCGGCCAAAGTGGAAAGTGAGCGCCAGGAAGCGGCGCGGCGCGATGCCGCGCGCGCGGCGGCGGCGAAAGCCGAGCAGGACGAAAACGAGCAGCGCGAAGCGCGCCGCCGTGCCATGGGCCGCCAGCTCGACGAAGAAGCCGCCCGGCGCCAGGCCGCCACCCAGGCATCGCCCACGCCGAACGATCTGCCCTACTCGCTGAGCACCGCGCGCCGCGTGCGGCTGTGGGGCCGCACCGATCCGAACGCCGCGCTGGTGCAGTACGCCGAAGCCTGGGCGCGCCGCATCCAGCTCAACACCCCGACCGACACCGTGCAGGAGCTCGGCAAACTCCGCCACACGCCGCCGATGGTGACGGTGGCCATGCGCAGCGATGGCAGCGTCGAGTCGATTAAGATCGAGGTGTCCAGCGGCCTGCCCGAGGTAGACGAAGCGGTGCGCCGCATCGTGCAAAGCCACGCCCCCTACCCCGCCTTTTCGCGCATCCTCGCGCGCCAGTACGACGTGATCGAGATCCGCCGCACCTGGCAGTTCGACAGCGCGGTGCGCTTGTACTGATTGAACCGGATCGGGGCGCGCGCATCGTGATAGGTGGCGCATCCTCGCCCCCATCACCAGGATCTGTTCACATTTGATGATTTGTGTTTACATCCTGCTCTTTGCGCAGAAATCAGGATGAATCGCAGCGTGTTGAGTGATAGGCAGTGGAAGAAGATCGAAGGGTTTCTTCCCGGGAAAGCAGGCGATCGAGGTCGAACCGCAGCGGACAATCGGAAATTTGTCGAAGCAGTGCTCTGGATCGCGCGGACCGGTAGCCCATGGCGCGATCTCCCCACCCAACTGGGCAACTGGCACTCGACCTATGTTCGCTTCGCACGCTGGCGCGATGCTGGCCTGTGGGAACGCATTGCTCAGGCGTTGGCCGCTGACGCGCAACTCAAGCAAGTGCTGATCGACTCGACCATCGTGCGGGCCCATCAGCATGCGGCCGGCGCCCAAAAAAAGCCGGGCCGCAAGCGCTCGGCCGATCCCGTGGCGGATTGAGCACCAAGCTGCATTTGGCGGTCGATGCGCTGGGGCATCCCTTGCGGGTGATCCTGACTGCCGGACAGATTGCCGATATCGCCTGCGCACACGAGCTGGTTGAAGCATTGCCGCTCGGGGCGCTCATCGCCGACAAGGGATACGACGCCGACGCCTTCGTTGATGCGATCAAAGCGAACGGCGCCAAGGCGGTGATTCCACCCCGCGCCAATCGCATTGAGCCGCGTCGGTTCAGCCGCAAGCTCTACCGGCGACGCAACCTGATCGAGCGCTTCTTCAATCGCATCAAGCAATACCGACGGATCGCCACCCGCTACGACAAGCTTGATGCCAGCTACTTGTCCTTTGTGCAACTGGCATGCGCAGTCAAACGATTTGACTAATTGTGAACACAGGCTAAGTTGATTGCCACAGGACGGCAGTCGCCCTTCAAGACGGTCGCCGACTCTGGTGCTCGCACTCGCCGTGCTTTGCGCGTTGTCAGCACCTGTTCATGTGAGTGAGGTCACGTGTGTAAAAGCTCACGTCCTGCTCGCACTGAAATGCAATCAACATTCAGGTGCCAATACCATGCAATGCGGACTCGACGTCCCCGCAACAATGTGCCGTCGTGCCGTTGGACAACATATAACGATGACAGGAGAGTTGGAATGAAGATCGATCGACTTTTCGCCGCTTCGGCGAGTCTACGCATTGCGCTGCTTCTATCGGTAACGGCGCTGGCGGCTTGCGGTGGAGGTGGAGACACACCCGCCAGCAACCCCACAGCCCAAGCGTCCGCGGAACCAAGCGTGCAAGCACGCGCCGTTGCAGCGGCGGATCAAACGACCCCCACGGCGTCTGCAGGAAGCTTCGTAACGCAGACACTGGCCACGCCGGTCGGGATGTCGTCGCAGTACCTGGTGTACTTGCCAAAAGGCTTTGCCAACACGCCCTCTGGTCGGTTCGACATGCGAGGACGCGTATGGCCAATGGTGGTGTACCTCCATGGCTCCTCGGCCTCCGGCCAGAAGACGATGGAAGAACTCCGCGGTGATGGCGTCAACTATGCAATTGCTCACGGAATTGCTGATGTTCCGGCAATCGTCGTCTCACCGCTTGAAGGCGGATGGGGCCACGACGAAGCGTTCATCGACGCCGTCATCAAAGACGCTCAATCCAAGTACCTGATTGACCCGACACGAATCAGCCTGAGCGGTTTCAGTATGGGTGGCTATGGTGCCTACGCGATGGCGGCCGCCTTCCCCCACCGATTCTCGGCTGTCATGCCTGCAGGCGGCGCGTTCTCGGGACTCTTCAGTTCGCCTCCGGCAAGCGAATACGGCAAAGGATTTCGCAAACTCAAAGAGACGCCCTTCCGTGTTTTCAACGGTGTGGCCGACGAGATCGTACGGGTCGCAGATGGCGACTTCGTCGTCAACCTGCTTCGCGAGTTCGACGTATCGGTTGATTACCGGCGCATCCCCGCCGCGGACCACCTGGGAACTACGAACTACGCCTTCACCACCGATAACCTCACCTGGCTGGCCAGCCAGCGCAAGCTGCTGGCTATCCCCTTCCCCAACCGCGTCGAGCATCCGCACACCCTTTCGGGTCGCTACGAGTACGCCGACTGGAGCGGCGCAACCCGAGCCAAGCTTTTCACGGTTGACCATCACGGCAGGCTCTTGATGAGCGAAGAAACGTCTCCGGAAAACGCAACCATCTTCTACAGCATCGGCGATGACCGCTTCGTCTCCGGAGCGAACTTCTACCGTTTGATCCGCAATGCAGACGGTCGCATCGGTTGCATGTACTTCATCGGCGCGACCTGGGGCTACCCTGTCTACAGTGATGCCGCACACGCGACGACCTGCGGCTACGGCCCGCAGAGCTGAGTTCGCTCAAACGCCCCCTGCAAGCTTGCGCCGGGGGCGTAGCCCCTCATTTTGGTGCCAAAGCCTTGGCAACCCTTGCCTCAGCGCGGGTCGAAACGACCCGCGCCACTTGGAGATCCTCTCGTCATTCAGGCCGTCGGAAACGTAGCGCGGTATGAGAGCAGAGAAGACCAACACATTCACAACGCAACCTCGAATTAGCGGAAGCTGTTGGGCTTCGCGTTGCTCAGCCCCACCTACGAGCTGCCGCTCGGCTATGACGTGTCGCCCACCTGCCGGTAAAACGGGCGGGCGATTCTGCGGTGAGGGGCGGATCGCGCCTCAGCCCGGGATATCGGGCTCGACGAGCGTCGCCAGTTGCGCGAGTGACTCCTGCCAGCCGAGGTAGCACATCTCGACCGGAATCACCTCCGGAACGCCTTCCTGCACCACGCTGATCTCGGTGCCGCAGGACACGGGCTTCAGCGTCACCGTCGTCTGCATCTCGCCGGGCAGGTTCGGGTCGTCGAACTTGTCGGTGTAGCGAAGCTTCTCGAACGGCACCAGCTCCAGATACTCGCCACCGAAGGAATGCCCGTGGCCATTCGAGAAATTCGTGAAGCTCATCCGGTAAGTGCCGCCAACCGTGGCGTCGAGTTGGTGGACCTTGCAGGTGAAGCCATATGGCGGTAGCCACTTCGCCATCACATCGGCATCCAGAAACGCGCGATAGACGCGCTCGGGCGTCGCGCGCAGCACACGGTGAAGTCGGATAGTGCCTGTGGGCATGATCGGTACACCTGTCGATGCTGCGTTGGGGTCGAGTCGGTCGTTGGGAACACCCGCCGTGTCGTCACGCTACCCCGTGTGGCGAAGGTCCGACCCACCCGCGCGCATGCCCGCGGTCTCATCACACAGGCTCAGGCTCGCTTGCGGATACGCGCGGCCGCACCTTGACCTTCATGCAAGACAGCTCGAGGCCTACGCAGTGCATTGAAGCTCTCCGGCAGGAGGAGCGTTTGCAGGCTGCGCTGACTGAAGACAAATCGGCCGTCGACAACGAACCCCAAGTCCGGCCATGGGACAGCGCTATTCAGGAGATTAATCGCATAGGCCAAGTCCATGCCTTCGACTTTGGGAAAGAGCGCAAGGATCGAGCCGTCATAGGCCTCACAAGGATGCGTGAAGAAAGGGGCAGCACGCCGAGTGCGACCATTGACGTAAATTCTGGGGCGGCCAGGTGCGTCGTGGAAGGCTCGGCCCCACATCCACCAATTTGCGTCATCAAACTTGCGCACCCGGCGCTGCAGTAGCTGCGCGCGATAGGGTTGAAGTGCGTCGTGCTTAACGTTGTAGAGCATGCGGCGAGTCTGGCCCGTATCGATCGTCTTCGAGCAAACAAACTCCACATTACCCTCAGGGTGCTCGAAAACGCCATCGGCTCCCGAGACCGCCCCCACCTTGACCTCAAATAGGCTGGCAAGGGGTACGGACAGATGCTCACGCGGGAAGGTCAGCTGACCATCCATCTCTACGAAGTCTCGCGTCTGCCAGTCTCCATGCCATTCGCGGAACTGCGTCTGCCGCGTGAAGTTGCCTAGCTCATAACGAAAGATCGCGCAGTTCGGGACTGCACCATCAAAGAGCCGCGTGTCGCCTGTTTCGATCCAGTGCGTTATCGTCCCGTTTTCATATAGCCAACGATTGAGCTTGCGCGCCGCCGTCAGTTTGATGAATTCGCGGGGCACAATGAAGATAAGTTCGCCGTGCGGCTGAAGATGCCGTACCGCCTTCTCGATGAAGAACAACGCTAGGTTGCTGCGGCCGTCAAAAAGCGAACCGTCCAACAGGCGCCGCGTCTCAATGCTGATGTCCTGATACTTCACGTAGGGCGGGTTGCCCAGCACAGTGCTAAATCTCTCGCTTGTCGGATATGCGAAGAAGTCGCCACAAATCGCGTAATCTGGCGCGACACGTCGGTCCAACTCGATCGCCACGCAGCCCGGCAGATGACGCGAGAACGCCCCGTCGCCGCAACTGGGCTCCAGAATGCGGCCCCGGCATTGGCGCAAGCCCAACATGAGTTTCACAACGGCCGGCGGTGTAAAGACTTGTCCCAACCGCTCAACATCAAGTCTGCGCTTCAATCTACTTCTCCCTCGACCTCGGGACCGTCTCCGCTCCATTCCGTCTGCACCGTTGTGCTAAGGCACGGCACAACGTGCTTTTTAAACGAGTCCAAAGCCCTCGCCCGCAGGACGAAGGTCTGTCCGACAACGTTCAACAGATAATCAACCGCCTCGCTGCGCGATCGGCTGGAACGCTCAATGTTGGCGCTCCACTTGGCTTGGAACGGTGGATTGCTCCCATTGGGGCGTGCATCACATAGCTTTAGCAAACTTGTCCAGAAGACGCGCCCAACACCCTTTTTGCTCTTCTCGACCACGAGAAAATAGTAATCGCTCGTGGCGCCTTCACGTTTGAGGTTGGCCGCGAGGTTCTGGAAGAAGACTTCCCAATTGGCGATTTCAGCATTCGCCGGGCGCTGACCTGTCATCGCATAGTAGAGGCCGGCCTTCGATGCGACGTTGTCGTTTCCTCGCAAACTAGACACCTTCAGGTTGATGGGCAGCCAAATACCCCCATCTCCCGACTCCACAAGAAAGTCGTACCAGCTGCCATTCTGGGCAACAGAGAATGTCATCGCACCTTTGAAGAGCGGATTCTTTGAGACCGTTGCCTGCAGGATACTGCCGATCTTTTCTTCGTTCTCCGTCGACTCCCGCCGCGCCTGGCCTTTACCGTAACTGACGAGCTTCAAATAGCCGTCACGCAGCGCTTCGGAAACGGAATCACAAAGGTCGTCAAGGATCTGTTCAGGGGTGACAACTGCCATAGTTGGACTCGGATTGAGTGGATGGACCGAATTGTCCTTACTTAGCTGTCGTCGAGCAATGCAACACGTCGGCGGGGTTTCCCATCGCTCAGCCCAACCTACGCTTCTCGTACCCGTGAGGCGAGGAACCCCTTCAACGCCTTCCCCGTATGCGTCTTCGCCTTAACGCATTTCGCCACCGGCCCGGCGAAGACGATTTCGCCGCCGCCGTCGCCGCCTTCGGGGCCTAGATCCACGATCCAGTCGGCTTCGGCCATGACGTCGAGGTCGTGTTCGATGACGAGCACGGTGTTGCCGGCGTCGACGAGGCGGTGGAGGACGTGGATGAGCTTTTCGACGTCGGCCATGTGCAGGCCGACGGTGGGTTCGTCGAGCACGTAGAGGGTGTGCGGCGTTTTGGCGCGGGCGCGCGCGGCGGGGTCGGTCTTGACCTTGACCAGTTCGGTGACGAGCTTGATGCGCTGCGCCTCGCCGCCTGAGAGCGTGGGTGAGGGTTGGCCGAGGGTGAGGTAGCCGAGGCCGACGTCCTGCAGGAGTTTGAGCGGGTGCTGGATCGTCGGGTGGGCGGCGAAGAAGTCGACCGCTTCGTCGATCTCCATCGCCAGCACGTCGGCAATGCTCTTGCCGCGCCAGGTGGCGGTGAGGGTGTCGGTGTTGAAGCGCGCGCCGTTGCAGACGTCGCAGGGCACTTTCACATCCGGCAGGAAGCTCATTTCGACGGTGCGCTGGCCCTGGCCGTCGCAGGCATCGCAGCGGCCGCCGGCGGTGTTGAAGGAGAAGCGGCCCGGTGCCCAGCCGCGCAGGCGCGCGGTTTCGCTGTCCGCGTAGAGCTTGCGGATAGCGTCCCAGAAGCCGATGTAGGTGGCCGGGCAGGAGCGCGGCGTCTTTCCGATGGGGGTCTGGTCGACTTCGAGCACGCGGCCGACCGGCTGCCAGCCGATGATGGCCTCGCAGCCTTCCAGCACCACCTTCGCGCCCTTGGTGCGGCTGTTGAAGGCCTGCGTGGCCACGAGGCGGCGCAGGTTCTTGTGCAGCACGTCGCGCGCGAGCGTGGACTTGCCCGAGCCCGACACGCCGGTGACGACGATGAGGCGGCCGAGCGGGATCTGCGCGGTGACGTTCTTGAGATTGTGCAGCGCTGCGCCTTCGACGGTGACCATGGGCGTCTCGGCATCGACTACCCGCGCCGGTTGCAGCGGGTGTGCGAGTGGCGCGCGCAGCGTGCGGCCGGTGACCGATTCGGGCACCGCCATCAGCGCCGCCGCGTCGCCCTCTGCAACGATGTTGCCGCCGCGGGTGCCGGCGCCAGGGCCCATGTCGATGACATGGTGGGCGCGGCGGATGGTCTCTTCGTCGTGCTCGACGACGACCACGGTGTTGCCCTTGGCTTCGAGCGCGTGCAGCGTGTCGAGCAGCATGGCGTTGTCGCGCGGGTGCAGGCCGATCGAGGGTTCGTCGAGCACGTAGCAGACGCCGCGCAGGTTGGTGCCCAGCTGCGAGGCGAGGCGGATGCGCTGCGCCTCGCCGCCGGAGAGCGTGGGCGCGGCGCGGTCCAGCGCGAGGTAGCCGAGGCCCACGTCTTTCAGGAAGGCGAGGCGTGACTTGAGTTCGCTGACGATGTCGCGGCCGATTTCGGCCTCGCGGCCCGCGAGTTTGAGCGTGCCGACCCAGTCCGCCAGCCCCTCGACCGACAGGTGCGCATAGTCCGCAATGCTGTTGTCGCGGTAGCGCACCGCGAGCGCGGTGGGGTTGAGGCGCGCGCCTTCGCAGGCGGCGCATTCGGTTTCGGGCTCGACCTCTTCGTCTTCGCCCGCTTCGCCTTCGTAGCGCAGGCCGGTGAATTCGGCCGCGGTGGCGTCGCCCTCGGGGTCGCGCATGGCGTCGCGCAGCCACTTGGGCAGCGTGTGGCCGGTGCCCATGCAGTCAGGGCACCAGCCGTGCTTGGAGTTGTACGAGAACAGGCGCGGGTCGAGTTCCGGGAAGCTGGTGCCGCAAGACGGGCACGCGCGCTTGGTGGAGAACACGACGACCTGTTCGTCGTGGATGAGGTGCAGCACGCCCTTGCCGAACTCCAGCGCTTTGGCGAGCGCTTCGCGCAGCTCGGGCTCGTTGCGGGCGCCGACTTTCAGCGTGGCGACCGGCAGTTCGATGATGTGTTCCTTGAAGCGGTCCAGCCGCGGCCAGGGCTTGGTAGGCAGCAAGTCGCCATCCACCCGCAGCTGGCCGTAGCCCTTGCTGGCGGCCCACTTCGCGAGGTCGGTGTAGAGGCCCTTGCGGTTGATGACCAGCGGCGCGGCCAGCGTGACCTCGCGGCCCTTGTAATCGCGCAGCAGGCGCGCGGCGATGGCGTCGGGCGATTGCGGCTCGATCGCGCAGTCGCAATCCGGGCAATGCTGGGTGCCCAGCTTCACGAACATCAGGCGCAGGAAGTGGTGGATTTCGGTGAGCGTGCCCACCGTGCTCTTGCGCCCGCCACGGCTGGTTCGCTGCTCGATCGCCACCGTGGGCGGAATGCCGTAGATCGCGTCGACGTCCGGTTTTGAGGCCGGCTGCACGAACTGCCGCGCGTAGGCGTTGAGCGATTCGAGGTAGCGGCGCTGGCCTTCGGCGAAGACGATGTCGAAGGCCAGCGTGGATTTGCCCGAACCCGACACGCCGGTAACCACAGTAAAGCGGCGGTGCGGAATCTCGACCGAGACGTTCTTCAGGTTGTGCTCGCGCGCACGCTCCACACCAATCGCGTCGCGCCGCGCAGGGACGTACTGCGCTCGGGGCTCGGCGGCGAGCAATGCTTCACCACGAAGGCACGAAGGGCCGCCAAGGGCCACAAAGGAACTACCCGGCTTTTCTTCGTGGCCCTTAGTGGCTCTTTGGGCCTTTGTGGTGAACCCCGCCGGCGCAGCAATGCGCGCGCGGTAGTCGGCAAGCGCGCGGCCGGTGTGGGTGTCGGCATCGAGCAACGCCGCCGAGCTGCCTTCGAACACGATGGCACCGCCGCCGTCGCCGCCCTCGGGGCCGAGGTCCACCACCCAGTCGGCGGCGGCGATCACGTCGAGGTTGTGCTCGATGACCAGCACCGAGTGGCCGGCATCGACGAGCTTGGAGAGCGCGCGCAGCAGCTTGGCGACGTCGTCGAAGTGCAGGCCGGTGGTCGGCTCATCGAACAGGAAAAGTAGATGTTCCTTGGGTGCCGCCTTCTTCGCCTTGCTGCCCTTGCGGTGCAGCGCCTCGGCGGTTTGCGCGAGGTGACCGGCGAGCTTGAGGCGCTGCGCCTCGCCGCCGGAGAGCGTGGGCACCGGCTGGCCGAGCGTGAGGTAATCCAGCCCCACGTCGACCAACGGCTGCAGCGCGCGCGCCAGCTCGGCGTCTTTCGAGAAGAAGTCCAGCGCTTCGGCCACGGTCATGTCGAGCACGTCGGCGATCGAGCGGCCTTCGAGCTTCACCTCCATGACCTCGGCACGGAAGCGGCGGCCGTCGCAGTCCGGGCAGCGGATGTAGACGTCGGAGAGGAACTGCATCTCGACATGCTCGAAGCCGTTGCCGCCGCAGGTGGGGCAGCGGCCGTCGCCGGCGTTGAAGGAGAAAGTGCCCGCTGTGTAGCCGCGCTGTGCGGCTTCGGGCAGCGCGGCGTAGCGCTTGCGGATGCTGTCGAAGGCGCCGACATAGCTGGCCGGGTTGGAGCGCGTGGTCTTGCCGATCTGCGTTTGATCGACCATCACCACGCCGGTGATTTCGTCCAGCCCGTCGATCGCGTCGAAGGCGCCGGGCGCCTCGCTGGCCTGGCCGAAGTGCTTCTGCAGCGCCGGGTAGAGCACGTCCTGGATCAGCGTGGACTTGCCGGAACCTGACACGCCGGTGACCGCGACGAAGCGGTGCAGCGGCAGCGCGAGATCGACGCCGCGCAGGTTGTTGGCGCGCGCACCGCGCAAGGTGAGGCGCGGCGTCCACTCGGCCACTTCGCGCGGCGCGAGGCCCGCATCGACGCGGCGGTGGCCGCCGAGGTACTGGGCAGTGAGCGTGTCGGTACGGGCACGGAGTTCGTCCGGTGTGCCCCAGAACACGATCTCGCCGCCCTGCTTGCCGGGGCCGGGGCCGATGTCGAGGATGCGGTCGGCGGCGAACATCACCGCCGGGTCATGCTCGACCACGATCAGCGAGTTGCCGGCGTCGCGCAGGCGGTGCATGACGCCGTTGATGCGGTCCATGTCGCGCGGGTGCAGGCCGATCGACGGCTCGTCGAGCACGAAGAGCGTATTCACCAGCGAGGTGCCCAGCGCGGTGGTGAGGTTGATGCGCTGCACCTCGCCGCCGGAGAGCGTGCGGCTCTGGCGATCCAGCGTGAGGTAGGAGAGCCCGACATCGCAGAGGAAGCCGAGGCGGCTGCGGATTTCGCCCAGCAGCTGCTCGGTGGCCTGGTCGAGGTTGCCGGGAAGCGCGAGGGTGTCGAAAAACTGCTTGGCACGCGCGATCGGCAGCTGCATCACGTCCTGCACATTGAGGCCGGGCAGCGTGTCGAACACCTCGGCGCGCATCGCCACCCCGTGCGGGCGGAAGCGGTGCAGGTTAGGTGCCAGCGCACGGTCCGCGTCTTCGCGGGTGCCGACACGCCACAGCAGCGGCTCGGTCTTGAGCCGCGCGCCGTCGCACACGGTGCAGGGCGTGTAGGCGCGGTAGCGCGACAGCAGCACCCGGATGTGCATCTTGTAGGCCTTGGTCTCCAGCCAGTCGAAGAAGTGGCGCACGCCGTACCACTTGCCGGGCCAGGACTTGTCCCAATTCACCCAACCCTCGTCGCCCTCGAAGACCCAGCGGCGGTGTTCCTCGGGCAGGTCGCGCCAGGGGATGTCCATCGCCACGCCATGCTTCTTGGCGAACTTGGCGAGGTCGGTCTGGCATTCCTTGTAGCTCTCGGTCTGCCAGGGCTTGATCGCGCCGTCGGCGAGGCTCTTTGACTCGTCGGGGATGATCAGGCCGGGGTCGATGCCGATGACGCGGCCGAAACCGCGGCAGGCCTCGCAGGCGCCGACCGCGCTGTTGAAGGAGAAATGCGCCGGTGTGGGGTCGGCGTAGTGGATGTCGCACTCGGCGCAGTGCAGGTCGCTGGAGAACTTCCACACCGGCTTGCTCGCATCCGCGACGACCTCGCCGCCGACATGCACCTCGACACGGCCGTTCGCCAGCCGCAGCGCCGCCTCCAGCGCCTCGGCCAGACGCGCGGGTTCGGCGTTGGAAAAACGGAAGCGGTCGACCACGACCGCCATCGTGCGCTCGCCCACCGGCTGCATCCGCGCGTAGCCCTGCGCTTCGAGCGCGGCGCGGATCTCGGCCTCGCTGAAGTTGGCGGGAATCGCCACCGGCGCGACCAGCGCGAGGCGCGGGTCCTCGTCTTTGGTGCGCTCGGTGAGCGCCGCCGCGATGGTCTCGGCGCTATCGCGCTTCACCGGCGCGCCGCAGCGCTTGCAATGCAGGTGGCCGCAGCGCGCGAACAGCAGTTTCAGGTGGTCGTTCAGCTCGGTCATCGTGCCGACCGTGGAGCGCGAGGTGCGCACCGGGTTGGTCTGGTCGATGGCGATGGCGGGCGGCACGCCGTCGATGCGATCGACCTGCGGCTTGTCCATGCGGTCAAGGAACTGCCGCGCGTAGGGCGAGAAGGTCTCGACGTAACGGCGCTGGCCCTCGGCGTAGAGCGTGTCGAACACCAGCGAACTCTTGCCCGAGCCGGAGGGCCCGGTCACCACGATCAGCTCGCCGGTCGGGAGGTCGATGTCCAGATTCTTCAGGTTGTTCTGGCGCGCACCACGGATCTGGATGGTGTTGGCGGAATCGGGGGCCTGGCGTGTCATGGTGGAGCCTTCTTGGTCTTTGCCGCCGCGGATGGCGATGGCTGTTCGAGCGGGTCCGGTGCACTTGGTTCGCGCGCCGGACTCGACACTGTACAAAACACCAGCCCCGAATGCGAGCCTCAGTTGCTGCGTGCCGGCAGGTAGCCAAGTTCGTTCAGCACGGCGCGGGCAATTTTCTCGCGCAGCGGGGCCTGCTCCATACCCTTGGGCATGTCCATGTTCAGCGCGAAGTAGACCTTGCCGGCGGGCCGTTCGAGCCAGCCGACGAACCAGCCGATTGGCGGCTTCGCGTCGTCGGCCCAGCCGGTCTTGTAGAACAGGCGCAGGCCGTCGGCCTCTTCGCGCAGCATGATGCGGCGGGCGATTGCGGTGGTGCGCGGCGAGAGCGGCAAGGCGCCCTCGTTGAAACGGCGCAGGAATTCGATCTGCTCGACCGCCGAGATCCGCAGATCGCCATCGAGCCAGAAGCTGTCGAGCTTGGGCGTGGGCCGCGCATTGCCGTAGCGGAAGGCCCACAGGTATTGCTGCATCGCCGGCGCGCCGACCTTGCGGGCGATCTCCTGGTAAGTCCACACCGCCGAAACCTGGAAGGCGGACTGCAGCGTCTGGTCCTGGTTCCAGGCGTCAAGGAAGCGGCGCTTGCCGTCCCACTTGAACACCGCCTGCTCGTCGGCCACGACGCCGCTTTCGAGCGCGATCAGGGTGTTGGGGATCTTGAAGGTGGAGGCCGGCAGGTAGCGGGCGTAGGCGCGGGCCGAATCGGATGCGGCCCAGGCGCCGCTGGCATCGTCGAACACGACGATGGTGCCGACCAGGCCGGCCTGTTTGAAGTGGCGATTCAGCGCGGTATGCGCTTGCCAGGTTTCTGTCGCACTCACAGGTGACACGAGCAGCCACAGCAAGGCAAGGAGCGCAATTCGGGCGTTGAGGAATGTCATGCCGGAACGTCTGCGAAGTGTTGGTTCAAGGATATCAGCTGCGCCTGGTACGCCTTCCCCTGGCTCGCCCGCTGCGCGCCAAAGCAAACGGCCCCGCGAAGCGGGGCCGTTTTGTCACTTTGGGCGAATGGCGCCTGCGCGCCAATGCCGTTTAGCGACGGCGCATGCGGCTCAGACCAGCAAGCCCGAGCAGCACCAGCCCCAGGGATGCCGGTTCCGGCACGTCGTTGCCCGTGGCGGCGTCACAAATGATTTCCTGCAGACGGGTCTGGACATCGACACCCTGCAGACCAGCAAGGTAGGCGCCACCGGTGTTGCCGTAGGTATCGCCATTACCCGGGTTACCGCCCACGGCCATGGCCTTGAACAGGTTGGGAACGCCGGGATACGGGTCATCGGTCACCCAGGAGAACAGCAGCACGCTCTCGTTGATCGCCGCTTCGTTCGCTGCCTTCGCTGCGACGAAATCAAGGGCGTTTACCGGTTCCCCGTTCTCTGTGCCTTCGTCACCGATGGTCACGATTGCGTGGTAGTTCTTCTGGCCGGCAGCTGCATCGGAGCCCCAATCGAAGTACTTCACGAGATCAACAACGGCCCAGCCGTTGTCTTCGGTGTTGTTGGTGATCGGTGAACCGCCCTTGGCGAGCACGTAGTTGCGCACGGACTCGTTGAACAACGAACCCGATGTGCCGCTGATGCCCATGAAACGCGCACGGACGTAGCAGTCGGTCATCGGGCACTGGAGGTTCTTGACGGCGGTGTTTGCCGCAGCGCCAATGGCGGCGATGTCGTCGATCATCGAGCCGGAGGTGTCGATGGCAAATACGATGTCAACGATCGAGGTGGCCGAAGCCTTATCGACTGCGTCGCCGCCGATGATCAGACCTGCTTGAGCAGGAATTGCCAGCGCCGCAAAACCAATCGCGGCAAGTGAATTACGGATGAAGCGGTTCATCAAAGACTCCACAGTTTCAAGTTTTGGGGGAACGTAGCGGTAGGCCAAAACGCTGCCGCGAGGACACAAGCAGGTTGTGGGCCATAGGCGATAAAGCTCGTGAAATCGAGGGCTTGACGCATTCAATCAGAATGCCAAATGGCTGGATGTAAAACGAGCCGACGCCGACTCCCTCTTGGGTAGACGAGTGCCCCTGCGCAGCGAAAGCGGGCCTCGCGAGCCGCGAGTTGCGTGAGATACGCGCGCTTGCTCGGGCACGCTGCACGCGCATGGATTAGCATCCGGGTTCGTTATCGTCTTCGGCGGGCAGTTCGACCGCTGCAGCTTCGCAACGCATCCAGGAATCGCGCGGTCACCGGCCGCCTCTCTTTCGAGATCTCTTCAATGAGTTACTTCAAGCACCATGTTTTCTTTTGCTGCAACCAGCGCCCGGAGGGCGAATCCTGCTGTGCCGACCACGGCGCGGCTGAACTGCAGGCCTATGCGAAAGACCGCATAAAGGCGCTCAAGCTCAGCGGGCCGGGCAAGGTGCGGATGAACAAGGCCGGTTGTCTTGATCGCTGCGACGAAGGCCCGGTGCTGGTGGTGTACCCCGAGGGCACCTGGTACACCTACGTCGACAAGAGCGACATCGACGAGATCGTCGATTCGCACATCGTCGGCGGCAAGGTCGTCGAACGGCTCAAGCTGAAATGACAGCCCGCATGCTCACGCGCTTTGCGGCCCGGCGCACGCAGGAGGCCCAGGCATGAGGAAGGCGCTGCCGACCGAGAAGATCTTCGTCGATGGGCCGGTCGGGCCGATCGAGGTGCTGCGCGATACGCCCGAAGGCGCGCACGGGCTGGCGATCGTTGCCCACCCGCATCCGCTGTTTGGTGGCACCAACACCAACAAGGTGGCCCACACGCTGGCACGCACGATGCGCGATCTGGGCTACTGCACGCTGCGGCCGAACTTTCGCGGCGTGGGTGGCACGGCCGGGACGCACGATCATGGCGACGGCGAGTCCACCGACGTGCTGGCCCTGATCGATTGGGCGCAAGCGAACTATGGCGACGGGCCGCTGGTGCTGGCCGGTTTTTCCTTCGGTGCGTTTGTGCAGACTCGGGTCGCCAAGCGCCTCGCCGAGGCCGGGCGGCCGGTGAAGCGGCTGGTGCTGGTGGGCACGGCATCGGGCTTCATCGACGGCGCGCGCACCTACGACACCGAAGCAGTCACGCCCGACGCCATCGTGATCCACGGCAACCGCGACGAAACGGTACCGCTGGAAAACGTGCTTGCCTGGGCGCAACCGCTTGAAGTGCCGGTCGTCGTGATACCGGGCGCGGATCATTTCTTCCACGCCCGCCTGCACATCCTGCGCGACATCATCGTGCGCGCCTGGCGCGAATAGCGCCGCTTCTGGAGACTGCACCATGCAACTGATTGCTTCGCTGACCAGCCCCTACGCCCGCAAGATCCGCGTCCTGCTGCTGGAAAAGGGCCTGCCCTTCGCCATGATTGCCGACAATCCGCATGAGCCTGACAGCGCGGTGAGCAAGGTGAATCCGCTTGGCAAGGTGCCCGCGCTGCTCGCCGACGACGGCCGCTGCTGGTTCGATTCGCCGGTCATCGCAGAGTACCTCGAAACCCTCTCGGCGAGCCCCTACTTCCTGCCCTCGGACCGCCTTGGCGCTGTGGAGGTGAAGCAGATCGAAGCGCTCGCCGACGGTGTGCTCGATGCCGGCGTGCTGGTGCTGCTCGAAGGCCGCCGGCCGGCCGCGCAGCAAAGCGAAGCCTGGTGCGCGCGGCACTGGGGCAAGGTGGAAGCAGGGCTTGCCGCGCTCGAAGCCCGCGTTGCAGGGCGCGAGTGGTTCGTTGGCGGCAACATCACGCTGGCGGATATCGCGGTGGGCTGCATGTGGGGCTGGCTGGACTTCCGCTTCCCTAAAGCCGGGGTCAAGCAGAAGTACCCGGCGCTGGCCACGTGGGGCGACAAGATCCTTGCCCGCCCCAGCTTCGTCCAGACGCACCCGCCGGCCTGATGCTACAGCCATGAGCGGCTTGCTGCTGCTCAAGCTCACGCTGGTGCCGCTGCTGATCGGCGCTGTCACCGAAGCCGGGCGACGCTGGGGTGCGGGGCTCGCCGGTTTTCTTGCCGGCTTGCCGATCATCGTCGGCCCGATCCTGGGCCTGCTGGCCTGGGAACAAGGCAAGGGCTTCGCCGCCGACGCGGCAATCGGCGCCCTCGCCGCGGTACCCGCCTCAACGGCCTTTGCGCTCGCCTACGCGCGCACCGCCGTGCGGCATGACTGGCCCCTCGCCCAGGCAGTTGCGATGCTCAGCTGGGCGGCCGCCGCCGCGCTGGTACTGCTGATCAAACCCGGTGACGGACTCGCACTGCTGCTCGGGCTCGCGGCGGTGATCGCCTTGCCAAGCCTGTTCCCGCACGGCGCGGCAAATGCCAGCAAACCGGGCCAGCCGATGCTGGCCTGGCGGATGCTGGCGGGCGCTCTGCTCACGCTCGGCATCACCCTTGCCGCATCAAGCCTGGGCCCCTTGGTCAGCGGGCTGCTCGCGCTCTTCCCGGTGATGATGAGCGTGATGGCAATCGCCTCGCAGCGCCGCGAAGGCGCGCTGTTTGCCGCACGCCTGCTCGAAGGCATGGTGCGCGGCATGATTTCGGTGGTGGCCTTCTGCGCCACGCTCGCGCTGCTGCTGCCGCACCTTGGGGCGGTGGGCGCCTTCACGCTCGCGACGATCGCATCGGTGCTCGCGCATCTTGGCCGCGCGCAGTATTCGCGCTGGCGCCTTGCCGCGCGGGCAGCCTTCAACCAGGGCTGAGCGCGTCGCCGCGTGCGACGTCCAGGCTCTCGGCGTCAAGCATCGCAAGCACGCTCCCATCGAGCAGACCCCTGGCCTGCAGGCGTTGCAACTCGGCCATCACCGCTGCGTCGGGCATCGAGGCGCGGTAGGGCCGCGTCTGCACCAGCGCCTGGCAGATGTCGGCCACCGCGATGATGCGGGCGGGCAGTGGTAGCTGGCTGCCGCTCAGGTGGAAGGGGTAGCCGCTGCCGTCGAGCTTTTCGTGGTGGCTGGCGGCCCACAGCGCGATTTCGTCGAGCCCGCGTATCCACAGCAGGATCTGGTAGGTCTCGAAGCTGTGCCGCATCATCGACGCACGCTGCGCGTCGTCGAGTGGTGCGGGCTTTTCGAGCACATCGTCGGGCACCCGCAGCTTGCCCAGGTCGTGCAGCAGCGCGGCCACTTCGATCCGCGCGCAGGTGTCGTCATCCAGCCCCGCGCGCCGCGCCAGATGCAGGGCCAACCGTGCAACCCCCAGCGAATGTTCGCGCGTGAAGGGGCTCTTGGCATCGACGATCTGCGCAAACATCAGCGCAAGGCTGCGCAGGGCGGGCAGGTCGAGTTCGGCCTGCAGGCCGCTTTCGGCTGCGCGGTGGAGGTAGCGCCACAGGTAGCGGCGCTCAAGGTAGAGCCAGAAGGATTCGCGCCGCGATGCGGCCATGAAGGCATCCACCAGTTCGGGGCAGAAACGGCCGCCGGCGTCTGCGGCAATCCGCGCGCGGCCGGCTTCCTTGCGCAGCAGGTAGTCCGGCTCGCCGTAGAAGGGCGCGGTCAGCGCATCGACGCGGTCGACCAGGAAGATCAGGTTGGCGTCGCGCGCCACCGCCGGGTCCAGCCCCGCCGGCATCGCGGCCCAATGCGTGTGGTGCCAGCGCACGATCGGCGCCAGCTCGGCCAGCTGCGGCACCGTGGCGAGCAAGGCCTCGCCGCGCAGGCAGTGGGCTTGCGAGCCGCTCCAGTCGAATTCACCGACCAGGTGCTCGTGCACCCGCGTCGAGGACACGCCGCAGTCGTGCAGCATGCCGGCGTGCAGCAGGCGCGCCCGGTGTTCGGCCGGGTAGCCCATCTCGGCGGCGCATTCAACCGCCATCACGGCAACCCGCTTGCCGTGCAGGTCGTCGTCAACGCCTACCAGATCCACAGCGTCGGACAAGGCAAACACCATGTCCGCAAGCAGTACCTTCATGTTGGCTCCTTCGCGCAATCGCACCGAGCACCACCACTCCGAGTTGCGATTACAGCACGTTGGCATGGCGCCGGTACCACGGAAATCAAGCCCGGCGGTGATGGCGGGCCGCGCGGGGTGTAATCTCCCCACTACAACGACTCGAACCCCCCGACGATGTCTGCGAATCGACGCCCCCACGATCCGATATCCCTGCGCGTTGCGCGCACGCTGGCCACCGCGTTGGGCGAGCGCGACGAAGGCACCCGCGCGCATTGCGAACGGGTTGTCGGCCTGGCCGACGCGCTTGGCCTTGCCTGCGGGCTGACACAGCGCGAACTGAAGGTGCTGCGAATGGCCGCCTGCCTGCACGATATCGGCAAGCTGGGCGTGCCGGATGAGGTGCTGCACAACCCGGGCCCACTCGATGCCGAGGGCTGGGCGGTGATGCGGACCCATCCTGAGCGCGGCCAACGGATACTGGCCACGCTAGGCCTGGATCAGGCGGACCAGGTGGGCCTGGCAATCCGCCATCACCACGAGCAGTTCGATGGCGCCGGCTACCCGGACGGCCTGGCCGGCGAATCGATCCCGATCATCGCGCGGATCATCGCCCTGGCCGACAGCTACGACGCGATCGCCACTCGGCGGGTGTACCGCGACGCCCGCCCCCACGAACACACGATGGAAACGCTTGAAGCCGAGCGGGGCCGCAAGCTCGACCCCTGGCTGTTCGACCGCTTCACCGGCCTGATCGAATGCAGCCCGCTACGCGCCACGCAGGCCGGCTGATCAGGGAAAGCGACCATCTGCCGGATGGCGCGCCCGCCAGGCGGCAAATTGCCGCTCGAACTCAGCCCTTGCGGCGTTGTAGCGCGTCCAGACACACTGCTCGCCACAGTTGCTTTCGCAACACTCACCGTCGTGGGGCGGTTCGGGGGCTTCGGGGGCGGGGTCGAAAGGGTCTTCGTCGTGCGGGCGCATTGAATTGAATGAAGTCAGGCTGGCGCGATGCTAGCGCAGCCATCGGCTTGCCGCCCGCCGAGTTCGATGCCAGTCTTGTCACCAAACCTTTCCAGGCAATCCGCCATGTCAGCCCTGATCCACTTTTCCGACTCTCTCCCGGCGCCCAGCCCGGACCGCCCGCGCCCGGATCGCCTGATCCACGGCAACCCGGCGCGCCTGACCTGGACGCTGCACGAGAGCGCCGACGGCCTCACCAGCGCCGGCATCTGGGCCTGCGAACCGGGCGCCTGGCGAATCGCCTTCGCCGCCGGCAAGGAGGAATACTTCCATGTGCTCGAAGGCCGCCTGCGCATTGCCGACACCGCCGGCCACACCCGCGAATACGGCCCCGGCGACGCCGGCCTCATCCCCGCCGGTTTTGAAGGCAGCTTTGAGGTGATCGAAGCCGTGCGCAAACACTTCGTCGTGATCGACCGCGACGCCCGCCCCTGATTGAACCCACACCCGGAGCCACCATGCGAATCGCCGTATTTGACACCCATCCCTACGATGAACGCGCGCTGAACGAAGCCAATGCCGCTGGCGCGCATGAGCTGGAGTTCTTCGAAGAGCGCCTGCACAGCAAGACGGCGGATCTGGCGCATGGGTTTGACGCGGTCTGCCCCTTCATCAACTGCCGCCTGACCGACAAGGTGCTCACCAAGCTGGCCGGCTTTGGCGTGAAGCTGGTGGCGCTGCGCGCGGCCGGTTTCAACGGCATCGACATCGCGGCCGCGGCGCGGCTGGGGATCAAGGTGGTGCGGGTGCCGGCGTACTCGCCCGAGGCGGTGGCCGAGCACAACTTTGCGCTGCTGCTGACGCTGATCCGCAAGACGCACCGCGCCTACAACCGGGTGCGCGACCAGAACTTCTCGCTCGACGGGCTGGAGGGCTTCAACCTGCATGGCCGCACTTACGGCGCGCTGGGCGCCGGCCGTATCGGGCAGGCCGCGTTGCGCATCGCCAAGGGCTTCGGCTGCAAGCTGCTGGCCTACGACCCCTACGAAAACCCGGCGGCGGCGGCCGAGGTGGGCTTCGAGTATGCCTCGCTTGATCGCGTGCTGGCCGAAGCGGACATCCTCTCGTTGCACCTGCCGCTGAGCGAGCAGAGCCATCACCTGATCAATGCGGAATCGATCGCGAAGATGAAGCGTGGCGTGGTGATTGCCAACACCAGCCGCGGCGGGCTGATCGACACCCAGGCGCTGATCGACGGGCTCAAGTCCGGGCAGGTTGGCGGCGTCGGGCTGGATGTGTACGAGCAGGAGGAAGGCGTGTTCTTCCACGACCTCTCTGACCAGCCGCTGCAAGACGACACGCTGGCGCGGTTGATGACCTTCCCGAACGTGCTGATCACCTCGCACCAGGGCTTCCTGACGCGCGAGGCGCTGGTCGCGATCGCCACGACGACCTTGCAGAACGTGAGCGCTTTCGAAGCGGGCGCAGCCCTGGTCAACGAAGTGCTGGCCGGCTGAGGCTCAACGATACGAGCGGGCGATGGCGGAGAACTCGTCGTTCGCCGCCAGCTCGCGCAGCGCTTGTTCCAGGCGCGGCAACAGGTGGGCGTTGGGCGAGGCACGGGCGAACACGACAAAGGTGGGCAAACCACTGATCCGGTAGCTGGCCTTGGGGAAGCGCTGGCCCATCTCGCGCATCAGCCAGTCGGCCTCGGCTTCGGGGATCACCACGGCATCAACGCGCCCGGCCTGCAGCTTCTTCAGCGCGATCGCATAGGTGTCCGACACATCCTTGTTCAGAAGCGCGTCGTGATCGAACTGGGGCGAGTAGGACTTCCCGCGTTCGACGCCGATCGTCAGACGCTGAAGATCAGCGTACTGCTCGACCGACAGCGGCACGCCACTGCGCAGCAGGATGCGCTTGTCGACCGGCGGCAGACTGGGCGAGAGGTAATGCAGGAAGGCTTCACGATCAGGTGTTTGCAGCAAGCCGATCATCAAGTCGGCCTCGCCCGCCCGCATCATCGCCAAGGCCCGCGCAGAAGGCACTTCAACAAAGCGCACACGGTAGCCCGCCCGCCTTGCGAGCGCACGCGCCAGGTCGAAGTAGATCCCGCCAG
Source organism: Niveibacterium sp. 24ML (assembly GCF_026586805.1). Classification (GTDB taxonomy): domain Bacteria; phylum Pseudomonadota; class Gammaproteobacteria; order Burkholderiales; family Rhodocyclaceae; genus Niveibacterium. The sequence goes on along the minus strand of NZ_JAPFHA010000005.1, from coordinate 64,635 downwards.
GCTCACTGGCGCCGAAGATACGGAAGGGTGGCGCATGGTCACCGACAACCGTAAGCAGCGCCTGCGCCTCACCCGCACGCGCGCTGCAGACACCCAGGGCCAGTAGCAGGCCCAGAAAAGCGTGCTTCACTCCCAGATGACCGGCTGTTCCTCCTTGAGCGAGTACTCCATCAACTCGATCAAGGGCGCAGCGCGCTGCCACAGCGCAACCGGGCCGCCCATGCCGCGCGGGGCGTCGGCGGGGTCGGCCTCCTCATCATCCAGCGGCGCACGCGCCTTGTCGGCGGCCGCGGCCTGGCGCAAGGCGGCAATCGCGGCAGGAAGCTGCGCCACGGTGACGATGCCCCGCGCATCGAGCGGATCCTTGCCGATCAGTTCGAGCATTGCCTGCGCGACCTTGCCAAACATGATGACGTCGCCTGCCGCGCGTGATTTGAAGGTGATGATTCCCATGGTGTCCCCCAAGCAGTGTTGCGATTGTAGCGGTACAGGCAAGCCGCCCGGCAGCAGGTAAAATCCGCGCTCCCCCCGCACTGGCGTATCAATGATGAAACGACTCGATCAACTACTCGAACGCAATCAGGAATGGGCGCGCGGCATGATCGCCACCGACGCCGAGTATTTCTCCCGCCTGGTTGCCCAGCAGAACCCCGAGTACCTCTGGATTGGCTGTTCCGACAGTCGGGTGCCCGCAAACCAGATCGTGAATCTGGCACCGGGCGAAGTGTTCGTCCACCGCAACGTCGCCAATCTGGTCGTCCATACCGACCTGAACTGCCTCTCGGTGCTCCAGTATGCGGTGGATGTGCTGCGGGTGAAGCACATTCTGGTAGTGGGTCACTATGGTTGCGGCGGCGTCAAGGCGTCACTGGCCGACCTGCGCCTGGGCCTGGTGGATAACTGGCTGCGGCATGTTCAGGATGTGCGCGACAAACACCGCGCCCAGCTTGAGACGATTGAAGACGAAAAGCTGAAAGTCGATCGCCTGTGCGAGCTGAACGTGGTCGAGCAGGTGGTGAACATCGCGCAAACCACGGTGATGAAGGACGCCTGGCAACGCGGCCAGCAGATCAGCGTGCACGGCTGGTGCTACGGGCTGCAGGACGGCCTGGTGCGCGATCTTGACATGAGCATCGGCCGCGAGCGCGACCTGCGCGACGCTTACACCGCCGCGGTCGAACGATGAAAAGAATGCCGCGGCCAGCCTTTGTGAGGCCGCCGCGGCGCAAGACCCTACAAGCCGGCAGGCGCCGCGGCTAGCCGCGACACGGCGTGGCGGACGCTGCGGCCGGCCTGGCGGCGGCAAGCGGCGCCGGGGGCGTGGCGCTCGGCGCTTTGGCTTTCGCCTGCAAGGCCTTGCGGTGCCCGATCACGACAATCTTTCCGCTCGGGATACTGGCGCTGAACGCGGGTTTCTGCGGCGGGGCCTGCTTGGCCTCGTGCGCCTGCGCGGCGCCGAAGCAGAGCGTTGCGGCCGTCAGCAGGGCGGCTTTCTGCAGAATGGTCTGTGGCATGTCTTCCTCGTCTCTCTGAGCGCCCGGAACCGGCAGGCGTCGGATGCGCTGCAGCTTGGCGCCAGCGTCGGGCAAGGCAGCACACGGCGGCATTAGAGGGCCCGCGCATGGCAGGCAGATTTCGCTCACCCGGCGCCGTGTATCTTTCTGTATCGCCTCATGCGCGCGACACCAAGCGATACCGGGTTCGCCCAAACGGGGGGTCGATGGCGGTATAAATGCAGCATGGACACTCTGCCGCACATCCTCATCGTCGACGACGACCGCGAGATCCGCGCCCTGCTCGCCGCCTATCTTGGCCGCAACGAATGCCGCGTCAGCCTGGCAGGCGAAGGTCGCCAGATGCGCGAAGTCATGGCCGCATCGCGAATCGATCTGGTGGTACTCGATCTGATGATGCCCGGCGAAGACGGCCTCTCGCTGTGCCGCTCACTGCGGGGCGCCGGTGACCGCACCCCGGTGATCATGCTGACCGCGCGCGGCGAACCGGTGGACCGCATCCTCGGCCTTGAAATGGGTGCCGACGACTACCTGCCCAAACCCTTCGAGCCGCGCGAACTGCTCGCCCGCATCCGCAGCGTGCTGCGCCGTGCGCAATCGCTGCCCGCCAACCTGAGCAGCCCGCCGGCGCGCAACTTCCGCTTCGAAGGCTGGGTGCTGACGGTTGAAACGCGCGAGTTGCGCACGCCGGACGGCGTGCTGGTGCCCCTCTCCGGCGCCGAGTTCCGCCTGCTCAACGCCTTTCTCACCCACCCGGGCCGCGTGCTCAACCGCGATCAACTGATGGATCTGACCAAGGGCCGCGACGCCGACCCCTTCGATCGCTCGATCGACCTGCAGGTCAGCCGCCTGCGCACCCGTCTCGGCGAGGACGCCCGCAGCCCGCGCCTGATCAAGACCGTGCGCAGCGAAGGCTATGTGTTCGCGGTGCCGGTCGATAGCGAGCCCGCGGCATGAAGCTCAAGCCACGCCTGGTGCCGCGCTCGCTCGCGGTACGCATCTTCTTCCTGATGGTGGGCGGCATTGTCGCGGCCACCTTCCTGTCACGCTGGGTGATGGAGCAGCTCTACACCAGCGAACTGGAACAGCTCGGCCGCAGTTCGGCGGTTGAACGCATCAGCGACGTGGTACGGGTGCTCGACACCCTGCCGCCCGAGGCGCGCCCCAGCGCAGCGGCGGCGATCAGCTTCGAGCGGCTGGCCGTGAGCTTCCCTGAATCCGTGGGCGCCGGTAGCGAGATCGATGCGGCACTCAGCGACAAGCTCGCTCGCGGCATCCGGCGCGCGCCCGGCAAGGTCAGGCTCGAAGCCCTGCCGCCACATCCGTGCACGCCCGAGGCCAACCCGGACTGTGAAAACCTCGCCAAGCGCTTCGCCGCAGAGCTCAAGCTGGCCGACGGCCAGCCGGTGCGGGTGGAATACACCACCCGCTGGATCAAACTGGGCGACGCCGAGTGGGTACCCTGGGTGATCGGCATCGGCATGCTGGTGCTGCTGGCCTGGCTGTCGGTGCGGATCGCCACCCGGCCCCTGCGCGCGCTCGCCGAACACGCCACCGGGCTGGGCCGCGATCTGCAGCGCGCACCGCTCGACGAACACGGGCCGACCGAAGTGCAGCATGCCGCGCACGCGTTCAATGCCATGCAGGCGCAGATCCGCCGTCAGATCGATGAACGCACCCAGATGCTGGCCGCGATTGCGCATGACCTGAAGACCCCGCTCACCCGCATGCGCCTGCGCCTTGAGCTGGTCGACGATGAAGCCCTGCGCGGCAAGCTGGGGGAAGACCTCGCCGCGATGCAGACCCTGATCGACGAGGGCCTGGACTTCGCACGCAGCCTCGATGCCCAGGAGCAGGCACAACGGATCGATCTATCGGCCCTGCTCGAAACCCTGTGCGACGACGCGCGCGAGACCGGCCAGCAAGTGGACTTCAAGGGCTGGACCGGCATCATCGTGCCCGCACGCGCCAACGCCTTGCGGCGCGTCTTCCTCAACCTGATCGACAACGCAGTCAAGTACGGCGGCAGCGCAACCGTTCAGGTCAGTCGTGAGCAAGCGGACGTGGTGGTGAGGGTGCGCGACCACGGCCCCGGCATTCCGCCAGATCAACTCGAGAACGTGCTCAAGCCCTACTTCCGCCTGGAAAATTCACGCTCGCGCGAAACCGGCGGCACCGGCCTGGGGCTGGCCATCGCGGCCAACCTGGTCAGCGCCCAGGCTGGCCAACTGCGCCTGCGAAACCACCCGCAAGGCGGCCTCGAAGCCGAAGTGCGGGTGGGCGGCGCCTGAGCAGATTCACTTGGGCAGTGCGGGAATTGCTGACAGGCGCTGGTCGAAGATCACACCGTACTTGGCGTTCAGATCAAGCCGCACACGCAGCGGGAAGCCATCGCTCTCGCGCAACCAGATCTCGACCATCGGGTCATCCTTGGCGTAGCGCTTGCGCGTCAGTTTCACCGCCGGAACCATCACGCCCGCGACTTTCGCGGTGTCCTTGCCGGGAACAAAACTCATCAGGCGGGTGGAGATGCCATCGGTTGCCGCAATCGTTGTTTCAGCCTTGGGCAGCGGCTGCTTGTAGAACAGGTAGGGCAAAGCGGCCACGTCTGCGGTGCGGTACTTGATCGCCTCGCGCTTGGTGATCTTGCCACCCTTGTAGTACGCGGCAACCTTGCTGGTGTAATCCAGCGTGACCAGCCGAGGCTCGCCGTTTCCGCGCTTCTCGGTGAAGCGGCGCGACGTCAGGTAGCCGCCGCCGGCGCTTCCCTCGCTGGTCCGCACTGCGGTGTCGCCGGGGAGCAAGGCTGCAATCATCGACGCCGCCTTCACGGTGGAATTGACGCGGTAGCTGGTGGGCGCGAGGCTCACGGTGTCGGTCATGGTGCCAACCGGGATCGCACCTCCAAACATGCCGATCAGCTTTTCTGCATAGCGGGCGGCATCGGGGTGGTCTTTCGCGCGCCGCGCATCAACTGAGGCACTGACCTCGTACTGCGCGGTAAAGCTGACGGTCTGAGCCTGGCTGGTGCTGCTTGCGGCCAAGGCGAGAATTGCTGCAATGGTGAAAGGTCGTTTCATGTCTTGATGAGGCGTGTAGCGCCTGTGAAAGGTAGCAACGCCCGCTTACAAGGCCGGCGGCGGGGGGGGCGGCGGCGGCATCCCGCCGTCAGCCGGGGGCGTCTGGGCCGGCGCAAGCGGCGGCGGAGGCGCTGCGTTCTGGGGGAGCGGCCCGCCCTGCTCTTCGAGCGGGGGCAGATCGCTGGGCTTGGCTGCCGGCTTCGACGCCTGTTTGGCCTCGTACTTCTGGCGCTTGAGTTCGTAGCGCTGTCGATCTTCCTGCGCCTGCTTGGCGCGCGCGGCGGCCGCCTCTGCTTCTTTTGTGCGTTTCTGCGCAAGGGCCGCGTCACGCGCGGCACGATCCGCCAAGGCCATCTCGGCGCGCGCCGGGCCTTCGGCGATGCGCTTGTTGTGCTCGGCCTGCTTGCGGGCGATTTCCTCGCGGCGCTTCTTGTCGTCGGCGCGGTATGCCTCGGATTCCTCAGCACGCTTCTCGGCCCGTGCGGGGCGCGCCGCTTCGCGTTCGGCCTCGCGGGCAGCCACTTCGCGCGCCTTCACTGCACGCTCCAGGTTGCCGGCGGCGGTTTCCTTCTCGCGCACCGCCTTGCGGCGCAAGACCAGTTCATCGTTGAGCTGGTCCAGGCAGCGATTGACGAGGAACTTCTTCGCGCACACGGCCTGCCCCGCAACGCGGTCGCGTTCAATCGTGGCGAACTCTTCCGCGGCCTTTGCCCGCAGCGCTTCGGCTTGTTGCAGGTCGGACTTGTCGCGCGCCAGCGGGTCGAGCTCGGCAAGCGCCGGCATCGCGATGGCGAGCAAGGCAAACAGGATCGGTGGAGCTAGGCGCGGCATGGGACCGACGGAAAACGCAGAGGCTGAAAGATAGCCGATTTTGCAGTGCAACGCGCCGTTACAATCGTTGGTTTTTGCTGTTGCCGGGCACTCGAATGATCCTCTTTCGCAACCTAGTCATCGCGCGCGGCGCGAAGCGCCTGATCGACGGCGCCAGCCTGCAGATCCACCCCGGCTGGCGAATCGGCCTGGTCGGCGCCAACGGCAGTGGCAAGTCGACGCTGTTCGCGGCCTTGCGCGGTCTGCTGCACGCCGAGTCCGGCGACCTTGAGATGCCGGCCACCTGGACGATCGCGCACGTTGCGCAAGAAACGCCGGCGCTCGATCAGCCGGCGATCGAGTACGCGCTGGATGGCGACGCCGAATTGCGCCGGCTTGAGGCCGAGCTGAAGGTAGCCGAGGAGAAGCACGACGGCCACCGCATCGGCGAAATCCATGCGCGGCTGCTCGAAATCGACGCCTACGGCGCGCGCGCCCGCGCCGCCGCACTGCTTGATGGCCTCGGCTTCCTGCCGAACGAGATCGAGCGACCGGTCGCGAGCTTTTCGGGCGGCTGGCGCATGCGGCTGAATCTGGCGCAGGCGCTGATGTGCCGCTCCGATCTGCTGTTGCTCGACGAACCAACCAACCACCTCGACCTCGATGCAGTGGTGTGGCTCGAAAAGTGGCTGGCCAGCTACCGCGGCACCCTGGTGCTGATCTCGCACGACCGCGATTTCCTCGACGGCACGGTGGATCATGTGCTCTACCTTACCGATCAGCGACTCACGCTCTACACCGGCAACTATTCGGATTTCGAAGGCCAGAAAGCGGCACAACTGGCGCAACAGCAATCGATGTTCGAGCGCCAGCAGCGCGAAGTCGCGCACCTGGAAAGCTACATCAACCGCTTCCGCGCCAAGGCCACCAAGGCGCGCCAGGCGCAAAGCCGGATCAAGGCGCTCGACCGCATGGAGCGCATTGCCGCCGCGCACGTCGATACGCCCTTCGACTTCACGATCCCGGCGCCTGAGCGCGCGCCAGACCCGATGCTGGTGCTCGACGACATCGCCGCCGGCTACAGCGACAAACGGGTGCTGGAGCATGTGAAGCTGACGCTGCGGCCCGGCATGCGGATCGGTCTGCTGGGGCCCAACGGCGCCGGCAAATCCACGCTGATCCGGCTACTCGCTGGCGACACGACCCCGCTCGGCGGGGTTCGTACCGAGGCGCGCGGGCTGGCGGTCGGCTACTTCGCCCAGCACCAGCTCGAACAACTGCGCGAAGACGAATCCCCCCTCGCGCACTTCATTCGCCGCGAACCGCAGACGCGCGAACAGGATCTGCGCAACTACCTCGGCGGTTTCGATTTCCGCGGCACGATGGCGGACACGCCGATCGGGCCGTTCTCCGGTGGCGAAAAGGCGCGGCTCGCGCTGGCGCTGCTGGTGCGCGGCCAGCCCAACCTGATGCTGCTCGACGAGCCGACCAACCACCTTGATCTGGAGATGCGCCACGCGCTGACCAAGGCGCTGGCCGAGTATGAAGGCAGCATGGTTCTGGTATCACACGACCGCGCGCTGCTGCGCACCGTGTGCGACGCCTTCCTGCTGGTGGCGGACGGCAAGGTCGAAGCGTTCGACGGCGATCTCGACGACTACCTCGCGTGGCTCGAAGCGCGCCGCGCCCGCACCGCCGCCGCCAACGTCTGCCAGGTCGCCGCGCAGGACAAGGCCGAACGCCTGCAGGCCCGTGCCGACGAGAAGGCGGAGCGGCAAGCCAAGATCGCCCGCCGCCGCCCGCTGGTGAAGGAACTCGAACAACTCGAACGCAAGATGGAAGGCTGGAACGGCGAAAAGAAACTGCTCGACGCCCGACTCGCCGACCCCGCGCTCTACAACGGCAGCACCGACAACGCGCAAATCCAGACGCTGCTCAAGCGCCAGGGCGAACTCGCCACGCTGATCGACGACGGCGAACTGCGCTGGCTGGAGATCCACACCGAGCTGGAAGAGATCGGCGAGGTGTAAGGCAAACGCGCCGCTGATCGAATCGATTCACGCGGCGCCGATGCTCACTTGCCCGTCATCGCCGCGCAACTGCTCAGGTCTGGGATCGGGCTGCGGTCGGGGCTGGCCACGCCGTCGTGCTTCATGCCGTTGCGGCGCACGATGACGGACTTGGCGTTCGGCTTGACCGGCAACCAGTACTCGGTGCGTCCGCCTACGAAGGCGACGATTTTCACGCTGACGCCCACCATCAGGGACATCACGGTCGGATGGTTGATGTTGAGCTCCTCGCCAGCCTGCTGCAGGCGCTCGGTCTGCATGTGGCGGATCAGCGGTTGAAGTTTTTCATTGATGCAGGTTTCGCCTTGTTCGCTGATCGGGCCAACACCGTAGAGCGCGATTGTGCTGCCAAGATACTGCCAGACCGAGGTCGGCGAAGCGGCGAGGGTTACGGGTGTGGCCAGCGCAGCCACCAGCGCAGTCAAAGTAGTTTTTTTAATTTTCATGAAGAAATCCAAGCTTTTTTGAAAGACGCAGCCGAGGCCCAGCGCATGCGCTTATGGCATGCCGATGGACTCGGTCGCAGGGTCAAGTCTACTCCTCTGCGAATGCATAATGCATTGCGGGCACATTAAGCTTTGCGGCTCCGGGCCGGCGTCATGAAGAATCTACGTAGCGAGCACGCGCATCTCAGCAATAATGCCCAAGGCAGACGTGATCGCGCCTTGCCGGTTTGCTGCTTGCCTGAATGCTTGCCCCTCCGCCCCGCCCTCCGCTTTGGCGCAACATCGATTCGCGCGCCCCAGCCAGGGCGCATACTGCTTTCACACTGACTGCCCGCTGCGCCGATGGATTGGGGCGGCAATCACGCTTTTGCGCAGAGGAATCCGCCATGCCCCACGCCAAGACCTGCACCCGTATCTGTGGCATGAACCGCCGCCAGCGCAAGAAGCGCCGTGTCGGCGAATTCCAGGAGTTCGTTTTCGCGTTCCGGCTGGCGACGCATGCGCCGCTGTCGGCCAGCGAGTTCGCCGGGTTTTCGACCGAGTTCGGCCGCTTCGTCGATGGCCACGGCCCGATCGTTGGCGGCATGGCTCAGCTGGAGCAGGACGGCGCGATCTTCGGCAGCGTCGCCTCACGCGACCGCGGCTCGCCGACCGAAGCCAACCGGGTGGCGGTGGAAGCCTGGTTCTCGGCGCGCGCCGAAGTGTCGAGCATTGAGGTCGGCTCGATGTTCGACGCCTGGCGCTGAGGTAAACAGGGGGCCACGCTGGCTGGCACCCCTTTCCGGCGCTCAGGGCGCGAGCTTGTAGACCTGCGCGCTCTTGGCGGGGAGCTTGAACGACACTACGCCTGTCGCATCCGAAATCAGTGCTGAGGCGTTGCCCGGATAACGGTTGTTCCACGTCGCACGACTGCCCGGCATAGTCAGGCTGAGTTCAGCAGCAGCATCACCGTAGTTGATAACGACAAGCAGCTTCTCGCCGCCGGACGTCCGCGTGAAGGCGAGCACCGATGCATTGCCGCTCACGACTGGCGAGATGTCGCCACGGCGCAGTGCGGTTTCCTCATTGCGCAAGGCGATCAGCTGTTTGTAGGTCGCGTAGATCGAGCCGCTGGCGGTTTGCTGCGACGCGACGTTGTAGGTGGCCGAATTGTCGGCAAGGCTGCGGAAGGGGCTGCCGGTGGTGAAGCCGGCGGTCTTCGCATCGGCAGTCCAACTCATCGGCGGACGCAACTGATGATCGTGGTTAAAGGCGCTGCCGGACTCCTTGGTGGCAAGGCTGATGCCGATCTCATCGCCGTAGTAGATGAAGGGGGTGCCTGGCAGGGTCAGGAGTGATGCGATCGCGAGTTTGTAATTCGCCTCGTCGCCACTGAACTGGTTGAACAAGCGGTCGCCGGCAAAGGTGTCGTGATTCGTCAGGATCGTGGACATCTGCGGCAGCGCCGGGCTGGCCAGATAGCTGGCGAGTTTGCTGTCGACGACGCCGTTGCGCGCGCTAGCCACCAGCGCCGAATGCAAACCGAAGAAGAAGGCCGAGCCGCAACCGTTCTGCGCCGCATACTCCGGCGCTGGCACGTCTTCGCAAACCATGAAACGGTTCGGGTACTTGTCGATTTCGTCGTGAAGACGCTTGAGTAGCGCGAAGGTCTCCGGCTGATTCTCGGTCAGGTAATCGTTCTCGATGAAGTTCTGCACCGCATCCATGCGGAAGCCGTCGATGCCAAGGTTCAACCACTTGCGCATCGACGCGACGTGATAGCTGACCACCGCCTCGTTCGTCAGATTGAAATCAGGCATCGCGACATCGAAGGGGCCGTAGTAGTACGCGTTGTTGAGCCGGCGCCAAGGACTGGGCACCCACCACGCCCAGCCCGGATCTTCGCGGCGCCACATGTACCAGTCGCGCTTGTTCTCAAGGCCATAGGTCGAATCGTGGAACAGCGGGTTACTCGCTGAACTGTGGTTCATCACGTAGTCGAGCAGCACACCGATGCCGCGCGCATGAGCGGCATCGATCAGGCGCTTGAGTGCCGCTTCACCGCCGAATTCCGTCTCGATCTTGCGGTAGTCGGCGACGCCGTAGCCATGGTCGTGATCACCGGACGCAAACACCGGCATCAGCCAGATGCCCTTCACGCCCAATTCGGCGAGGTAGTCCAGGCGCGAGATCAGGCCATCGATATCGCCCTGGCCATCGCCATCGCTGTCCTGATAGCCGCGCACGTAAATCTCGACGAACACGGCATCGCGATACCACCCGTCTGGCAGCGCACTTGGGCTCGTCGCCACCGCAACCGGTGACATGTCCAGCGCACCGCTCTGAGGTTCCGGCTTGTTTGCATCACCGCCACCGCAGGCAGTCACAAGGCAACTCACCAACACTGCAATGGTCAGAGAACGACGACACGATTTCATGACGCACTCCATCAAACGGGGGACGTCAATATAGGCGGCGCGCGCATATGCCTTTCAGCTTTGTTCTGCACCCCGTGATACACGCCTTCATTTCCGCTTAAGCCCGGCTGACAAAGGCTTAAGGCACTGGTTTGCAGAATGCAGCCATGCACTCGATGACGAGTCGCCGAGCCAAGCCAAGCCAAGCACCGGAGAATGGCCATGAAGCAGCGGATCCTTTCCATCTCAGGCTGCCGCCAGGCGAACCTGCCGCCGGCGACGCTGCGCCGAATGTTCAACCCCGGACTGATGATTGTGGTCGGCTACATGAATCGGGCAAATTGGGGCGACCGAGATCGCCGGCGGTGCGGGCTTCGGCTATCGGCAGCTTGCCGTCGTGGTAGTCGCGAGCTTGCTCGCAATGGGCTTCCAGGTGCTTGTGGCGCGGCTTGCGGCAGTGAGCATCGCGCTCGACGGCTTCGCGAAGGCAAGCCTGATCGCGGCGAACACGCTGATCGCACTACTCGACCTCCACCTCGTTGCGGTCTACATCTGCGCTGGGTTAGCAAAGCCGCAGCCCGCCACTGTGCGTCGCCGCAGCGGTGCGGAAAGATAGGCAACTCGAATTCTGAGGCCCATTCGATGCTCCAGCTCTTCGCTGCCTTACTGCTGCTTACCTTGTCGGCGTGCGCCGGCACGCCGGACTATCCGGCGCCGCCAGCCCCATCGCTGCGCCGAGCGGCCCCGGAGACCATCGGCCCACACCAGTTCCTCCACGCCAGCGGCACGCAGTGGGTGGATGAAGCCGGCACGCCGGTGCGGCTGCGCGGCGTGGCTTTCGGCAATGAGGTGTACTCGAAGAATCCGCTGCCGACCGCGCACCACAGCGAAGCCGACTATGCCCGGCTGCGCGCGATGGGGATGAACCTGGTGCGCTTCTACCTCTACTACGGCACGCTGGAAGACGATGCCGCGCCCTTGCGCTACAAGGACAGCGGCTGGGACTGGCTTGACCGCAATGTGGCCTGGGCACGCAAGCATGGTGTGTATCTGATCCTGAACATGCATGCGCCGCAGGGTGGCTTTCAGTCGCTTGGCGAGGGCGGTGCGTTGTGGTCACAAGCAGCGAATCAGGATCGCTTTGTCGCGATGTGGCGGGCCATCGCGGCGCGCTACGCCAAGGAACCGGTGATTGCCGGCTACGACTTGCTCAACGAACCGGTGGTGCCGCGCGGCAAGCAGCAATGGCAGCAACTCGCGCAGCGCACCGCCAACGCGATCCGCGAAGTGGATACCCGCCACACGGTGATCGTCGAGCGGGTGAATGCGGTGGCGGACAAATGGGACAACGATGCCGAAATGAACTTCGTCACCATCGAAGACCCCAATCTGGTCTACACCTTCCACTTCTACGAGCCCTTCGCCTTCACCCACACCCATGCGCCCTGGGCCAACATGGCGCGGGTGGAAGGCGGGCAGTGGGGGCCGGATCGCCGTAGCGAGATCACGACGGGTTTCAATCGCTACCTCGATTGGGGCCGCCGCCACGGCGTGCCGCTCTACCTGGGCGAGTTCGGCCTGATCCGCGCTGCGTTCGAAGCAAATCGCAATGGCCTCGGCTGGGCGGCGGACATGATCGACCTGGCGGAATCGGCAAACCTGCCCTGGACCTGGCACAGCTATCATGAAGACTACTTCGCGCTGTATTACGGTTACGGCAAGCCGATCGACCCGGACAAGGCCAACCACGCCTTGATCGATCTGTTCCAGCGCAAGCTCGGTCCGCCCTGAGCACACCACGCCCAGGCAGACTTTCAAGAGGGAGCCTCGATGAATCTGAATTTGCTTGTGAGCCTTGGCGCAGCGATTGCGCTGATCACCCCACCCAGCGCGCTGGCAGCGGAAACGGGCCCGTGCGAGGCGCGCGATCTCGGCTTTGCGCAGCCGGCGGCCGGCTGGGTGCACCGCCCCTTGTCCAAGACCAAGCGCGACACGGTCTACACCGTCAGCAAAGAAGGCGACGTGGCGGTGCTGCGCGCCGAGGCCAAGGCCTCGGCCTCCGCGTACCTTGCCCCGTTCAAGACGCCGATCGCGGTGCCGACCAGCCTGAGCTGGCGCTGGAAGACCGATGCGCTGGTCAAGGGTGCCGATAACCGCGTCAAGGACAAGGAAGACGCGCCGCTGCGGGTGATGCTGGCCTTTGATGGCGATGTCGCAAGCCTGCCCGACGACGAGCAGACCCGCTTCAAGCGCGCCAAGCGCCTGTTCGGCAAGGAACTGCCCTACGCACTGCTGATGTATGTGTGGAGCGACCAGGTCGCGCCCGGCACGGTGATCCCCTCGGCCCACAGCAGCCAGGTCAAGATGATCGCCGTCGCGTCCGGCAGCGCCGGGCTGGGCAGCTGGCAAAGTCAGAAGCGCAATATTGCCGAGGACTACAAGCGCGCGTGGGGTGCCGTGCCCGGCAAGCTGCTCGGCGTGGCGGTGATGACCGACACCGACAACACCGGCCAGGCGGCAAGCGGCTACTACGCGGATATCCGGCTCGAATGCGCGGGCTGAAGCGGGCGCGGCGGCTTGCCGCAGGGCTGCTGTTGGCTGGCGCGATGACCGCCTGCGCCAGCCTGCCCGAGAACATGCCGCGCAGCGAAAGCCATGCGCTCACGCCCGATGGGGCGACGCGTATCGGGCGTGCCCTTGCCACGCGCCAGCCGGCCGCGGCGGGGGACAACCACTTCCGGCCGCTGCCCGATGGCGTTGACGCCCTGATGGCGCGGATCGCGCTTGCCGCCAGCGCCGAACGAACGCTTGACCTGCAGTACTACATCTGGCACGACGACCTGACCGGCCGCTTCCTCACCCAGGCCCTGCTCAGGGCGGCAGACCGCGGCGTGCGGGTACGGGTGTTGCTGGACGACGTTGGCACCTCGGGCGACGATCAGGTGCTGAGCGCGATCGATGCGCACCCGAACATCGAAATCCGGCTGTTCAACCCGGTCGCCTCACGCGGCGTGCGTGGCCTGGGCATGCTGTTCGACTTCGAGCGCACCAACCGGCGCATGCACAACAAGGCCTTTGTCGCGGATAACCAGGTAGCCATCCTGGGCGGCCGCAACATCGGCGACGAGTACTTTGGCGCTTCGCCCGAACTCGCCTTCGGCGACCTCGACGTGCTCACCTTCGGGCCGGTGGTGCCACAGGTTTCGCACGCCTTCGACCGCTACTGGAACACGCCCGCGTCAATCCCGATCGCGGCACTCTCCGGCACCGGCACGGCAGAAGATCTGGCCGATGTGCGGGTGGAGCTTGATCGCTTCACGCTCGAACACCGCGACAGCCCCTACGCCGATCTGGCGCGCGAGGCACTTGAAGCCGCTGTGGGCGCACCGGGCAGTCAGCTCTTCCCGGGCCAGGCACACCTCTTGTACGACGACCCCGGCAAGATCACCCGCGCGCCCGAGGACACCGAAGGCACGCTGATGCCGCAGTTCGCCGGGGTCGGCGTCGAGAGCAGCAAGGAACTGCTGGTGGTCTCGCCCTACTTCATCCCCGGCAATGCCGGCGTGGGCTTCTTCGCCGAACTGGTCAAGCGAGGGGTACGTGTCACGATCCTGACCAATTCACTGGCAGCCAGCGACGTGGGTGCCGTGCACTCGGGATACCAGCGCTACCGCGACGCCCTGCTCGATGCTGGCGTGCAGCTGTACGAACTGCGCCCGACCGCGCGTGTTCAGACGGGCAAGAAGAAGATGCTCGGCAGCTCTCGCGCATCATTGCACGCCAAGACCTTCGTCTTCGACCGGCGCTCGGTCTTCATTGGCTCGCTCAACCTCGACCCGCGTTCGCTGCAGCTGAATACCGAAATCGGCATCGTTTGCGACAGCCCGCCAATGGCCGATGCCATTGCCAGTGGCATCGAGGGCGAACTTGATGCGCTGGCCTGGCAAGTCGTACAGGCACCCACCCCCGGCGGCGGCACGCAACTCGAATGGATCGAAAGACGCCCCGAAGGCAAACTGCGCCTGACCGAAGAACCCGAAGTGAGCACCCTGCGGCGCCTTGGCGTATGGTTCCTGGGCCTGCTGCCGATCGAGTCACAGCTATAGACAAGACCCGCCGCTAGATCAGCCGCCGGCAAGCAATCCCCAGCCCAATTGCTTCGCACTCGCGCCTATGCCCAAGCAGGTTCCCGCCGCACTTGAAGCACACATCCTTCCGTTCCACTGGGATGTGCGAAAGGTCTGGGCGCTCGACAGTGAGCCTGTCGCAGTTCCGGTATCCGATTTTGTGTACCTGCTGGAATTGCCGCTCTGGTCGTCGGTACCCGATCAGGGCCTGCTTTTCGACGTCTGCCCGATGCAGGTGATTCGCGATCCAAGGGCGTCCGCCCATCAAACCCGCCGACTCAACAACGCAGATCTTCGATACCCGATCGACGTGCTTCTCATATCCGAAAAGCGCTGGATTCTTGATGGCGTGCATCGTATTGCAAAACACTTCGCCCAGAATCATTCAACGCTTCTAGCCCGTTTCCATGATGAATCGGTGATTCCGTTCATTCGTCAGGGCTGAGCGGCAATTCAAAATTGTCCAATCACAAAAGGGCCTCACATGAATTGGCCCGCCCTGCGAGCTCGCCGCTAAACTGCGCGGCTCAACAGAATTCATTCCACGCCCTTAACTCGAACATGAAAATCAAGTTGATCTTGCTGGCAGGCTGTCTTGGCTACGGAATCTGGTTTGCAGCAGTCGGCGGCAAGCGCATTACGCAAGAGCATGTGGCAGCCATCTACCATGAATATGCGTCTGCCTATGACCGAGGCGACGGAAAAGCCGTCTGCGATCTTTTCAGTGACGGCGTCCATGGCAAATTCTCCAGTACCGCGCGATCCATGCCAGTGAACGAAGTCGTCACCAAGGCATCGGTCTGTTCATCGGTTGATGACTTCTATCGCTCAAAAGCCGTATTGGAGGAACAGGTTGGCCACGAACTATTCACCAACATCGAATACACCATCAAATCGATCAGCATCGCACCAGATGAAAAGTCGGCCACCGCCGAAGTCCTCATGGAATTCCGGATTGGCACTGAACAAGGCTCGCTGCTCGACATGAGATCGACCCAAGTCGATGTCATCAAACGGAATTTCGGGAAAACCCGATTCACCCAATCCGATGGGTCGGTCAGCTTCTACAGATAGTCCGGTGCAAGAGCCCAGCTATCGCCGCTGACCCGGTCTTTACGCGTCTTCTCTGTGCGCATTCCAAGCACCTCACTGTGGGAGAGCTTGGCACTCTGGATCTATGTCAAAAATGAATAGTGGATACAAGATCGTCATTAGTGGAGTGCAGCCAGGCTATGCCGAGGAGCAGGTTGCCAAGGATCTGGCGCCCTTGCTCAGGCACTCGGCTGAGCAGTTGCTTCCTGCATTGCGCTCGAAGCAGGCCATTTCGCTGAGCTTGAAGGGCTCGGACTCGCTTTTGACTGCGGCGAGGGCGCTAAAGGAGAACGTAGAAAAGTGTGGCTGCGCGTGCTCGCTGGCTTCACTTTCGTCGCCTCCGCCCAAAGCGCCCGACCTTCCCGGAAAGTTCGATCACTTGAACCTGCGCCGCTTCGTCAATACCAAGGTTGGCCTGACACTCGACGCCCCCGGCTATTGGCGCGACGCCAGCAAAGATGCCTTGTTCAGGATTGAGGACACCGGCGCCGATTGCTGGTTTACCGCAAGTCTGAATCGCTCCCCCGGGGTCGATCTCATGGTTTGGGCGGAAATCCGCTTCGGGGTGGTTCCAGCCAAGATGGATTACCTCAAACCTTACCGCGAACCGTATAGCCTCAATACGAATGCCGGCCCCGCCGTGGTCGCTGAATTTCGCGGGACAGCACCGGGTGACGAAAACCCACAGCATCATCTGGTGATGTGTTTGCGCCCGGAAGCAGGGGCGGTTTCGTTGAACATCACGACAAGCGTTGCGAGTTTTGAACAGAACCAGGCGCTCTATCAATGGCTGCTGCGCACTCAGTTACGCCTGGTTGCCGCCGAAGAGGCAGGGGTCGCGCTGGAACGTCAGCTCTACGAATCGCCCCTCGACAACCGGCTAATCCATCTGAAAAATCCACCCGAGGCATTCTGGGAAAATCATGCATTGATCAACGCTGGCGCGCGCAGGGCGGCGGTTCGCTACGGAGAGAACACCTTTATCCACCGCAGAAAGTACTACTCGACCAGCCTGACCAACAAATCGGATAGACCGATCCGGGTTCTCAAATTCGGCGGATTCCGCAAGGAAGGGAATAGCGTCAGACTGGGCAATTTCACAGGCGCATGGTTTACCGCGCAGGATTTCATCGAGTGGTACGGAGTATCCAATTCCGGGTGGATCCAGCCGGGTGAAACCGTCACCGACGATAGCAACTACGGCGGGGACGACGAGGGATTCTGGGCCTACTGGTGCTGCAATGGTGCCGACGAACGCTTCATGGCGATGGCGCATCATTCGAAATCATTGACCGGTGGCCAGGTGTTTTCGCTAAATGAGCGCCAACCCGGGATGCCGGCTGACCCCTTCTCGCCCTGCCCCGAAGGTATCGCGAAACGACTGCAAGGCTTCACAAATAACTGCCTTGAGCTTGCCCGCGATCATGCCGGTCGAGAAATCGGGTTAGATGAAGGCGGCGTTCGCTGGCTCGATCAGATTATTGAGCAGCAGCGCGAGCATGGCGACCCGGCCAACCAGTTCAATTTGCTACAGGTATTTGGTGCATTCTTGGGGGATTGCATCATTCGCAAATCAGGCGGCGTCTGGGGGCGTTACGACGAGGCGATCTGTGTGCAAAGTGATGAGGGTGCGATCTTCCCCTTCAATAAGGTCGCCAAGCAATTCGAAAACGGGCGGGAGGGTGGCGACTCTGTCCTGGGGCTGTATCAAACCATCGGCGTTTTTCGGCGAAACGCTTTGACCTTGCGCCAGCAGCGCTTTTCGGACTTGTTCAGCGCTCGCCACGATTTCCGCTTCTTCGTACCCGAGAGCGGCAGCGGCACTGAAAGTTGGGCACGCGTCACGCGTATTGAAGGTCATTCGGTAACGATTCAACCGGAGTGGCTTTCGAGTTTGCCGAACGCGCCGACAATCTCCGTGATGCTGGATCAGATCAACCGGTTTCAGGTCACTGACGCTCAAGGCGAGCTGATCGATTTGGATCAGGTCGACATTCCGCCCAGCACTTCTGCACCGGCGCTTTCACCCTCATCTGGATCGCCTCGCACCCACGTTGGCAGTCCAGCCGACGAGACAATGGGAAACGCCCTCAAAGGGCTCAGGCTTGCATTTGCGCAGAACGGCGCGGCGCTCAGAGGCTATGCCCTTGAATCCGTCAAAGCCTCGTGCCCAAGGTGGATGAAACCGCAGGATCCGCTATTCGGCTTCTTCGAGAAGCAAGTAGTGCTGCTCAACGAAGGAAGGATTGTCTGGGCCGCATTGGTTCAGGCCAACCGCCTCCTCTTTTCGCCCGGACCAGACGATTGCCCGGCCGACCTAGTTTGGAGCGACGATCCCTATTTCGACACACGGCCACAGGAACTGCGCGGGATCGGGCGCAGAATTTCCCAACTGAAAAACACCACACCTTCCAATCCAGAAGAACGAAAGATTGCCGAGCAAATCACTGATGAAGTCACTCGCTCGCTCGGATGGAAACTGCCGCGATCGCTCACTGACCGGGACGTCTACTCGACCACCTTCATGGTCTTTCGAAAACACATCCCAAACGGCACGCTTACTGCGGGCTGCTTTCCAATTCTGACGCACCCCTCCACCCAGTTCGTCATGATCGTACCGTTCGAATTCTGGCCGATCGATCTGATCAGGCTTTGGAAAGACGGTCGACTGTGAATCCATACCGGCCGGCGAGTTGTTCAGAGCGAGCGACGCGCCGACGGAACCAGTTCCAGTGGCCTGATGGGTACGCCAAGGAGAGGCTGGCAACTCTGCTCGGCGCCTGGCCGCCGATAGCCCTGCAGGCCGCTTAGCCTTCTGCCGGGCAGCGCTCGAACACTGAGCGATCGAGCAGGTCGTAGCGGGTGGTGCTGCCGTCGACTTCGCGCAGCAGGAAGCTGCCCTGCCCTTGCGGCACGATGGGGTTGGCGTCGGGTGGCCAGGTCAGGCCCTTGTCGTACATCCACACGAGCTTGCCCGCCGCCACGCCCCAGTTGCCGGTCATGCCACCGTAGACGGCGCGCGAGTCGGCGTAGGCCTGGCCGCGAAAGCTGCCGTCTTCGTCCAGCACCATGCGGTAGTGTTGATCACCGCGGGTGGCCGCCCAGATGCCGACGTACTCGCAGGGGTGGTTGGGCAGCGCCTCGAACAGGGCGCGCTGCTCGGCAAAGTAGGGGCGCCCGGCCTTGCCCGCCTTATGGTCGACACAGGCCACGAAGGCCTTGGTGGATGAGAGCGCCGAGCGCTGGTTCGGGTCAAAGCGGGTGACATTGCGGCAATGACTCACCGCGTTGGCGAGTTCAAGCCGGCCGTCCTCGCACGAGGGCATCGCACTGACGATGGCGATCGCCGCGCCCGCCGCGACGAGCGACCAGACGAGGCGCTTGGGCGATACACCGCTGTAGGGATTTCTCATCCGCGCATTATCGGGCCAGCCGGCGCTGGCCCGGTGTGAGGCATCAACGGCCCAGCACGTCGCGCAGCGCGGCGGTGCAGAGGCGGATGTTCTCGACCCGCGCGCCATAGCCCATCACGCCGATGCGCCACACCTTGCCGGCGAGCGCGCCGAGGCCTGCGCCGATCTCCAGCCCGTAGTCGCTCAGCAGCGCGGCGCGCACGGCGGCGTCATCCGCCCCGGCGGGGATGCGCACCGCGTTGAGCTGCGGCAGTCGCGCATCGGGCCGCACGACGAATTCGATGCCCATTGCTTCGAGGCTTTCGCGCAGCAGCTCGTGCATTGCGCGGTGGCGTGCCCACGAGGCCTCAAGCCCCTCTTCGGCCAGCATCACGAGCGATTCGTGCAGGCCGTAGAGCGGGTTCACCGGCGCGGTGTGATGGTAGGTGCGCTTGCCGGCGCCGGACCAGTAGCCGAGCACCAGGTTCAGGTCCTGGAACCAGCTCTGCACCGGGTGCTTGCGCGCCTTGAGCTTGGCCACCGCGCGCTCGCCAAAACTTACCGGCGAGAGGCCCGGCGTGCTCGAAAGACACTTCTGGCTGCCCGAGTAGGCCGCGTCGATACCCCACTCGTCGAGCAGCACCGGCACGCCGCCGAGCGAGGTGACGCAGTCCATGATCGTCAGCGCATCGTGCTCGCGTGCGATCTGCGCCAGCGTGGCGGCGTCCGACAATGCGCCGGTGGAGGTTTCGGCATGCACGAAGGCGAGGATGCGGGCCTGCGGATGTGCCTGAAAGGCCTTGCGCACCTTGGCGGGGTCGACCGGCGCGCCCCACTCGTCTTCCACGATCACCGGCGTGCCGCCGCAGCGGCGCACGTTCTCGGCCTGGCGGCCGCCGAACACGCCGTTGACACACACGATCACGGTGTCACCCGGCTCGACCAGGTTCACGAAGCAGGTTTCCATGCCCACCGAACCCGGCGCGGAGACCGGGAAGGTCAGCTCGTTCTTGGTCTGGAAGGCCCAGCGCAGCAGGGTCTTGAGCTCTTCCATCATGCCGCTGAAGGCCGGGTCGAGATGGCCCACCGTCGGCTGCGCCATCGCCTGCAGCACGCGCGCCGGTACGTCGCTGGGGCCGGGGCCCATCAGCACGCGACGAGGCGGGTGGAAGGAG
The DNA here is from genome assembly GCF_026586805.1 of Niveibacterium sp. 24ML. Taxonomy (GTDB): domain Bacteria; phylum Pseudomonadota; class Gammaproteobacteria; order Burkholderiales; family Rhodocyclaceae; genus Niveibacterium. Next base: position 44,534 of record NZ_JAPFHA010000005.1, on the reverse strand, counting down.
GTGATCTGCGGCGCGCTGCGGTCCATGTGGAGCTCTCCGACGGGTTCAGGTAAGCCGGTGATCTTGGTGCCGCCACGGCGGCGCGGTCAAGCCCGCACAAACCCGATCTCGATGCGCGCATGCCCTTGCCGCGCGCCGCGATGCGACGCCCGGCCCGGCGGGGCCGGCCTTAAGTCTGGCTTAAGCCTGCCGACGCCCGAAATGGCCATCATGCAGTCAGGCTGCATCCCTGCATGCGGCGGTTCCTGACACACGGGCCGGCGCGGCATCGGGCGCGGCGGCCTTGCAAGGACACGGAGCGGCGTGAGCTGCTGAAGTGGAGAGTTGGGCTCCGGCATGCCGGAGCTCTTTTTTTTGCACGTCCGGGTCGATAATCCCCCACTCGTCTGTGTGCCTGGAGCGTTCTGGAATGCGGGTATTGCTGGTGGAAGACGATCCGATGGTCGGCGACGCCAGCCGGCTTGGCCTGCTTGCCGCGGGCTTCACGGTTGATTGGGTGCGCGACGGGCGCGCTGCCGAACTGGCGATCGAAGCGAACCGGTACGCCGCCAGCGTGCTGGATCTGGGACTGCCGAAGCTCGACGGCATGGCCTTGCTCGCACGCCTGCGCGGCCAGGACAACCGCCTGCCGGTGATCGTGGTGACCGCGCGCGACGCCGTGTCTGACCGCGTTGCAGGCCTCAACGCGGGTGCCGACGACTACCTGACCAAGCCCTTCGATCTGGACGAACTGATCGCCCGACTGCGCGCGCTGATCCGGCGCAACAGTGGCCGCACCCAGCGGGTCATCCACTGCGGTGCAATTGCCTTCGACACGGAAGCCCGCAGCGTCACACTGGCCGGTGAGCCGGTTGCCTTGTCGGCACGCGAGCTCTCGCTGCTTGAAATCCTGCTCGAACAACCGGGTGCGGTGCTCTCGCGCGAGAAGCTTGAAGAACGGCTCTTCGGCTGGGGCGACGAACCCTCATCCAATGCGCTGGAAGTTCACCTGCACCACTTGCGCCGCAAGCTGGGGGCCGAGCGCATTCGCAACATCCGCGGCATTGGCTACAAGGTGGTCGGATGAACACGCCGGGCTCGATCCGCCGAACCGTGCTCGGCTGGCAGTTAGGGGCCATGCTGCTGCTGGGCTGCGTGGCCGTGCTCACCGCCTACACGCTGGCGGTGCGTTCCTTCGATGCCCTGCGCAACGTGGAGCTGTCGCAGATCGCCGATGCGGTGGCCCGCCACGGCGTGCAAGCGGGCAGCGACGATGAGCAGCCGGGCGACTTCCTCAGCCAGGTGTGGAATGCCAATGATCGGCTCGCCTACGCGAGCCACTACCCACCGGTGGCCAAACCACCGCTGCTGGGCCAGTTCGACTTTTCCTACGACGATCGCGAATGGCGCGGCTTTGCGCGCAAGTACAGCGGCCAGACGATTCTGGTGGCGCGCGAATCGGGCGCCCGCCGCGAACTGTTCATGCGCATTTCGCTGCCGATGCTCACCGTGCTGGCCGGCCTGGCGACGCTGCTGACGGTGGTACTCGGCGTGCGGGTCAGCCGCGCGCTGGCACCGCTGTCTGCATTGCGCGCGGCGCTTTCGGCGCGCGATCCGGGGTCGCTCACACCGGTGCCCGAAGACGGCGCGCCGCGCGAGCTGCGGCCCCTGGTCGGCACGCTCAATGCCTTGCTGGCGCGGGTGGAGGGCTTGCTCGACGGGCAGCGGCGCTTCATTGCCGATGCGGCGCACGAGCTGCGCACGCCGGTCACCGCGATCCGGCTTTACGCACAGCTGGCGCAGCGCGCCGATACACAGGAGGAACGCGAACGGGCAATCGCGAACATCGAGGCGAGCTGCCTGCGCGCCACCCACCTGGTGGAACAGTTGCTGGCGCTGGCGCGGCTGGAGCCTGATCGCGCATCCAGCGACAGCCCGGTCGCGCTCGACGCCTTGGCCCGCGAGGGCGTGATTGCGCAGTCGCCGCAGGCCGAAGCGCGCGGCATCGATCTGGGGCTGGGCCATTGCGATGCGGTCAGCGTGCTGGGCAACGAGGCCGAGCTGGCGATGCTGCTCAACAACCTGATCGACAACGCGGTGCGCTACACCCCGCCAGGCGGGCAGGTGGATGTTTCGGTGCGCCGCACCGAGGGCACCCGGGTAGAACTGCTGGTGGAAGACAGCGGCCCCGGCATTCCAGAGGATGCACACGCCCGCGTGTTCGAACGCTTCTACCGGCACGCCGGCAGCGAACAGCCGGGCACCGGCCTGGGCCTGGCGATCGTCAAACGGATTGCGACCCGTCATGCTGCCAACGTGATGCTGGAGAACCGCGCCGAGGGCGGCCTTCGGGTGCGCGTGTGCTGGCCTGCGCCGCTGGCACGCGATGGACGAGCCAACTCAGGAAGGTCTGAATAACTGAGCGAGAGGGATCCAGCGAAAGGCGCGGGAGTGAGCACGCCGTAACGCAGCGATGCGCAGTCGCAGCCACTTATTCAAAGCTTCCCTAAGCGCGCCGCTCAGCCCTTGTCGTAGCCGAACAGGCGCGATGGATTGATCCGCACCATCACGCTCTGGCGCGGCACGATGGATTCAATCGCGAAGTCCTTGCGCGCAGTATCGCGGCGAACCGGCTCCATGTAGGGCACGCCGGCACCGCTGATGATGCTGTAGACGAGCGGTGTCGTTGCCAGTTGCCCCCGCCGCAGGACGATCGCCACTTCCCCATTGCCAAGGCGAACAAAAGCGCCCGGCGGGTAGATGCCGATCTCCTTGACCAGCATCGCCGCCATCGGGTTTTCGTTACCGCCCATCGCCAGAAAGGAGTCGCGCGCGGCGCGGTTGGGCGGCAATGCGCTGCGCCCGGCGCGTGGGCTGATCTTCGCTCCGAACACATCGGCATGGCGAACCAGTTCGGCAATCATGCTGATGTCGGTAATGCCGCGTGGGTAGCCTTTGCCGTCGGGCGTTTCGTGGTGTTCGGCCACCGCGCGCAACCATTCCGGATGCGTGACCCCGGCCTGTTTGAGCATCGCAACGCTACGCGCCGGGTGGGCCTGGATATCGGCGCGTTGTCGCTCGGTCGGCGGCGTGCTCTGAGCGGCAAGAATCGCTTGCAGTTCAAACATGCCCAGGTTCATCGTCAGCGCTGCGTGGATGATGGTGCGGCGATCTTCATCCGGGACGCCGAGCTTCTTCGATATCAGTTCGCAGATCACCGCGGTGTGCATGGAATGCAGCACCGCATACTTGGCGGCATCGGCCTGCATCATGACGAAGATGCCGACATCGGCATCCCGCTCGGCAAGAAACTGAATCAGCATCGAGAGCTGCATCAGCTTGTCGGCGAAGTCCGGATCCTTGACGTTGTCGCGCAACAGGAGCGAGAGCTTCACATGCAGGTCAGACCACAGCCAGATCGGGTCGAATGCCTGCTGCCTGGGCTTTTCCGACGCAGCACGCTGGCGGCGGAATTCTGCTTCATCGACGAACATGCCGCGCTGCAGCAGGGAATGCAGCTGTGCTTCGGTCTGCAAGGTGTAGCCACGGCTGAGCAGCAGGTTGCCGGCACGATCACGCACATTCCAGAGCAGGGGAACCCCGATCTTCACATGCTCAGCCAGTAGTTGCAGTTGCTTCAACAGACGCTCCGGTGGTGGCGGACAACAAGCCCTGTCACGCAATTACGGCGCCGTACTGCGGGGCTTGAGGCAATGCCATGCCCGCATCGCTTGTCCCCACCCATTGTCGCTGGCGCACCGAGCCCCGGTGCACGTGACATGGGATGGACGCGGCGATGCCGCGCAACAATGAAAAACGGCCACCCTTGGGCGGCCGCTTCGGCAAGTGCGTGCGAAGAGATCAAGCAATGCGGCCGAGGATGCCGTCGAGCTGGTCGAGGTTGCCAAACTCGATCACCAGTTTGCCGGCGCCCTTCTTGTTCGCCTGGATCTTCACCATCGCGCCGAGCTTGTCGGCAAGCTCTTCCTCCAGACGCGCGACATCGCGGTTGACCGGCTTAGCGGCCTTTTCGGCCTCCGGCTTTTGCGCGTGCTGCACCGCTTTTTCAGTTTCGCGCACCGACAAGCGCCGCGCGACCACCTGGTTGGCGAGCATCACCTGCTGCACCGGGTCGAGGCTCAGCAACGCGCGGGCATGGCCCATTTCGATATCACCGGCCATCAGCAGTTCGCGCACCGGCTCAGGCAGCGCGAGCAGGCGCAGCAGGTTGGACGTGGCCGGCCGCGAGCGGCCCACCGCATCCGCCGCCATCTGGTGCGTCATGCCGAATTCGTCGATCAGGCGCTGGATGCCGAGCGCTTCTTCGAGCGGGTTGAGGTTCTCGCGCTGGATGTTCTCGATCAGCGACATCGCGAGTGCGGCTTCGTCCGGGATCTCGCGGATCAGCACCGGCACCTGGCTCAGCTCGGCAATGCGCGCTGCCCGCCAGCGACGCTCACCGGCGATGATTTCGTGGCGCCCGCCGGCAATCGGCCGCACCAGGATCGGCGACATCACGCCCTGGGTGCGGATCGACGCGGCCAGCTCCTCAAGGCTGCCGGCATCCATGCGGGTGCGCGGCTGGTACTTGCCCGGCTGCAGGTCGTCGATCAGCAGGGTTTCAAGGCGGCCCTGGTTGTCCGACGAAGTGTCGGCGCCGAGCAGCGCCTCAAGGCCGCGGCCGAGGCCCTTGGGTTTCTTGACCATGTTCGTGCTTCCTGAAAAGTGCAATCAATCGCCTCGCTGCCGCTCGGGCAACGGGGCTTCCATCATTCGATCTGCCGCGCGCGGTACCAGTAGGCATAGCGATCGGTGAAGCCAAGCTTGTGATACAGCGCGCGTGCTGCCGCGTTACCCGCGCCGACCTGCAGACACGCGTGTTGCGCGCCAGCGTTTTGCGCCCGTTCAAGCAGTGTTTTGACGATCAGGGCGGCGTACCCCCTGCCCCGCATATCTGAACGCGTATGGAGGCCGTAGAGGCCCGCCATGCGCCCATCGAAGAGCAGGCTGCCCGCCGCCAGCGGCGCGGTGCGCTCACCGAGCAGCAAACGGATGCCTTGGCCGGGGAAGGCAAGGTTGCGCGCGGTATCCACCGCGATCCGCGCGGCGTCGTCGCCGTAGAGCGCACCAGCGGTTTCACTGAACTCGCGCGCGCCGACTTCGTGCAAGGGCAATTCGCTCAGCACCGGCGCGGCGGGTGCGAGCGCGCGGATCATGACCCGCGATTCTTCAAAGGCGATGAAGCCACGCGCGGCAAGTTCGGCATCCAGCCCGGCCGGTGGCGAGAAGGGTGTGATGCGGAAGGTGAGCGGCAAGCCGGCAGCCTGGTAGAGCGCCTGTGCGCGTTCGAGCTTTTCGTCGAGCGGCAGCAGGCCGGCGCCGATGGCGTTGATGCTGCGCGCGCGCTTGGCACGGCTGTTGGCAAAGCGCACCAGCCAGCCATCGACGAGCGCCTGCTCGGTGACCTGCGTGGCGTTGAGGCCGGCATCTTCGGCATGCGCGGCAAGCGGGTCGGCCAGCTCGCGCAGGGCGAGCGGAATCGACGCGGGATCGAGGGCGGCGCCCATTGCTGCCGCGCTCAGATCGTCTTGATCCGCTCGATCATCTCGGCGGCAAAAGCGAGGTAGGCCTGCGAACCCTTGGCCGCCTTGTCGAACACTACGCCCGGCAAACCGTGGCTGGGGGCTTCGGCAAGCCGCACGTTGCGCGGGATCACGGCCTTGAAGACCTTGTCGCCAAAGTGGGATTCAAGCTGCGCCGACACCTGCTGCGAGAGCGTGCTGCGCGGATCGAACATCACGCGCAGCAGGCCGATGATCTTCAGATCGCGATTGAGCTTGGCGTGCACCTGCTTGATGGTGTTCACCAGATCCGAGAGGCCCTCGAGCGCGTAGTACTCGCACTGCATCGGGATGATCACGCCATGTGCGGCACAAAGGCCGTTGAGCGTGAGCATCGACAGCGAAGGCGGGCAATCGACCAACACGAAATCGTACTCGTCGTCGACCGCGCGCAGCGCGTCGCGCAGCCGGTTTTCGCGGTTATCGAGGTCCACCATCTCGACCTCGGCACCGGCGAGATCACGATTACTCGGCAGCACATCGTAGCCACCGGCTTCGGAGCGCGCGCGCACTTCCGCCAAGGTGTTGAGGCCGACCAGCAGGTGGTACACCGACGCCGGCAGGCTGCGCTTATCGACGCCCGACCCCATCGTGGCATTGCCCTGCGGGTCGAGGTCGACCAGCAGCACGCGCTGGCCATGCGCCGCGAGCGCGGCCGAAAGATTGACGGTGGTGGTGGTCTTGCCTACGCCGCCCTTCTGGTTGGCGACTGCGAAAATACGGGCCATCAGCTGCGCTCGAGAACGATCAAATGTCGGTGGGTGTCGGCCGCGCCAGGCAGCCGCAGGGCGATTGCTTCTTTCATCCGCACGCCGGCCGGCAGCTGTGCGAGTTCTTCATGAGGATACACGCCCTTCATGGCCAGCCAGTGACCGTCGTCAGCGACAAGGTGATCGGTCAGCTTGATGAAGTCCGCCATATCCGAGAAGGCACGCGAGATCACCGCCGTGAAGGGCTTCGCCGGCTGCCATTGCTCGACACGGACATGGTGCGATTCGAGGTTCTTCAGACCCAGATCGATCTTGGCCTGGCGCATGAAGGTGACCTTCTTCTGCACCGTGTCGACGGTATGCACTTCCAGATCCGGTCGCACGATCGCGAGCACGATGCCGGGCAGCCCGGCGCCGGCGCCGATGTCGGCGATGCGATCGACCTTCACATGCGGCAGCACGGTCAGCGAATCGAGCAGATGCAGGGTGATGATCTCGTCCGCATTACGGATCGCAGTGAGGTTGTAGACCTTGTTCCACTTGGCGATCAGCGCGGCGTAGGCGAGCAGGCGTTCGCGGGTGTCGGCGCTGAGGTCGAGGCCCAGTTCGGCGAGGCCATTGTCGAGGAGTTCTTTGGGGCTCATGCGGCGTTGAACCGCGCGTGCGCGGTCTTCTTCAAGTGGATCAACAGCAGCGAGATCGCAGCCGGGGTCACGCCCTGGATGCGGCCCGCCTGCCCGATGGTCTGTGGCTTGTGCAGCGCGAGTTTTTGCCGCACTTCGTTCGAAAGCCCGCGCACCTGTGCGTAGTCGAGATCTTCCGGCAAGGCGGTGTTCTCCTGTGCTGCCTGGCGCGAGACTTCGTCCTGCTGGCGATCGATGTAGCCCTGGTACTTGGCGGAGATCTCGATCTGTTCAACCGCCTGCGGATCGGTCACCGGGTCGGCCGGCGCGGTAGAAAGCGCCATCAGGCCGGCGTAATCAACACCGGGGCGACGCAGCAAATCGAAGAAGCGAGCCTCGCGTTCAAGCGGCTGCCCCAGCAGCTTCTCAGCCTCACCCTCGGCAAGCTTGTGCGGCACTGCCCAGCTGGCGCGCAGGCGTTCGGTTTCGCGGGCGATGGCATCGCGCTTGCGGCAGAAGGCATCCCAGCGGTGATCATCAACCAGGCCGAGCGTGCGGCCTGCCTCGGTGAGGCGCAGGTCCGCGTTGTCTTCGCGCAGCGAGAGGCGGTACTCGGCGCGCGAGGTGAACATCCGGTACGGCTCCGAAACGCCGCGGGTGATCAGATCGTCGACCAGCACGCCAAGGTAGGCCTCGCCACGCGCCGGGCACCAGGCGTCCTTGCCCTGCGCTTGCAGCGCTGCGTTTGCACCGGCCAGCAGGCCCTGCGCGGCGGCCTCTTCGTAGCCGGTGGTGCCATTGATCTGGCCGGCGAAGAAGAGGCCGGCGATCGACTTGGTTTCGAGACTGTTCTTGAGGTTGCGCGGATCGAAGTAGTCGTACTCGATCGCGTAGCCGGGGCGCAAGATGTGGGCATTTTCCATTCCCCGGATCGAACGGACGATCTGCAACTGCACATCGAAGGGCAGCGAGGTCGAGATACCGTTGGGGTAGAACTCGTGGGTTGTGAGGCCTTCGGGTTCGAGGAAGACGTTGTGGCCATCCTTGTCCGCAAAGCGGTGGATCTTGTCTTCGATCGACGGGCAATAACGCGGGCCAACCCCTTCGATCACGCCGGTGTACATCGGCGAGCGATCGAGGTTGGCGCGGATGATCTCGTGCGTGCGCTCGTTGGTGCGGGTGATCCAGCAGGGCAGTTGCTTCGGATGCTGCGCTGCGTTGCCAAGGAAGCTGAACACCGGCACCGGATCATCGCCGGGCTGCTCGTCCATCGCGGTGAAGTCGATCGTCTTGCCATCGATACGCGGCGGCGTGCCGGTTTTCAGACGGCCTACCGGAAGCTGCAACTCACGTAGCCGATGCGACAAGGTGATCGCGGGCGGATCCCCTGCCCGGCCGGCCGAGTAGTTCTGCAGACCAACGTGGATCAGACCGTTCAGGAAGGTGCCCGCGGTGAGCACGACAGTGGGCGCTTCAAAACGCAGGCCGATCTGCGTGACCACGCCGGTGACCCGGTCGGCTTCGACGGTGATGTCATCGACGGCCTGCTGGAACAGGGTCAGATTGGGCTGGTTCTCCAGGCGCTCACGGATCGCTGCCTTGTAGAGGATCCGGTCGGCCTGCGCCCGCGTGGCACGTACCGCCGGCCCCTTGCTGGCATTGAGGATGCGGAACTGGATACCGCTCACATCGGTGGTCTGGGCCATGGCGCCACCAAGCGCGTCCACTTCCTTGACCAAGTGCCCCTTGCCGATACCGCCAATCGACGGGTTGCAGCTCATCTGCCCCAAGGTCTCGATGTTGTGGGTAAGCAGCAAAGTGGCGCAGCCCATGCGGGCGGCAGCGAGTGCCGCTTCGGTGCCAGCATGTCCACCGCCGACGACGATGACATCAAAACGAGTTGGGTACAGCATGTTGTGCTCCCGCGGAAGGGGCTGAATCAGGGGAAGGGGCGGAATGATACGGGCTGAGCGCGAAAAATCCTAGACGCCAGGACAGGTCGCGCGGGGATACTGGCAAGGCGGCATGGTGTTCCACGTGGAACACTACGCAATGATCATCTCAGCCCCCAGCTTCACAACCAGCACGGAGACCAGCACAAGAAAGACCCACCGAATGAATCCATTGCCATGCTTGAGTGCGAAATGCGCGCCGACTTGTGAGCCAGCCAGGTTCGCAATCGCCATCAGGGCTCCGACCTTCCACAGGATGCCCTCACCCAGAGCGAAGGAAGCGATTGCAGCCAGATTGGTGGCTACGTTCACCACCTTCGCCGACGCCGAGGCCTTCAGGAAATCAAAACCAAACCAGCGCACGAAGACAAAGATCAGGAAGCTGCCGGTGCCGGGCCCGAAGAACCCATCATAGAAACCGATGACGCCACCGGCGATGAGTGAGAGTGGAAGCACCCAGTGCGCGGGAAGCGATGCCCGTTCGAGTCGCCCGAAATCCTTCCTGACGAAGGTGTAGGCACCCACCAGCACGAGCATCACCAACACAAAGGGTTTCAGAACTTCCTTTGGCAGCAAGCTGACCGCCTGAGCACCCAGCCACGCGCCAATGAAGGCAGCGGCAGCGGCCCAACAGACCGTGCGCCACGGCAGCGCAATCTCACGCACATACCGAATGCAAGCACCCAGCGTACCCGAAACCGAAGACACCTTGTTCGTGCCAAACAAGACTGCGATCGGCGTCGCAGGAAACACTGAGAGCAAGAGTGGGATCTGGATCAGCCCACCTCCACCGACTACGGCATCAACCAGGCCGGCGAGGAAGGCCCCACCCAGTAGAAGAAACCAATCCATCAGCACCGCGAACGTGTGTTCCACGTGGAACAAACCCACGGGCAATCACACATTGGCTTCCCTTTCTTCCTTCTCCAACCACAGTGCTCGCGCCACCGCCTTCCAAGCGTCGTTTCCATGAACCTCAACGCCCTTCTCCGCAGCCTCGCACATCAACTTGTTCATCAACGCGATCAGACCGAACAGTTCCTCGCAGGTCTGATCGCGCGAGAACTCAGCGCCACTTCCGATCTCTCGACCACCGTTGTTCGCGGCCAGAACCTCCTTCGCGAGCATCCGCATCACAGTCGGATCCGTCCAGTCGAGATTCAGGATCACCAACTTTCGCTCGATCTCAAGCGCCAGGCCGGCCGCTTCTTCATCGTAGTAACTCAGATCAAACTCACTCATTCCAGCTCCATCCTATTTCCCGATACAGAAGCGCGAAAAAATCACGCCCAGCAAATCATCAGCGCCGAACTCACCGGTGATCCGATTCACCGCTTCCTGCGCCAGCCGCAACTCCTCGGCCATCAGTTCCAGTGCCTCTTCATGCGCGCGCGTCAGCGCCAAGGCGATCCGCTCGCGCGCATCCCGCAAGGCTTCGACATGGCGCTCGCGGGCGAGGAACACCTCTTCGCCGTGAGCCTCCCAACCGGCAACCCGCAACAACTCGGCACGCAGCAAATCCATCCCGGCTCCGCTTGCAGCAGACAGATGAATCTCTACCCCGTCAGCGGCTTCAACCCGCAGCGCCTGGGCACCGATCAGGTCGATCTTGTTGAAGGCCCAGATGACCGGCACCGCATCAGGCAAGCGCGCATCAATTTCATGATCTGCGGCAGTGATGCCGTCCCTCGCATCAACTAGGCGCAACACGACATCCGCGCGACCGATTTCCTTCCAGCTACGTGCAATCCCGATCCGCTCGACGGCGTCCTCCGTTTCCCGCAGACCGGCGGTATCGATGATATGAAGCGGAATCCCCTTGATCTGGATCGTTTCGCGAAGCACATCCCGCGTTGTACCGGCGACATCCGTGACGATTGCGCGATCCTCGCCAGACAGGCGATTTAGCAGACTCGACTTACCGACGTTAGGCTGGCCGGCCAACACGACATGCAAACCACTCCGCAGCAAGCTGCCCTGCCTTGCCGTCGCAAGCATCCGATCCAGTTCATCACCCAGAACATCCAGACGCTCGAAGGCACGCGCCGCCCGCAGGAAGTCGATCTCTTCCTCGGGAAAATCCAGCGTTGCTTCAACCAGCATGCGCAGCTCAATCAGCTTGTCGCGCCAGGCATGCACCTGCCGTGAGAAATCCCCGTCGAGCGAGCGCAAGGCCGAACGTGCCGCCGCTGACGTATCCGCATCAATCAGATCCGCCACAGCCTCGGCCTGCGCCAGATCGAGCTTGTCGTTCAGAAAGGCGCGCTCGGTGAACTCACCGGGTCGCGCAAGCCGCGCACCCAACTCAAGACAGCGCGCCAGCAAGAGCCGCATGACCACCGGCCCTCCATGACCCTGCAACTCGAGTACGTCTTCACCGGTGTAGGAATGCGGGCCGGGAAAGAAAAGCATAAGGCCGGCATCAATTGGCCGGCCTTCGCTATCGAGGAACTTGCTCAGCTGGGCAAGACGCGGCTGAGGCGTCTTGCCCGTCAGGCGCTTCGCGAAAGCTTCAAGCCCACTCCCCGAAACCCTGACGACACCGATGCCACCGCGCCCCGGCGCAGTGGCTATCGCCGCAATCGACTCAACTGTTGGCTGCTTTTCCGCCACCTTCGATCATCCGTATGATGTACCACTGCTGACCAATCGACAGAACGTTGTTGACCACCCAGTAAAGCACCAGCCCCGCCGGAAACCACGCCATCATCACCGTGAAGAAAACCGGCATGAACATCATGACTTTCGCCTGCACCGGATCAGCCGGCGCCGGCTGAAGTTTCATCTGGATCAGACTGGTGACACCCATGATGATCGGCAGGACGAAGTACGGATCCTTGATCGAGAGGTCAGTAATCCAGCCCAGCCAGGGCGCCTGACGCATCTCGACGGCGCCCAGCAGCACCCAGTACAAGGCGATGAACACCGGCATCTGGATCAGGATCGGCCAGCACCCGCCCATCGGGTTGACCTTCTCCTTCTTGTACAGCTCCATCATCTCCTGGTTCATCTTCATCCGGTCGTCCTTGTACTGCTCCTGAATCCGCTTCATGCGAGGCATGATCGTCTTCATTTTCGCCATGGACTTGTAGGACGCGGCAGACAAGGGGAAGAACGCCAGTTTGATCAGCACCGTCAGCGCAATGATCGCCCAGCCCCAGTTCCCGACCAGCTTGTGCAGCCAGGCCAGGCACCAGAAGATCGGCGCAGCGATCACCGTCAACCAACCATAGTCCACCACCAGATCCAAGCCCGGCGCCAGTGCCGAAAGCTTGTTCTGTTCCTGCGGACCAACGTAAAGCGGGACGGATACCGTCGCTTTCGCCCCTGCCGCAAGCGCTGCAAACGGCTGAATCACCCCCGCCGAGACAAGCCCACCATCGAGCGGCCGCGCATAGAACTCACGCTGACCCGCAGCCGGCACATAAGCCGACACGAAGTAGTGTTGAACCATTGCCACCCAACCGTCCGCTGCAGGCTTGGGAAGCTTGGCCTCGTTCTTCTCGATCGAGCTGAAATCGATCTTCTTGTACTTCTCGGCCTCGGTATAGAACGCCGGGCCGGTGTAAGTCTGCGCACCGCCAAAGAAACCCGCAGTGGTTTCGGCCGACTTGGTATCCCGCGTCAGCTGGTAATACGCATGACCGGTGACGGCGCCCGTGCTTGCGTTATTGATCTCGTAACCGACATCCACCACGTAGGTACCACGATGGAAGGTCAGCACCTTGGCGACCTTGATGCCGTTCTGCTCCGGTGCCTCAAGCCTGACCACCAGCGATTGCTCACCATCCTTCAGCACGAGCTTTCCGGTCGTCGGCAAAGCAAAGACCGTCTTGTGATTGGGCAAGCCCGCCCCGATCAGCCCACTCTGCGCAAGATAGGTATGCGCCCCGCCCTCTTCAAAAAGGACAAAGGGCTTCTTCGGATCATCGTTCGCGCCATGCTTGAGCAATTCAAGCCGCACCAGATCGCCGCCCAGTGCCGACACTTCCGCTCGAATCAGATCGGTCTCGATCAGAAGCTTCGGCGCCTTCTGGCGTTCAGCGCGAGCAACTGCTTCGGTACCCGAAACCGGTGGCGCGGCAACCACGCCCGGCGCCGACGGCACCGGCGTTGCACCCTGGGTTGCGGCAGCGGCGACGGCCGCAGGCGTTTTCGGCTGGTTGTGCTTCAGCCAGGCGTCCCAAAGCATGACGAGCGACATGCTGAAGATCACCAGAAGGATCAGGCGGCGGTTATCCATCGGATTCAGTCGTTTCGGGTAGGTATATCAGTCGTACGCGCAAAGTGCGCAACATTCAGGGTACCGGATCATACCCGCCAGCATTCCACGGGTGACAACGCGTAACACGGCGCGCAGCGAGCCAGAAGCCTTTGATAGCACCATAACGTTGCAAGGCTTCAATGGCGTACGCCGAACAGCTGGGATGAAAGCGGCAGTTGCGTCCAAGGAACGGACTAAGGAAGAACCGGTATGCACGCAAGAGGAGGATGAGCACGGCCTTCATGGCGAATCATCCCTGCGGTAAGCGGTCAAAAAGCGCATCGACTTCAAGCCGCAGAGCGGCCCGACTGGTCGCTTTGGGTGAAGCCGAAAGCCGAAGCACCAGGTCACAGCAAGGCAGCGTTGCGCGCCGCAGGCGGAACGCCTCTCGGGCGATCCGCTTGATCAGATTGCGCTGCACTGCCTGGCGCGCCAGCTTCTTTGCAACCACGAAGCCGATTCGCGCACTTGGCAAGGCATTGGGTCGGTAGTGCAGATTGAAAACTTTGCCCCGCACGACCCTGCGGAAGGAAAAAACCGCCGAAAACTCGTCGCCCGTATGCAGCCGGTAGGCTGGTATCAGGTCGAAGCTGGCAGTTTCAACCAACCGTTCAGACTGCGAGACGATGACGGCCCTTGGCGCGGCGTGCGGCGAGCACTGCACGACCACCACGGGTACGCGAGCGGACGAGGAAGCCGTGCGTGCGCTTGCGGCGGACGACGGAAGGCTGGTAAGTGCGCTTCATTGTTCTGTTCCCTTGCTGAGGCGGAAAAACGCGCGATTACACAGCGTAACGCACTGTTTGTCAAGCCTTTTTATGTTTTCCACAGGGTCTGGCCTGTGGATAAATCTGTCAATCAAGCGTAGAATAACTCGCTTCCGACGCTTCATCCGCGACCCGTTTCAGATCCACAAAACGGCGTCGACTGAAGCATAAAAACCACATAAGAATCAAAGAGTTGATGCCGAACCGTACGACGCCATCCGCGCCGTCGCGGAGTGGGCGCCATTCGCGCAAAACGTGAGCAACGAATTCTGGTCTACCTGTCTATCCCGCCTCGAGGCTGAGCTGCCGCAACAACAGTTCAACACCTGGATCCGGGCACTTTCTGCATCCCCGACTGCCGACCCCCGCAGTCTGGAATTGCTCGCCCCCAATCGCTTCGTCCTGCAATGGGTGCGTGAACGTTACCTGCGTCGGATCGAAGAAATCGGCCACGATCACTTCGGCGAACCGGTGCAGGTCACGCTGGCGATTGGCAACACGCCACGGCCGGCAGCAGTCAAAGCCAACACTGCGCCAGCAATGCCAAAGCCAACTCCCGGCCCAGCCAATGCGCCAGCAGCGCCTGCCATTGCAAAAGGCCGTGAGGACTCGCAGACCCAGTCGCGCGCAAGCAGTGAAAGCAGCGAAAGTGCCGCTTACGAGCGCACCCGTCTGAACCGCGACTTCACTTTCGACAGTCTGGTGACAGGCCGTGCCAACGACCTCGCCCGCGCCGCCGCGATGCAGGTGGCCCAGAACCCGGGCACAAGCTACAACCCGCTGTTCGTCTACGGTGGTGTCGGCCTCGGCAAGACGCACTTGATCCACGCCCTCGGCAACGCTGTCTGGAAGCAGAACCCGAAAGCCGTGATCCGCTATGTGCATGCCGAGGACTACTACGCCGACGTGGTGCGCGCTTACCAGCAAAAGAGCTTCGATCAGTTCAAGCGTTACTACCGCTCGCTGGATCTTCTCCTGATCGACGATATCCAGTTCTTCAACAACAAGAACCGCACTCAGGAAGAGTTCTTCCACGCGTTCAATGCGCTGACCGAAGCACGCAAGCAGATCGTGATCACCTGTGACACCTACCCGAAGGATGTCACCGGCCTCGAAGACCGCCTCATCTCCCGATTCGACTGGGGCTTGACAGTGCAGATCGAACCGCCCGAACTCGAAATGCGGGTGGCCATCCTGAAGAAGAAGGCCGAGGTCGAGCGCATCCTGCTGACCGATGATGTGGCCTTCCTGATTGCCAAGAACCTGCGCTCCAACGTTCGCGAACTTGAAGGCGCCCTCAAAAAGGTGCTGGCCTTCGCGCGCTTCCACGGCCGTGACATCAGCCTAGAACTTGCCAAGGAAGCCTTGCGTGACCTGCTGGCCGCCCACAATCGCCAGATCACCTTCGAACTGATCCAGAAGACCGTCTCGGACTACTACAAGATCAAGGTCTCGGACATGCACTCGAAGAAGCGGACCCGCGCGATTGCACGTCCGCGCCAGGTCGCAATGTTCCTCGCCAAGGAACTGACGCCCTCATCACTACCCTCGATCGGCGAAGCCTTCGGCGGTCGCGACCACACCACGGTGCTGCATGCGTGCAGGACCATTGCTGAACTACGTCTGGCAGATCAACAACTCAACCACGACCTGCATGTGCTTACACAAACCCTGCGCAGCTAGATCGTGGTTCTGTGTGCCTCAATCTGTGGATTGAGCGTGCACAGACAAGGGCATCATTTGGGGAAAACACTGGAAACTAGGCGCCGCAAAAAAAGCATCCCCATTCGTTCGCCCAACAGTACGCAGCTTTCGAACAGGGTTAGACATCATTCAAGTCATTGTTTTTTAGCTGTTAAACGGCCTTATCCACAGATTTGCGTCTAGGTGTACTAATAGTAGTTATATGTTTACAAGATCTTGTTAACAACCAAACCAGTCGCACCAGCCTGAACTTGGTCCCTCCGGATAGACTCGGAAAACCCAAAGTACTCGCTCATGAGTGTGGATTGACAGTGGGTAGAACATGGCAAGATTTGGGGAAAACAAGCTTTGTTGAGGTGAAGCAGAAATCTTTCCCCAGTTGTTCATCAAACCTTACGCCGTTTATGAACAGACTTTTTTCGCCTTCAAGACATTGATAAATTTTAGATTTCTGTGTTTATCCACAGAAAACGGGTGCAGTTAACTAATAGTAGAGGTTTACTTAAATGCTTCTGTTAACAGCTTCACGTGAAGCTTTGCTGGGTCCGCTGCAATCGGTTTCCGGGATTGTCGAAAAGCGCCATACGCTCCCGATCCTCTCCAACGTTCTGATCGAAAAGCGTGGAGACGAGCTGACCCTGCTCGCGACTGATATCGAGATCCAGATCCGGACAACCGGGCAGGCAAGCGGTGGAACCGACGCCAACTTCACCGTGGGTGCGCGCAAGTTCCAGGACATCCTCCGTGCGCTGTCGGATGGCTCAGAAGTCAACCTCAAGCTCGAATCCAATCGCCTGTCGCTACACGCAGGCAAGAGCCGGTTTGCGCTGCAGACCCTGCCGGCCGCCGACTATCCGCGAATGCAGTTCAACGAAGCAGACGCGATCAGCTTCACCGTTTCGCAAAAAGCCTTCAAACGCCAGCTGGCACAGGTTGCCTACTCGATGGCGGCGCAGGACATCCGCTACTACCTCAACGGTCTGCTGGTTGTCGCGCAGGGCAACGAACTGCGCATGGTCGCCACCGATGGTCACCGCCTCGCTTACGCGTCGGCCGAAATCGAAGGCGATCTGCCGAAGACCGAGGTCATCCTGCCGCGCAAGACCGTGCTTGAACTCGCACGCCAGCTTGCCGACAGCGATGAGCCGCTGGAAATCTCCCTCGCCGGCAACCAGGCCCGCTTCCGTTTCGGGCCGATCGAGCTGATCAGCAAGCTCATCGATGGCAAGTTCCCGGACTACGAACGCGTCATTCCGCAGAACCATCCGAAGCTGCTGATTCTTGGTCGCACAATGCTGCTCGGCTCGCTTCATCGCGTCGCGATTCTCACGAACGAGAAGTTCCGCGGCGTTCGTGTGGTACTTTCCACCGGTAGCTTGAAGATCGTCAGTTCGAACGCCGAGCAGGAAGAAGCGCAGGAAGAGATCGAAGTCGACTATGCCGGCGACTCTGTCGATATTGGTTTCAACGTCACCTACCTGCTTGATGTGCTGACCAATTCCGCCACTGACGATATCGAACTGCGTCTGAACGACGGCAACTCGAGCGCCCTCATCACTCTGCCGGGTGACGACCGCTTCAAGTACGTCGTGATGCCGATGCGTATTTAACGCAAGCGAGAACAAGCCGACCGAGCGATTCCAGATCGGACTTCGGGCGCGCAGTGCTTTGGCATTGCTGCGCCCTGGTCGGGTGCTGAATCGCTCGCCGTGCCATTTCGGTATCGCACGGC
Organism: Niveibacterium sp. 24ML; assembly: GCF_026586805.1. Classification (GTDB taxonomy): domain Bacteria; phylum Pseudomonadota; class Gammaproteobacteria; order Burkholderiales; family Rhodocyclaceae; genus Niveibacterium. The sequence goes on along the minus strand of NZ_JAPFHA010000005.1, from coordinate 27,182 downwards.
CCGCGAACAACAGATCAAGAAGGCGGCACGCCCGCCAGTGAGAACGACCAGATGTCCATGCCTGAACAGAACCAGCAACCCGCCTACGACGAAGACAGCATTCAGCAACTTGAAGGCTTGGAAGCCGTGCGAAAGCGCCCTGGCATGTACATCGGCGATACCAGCGACGGCACTGGTCTGCACCACATGGTTTTCGAAGTCGTCGATAACGCCATCGATGAGGCCCTTGCCGGCCACTGTGACGACATCGTAGTCACCATCCACACCGACAACTCGATCTCGGTCACCGACAACGGCCGTGGCATTCCGGTCGGCATCAAGTTCGACGATAAGCACGAACCCAAGCGATCCGCGGCCGAGATCGTCATGTGCGTGCTGCACGCCGGCGGCAAGTTCAACCAGAACAGCTACAAGGTCTCCGGTGGCCTGCACGGCGTGGGCGTTTCGTGCGTGAACGCGCTTTCGAAATGGTTGCGTCTCACGATCCGCCGCGATGGCAAGAAGCACTTCCTCGAATTCAACCGCGGCCATGCGGTCGATCGCCTGGTTGAAGTGCAGAACGGTGTCGAAGTCTCGCCCTTGCGCGTGCTGGGCGACACCGAAAAACGCGGCACCGAAGTGCACTTCCTCGCCGACGAAGAAATCTTCGGCCACATCGAGTTTCACTACGAAATCCTCGCCAAGCGCCTGCGCGAACTCTCCTTCCTCAACAACGGCGTGCGCATCCGCCTGATCGATCAGCGCACCAACCGTGAGGAAGACTTCGCTTTCTCCGGCGGCGTACGCGGCTTCGTCGAGTACATCAATCGCGCCAAAACCGTCTTGCACCCCAGCGTGTTCTACGCCGCAGGCGCCACCCAGGTACCGGTCAGCGGTGGCGGCGGCACGGTCGAGCTCACGGTTGAAGTGTCGATGCAGTGGAACGACAGCTACCAGGAACAGGTGCTGTGCTTCACCAACAACATCCCGCAGTCCGACGGCGGCACCCACCTCACCGGCTTGCGCATGGCGATGACCCGCGTCATCAACAAGTACATCGAAGAACACGAGATCGCCAAGAAGGCCAAGGTCGAGATCACCGGCGATGACATGCGAGAAGGCCTTGCCTGCGTCCTATCGGTGAAAATGCCCGATCCGAAATTCGCCTCGCAGACGAAGATGAAGCTCGTCTCGAGCGAGGCCCGTCCGGCGGTCGAAGAAGTGGTCGCCGCCAAGCTCGCCGAGTACCTTCAGGAACGCCCGATCGACGCCAAGACCATCTGCGGCAAGATCGTCGAAGCCTCGCGCGCGCGCGAAGCCGCCCGCAAAGCGCGCGAAATGACTCGCCGCAAAGGCGTGCTGGACGGCGTCGGCCTGCCCGGCAAGCTCGCGGATTGCCAGGAGAAAGACCCGGCCCTGTGCGAGATCTACATCGTCGAGGGTGACTCCGCAGGCGGCTCCGCCAAGCAAGGCCGCGATCGCAAGTTTCAGGCGATCCTGCCGCTGCGCGGCAAGGTGCTCAACGTCGAGCGCGCGCGCTTCGACAAGCTCATCTCCTCCGAACAGATCGCCACGCTCATTACCGCGCTTGGCACCGGCATCGGCAAAGACGACTTCAAGCCCGAAAAGCTGCGCTACCACCGCATCATCATCATGACCGACGCGGACGTCGACGGCGCCCACATCCGTACCCTGCTACTCACGCTGTTCTACCGCCAGATGCCCGAACTGGTTGAGCGCGGCCACATCTACATCGCCCAGCCGCCGCTCTACAAGATCAAGCACGGCAAGAATGAGCGCTACATCAAAGACGACGCCGAGCTGGACGCCCACCTGCTGCGCATGGGCCTAGACACTGCCCAGCTCATCCCCAGCACGGGCGCCACGCCTATCGAAGGCGATGCTCTCGGCGAACTCGCACGCAACTACCTGCTGGCCGAAGCCGTCATCAACCGCGTCGCCGGCTTCATCGACCCGGCCGCACTGCGCGCGATGCTTGCGCAGAACATCGCCGTCGCCTTGAACGACGAAGCAGCAGCCATCGACTCGGCAAGCCGTCTGCAGGCTTCCATGCCCAAGGGCGTCAACGTCCGCGCCCACTTCGATCAGGAAAGCGAAGCCTGGCAACTCGCGGTTGAACGCATGCACCACGGCAATGTCCGCCGCGGCATCATCGACTCCGAGTTCCTCGTCTCGGGCGACTACTCCCAGATCCGCCGCGCCGCAGAAATGATCAACGGCCTCGTCGGTGAAGGCGCCGAAATGCGCCGCGGCGAAAAAGGCGCGCCGGTTACATCGTTTGCAGAAGCCATCCGCTGGATGTTCAACGAAGTCGAACGCAACCTCAGCAAGCAGCGCTACAAAGGCCTCGGCGAAATGAACCCCGACCAGCTGTGGGAAACCACCATGGACCCGGCCGTCCGCCGCCTGCTCAAGGTGCAGATCGACGACGCCATCGCCGCCGACGAAATCTTCACCACCCTGATGGGCGACCAAGTTGAACCACGGCGCGAGTTCATTGAATCCAACGCGCTCTACGCCCGAAACATCGACGTTTGATTCGAAATTTCAAAAAAATGAGGCCTCGAAAGAGGCCTCATTCTTTGGCTCTTCCTGCTCCGCTGGTCGTTTCCACTAGCTGTGCCTGTTCAGATTGATTGGCCCATCGAGCCAATATTCCGACCAACCCGACCCCCCTGATTCCTGATGCAGCTCAGCGCCGACGAAGTCCTGCAGCTATCGCCTGACGATTCTTCGACGAAGGCCGCCAAGGGGCTGGTGGTTCCGGCGAAGTGGCCGACTTTGTCCTTCGACGCCGATGCGGTCTGGGGCGAATGTCAGGGAAGTGGTTCCAAACCCTACCAGGTGCAGGTCGACAAGTCCGGCCCGGCCTTCCGTTGCACTTGCCCGAGCCGCAAGTTTCCCTGCAAGCATGGGCTGGCTCTGTTGCTGCTGCTGGCACAGGTGCCGGACAAATTTGTGCAATCGTCGCCGCCAGCTTGGGTTTCGGAGTGGCTGGATTCGCGCAAGCAGCGGGCCGAGAAGCAGGCCGCAAAGCAGGCTGATACGGCAAGCACCGAGGCCGCGACTAGCGATCCGCAAGCGGCTGCGCGGCGCGATGCACAGCGGCAGACACGGATGCAGGGCGGTATCGATGAACTGGAACGCTGGCTCAACGATCGATTGCGTGAAGGCCTCGCCCAACTGCCCGGCCGTACATCGCAGTGGGATGAGCTTGCGACGCGCATGATCGACGCCCAGTTGCCAGGCCTTGCCTACCAGTTGCGCCGCATCGGCGCGGCGGTGTCGAAGGGCGAGGACTGGCCGGCGCGGGTGCTCGGCGGCCTCGGCCAACTGCGTTTGTTGATCGATGCCTTCAGCCGCATCGAAACCCTGCCCGAGCCGGTTCAGGCCGATCTTCGCTACGCGCTGGGTTTGCCGGTGGATCGCGAAACGGTTGCCGCCGCCGGCGAGCAGATCGAAGACGACTGGGTGGTGCTGGGTCAGTGCATCGATGAAGACGGCCGCCTCTGGGTACGTCGGGTCTGGCTGCGGGGCAGCGCCACCGGGCGCTACGCGCTGCTGCTGGACTACGCACACGGCAGCCGCCGCTTCGACCAGTCTTTCCTCACCTCGTCGCGCCTGCGTATGCGCCTTGCCTTTTACCCCGGCAATGCGCCCTTGCGCGCTATCGTGCTGGGCGAGGCGGCGCAGATCGAACGGGTCGATGCGCCGCCCACGCTCACGCTCGACGAGTCGCTCAACACCCTCGCCTTGGCGGAGGCCGCCAACCCCTGGCAGGCGCCGCAGCCCATGCTGTTCAGCAACGGTGTACCGCGGCACGACGCGCACGGCTGGTGGCTGCAAACGACGTCGCAACAGATCGTGCCGATCGTGCTGCCGGATGAGGAGGGCTGGATTTTGCTGGCGGAAAGTGGCGGCGAAGCGATCAGCGTGTTCGGCGAATGGCAGGGCGGCGCCTTGCGGCTGCTGAGCGCCTGGAAACACGGTTTGTTCTGGGTCCAGGACGGGGTGGCCGCATGAACGCGCTGCAGCAGCTTGCCAATCAAGTCTTGCTTGGCACCGAACGCCGGCCGCCGGATTTGGCGCAGACCACCGGACCGATTGGCGATCTGGCTGAGGCTGCCAACACATCGGATACCCCGGTCGAAGTGCAGGTCTTGCGCCGTGCCGGCATTCTTGCGGTGTGCGGCCGTGCCGGCCATGTGCCGATGCGCACCGGCGATTCCTTACCGCCCCGCTGTGCGGACGAGTCTGCTGCAAGGCTCGACGACCCCGACTGGCGCGCCGCGCTGAGCGCTGTTCTGAGCGAAGGCCCGGATTTGCTGCGTGCCGAAGCGCTGCGGCGGCTGGCCGAACAGGGCGCGGTCCTGCCGCCGAGTTTGCTGCCAGCCGCCTTGTCGCTCGCACAGAAGACGCCGGCCTTGCGCCAAGCCGTCGCTGCGAGCCTCGGTGAGCGCGGGCAGTGGCTCGCCCGTCAGAACCCGGACTGGCAGATCGCCCTGGCTGCGGCCGCCGCACCGGAACTTGAATTGTGGGACCACGGCAGCCTTGAGCAACGCAAGGCCTTGCTCGCCCAACTGCGTGCCGTTGCGCCCGATGCCGCGCGCGAGCGCCTCGCTGCCGGCTTTGCCGAATTCGATGCGCGCGAACGCGCCCAATTGCTCGAAACCTTGTCGCTTGCGCTCGGCCCGGCCGACGAGGTCTTTCTCGAATCGCTGCTTGGCGACCGCAGCAAGGAAGTGCGCCAACTCGCCGCCAGCCTGCTCGCGGCGCTGCCGGCAAGCCGCTACGCGACGCGGATGGCGAGCCGACTCGGCGCCTGCCTGAGCACCCAGCGCAAGCTGTTCCGCACCGTCTGGCAACTCGATCCGCCCGAAGCTTTCGGCGACGACTGGAAAGCCGACGCGATCGACACCACGCGGGCCAAGAGCGAAACGCTCGGCGAGCGGGCCTGGTGGTTGTACCAGCTGGTGCGGGCGGTTCCGCTGGCGTTCTGGGTGAGCCATACCGGTCAGTCGGCCGCCGAACTGGTGCAGTGGGCGAAGGCGAGTGACTGGGCCGAAGCGGTGATGCGCGGCTGGGGCGAAGTGCTGGCGCGTGAAGCGCCGCCCGAGTGGATCGAAGCCCTGCTCGCCACCGCTGATGCACCCATGCTCAGCGCCCTGCGCACCGACTGGATCACCCTGATCGAGTACCTGCCGGCCGCGCGGCGCGAAGCCCACTGGCGGCCATTGGTGCAGAACCGCCAGCGCGCGCTGGGCGATCTGCTGGGCCGCATCAACCAGAGTGCCGAGCCCTGTTCTGCAGCCTTTGCCCGCCTGGTGCTCAAGGAAGTCCGCGAACTACTGGGCAGCGATGCCGGCAAGTGGGACTACGCGCTGCGCAAAACCCTGCCCGAGTTCATCTGCCTGATCCCGCCCGAATGCCTCGATGAGGCCGGCCAGCACTGGCCGCTGGACAAGCCGGATACGCTGTACTTCAGCGAAACCCTTGCGCGTGTGCTGGCGATTGCCGCTCTGCGCAAAACCCTCAATCGACCCCTCAGCTTGCGGAAATCAACATGAGCCAAGTACTGCGCCAACATGCCGAAAACCAGTTTGCCGAAGAGCTCGAAGCGCTCAAGCAAGCCGATACCCGCGAGCGGCCAGGCAACTGGGTGCTCTCGCCCTGGGCGGTTGTGACCTACCTGATGGGTGGCAAGCTCGACAACGGCTTTACCGTCAGCCCCAAGTACATCGGCAGCCAGCGCCTGATGGAAACCGCAGTCGCCACGCTTGCCACCGACCGCGCCTTGCTGCTCTTCGGCGTGCCGGGCACCGCCAAGTCCTGGGTCTCGGAACACCTTGCGGCCGCGATCAGCGGTGATTCCACCTTGCTGATCCAGGGCACCGCCGGCACCAGCGAAGAACAGCTGCGCTACGGCTGGAACTACGCCGAACTGCTCTCCAAGGGCCCGTCGAAGCAAGCGCTGGTGCCCAGCCCGATGATGCGGGCGATGGAAGCCGGCAAGACCGCGCGGGTCGAAGAACTCACCCGCATCCCAGCAGATGTGCAGGACACGCTGATCACCATCCTGTCGGAAAAATCGCTGCCGGTGCCTGAATTGGGCATCGCCACCCAGGCGGTGCGCGGCTTCAACGTCATCGCTACCGCCAACAACCGCGACAAGGGCATCAACGAACTTTCGAGCGCGCTCAAGCGCCGCTTCAACACCGTGATCCTGCCGGTGCCCAGTAGCGAGGATGAAGAGGTGGCGATCGTCACCAAGCGCGTCAGCGAACTGGGCCGCGCGCTGCAACTGCCGGGCGAGCCGCCGGCACTCAAGGAAGTGCGCCGCGTGGTGCAGATCTTCCGTGAGTTGCGCAACGGCCAGACCGAAGACGGCAAGACCAAGCTCAAGACCTCCAGCGCCACGCTCAGCACCGCCGAGGCGATCTCGGTGATCAACAGCGGCATGGCACTCGCTGGCCACTTTGGTGACGGCGTGCTGCGTGCCGGCGACATTGCGAGCAGCCTGGTCGGCGCGATCGTCAAAGATCCGGTGCAGGACGCGGTGGTGTGGCGCGAATATCAGGAAACCGTGATGAAGGAGCGCAGCGACTGGAAGGATCTGTACCGCGCCTGCCGCGATCACGACTGAGCCGCCAATGGCCGACGCCCCGATCCACCTCTTCGGCATTCGCCACCATGGGCCGGGCTGCGCACGCAGCCTGATGCGCGCGCTCACCGAGCTGCAGCCGGACTGCCTGCTGGTCGAAGGCCCGCCCGAAGGCGAGGCGATGTTGCCGTTGATCTGCGATGCCGCGCTGCTGCCGCCGGTCGCACTGCTGATCTACAACCCCGAGGATTCGCGCGAGGCAGCCTTCTACCCCTTTGCTGCCTTCTCGCCGGAATGGAACGCGCTGCGCTACGCGGTGGAACGGGGTATCCCGACACGCTTCATCGATCTGCCGGTCGGCCACCGCTTTGCGCTCGCGCGCCCGCCGGAGGCGGAAGGCGAACCCGCCCCGCCGACCGACGCGGCCAGCGCCGAGCCCGATCAAACCAGCGAAGAAGCCGGCGCCAGCGGCGACCCGCTCGACTGGTTGGGCCGCGCCGCCGGCTATGGCGACGGTGAAGCCTGGTGGAACCACATGGTCGAAGAGCGCGGCGACAGCCTCGACCTGTTCGCCGCGATCCGCGAGGCGATGAGCACGGTGCGGGCCGAAGCACCGCAAGCCAGCCGGAACGAGGCCGCACAACACCGTGAGGCGCTGCGCGAGGCGCACATGCGCAAGTGCATCCGCCTGGCGCAGAAGGACGGCTTCGCGCGCATCGCGGTGGTCTGCGGGGCTTGGCATGTACCGGCGCTGGCGGAGATGCCCAGCGCCAAGGCCGATAACGAGCTGCTCAAGGCGCTGCCGCGCGTGAAAGTGGCCGCCACCTGGGTGCCCTGGTCCAACGCCAACCTGAGCGTGCACAGCGGCTACGGTGCCGGCGTTGCCTCGCCCGGCTGGTACGAACATCTGTGGACCACCACGCCCGAACGTCGCGCCACCGCTTGGCTCGCACGCGCCGCGGCGCTGTTCCGCGCCGAAGGGCTGGATTGCTCCTCCGCCCACCTCATCGAAGCGGTGCGCCTGGCCGATTCGCTCGCCGCCTTGCGCGAACGCCCGCAGCCGGGGCTGGACGAACTCGGCGAAGCGCTGCGCACCGTGGTGTGCATGGGTGACGACGCACCGATGCAGTTGATCGCGCGCGCGATGATCGTCGGCGACCGCCTCGGCAGCACGCCGAAAGACGCGCCCGCGGTGCCACTGCAGCGCGACATCGCCCAGTGGCAGAAAAGCCTGCGGCTCAAGCCCGAGGCCGGCCAGAAGGCGCTCGATCTCGATCTGCGCCAGGCCAACGATCTGGCGCGCAGCCATCTGCTGCACCGGCTGGTGTTGCTGGACATCGGCTGGGGCGCCCTGAGCAAGACCGGCCGCAGCGCCAAAGGGAGCTTCCACGAAATCTGGACCCTGCAGTGGGCGCCGGAGCTGGCGATCGCGGTGATCAACGCCAGCCGCTGGGGCAACAGCGTGGCCGAGGCCGCCGCCGCGCGCGCGATCGATCGAGCGCTCAAGGCCGAGGCACTGCCCGAACTCTCGGCGCTGGTGAATCAGGTGCTGCTGGCCGATCTGCAGACCGCCATCGCGCCGGTGACCCGCGCGCTTGAAGACCTTGCGGCGCTCGCCAGCGATGTGGTGCAGATGCTCCAAGCCCTGCCCTCGCTCGCCAATCTGGCGCGCTACGGCAATGTGCGGAAAACCGATGTTGGCATGGTCGAACACCTGCTCGACCGCCTCGTGCCGCGTGCCGCGATCGGCCTGCCGGGCGCCTGCAGCGCGCTCGACGACGATGCCGCGCAGACCATGCGCGAGGCGATCGCCGGCGCCCACCAGGCGGTGCGCCTGCTCGAACGCGAGGCCTTGTCCGAGGCATGGTCTGCGGCGCTGGCGCGGCTTGCCACGGCCGAGACCTGCCACGGCATGGTCGCCGGCCTTGCCGCCCGCCTGCTGTTCGACACCCGCCAAACCACGGCGGACGATACCGCCCTGCGCATGAGCCGCGCGCTTTCGGCCGGCAACGACCCGGCACCGGCGGCGGCCTGGCTCGAAGGCTTCCTGAACCAGAGCGCGCTGGTGTTGCTGCACGATGCGCAGTTGTGGGCGCTGGTTGATGACTGGCTCTGCACGCTCAACGATGCGCACTTCCAGCGCGTACTGCCGCTCTTGCGGCGCGCGTTTTCGGCCTTCAGCGCGCCGGAACGTCGCCAGTTGGGCGAACGGGCGCAGCGGCCGGCCGCCACTGCGCAAACCGCCACCCAGCCGGATTGGGATACCGAGCGCGCCGAACGCGCACTGCCCTTGCTGCGCCAACTACTCGGAGTGTCGCAATGAGTACTGCCGAACACGCGGCGCGCCTGCACCGCTGGCGCATGGTGCTGGGTGAAGCGGCCGCCGAATCCTGTGGCAGCAGCCTCACCGGCGACGATCTGCGCATCGACCAGGCCATCACCGCGCTCTACGACGCCGACAGCGCGGGCGGCCTGCGCGGCGGCAGCGGTGCTTCGTCGCCGCGGGTGGCGCGCTGGCTGGGCGACATCCGACAGTACTTCCCGGCATCGGTGGTGCAGGTGATGCAGAAAGACGCCTTCGAGCGCCTCGATCTGAAGAGCATGCTGTTCCAGCCGGAGATGCTCGAAGCGGTGCAGCCGGATGTGCACCTGGTGGCCACGCTGATGTCGCTGCGCGGCATCATCCCCGCCAAGACGCGCGACACTGCGCGCCTGGTGGTGCGCAAGGTGGTCGATGCGCTGATGAAAAAGCTCGAAGAGCCGATGCGCAGCGCGGTCACCGGCGCCTTGAACCGGGCCGAGCGCAACCGCCGTCCGCGCCATGCGGAAATCGACTGGGGCCGCACGATCCGCGCCAACCTGCGGCACTGGCAGGCGGACTACCGCAGCATCATTCCGCAGACGCTGATCGGCTACGGTCGCAAGGCGCGCCGCACCCAGCGCGAGGTGATCCTGTGCATCGACCAGAGCGGTTCGATGGCCGCCTCGGTGGTGTACTCCAGCATCTTCGGCGCGGTGATGGCCTCGCTGCCGGCGGTGAAGACGCACATGGTGGTCTTCGATACCGCAGTGGTCGACCTCACCGAGCAATTGAGCGACCCGGTGGAAGTGCTGTTCGGTGTGCAACTGGGCGGCGGCACCGACATCAACCGCGCGGTCGGCTACTGCCAATCACTGGTACGCGATCCGCGCAACACGATCATGGTGTTGATCTCCGACCTGTACGAAGGCGGTGTCGAGAAGAACCTGCTGCAACGCGCCAGCGAACTGGTGCAGTCCGGCGTGCAGGTGATCACGCTGCTGGCGCTCAGCGATGAGGGCGCGCCCTCCTACGACCATCAGCTTGCCGCCAAGCTGGCCGCACTCGGGGTGCCCTCGTTTGCGTGCAGCCCGGATCAGTTCCCGGCGCTGATGGCTGCCGCCATCCGCCGCGAAGATGTTGGCCTCTGGGCGGCGCAGCAGGGCATCGTGGCGGCGCGTTAGCCTTGAACGAGGGGCCGCTCAGGTGGCTGGCGCGCGTTCGGCCTGGTTGAACTTCCACTCGCTCAACACCACCGCAATCACCACCAGCGCGCCGCCGAGCATGCCGCGGCCGCCGAGCATTTCGGCGAGCCAGAGCCAGCCGAAGAGGGCGGCGAAGACCGGTTCCATGGCGTAGATCACCGCAGCCTTTTCGGCCGAGACGTGGCGTTGTGCCACCGCTTGCAGGAAGAGCATGCCGGCGCTGGCAACCAGGCCGAGGTAGAGGATGGGCAGCCAGGTCGTTTCGAGGCGCGCGGGCAGGGTGGCGAGGCGATCGCCGCTCAGGCCGCTGGCGAGCATCCAGACCAGCGCGAAGGCGGCCATCAGGACGATCTGCGTCGCGGCCAGGGTCCGCGGGTGGTGCGCCGGGGCGCGGCGCGAGAGCAGGATCACGTAGATCGCGTAGGACAGCGCGCAGAGCAGGGTGATGCCATCGCCGATCCAGTTGCCGCCGCCTTCCCACGACAGCAGGCCGATCCCGAGGCATGCCAACGCGGCGGCGCCGAGGATTTGGGCATTGAGCCGGCCACCGAGCGCAAGCCCGAGGAAGGGCACCATCAGCACGTTGAGGCTGGTGATGAAGGCGCTGCGGTTGGACGAGATGTATTCCACCCCGACCGCCTGCGTCACGTAAGAGACCAGCGCGACCACGCCGAGCACTGCCCCGTCGCGCCACGCGGCGCGCGAAGCCTTCATGGCGAAGGGCAGCATGACGAGCCCGGCAACGAGGAAGCGCAGCGCAGAGATTTCGACCCCGCTGAGGGTGGCGGATGCCGCCTTCATCAACGGGAAGGTGGTGCCCCAGACCAGGGTGACGAGCAGCAGAAGCAGGACGTTGATGTTCACGGAATACGACGCGCGCAAAATGCAGAGAACCGCGGATTTTACGCGCCCGATGCCCCGCCCCGCGAGGGTCAGACAGCCCTGCGCTACGCCCTAGAAGCTGACCGCAAAGCCGAGTGAGACGCCCGAGATGTCTTCGCCGAAGGCGTAGCGCGCGACCAGGCGGGTGCGGGTGATGATGATGTCGTATGCGCTGGAATCGAATTCAATACCCGCCCCGACCTGGCTCAGGCGCACGAAACCCAGTGCGCCGCGCTGATCGCCGAAGTATTCGGAATGGGCGGCTTCGAGCACGTAGCGGAAGGGGCGATCGAGAATCGTCCAAGGGGTTGGCGCGCGATAGCGGGCCCAGATGTTCGCGGTGCTCGAATCGGCCGAGCCCACCACGGCCTCGCTGCTGCCGCCGAAGCTGCGCAGGCGCAGGTGCGTCAGCCGGCATTCCACATCCACTTCGTGCGTGTCGAATACGGCCTCGTAGTCGAGCATCAGGCTGCCGCCCAGGCCGTAGGCGTTGAGACCGCCGCCATCGAGGAACTCGATGTCGCGATCGAGCTTGAATTCCAGCCATGCGCGCGCAATCGTCAGATCGCTGGCAACCGTACCGAGCGAAAAATTGAGGATCGGTCGCAAGGCCAGGTAGGGCGCAATCGGGAAGTCCCATCCGATGCCCCCGGTTGCCGAGACCGAGGTCCATTTGACTGGAACCGTCCGCTCGACCAGGCCGTCGGTGGCAACAAAGCTCGGGTCGTAACGGCTGTATGCGGCGGCGCCTTCAAGGTAGAGCGGCGTCTCTTTGCTCCAGGTGAAGCCGCCACCGAACTGCGACATCAACAGATCGGGGTTGCCGGTCGGGTCGCTGCTGATGGAAAGCGAACTGGAAGTGATGTCGGGGATCACCGAATAGCTCATCAGCGATAGCACCCCATTGGCCGCGCGCTGCAGATCAACCCCTTTTGCGCGGAGGATCTTCTCCTGTGCTTGGGCGGCGGGCGCAAGCAGGATCAGCGTGAGCAGCAAATGCCGGGCTGTACGGCGGACTGACGAAGACATCGGGGACTCCAGCGGTGTTGCAGCCCGCAATTGATTCGCTCAGCGCGTCGGGCCGCTTTCGGAGGCGGACACTAACACGAGGCGATTGCTGCCGTTGCGTGGGTTTGGGGGCAGCGCACGCGCCCCTAGCGCGGCAGTGCGGCGGGCCGGCAGTTCACGCCGTCCAGTGCCAGTTCGCGATCGCTGCCTTCAAGGCGCAAGAGGCAGCTGCCATCGCGAATCTGCAATCGCAAGAGCTTGGGGAAACCCTCGCTGCGGCCATCAACCCGCAGGCCGGCAGCGTCGCGCCGCATGGCGCGGTCGATGCTGACCTGGCTGTTCACCATGAACGCATCGTCCGCCAGCAGCACCGGCACACCACCGAGCAAGGCGCTGGCGCTGCGGGCCAGGTGCGCGCGCGTCGCGGCGGACGATTCGGTCAGCAGCGCGTCTTGCGCCGCCGCCAGCGGTGCTGTGCGGCAAGCACTGGCGAGCAGCAGGATCAGCAGGCCGACCGCGCCGCGCATCGTTCAGCGCTGCAGGATGCGGTTGTCGCGGAAGGGCGAGCGCGTCCACACGCCCGCGCCAATCGGCAGGCCCGCGCGCGTTGGCGCCAGCGCCCGCGCGGCCGGTTGCGGCGGGCAGATGCCCGTGTCGCGATAGCTCAGTGCAGCGGCCAGGCGCGCTTCGGCCGGGTCGCCCAATTCGTGGGCGAAGTCGTCGGCCACCACGCAGCCGGGCACGCCCGCCTCGCCGCTGCCGGCGGGCACGAAGCCGTCCGCGTAGTCGCCAAAGCCGGCGGCATTCACCCCCTTGAACTGGATCGCGAAGTAGGTCGTGCCGCAGTTGTCTTGCGGGTAGAAGCCGTAAGGCTTGCCGCAGGTGGTGTTGCCGATCTGGAAGACCTGGATGCCCGCGCCACGCAGGCCATTGATGATGGCCTCGCTCGCCGAACAGGTGCCACCGCCGGTCAGCACATAGACCCGCCCGAGCCCCAGCGTCGGCAGCGCCTGCCCTTCGGCAAGAGAAAAGCCCAGGCTTGATGCGTAGAAGGGCGTCGCGGCAAGCGGCCGGCCGGTGACCGGGTTGGTGCTGGTGTGCTTGTCGTTGAACATGGTGCGTTCAAAGAACTTGCCGGCGGTGCGGTCCGGGCCGGCAATCATGTACGCCATCTGGCTCGCAATCGCGAGGTAGCCGCCGCCGTTGTAGCGCAGGTCGAGCACCAGATCGGTGACCGCTTCGCCGCGCAACTGCTCCACCGCCTTCACCAGATCCGCCTCGGCCGGCGCGATGTGGTCGTTGAACTGGATGTAGCCGACCTTGCCACTTGCCGTGCTGAGCGTGCGCGTATTCATCACGGCACTGAGCTTCACCGCCGCCGAGCTCATCGTCACACTGCGCTCGACGCCGGCATCGCGCACGGTGAAGGTGTGCGACTCGCCTTCCTCTTCCGGAAACAGTGCGGCGTTGAGCAGATCGACATTGGCGCTGTCGGCAATGTTCTCACCATCGGCGGTGATGAACTCGGTGCCGCGCCGCAGGCCCGCCAGTTCGGCCGGCGAGCCCGGCTGCACATAGGCCACGCGGATGCTGCGCGGCGGCGTGGACGAGCCAAAGCTCAGTTCGGCGCCGTAGCCCGCAGTGATGCCCGATTCGGACTGCCGAATCCACTCTTCGGTGGAATAGGTGAAGTGGAACTGGTCCTTGGGTTTGCCGCTGGGCGTCAGCGCGGGCGTCTTGAGCACATCGAAATAGGCCAGCACTGTCGCAAACGCGCTCGGGTTCGGATCAGGCACTTCGCGGTACCAGAGGTAGGTTTCATTGATCCACGAACGCAACCACGCCTTCTCGGTGACTGCGCTGCCGGCCCGGTCGACGTAGGGGCGCCCGGTTTCGGGATCCGTGCCGGTGCGCGGCGCAATGCACTGCGCTGCAAGGCTGCTGGAGGGCGGGAAGCCCGCTGGCGCGGGCGTCGGTGCCGGGCTGCCGCTCGATCCGACACCTCCACCGCTGCTGCTGCCAGGCGCCGGGTTGAGCATGCTCGGCCCACCCCCCCCGCCACACGCGGCAAGAAGAAGGGAAACAGCCAGGCTGGAAGCGAGAAGACGGCAGTTGATCATGGCGCGCACACGGGGGAGGAAGATGCAGCCGCAGATTCTGCGTCATCACTTCGCAAATGGTCTGGTAAGGCGTCACTGTTTTGACGAATCACAGACTTTGCCGTGTGGATGAATAGCCCCTACTCGATGTTCGGCTCCCACAGCACATTGACGATCAGCCATTGGCCTTTGTTGCGAGCCAGCGCGATGTAGTCAAAGAACTCGCCGGTCTCAAGCAGTGCAAGCGCCGAGCGCCCACGAATATCAAGCACCTTCAGTGTCTTCAGCTGCTTTGCGGCGGGCGTGCGCGTGCCGCGGCCCGCCCGTGTTGCGGCAATCATGTTGTTGGCATCGAGTGTATCGATGCGGATATCGCCGGCCCGGTTGAGCAAGGCCGGTTTGCGTTTGATGAGTTCCGGATGCAGTGCGCGGCGCATGCGTTCGGCATCGCCGGTGTACCAGCCCTGCAGATAGTCCTGCACGGTGGCTTCAACCAGCGCGGCGTCGTGCATGTCGCGCCCCTCATCAGCGCTGAGTTTCGGTTCCCACAGCACATTCAAGACCTGCCAGCGGCCTGCGTTGCGCACCAGTTGCAGGTAGCTGAAGGTGCCACCGGTTTCGACCAGCGCCAGCGCGCTGACGCTTCGCTGATCCAGCACCTCGGTCGTCATCCGCTTGCGGTCTTCGGCCGGCGCCCGGCGCCCCAGACCGCTTCGCGCCGCAACGAGCAGACCGAGCTGGTCGATCTCTTCGAGCTGGATCGCGCCGTCGGTGCCGGATAGCGCCGGCTTGCGGCGGATCAGGTCCGGGTGGGTGGCCGTTTCGATGCGTGCTGCGTCGCCGGCATACCAGCCCTCGACATACGCGTCCAGGGTTTCCAGCAGGGTGGCATCGTCTTGCGCGGCACGTGCGGAGACAGGCTGCATCATGCAAGCGACGATGGCCAACAGGGCAAGCCCGGCACAGGTCTTCCGATTCATGTGAGGTACTCCTTAGTGTTGCCGCTCAAAGCGGCCGATGCCGGGGATCGCCAGGGCGCGCGGTGCGCCCTGGGCATCGTCTTCAAAGCGGATCAGGAATGGGCCGATGAACTGGCGGCGGTTGATCGGCAAGAACTCGATCCGCTCGCCGTCGCCCATCGCGATGTCCACCCGATCTTCAAGCACCGTAACTTCCGCTGTGTTGCGGTTACTGGCGCGGTAACGGCCCGCAAGCTCGGCGCCGGGGGCTGGCGCGGCCGGCGGCGCAGCACTGCGACGCTGCGCGAACAGCCACTCGTAGAAGGCCGGCGTTTCGGCATAGGTGCGCGTCCACGCATCGTGGCCGACGTTCGCCATCCATTCGAGCCGCGGCGCCATGCCCAGCTGCTTGAGCACCGCGGCGACGCGACGGTCCATCGCAAACGGCACCACCGGGTCCGCTTCGCCATGCGCTATCCACACCGGCAGGTGGGTCAGCTGGCGGATGGCCGGCAGCCAGTCGGCGGCGGTGGGCTCTGGCCGCCCAAGGTTGTAGGCCAGCATGTCATTCGGGAAGGCGCCAGCCACCGGCGCCAGCGCGGCGAAGCGGCCGGGATAGGCGAGCGCGGTGCTCCAGGTGCCCATTCCGCCAAGCGACAGGCCGGTCAGGTAGATCCGCTCGGCATCAATGCGATAACGCGCCGCGACTTCGCGCAACACCGCGTCAACAAACAGCGGATGCCACAGCTGGTCGCGCGGCGTCTGGGGCGCGATCACGATCGCGGGCAGTTTGCCGCCGCCTTCGACGAAGGCGCCCAGCCCCTGCGTCTTCACCCGCGCGAGATCCGTGCCCCATTCACCCGCCCCGTGAAGGAACACGATCACAGGCCAGGCGCGTTGCGGGTCGGCCTCGTAGCCTTCGGGCAAGGCCAGCAGGTAATGCTGGCCATAGCGGGTGTTTGCGGCGGGCGGCAGACTCGCCGCCTGCCAGGGAGAGGCCGCTGCGCTGGTCGCAGACAGCGCGCCGAACGCAAACAGGGTGAGGACGCGGCAAAGCTTTGGAATCAAGGCCATGAGGGCGCTCCGTTAATTAACCGACTGATCGGTATAGTAATTATCGCGGTAGGATTGTCAACCGCCCTGCAGCAGCGAAATAGCAATGGCCCGACCCAAGAGCGACACGCGCGAACAGCTGATTGGCCAACTGGTCGACCTGTTCTATGAATACGGCTACGACGGCACCACGCTGGCCTTGATCACGGCGCGGACCGGGCTAGGCCGCGCCAGCATCTACCACCACTTCCCCGGTGGTAAGGACGAGATCGCGAAGGCGGTTTTGCTGAAGGCCGACGATTGGGCCAGAACCCATGTCGACGCCTTGCTGGCAAGCGCGCTACCGCCACGCGAACGGCTCATGGCCTACCTGAAAGTGATCGACGAGGTGCAGTACCGCGCCAGCCAGCTCACCCCCGCCAACGCCTTCGGCATCGGCAATGGGCTCGAACGCTTCGGCGCCGGGTTGCGCGAGCGCTTCGTGGGCCGAACCGAGCATCTGAGTGCCCTGCTGGTGAGTTGCGGCGTATCGCAGCCGGTGGCTGTGCGGCGGGCCTGGGAGGCAAAGATCCTGATCGAAGGGGCGCTGGTGTGCAGCCGTGTTGCAGGTGATCTGAGCCTGTATCGCGGCGTGATGCAGCAACTGCAAACCCAGCTGCTCGCGCCCGACGACTGCCCCGGCGTATTGCCGGCGGGGCAGGTGTTACCCGCGCCAAGCCCGCCGCAATCGGACGAGCCCTCGTGATCGGCGCTGCCTCGCTTGCGAATCTGGCGCTCAGCCGTGGACTTCACCAGTGGGCGATTTGAGCCGCCTTCCCTAAGGAAGGCCTGAATAAGTGGCTGCGACGGCGCATCGCTGCGTTGCGGCGTGCTCGCTCCCGCGCCTATCCCTTTGATATGGCTTGGTCGCTGCGCGCGCCGCGCCTTGCGCTGCATCCCTCTCGCTCACTTATTCAGACCTTCCCTAAGGCGTCTGGATGCGGATGTCCCGCCACGGGGCGCGGCCGCGTATTGCGGGGCCATCGATGGCGCTTTGCGGGATCGATCTCGCTGCGGCTTGCGGCGGGCAACTGCCATCCACCCGGTAAGCCAGCGCGGCCGCCAGGCGCCCTTCGGCCGGGTCGCCCAGTTCGTGCGCGAAGTCGTCGGCCACCACGCAGCCAGCTACCCCAGCCGGGCCAGTGCCTGCGGGCACAAAGCCGTCGGCGTAGTCGCCGAATTCCAACGCATTCACGCCACGGAACTGGATCGAGAAGTAGGTCGTGCCGCAGTTGTCGCGCGCATAGAAGCCATACGGTTTGCCGCAGGTGGCGCCGCCGATCAGGATCACCTCCACCCCCACGCCGCGCAGGCCATTGATCACCGCTTCGCTCGCCGAACAGGTGCCGGGGCCGGTGAGCAGGTACACCCGGTTGAGCCCCAGCGTTGGCAGTGCCTGCCCCGCGGCGGCCGAAAAGCCCAGCGTGGTGTTGTAGAACGGGGTGGGCGAGAGTGGGCGGCCGGTGACCGGATTGGTGCTCGGATACTTGTCGTTGAACACCATGCGTTCAAAGGTGGCGCCGTTTGTGCGTGCGGGCCCGGCAATCATGTAGGCAAGCTGGCTCGCCATCGCAAGGTAGCCACCGCCGTTGTAGCGCAGGTCGATCACCAGATCGCTCACGCCCTGCGTGCGCAACTGCTCGAAGGCCGTGACCAGCTGCGCTTCAGCCGGCGCGATGTGGTCGTTGAACTGCAGGTAGCCGACACGCCCGCTGGCCGTTTGCAGCACCTTGGTGTTCATCACCGGCTGCAGCGTGATGGCTTCGGAGGTCATCGTGACGGTGCGCGTGCCCTCAGCGCCCGGATCGCGCACCGTGAAGCTGTGCGATTCGCCCACGCCGAGCGGGCTGAACGCGTTGTTGATCGCGTCGGTCTGGTCGCTGCTTGCCAGGTCGATGCCGTCCACCGCCAGCACTTCGGTGCCACGGCGCAGGCCCGCGCGCTCAGCCGGCGTGCCGCTGGCGATGAAGCCCACGCGGATCACGCGCGGCGGTTTGCGCGATAGCACCGCCCACTCCGCGCCATAACCGGCCGTCACGCCCGACTGCGACAACGCGTTCCACTCGCTGGTGCGGTAGGTGAAGTGGAACTGATCCTTGGGTTTGCCGCTGGGCGTGAGTTCGGTGGTCTTGAGCACATCGAAGTAGTCGAGCACCGTCGCGAACCCGGCCGGGTCCGGATCGGGCACTTCGCGGTACCAGAGGTAGAGCTCGTTGGTCCAGGAACGCAGCCAGGCCTTCTCGCTTGCGGCCGTGCCTGCCTGATCCGGGTAGCGCGCGCCGGTCACCGGGTCAGTTCCGGTACGGGGCGCAATGCACTGGGCGGCAAGGCTTGCCGAGGCGGGGAAGCCCGCGTCCGGCTTGGCGCCACCGTCTGCCCCGCCTCCACCGCCGCAGCCGGCAAGCAGCGTGAGCATGAAAGCAGCGGCAGCGGTACGGATGCGGGGGTTCATGGTGTGCGCTCGGGCAAGATGCAAAGCCGCATTTTGCCCCGCCAGGCGCCTTGCGCAAGCCTTCGCCCGCCCGGCGGCGCAGCCTTCGCCTACATGTTCCTGCGGTACTGCCCGCCCACCTCGAACAGCGCGTGGGTGATCTGCCCGAGCGAGCAGCAGCGCACCGCATCCATCAGCACCGCGAACACGTTCTCGTCGCGGATCACCGCATCCTTCAGCCGCGCGAGCATTGCGGGCGATGCGTCGGCGTGGCGGGCGTGGAAGTCCGCGAGGCGTGCGAGCTGCGAGCGCTTTTCGTCTTCGGTCGAGCGCGCGAGTTCCAGCTTCTCCAGCACCGCGTCGCCATGCGGGTTGCGGAAGGTGTTCACGCCGACGATCGGGTAGCTGCCGTCGTGCTTCTTGTGCTCGTAGTACAGCGATTCTTCCTGGATCTTGCCGCGCTGGTAGCCGGTCTCCATCGCGCCGAGCACGCCGCCCCGCGCGGCGATGGCCTCGAATTCCTTCAGCACCGCCTCCTCGACCAGATCGGTCAGCTCGTCGATCAGGAAGCTGCCCTGGTTGGGGTTCTCGCAGCGGGCGACGCCCCACTCGCGGTTGATGATCAGCTGGATCGCCATCGCACGCCGCACGCTCTCCTCGGTCGGCGTGGTGATCGCCTCGTCGAAGGCGTTGGTGTGCAGCGAGTTGCAGTCGTCGTAGATCGCGATCAGCGCCTGCAGCGTGGTGCGGATGTCGTTGAAGTCGATCTCCTGCGCGTGCAACGAACGGCCGGAAGTCTGGATGTGGTACTTCAACTTCTGGCTGCGCTCGTTGGCGCCGTACTTCTCGCGCATCGCCACCGCCCAGATGCGCCGCGCCACACGGCCCAGCACCGCGTATTCCGGGTCCATGCCGTTGCTGAAGAAGAAGCTCAGGTTCGGCGCGAAGTCGTCGATGTGCATGCCGCGCGCCAGATACGCCTCGACATAGGTGAAGCCGTTGGCGAGCGTGAAGGCCAGCTGCGAGATCGGGTTCGCGCCGGCTTCGGCGATGTGATACCCGCTGATCGACACCGAGTAGAAGTTGCGCACATCGTGCTCGACGAAGTACTGCTGGATGTCGCCCATCACCTTCAGCGAGAACTCGGTCGAGAAGATGCAGGTGTTCTGGCCCTGGTCTTCCTTCAGGATGTCCGCCTGCACCGTGCCGCGCACCGTGGCCAGCGTCCAGGCGCGGATCTTCGCGATCTCGTCCTCGGTCGGTGCGCGGTGGCTCGTTTGCCACAACTCGGTTTCGAACTTCTCCAGCTGCTGGTCCACCGCCGCGTTCAGGTACATCGCGAGAATCGTCGGCGCCGGGCCGTTGATCGTCATCGACACGCTGGTGTTCGGCGCGCACAGGTCGAAGCCCGAGTACAGCACCTTCAGGTCATCGAGCGTTGCGATCGACACGCCGGAGTTGCCGACCTTGCCGTAGATGTCCGGCCGCAGGTCCGGGTCGTTGCCGTACAGCGTCACCGAGTCGAAGGCGGTGGAAAGCCGCTTGGCCGGCATGCCTTCGCTGAGCAGCTTGAAGCGGCGGTTGGTGCGGAAGGCATCGCCCTCGCCAGCGAACATCCGCGTCGGGTCTTCATTCTCGCGTTTGAAGGCGAACACGCCGGCGGTGTAGGGGTAGGTGCCGGGCAGGTTCTCGCGCATCAGGAAGCGCAGCAGCTCGCCGTGGTCCTCGTACTTCGGCAGCGACACCTTGCGGATCAAGTTGCCGGAAAGGGTTTCGGATACCAGCCGGGTGCGGATCTCTTTGTCGCGGACTTTGACGACGTACTCCTCGCCGGCGTAGGCCGCCACCACCTGCGGCCACTCTGCAAGCAGCCTGGTTTCGCGGGGGCCGAGTTGCGCCTCGCGCGCCGCGATCAGCGCATCCAGCTCAACCGGCACGCCGGCCGCTGCAGCCATCGCTCGGGTCGCAAGCAGTTGCTGCCGTTCGCGTGCGATGCGGCTCTGCGCATCCACTCGGCGGTGGTAGCCGCGCAAGCTGTCGGCAATCTCCGCAAGGTAGCGGCTACGTTCCGGCGGCACGATCGGCGTCTGGTGCGTGGAATGCCGGGTGTGGATCTCCGGCAGCAATCCCGGCTCGAAGTGCAGGCCCAGCCCCTGCAGCGCGGCACGCACCGCCTGGTAGAGCGCAGTCACGCCGTCGTCGTTGAAGCGGCTCGCCTGCGTGCCGAATACCGGCATCTCCTGCGGGCGCTGGTTGAAGGCCTCGCGGTTGCGCTGCACCTGCTTGGCCACATCGCGCAGCGCATCGGCCGCGCCCTTGCGGTCGAACTTGTTGATCGCCACGAAGTCGGCGAAGTCCAGCATGTCGATCTTTTCGAGCTGGCTCGCAGCGCCGAACTCCGGCGTCATCACATACAGCGAGCGGTCCACATGCGGCACTACCGCCGCATCGCCCTGGCCGATGCCGGAGGTCTCGACGATCACCAGATCGAAGCCGGCCAACTTGCAGGCGGCAATCACCTCGGGCAACGCGGCGGAAATTTCGCTGCCGGTCTCTCGAGTCGCGAGCGAGCGCATGTAGATATGCGGATGTTCGATTGCATTCATGCGGATGCGGTCGCCCAGCAGCGCGCCGCCGGTGCGCTTGCGCGAGGGGTCGACCGCGATCACCGCGATCTTCATCCGATCCGCCTGATCGAGGCGGAAGCGGCGGATCAGCTCGTCGGTCAGCGAGCTCTTGCCCGAACCACCGGTGCCGGTGATGCCGAGGCGCGGCGTCGCCAGCGACTCGGCTTCGCGCAGGATCGCCTCGCGCAGCGCGGGCGCGGCGGTGCCCGCCTCCAGCGCGGTAATCGTGCGCGCCAGCACGCGGGTGTCGCCAGTACGCAGCGCGGCGATGGCATCGGCGGCTGAAGTCTCACCGCAGAGGCGCAGAGGCGCCGAGGGCCGCAAAGGAACTTCTTCAAGGCCTTTCTCTGCGGCCCTCTGCGCCTCCGCGTCTCTGCGTTGAAAGTCAGCCGTCGCCAAGCCCGCAACGTCGAAATCCGCCTTAGCCACCACATCGTTGATCATGCCCTGCAGGCCCAGCGCGGCGCCGTCTTCCGGCGAGTAGATCCGCGTCACGCCGTAGTCCATCAGCTCGCGCGCCTCGGCCGGCACGATCACACCGCCGCCGCCGCCGAACACCTTGATATGCCCGGCGCCGGCCTCGCGCAGCAGGTCGACCATGTACTTGAAGAACTCGACATGCCCGCCCTGGTAAGAGGTGATCGCGATGCCCTGCACATCCTCCTGCAAGGCCGCATTCACGATCTCGCCCACCGAGCGGTTGTGGCCCAGGTGGATCACCTCGCAGCCGGTCGACTGCAACAGCCGCCGCATGATGTTGATCGAAGCGTCGTGGCCGTCGAACAGCGCGGCGGCGGTGACGAAGCGGACGCGGTGCTTGGTTTTGTAGGGTGCCAACTGGGTGTGGACGCGCGGGTCGGTCATCGGGCTTCTCCTGACGCCCGCCTCTATCAATTGCGGCAGGCACATTGCCAAAATAGCCGCCGGTCAATCAGCCTGCCAGTGCCGGATGCGACGCCGATCGTGCAGAATCCGCCAATCACGCAGAGCGCCCACGAGAGGCTCCGCGCGAAAGCCTGTCGATTTGCGGATTTTCTATACACGTCCCGACGACATGCATAGAAAACGGGAATTTCTATGCACGTCGGCGGGCCGCGCCAGCTAAGATAGCTGCGATTCTGTGCGTTAATCCGTACGTCAAAGGAGGCAGAAATGGCGATCACCAGCCGCGATGTCACGCCGCTTTCGCATGCCCGTGCCCACTTGTCTGAACTGGCGGACGAGGTCAAAGCCGGTGCCGAGAAGATCATCACCAAGAACGGCGAAAGCTACGTCGCGCTGATCGACGCCGCGCGGCTCGACTACTACCACGCGCTTGAACGCGAACGCATTCACCTGCTGCTGATCGAAGACGCCCGCCGCGGGCTCGAAGACATTGCGGCCGGCCGCAGCGAAGACGCCGACACCGCCATCGCCCGCCTTCAAGCGCGCCGCAAGGCCACCGGCAAAAATGGCTGACACGCCATTCCGCGTCGAACTCACGGCGAGCTTTCTCGAACGCTTGGCCGCCATCGAAGCCTTCCTCGCCGAGGCGGGCGCCGACAGCGCCTACGATGCGCTGCTTGAAACGCTGCGCAGCACTGTCATCCCCAACCTGCAGCGCTTTCCGCGCATGGGGCGTGCCTATCTCGACACCCCGCCCCGCTCGGTCGAAGCCCTGAACCAGCTTGCCCGCTTGCCGGCTGGCGCCGCATCCACGCTACGGGTGCTGGTCAACGGCGACTACCTGCTGCTGTACGCGGTGGCCGACACCCAAGCGGCGGTCTACTTGCTCTCGATCCGCCACCACCGGCAACTCTCCTTCGACTTTGCACGGCTATGGCCCGGCAACGCATGACACAGCGGCCCTTCGCCACTGGAACATTGCTCTTCGCCCGCTTGCGGCAAGCCCTCGGCGCGTAGGTCGGCATGCCTGCACAAAGTTCCGCCACCGTCGCCCCCGCCTTCGTGCGTGGCATGCTGGCTGGCGCGCATGCGGCGGGGTTCGATGCGGCGGCCTTGCTGGCGCAAGTCGAGATCGATGCCGCCTGCCTGGTGCGCGACGAGGTGCGCGTGCCCTTGGCCCACTACGCTGCGCTCTACAACCATGTTGCGGCCACGCTCGACGACGAGGCCTTCGGGCTGTTCCCGCAGCCGATGCGGGTGGGCAGTTTTGAATTCCTGTGCCGGGGGGTGCTCAGCGCCGCGACGCTGGGCGAGGCGCTGGCGCGCGCGGTGCGCTTCCTGCGGCTGGTGCTGCCCGATGTGTCGATCACGGTGGCGCGGAGCGGCGAGCAGGCGCAGCTCACGATCAGCGAGCGCCAGCCCTTTGCGGTGGATCGCGTGTTCAGCTTCGAATGGCTGTTGCGCCTGCTACACGGGCTGTCGTGCTGGCTGGTCGGGCGCGGCATCGCGCTCGACGCGGTGGACTTCCCCTACCCGCCCCCGGCGCATGTCGCCGACTACACGCTGATCTACACCGCACATAGCCGCTTCGCAGCGCCGGTTGATTCACCGGCTACGCCGCTGGTCGCTCACTTCGCTGCCAACCTGCTCGATCTGCCCCTGCGGCGCGACGAAGCCGCGCTCGCCCGCTTTCTCGCCGGCGGGCCGGGGCGGCTTACCACCCTCTACCGGCGCGACCGCGAAATGGTCACCCGCGTGCGCGACCTGCTACGCGAAGCCCTGCCCGAACTCCCCACGCTCGAAACCGTCGCCGCCCGCCTGCACCTCTCCCCCCGCACCCTCGCACGCCGGCTCGAAGCCGAAGCCTCCAGCTTCCGCGCCATCCGCGAAGCCCTGCGCCGCGACCTCGCGCTCGCACGCCTGGGGCAGACCGACGTGCCGGTCGCCACACTCGCCGCCGAGCTCGGCTACGCTGAGCCTTCGGCATTCTTTCGTGCCTTCGTCGGCTGGACTGGGCAATCGCCGAGTGCTTGGCGGAGGGGGCGTCGGGCTGGTTGATCGGCGGCAGTTACAGAGCGTGGCGTGGCGGGATTTCGCAAGGTCAGGGCAATACAGCGCGAATTGGCCACGACTACTGATCGGCCTATGAGGCCGTCACACCAAAAGGATAGGGTGGCCGCTAAAGGCCAGCGAGCAGACTGCAGCTACCCTGTGTGGCTGACCGGTTTGTAATGAAACCGGACTAGACCGCCAGACGGGTTCTCGGGACTCAAAGTAGGGGCTTATTACAAGACTTATGGCAGCCGACGCTGAATCGAATTCAGCCGATGGCTCAACGTGTCAACTACACGCGAAAGGCCCCCGTTGATCCAGTCCGGCAGATCCGCAGGATCTGGCAGGAGAAGATCCTTCAAGGTCTTATTGGCTTGTCGGCCATAGCTGTAGCGAAAACGGTTCGCCTTTATGCAAGCGCAGTAGTAGAGCAACTGCTCCTGACTCATTGGCTCGATTGGTCGAAGGCAGGCTACATGGAAAGCCGTGTAGAACGGCTCATCCTGAATAAACGTCGACAACACGCCGTTGCCACTCAACGCGCATGTAAGCTCACCGGCTGGCGCAGGCTCTAGCTCCGCTATTCGCTCGACGTGCGCCGCGATACCGTTATCACCCATCTTGCGCGAGACGAAGGCGATTCCACCATCTTCGCGTGGGGTTTGCTTAAGTCGATTCAACTCCAAGGAGTGCCCATAGCGCGTCTCAAACAACTTCGACAAAGCCACCAACTTCATGCGTCCTCTCCCTTCGCATCGTTGCTATCGGACGGATCGCTACCGACAAGACGGTAGATGGCGTAGTTTCGGAGCACCTTCTCAAAGTCAGCCTGAGAAATCTTTGTGTAGTCAGTCTCCATATAGGCCTCAGCGCACCATTCGTCGTCAGCACTGACCTTCTGCATAACGCTCTTATCTGCATGAACTTCGCGATTCCGAAATGCGTCTACCCAGCTATCGCGAATCGCGGACCACTGGTCGTGCTGATCTGTGCGGCCACGAGTTTTGGTCTTCTCGAATCCGTCTTCTTTCCAGTATCCAAACCAGCTTTTTCGGTTAGATACAGCGTGCGGCCTGTGTGCAGTGAAAACCATGACACACGTGATCACACCAACCGGATAGAAAAGTTCATCGGGCATCGACATGACCGCTTCAAGGGTGTGCTCCTTGAGGATTTCGGCCCTGAGCGAGTTTGCCGATAGGGCGCTGGACATAGGCACGATGGCAATACCTGTGCCGCCAGACTTTAGGCAGTCGAGCATGTGCTTCACAAATTTGAGTTCATGCAGATCGCTGTCACTCTGGCTGTACGGTGGATTCACCATGCCAACGTCACAATCGTGACGCTTGATCGCGTTCGTGATCGCATCATCAAAACAACTGCCTTGGTACAGGTTTGCCTTGCCGTCGCCGCGGAGAATCATGTTCGAGGCAGCCAAGGCAAACATGTTTGGCTGCTGCTCTACACCGACCAAACCGTCCCTGCGAATACGCTCGCGATCTTCGTCTGTTACCGCAGACTTAAACATCTGGTGCATGGCGGAGACCAGAAATCCGCCGGTCCCGCAGCAGATGTCCAAGACATGGCTGTCCTTGGTTACGTTAGCGAGCAGTGCGAATAGCTCGGTGATGTGGCGAGGCGTGAGAACAATACCTAGCGCTTTCTTGTCGCCCCCGGTGTACTTGAGGAACTCGCCATAGAACTGGCCCACGACGTCGAAGTCGTGATAGACGCTGATGAACGGCCAAACCTTGCTGTTCAAGCGATCGATCAACTCGAACAACGGACCTTTGGGGTATGACTTCGTGGGCTTCCCAAGCTCGGGGTGCACCTCGATGCTTGAGTAGGGCTGAGTCATATTGTTTTTCTTGGCCTGAGGAATCTCAGCCCTTTGGATCTCGTCCTTGATAATTCGCATCCACTCCCGCTGCAGTTGCGCTGGAGTGTGCAGGCCATAAGACGCGGCAAAGGCCTTATTGCGCAAAGCGATCAATGTGCCACTGACCAGCAGTGGCTTCTCGCTTTCCGTTAGCTTCGCGTGATCGCGCATGAACTCATGCAGATCTGCAGCAAAGGCCATCAGCTCGTCGAAGCGCATGCGTTGAACGGCTGGGTCGAACGTCGCGTTCTCTATGTAGTCAGCCCATGGGATGATCTTATCGAGCGTCGCGCCGCCCTTCGCAACGAGGACCTTTGGCTTCAGGCCACCCTTATGCCATAGATAGGTTGAGATCAAGGCTCCCTTCTTGGTCTCACCGCTGACAGCTAGTGCTATCACATTGAACTCGCGGGAGAGAGCCTTCGCATAGTGCAAGACACCGTCAGCGGCAAACCGCTTCAACCTCTTTGCGAGAGCAGCGTCATCCTCGGCAAGAGCTTGGCCGTCGACGATGGCGTTAACGGAGGGGCTGACGTGATCCTTGGTGTCGGCCTTGCACTCAACGATTACCAAGAAATCCGGAGAGCTGGGGGCACTGATAATGAACTCCGGCGCGCCAGCCCCACCACCACCCGACTTACTCGCCGCCCTAAGCAACTTTTTCGCTGCTTCGATGTTGCTCTTCTGCTCTTCGACCTGCACATCAGATGCGGGGTTGTAGTACCCGCACAGGCGTAGTTGGTCGCGAACAATATTCTCCGTCTTACGCTCGTTTTTACTCACTGGCGTCCCGTGCAAATTGTCTTTGTACTGCAATCGCCGGCAGGCGAACTGCCCTATGGCAGGCGGTACCGGATCACACCCCCGATTCCGCTTATGGGGCAAAGCATAACAGTCGCGCAGATGTAGAACTCGGACTTACGAAAATGGCTCCCAATCTGAGATTCATTCCAGCATGGAGTTCCGGATGCCCGACAAAGCGAGCAATCAGGTGGGAGCCGCAGAACGTTCGCAACGGGTTGCTAACAGGGTGATGCAAAACCCCGTGAACGATTCGGGGATGCAGTTGTCGTAGGGATAAGCGTCCCACCCCAGGCAGAGCAACGATGCGCGGCGAAGTCGATCCCCAATCCTCGATGTTCCATTACTTCTCGGTCGAGTCG
>NZ_JAPFHA010000059.1 GCF_026586805.1 Niveibacterium sp. 24ML | reverse complement strand
AAACCTGCGGCGCCCCGCAAAGCGAGAAGCGCCGGGACAGCGATTCAAACATTGCCAGCAGGAATTTCGAATGAATAAACACGGGGCTAACGTGGAAGTAACCGGCACCGGAGCGCCAGCGGAGGGGACCCAAATGCGCAGCATTTGGGTGTCCGGTTGACTGCAGTGTTAGAGCGCGGACGTTGAACTGGGGTTGTTTTCATGAGCCGCTCAATTGGTAGCCGATGGTGAGTGCAGCCAGCAAAGCCGCGAGGCCAATTACTGAGACGAACACGGCATTGTGGGGTTGTTTCCGTTGGGGCGGATAGCGACCGAACGTGACGATGCGCAAGACAACCCAGCCGGGCCAATAAAAGACAACCGCCAACAAAACATCGACGAGCCACGAGCCAACAAAGCTGGAAATAGCATCGATCACTGGTGCGCTCTAACGTGAAGCTAACCGGCCGCCGGAGCCCGTAGGGCGGAGGGAACCCAACAGCGCAGCTGTTGGGCGGTCCGCGTTGAGCGTAGGGTTAGGCGCCGGGTCTAGAGGTAATGGCACGATATTGTTCATTCCACCAGACTACCAATTGAGCATGCTGTTCGTGGCTGACCCAAGTGAGATTTTCGCTAACGGCGGGATCACCGCCGAAGGCGATTGGTTTTGTGTACCACTTGACCTTGCCCACAAAGCGTTCGTCGACAGTGAGTTTAAGCGGCGATGGAAAGCTGAATGACTGAAGGTCTTGTTCAGTGAGCGGAACGGTTGGCACCGAGAAATACTTTCCAGTGGGTGCCACAACGATGAAGTCGTCCCAGCCCTTTAGCCCAACCAATTGGTAGCCCGGTAGATAAGTTGGAAGTTTGTATTGTTGCGCCTTGGCATGGCTTTCCTCCTCGGAGAAAAGCACCAAGTAATCCTCATCGCACCAACCTTCGTTCATGTCAGGCGCCTAACGTTGGACGTAACGGGCGCCGGAGCGCAGCGGAGGGCACCAAACTGCGCAGCAGTTTGGCGTCCCGTTGACGGACCTGTTAGCGGCAGCGGTGAAATTTGAACGGCGATTCATGCAGCGCAGGCCCGAAGTGCAGGGGATTGAGAAAGCGAAACGGTTGCGGGGAAAAGCTCGCGACCACGACCGGAACGATAACCGGGCGTGGCGCCCGACTGCCGTGCAAGAATTGGCCCCCAAACCGAAACGGTACAAGCGCTGCACGGGAACGTTGGCCACGCCGGCAAAGCCAACGCACGTTTCAAGTTCGGACGCTTTCAGCATTGACGCTAACGTTGGACGTAACGGGCGCCGGAGCGCAGCGGAGGGAACCAAAATGCGCAGCATTTTGGCGTCCCGTTGACGGACTTGTTAGGCATTTAGCACCACCCCTTCAGGCGAGCAGCCTCCACCTCTTTGGCCTTCTTGAGCCTTGATTGATTCTCGGCGTCCAGCGCCGAAAATTCGGGATGTCGCGCGAAGTAAGGACCTAACCAACCGTCTTCGTGAGTGAAAGCCATTGTCCAAGCGAAATTTGGCGGAAAAACGTAGTAGTCGCTCAGAGATGATGTCTCGGGCAAGAGATCCGTTAGAACTGCCACTTTGCGATCATTGGAGAGAACCACGAATTCGATACCCAATTGTTGTTTGTATTGCTCGATGGCGGTGACCCCATTGACGCTGGGGTAACGGTCAGCGCTGAATACGTGCCAAAGATATGCATTCGTGTTCGCGCCGCTTCGATTCCTGCCATAGACGGCGAGCCATTCTTCCGCAAGTAGGCTCGCAGCCTCAGTGGAGAGCGTCTGCAAAATTCTTCCAGGGGCAACGAGGGGGCGATGTCCTTGTATCAACTTGTGGCGCCTAACGTTGGACGTAACGGGCGCCGGAGCGCAGCGTAGGGAACCAAAGTGCGCAGCACTTTGGCGTCCCGTTGACGGACTTGTTAGCCGCCGGCATGAAGTCGCTTGAAGTCGTCAAGTACGGACTTGATACTACAAGGGTCGATTTCAAAGCCGCCCGACAGCTTATTTGGCCAATATGTTGGGCCGCTGTATTGATACTGGCAAAGCGAAATTTCAACAACGAGATGCCCTAAGGAGTCTCGACTACGGATTTCAAGCCTGAAATCCTCCGGACTGCATGCTTCCAACGTGGCTACGCCCTTTCTGGTCAATTCGAGCGTGCTTAGCTGGTTAATGAACCCGTTGAGGACGGGCTCCTCAAGCCACACGGACTTGTGGAATGCTGAGAATTTTCCGAGATTCACTTGAGCAGAGACGTGTACGTCGCCCTCGTTTGGAACACCCCTCGGGGCTCTCTCAAGAACGGACAATTCGATCAGATTGTCATCGAACTGGATTCGCACATTCATAGGCGGCTAACGTTGGACGTAACGGGCGCCGGAGCGCAGCGGAGGGCACCAAACTGCGCAGCAGTTTGGCGTCCCGTTGAC
>NZ_JAPFHA010000058.1 GCF_026586805.1 Niveibacterium sp. 24ML | reverse complement strand
ACACCGTTGCGCTCGACACCACCGGCGCCTTCAGCGACAAGAACGCCGGCACCGGCAAGACGGTGGCGGTGAGCGGCGTACTCAGCGGCGCCGATGCCGGCAACTACACCGTCAGCCACAACACCATGACCACCGCCGACATCAGCGCCAAGGCGATAAACGGCACGATCAGCGCCAGCGGCAAGACCTACGACGGCACCACGGTCGCGACCACCTCGGGTTCCCTCACAGGCCTCGTCACGGGTGACACCGTTGCGCTCGACACCACCGGCGCCTTCAGCGACAAGAACGCCGGCACCGGCAAGACGGTGGCGGTGAGCGGCACGCTCAGCGGCGCGGATGCGGGCAACTACACGGTCAGCAGCAACACCACGGCCATCGCAGACATCAGCGCCAAGGCGATCAGCGGCACGATTACCGCGACCAGCAAGACCTACGACGGCACGACCGCTGCGACCACCTCGGGTTCCCTCACAGGCCTCATCACGGGTGACACCGTGGCGCTTGACACCTCCGGCGCGTTCAGCGACAAGAACGCCGGCACCGGCAAGACGGTGGCGGTGAGCGGCACGCTCAGCGGTGCCGATGCGGGCAACTACACGGTCAGCAGCAACACCACGACCACCGCCGACATCAGCGCCAAATCAATCAGCGGCACGATCAGTGCGACCAGCAAGACCTACGACGGCACAACCGCTGCGACCACCTCGGGTTCCCTCACAGGCCTCATCACGGGCGACACCGTTGCGCTCGACACCACCGGCACCTTCAGCGACAAGAACGCCGGCACCGGCAAAACGGTGGCGGTGAGCGGCACGCTCAGCGGCGCCGATGCGGGCAACTACACCGTCAGCCACAACGCCACGACCACCGCCGACATCAGCGCCAAGGCGATCAACGGCACGATCAGCGCCAGCGGCAAGACCTACGACGGCACCACGGCCGCAACCACCGCCGGCAGCCTCGCTGGCGTCGTTGCGGGGGACGCCGTTGCGCTCGACACCACCGGCGCCTTCAACGACAAAAACGCCGGCACCGGCAAGACGGTGACGGTGAGTGGCACGCTCAGCGGTGCCGATGCGGGCAACTACACGGTCAGCCACAACACTACGGCCTTCGCTGACATCAGCGCCAAGGCGATCAATGGCACGATCAGCGCCAGCGGCAAGACCTACGACGGCACCACGGCCGCGATCACCGCAGGCAGCCTGGCCGGCGTGGTGGCGGGGGATAGCGTGGCACTGAACACCACCGGCGCCTTCAACGACAAGAACGCCGGCACCGGCAAGACAGTGGCGGTGAGCGGGACCTTGTCGGGGGCGGATGCGGGCAACTACACGGTCAGCAGCAACACCACGGCCATCGCTGACATCAGCGCCAAGGCGATCAGCGGCACGATCATCGCCGACGGCAAGACCTACGACGGCACCACAGCCGCGACCACCGCAGGCAGCCTGGCGGGTGTGGTGGCGGGTGACGCCGTTGCACTGACGACGGCCGGCACCTTCAGCGACAAGAACGCCGGCACCGGCAAGACAGTGGCGGTGAGCGGCACGCTCAGCGGCGCGGATGCGGGCAACTACACGGTCAGCAGCAACACCACGGCCATCGCCGACATCAGCGCCAAGGCGATCAACGGCACGATCAGCGCCAGCGGCAAGACTTACGACGGCACCACGGCCGCGGCCACCGCGGGCAGCCTCTCGGGGGTTGTGAGTGGTGACGCCGTGGCACTGAACACCACCGGCGCCTTCAACGACAAGAACGCCGGCACCGGCAAGACGGTTGCAGTGAGCGGCGTACTCAGCGGCGCCGATGCCGGCAACTACACGGTTGCAAGCAACACGACTACCACCGCCGACATCAGCGCCAAGGCGATCAGCGGCACGATCAGTGCCAGCGGCAAGACCTACGACGGCACCACGGCCGCAACCACCGCCGGCAGCCTCGCTGGCGTCGTTGCGGGCGACACCGTTGCGCTCGACACCTCCGGCGCGTTCAGCGACAAGAACGCCGGCACCGGCAAAACGGTGGCGGTAAGCGGTGCGCTCAGCGGTGCCGATGCCGGCAACTACACGGTTGCAAGCAACACGACTACCACCGCCGACATCAGCGCCAAGGCAATCAACGGCACGATCAGCGCCAGCGGCAAGACCTACGACGGCACCACGGCCGCGACCACCGCGGGCAGCCTTTCGGGGGTTGTGAGTGGTGACGCCGTGGCACTGAACACCACCGGCGCCTTCAGCGACAAGAACGCCGGCACTAGCAAGACGGTGGCGGTGAGCGGCACGCTCAGCGGCGCCGATGCGGGCAACTACACGGTCAGCCACAACACTACGGCCTTCGCTGACATCAGCGCCAAGGCAATCAACGGCACGATCAGCGCCAGCGGCAAGACCTACGACGGCACCACGGCCGCAACCACCGCCGGCAGCCTCGCTGGCGTCG
>NZ_JAPFHA010000057.1 GCF_026586805.1 Niveibacterium sp. 24ML | reverse complement strand
TGCCGACAGAAGCGCAGTGGGAATACGCCGCGCGCAGCCGCGGGCAGTTCTTCATGATTCCCACCGACGACGGCCACGTCGACTACGGACGTAACGTGCCCTACGGCGCGCAGGCGAGGCGGCTCACGAAAGGTATGTTCAACGAGCGATACCCGGTAGGCCTATTCCCCCCCAATCCACTGGGCGCACATGACATGCAGTACAACGGTAAGGAATGGGTGCTCGATTGGTATGCGGCCAAAGCCTACGAGCACTCGGCGGCGCAGGATCCCACCGGCCCGGTCTCTGGCACGCTTAAGGTCGTACGGGGTTGGGCCTATGGCGACAGCTTGAAAATTGGCGTGTCCGCTTGGCGGCGTACCTTCGACCCCATGGGCCGAGACACCTTCGGCTCTGCCCCTGACAACGACCTATTTCCGGATTTCATAGCACCGACCGCTCGTTGCGTCGCCACACCCTGAACGCTACGCCGTGGCGTAGAAGCCACCGTCAACCGACGCAAACGGCGGGTGATCGCGGCTTTGCTCCTGCAGCGCATAGGCGAGTGAGGTATTGGCTTCGGCCGGAAATCCGCGGGTGTGGTCTTTGCGCTGCGCGGCGTACGTGTCTTCGTACCAGCCTGGGAAGTTGCCGTTGATTGCAACGTCACGTCCAAGCACCACCGGTTCACTTTCGACCACCATCAAGCGCTACCTCGCGACCACGGAGGGCTGCATTGGCACCGCCGGACAAAGCATCCGCATTCGGCACGATTCGATTATGCAATATCGTTAGAATCGGGGCTCGCCGGCAGCCGTCCGTGTGCCGCTTCGTTCTCTTGCCTCAGAGCGTCTGCTAATGACTTCAATACAACCCCGTTGGTCTGTTGTGCTCGTGTTGGTGGGGTTCTGCTCCACAGGTAGTCAGGCCGCGCCCGCGGACAGCCTTTGCCCGCAGCCGCTAAGCATTGCCGGGGCCAGTTGCCCGGATGCAACCCTGCATACCGTCAAACCGCCGGCCATTCCGAGGTCGACGCCGTTCCACATCAGCGAGAAGAAACTCGATGCACTGCCAGTCCCTCAACAAGCACCCGAACTGGCAAAGACTCTGGCCTCGCTGGAACACGGAAGCATCGAGGAGCGGGTGGCCCGCCTCAAGGCCAAAGCAATCAAAGACCTGATCTTCGTCAAGGGCGGGACCTTCACGATGGGAGACTTCACGCCACTGATGAAGATCCCCGACGTCACTCGCATGACCTACAACGAGGACGACAAACACCTACACGACGTCACGCTGTCGGACTTCTACCTGTCGCGCTACAAAGCCACCTATGCCGAGCTGAACGTGTTCGCGGACGCGACAGGGCGGCCGCGGCTTGCGAAGGACGAAGAGCCCAAAGACCGGCACCCTAGCGTTCCTGCCGGCATGTACTGGCAGACCGCGCAGGACTTCTGTCAGTGGCTGGGTACGATCACAAGCCACAGTTTCGATCTTCCAACCGAGGCACAGTGGGAATACGCCGCGCGCAGCCGAGGGCAGTTCTTCATGATCCCGACCGATGATGGGCATATCGATTACGGTCGTAACGTGCCCTACGCAGCACAGGCCGAGCGTCTCAAGAGAGGCGGTTTCAACCGCAGGTACCCGATTGGCCTGTTCCCGCCCAACCCGCTAGGCATGTACGACATGCAATACAACGGACAAGAGTGGGTTCGAGACTGGTATGCGGCGGATACCTACGAGCGCTGCACTGCGCAGGATCCGAAAGGACCAACTGCCGGCGCACGCAAAGTGGTGCGAGGGTGGGCCTACGGCGACAGCCTGAAGATCGGCGTATCCGTATGGCGGCGGACCTATCTTCCGGATGGCCGAATCAAGGAGTCGCCTGCAGACGAAACCTATTTCGACGTACAGATGCCTTCTGTACGCTGTGTCGCCACACCATAACCGCTACGCGGTCGCGTCGTAGAAGCCGCCGTCAATCGAAGCGAACAGTGGGTGGTCTCGGCTCTGCTCCTGCAGTGCATAGGCCAGTAAGGTATTCGCGTCCGCCGGAGACCCGCGGGAGTGGTCTTCGCGCAGCGGCGCGGCGCGGCGCGGCGCGGCTAGTGTCGTGATACTAGGCCGCGCGCCCCCGCTCGGGGCAACTTCACATCTGAAGGCCGCCAGAGCTCAGTTATCACTATCGACAACCCTCCGTCACCGGCTAGCGACCCAAGCCGACAGGTTTGGTATTGCTCGGCGCATCCGTCGCATTCGGCTCGTTTCGATTATGCAATATCGGTAGAATCGGGGGCGCTTCGTTGGCCGCCCGCGCGCCAACCTCTCCTTCTGACACAGAGCATCAGCTAATGCTTTCAACAGTAACTCGTCGGTCAGTTTTGCTCATGTTCGCAGCGCTCTTCGGCACCACTGTCAGTGAGGCAGCGCCAGCGGACGCCCTTTGCCCGCAGCCGCTGAGCATTGCCGGGGCCAGTTGCCCGGATGCAACCCTGCATACCGTCAAACCTCCGGCCATACC
>NZ_JAPFHA010000056.1 GCF_026586805.1 Niveibacterium sp. 24ML | reverse complement strand
CAGAGCCAGGCAAATCAGCAAGCATCTCGCTCGTACATTTAGTCTTGATAAACGCCACAAAAGTAGGCCTAACGTTGAAAGTAACCGGCACCGGAGCGTAGCGGAGGGAACCAAACTGCGCAGCAGTTTGGTGTCCGGTTGACTGCACAGTTAGAACTCACCAGATGCGCCACCACGGCCTCGTGGTTTTGCTCTCGGTCGAGAATACGGCACAGGGCTTCGAAACGAGCTTACCCATTTGATAGGCAAAACCGTCGCCGGCACGTTCGTATGGGACAACGAGATAGACTGAGTCGCCGGCTTTGTGCTCCAAGAGCGCGACAATTACGCAGGCGTCTTCAATGTTTTCCGCGGGCCGCGCCGGATCGGATAGGCCGACGCCGTGAAAGAAGATTGCGGACGCAACAATTTCGTTCGAGGCGGCGGATTCGCGGAACTTGGTTTCAAAGTGAGAGATCGCCTCGGCCACAGAGATCTGTTGGTTGTCCTGAGTGACGAGGGCCGAGCCTTTGATTTCCCCCGCGACGTTTATTGACGCCGCATGGGGAGCGAGTTGTGACCGCGCATGAAACTCCTGCACGAAGGGCAGCATTGCGCCGATTAGGTCGTCGAGTTGGGAGTGCAGAGCCATGAGTTCTAATCGGGATAGGAAGGAACCTCGCGGCCCCTCCCTCCCACACCACCGGACGTACGGGTCACGTATCCGGCGGTTCGATGAATGAAATTCCTACCGTGGCGCAAGGCTGGGTAGTCCCAAGGTTTCAAAGTAGCGCAATGGTAGCGCGAGGGTCAGCGCCGGCGTCTTGGAAATACGCCACGGGCCATGAGCAGTCTTGCTGGTGTTCCACGCCTCGCGGACTGTGACCCCGCGTCGTCGAAGTTCCCTGTAGCCCGATGGCCCCCATTGTTTCCAGAGATAGCAGCGCAACTTGCGCCGTACCCACTTGTCGATCTCGCGCAGAGGACTCAGCACCTCGGCGATGCCGAAGTACGCTTTCCAACCAAGCAGGGTTTCTCTTAGCTCTGCCACGATCACGGCAATTGTGTTGCCTCGTGTACGGCGGGTCAGTTCGCGCACGCGCGCCTTGAGCTTGTCGATGGCTTTGTCGGCCACCTTGAGCCGGGCGCCGTTGCGGCTGACCGTGAAGCCCAGGAACTTGCGATTCTTGGGGCGATCCACCGCGCTTTTCAACGGATTCACTGTGAGTCGCAGTGTGTCGCTGACGTAGCGGGTCACGCGGGCCATCACACGCTCGCCGGCTCGCCGACTGCGGACCAAGATGTTGCAGTCGTCGGCATAGCGGGCAAAGCGCAGGCCGCGCCGTTCCAGTTCCCAATCGAGTTCATCGAGCACCACGTTGGCGAGTACCGGGGATAACGGGCCACCTTGCGGTACGCCCATCGTCGTCGGCGCCCTCCTCGCTCCGATCTGCACGCCGGATTTGAGGAAGCGGTTGATCAGGCGCAGCAGTCCGGTGTCCGGACAGTGGCGCTTGAGCCGTGCCATCAATCGGTCGTGATTGACCCGATCGAAGAAGGCTTGCAGATCCACATCCACGACCCAGTTGTAGCCGCTTCGGATCATCGCTTGCACATGACGCACGGCTTGATGGGCCGAGCGTTGTGGGCGAAACCCGTAGCTGTGGTCATGGAAACGCGGTTCCCATTGCGCAGAAACGACTTGTGCAATGGCTTGCTGGATGAATCGGTCCAACACCGTCGGAATCCCCAAGGGGCGGGTCTTGCCGTCTGGCTTGGGAATCTCGACACGCCTGACCGGTCGGGGGCAGTAGCGCCCTTCGATCAGTTGGGTGCGGATCTGCGGCCAGTGGTGCCGAAGGTACTCTGGGAGGGCATCGACTGTCATGCCGTCGATGCCCGGCGCGCCCTTGTTCTGGCGCACTTGCTTTAATGCGCGTTGCAGATTGGCCCGCTCCAAAACTTGGGCCAGCAACGCTTGGGTGTGAATCGGTTCAGGGGGTCCTGATGATCCGGCCTCGGGTTCATCCTGCGGTAGAACCGCAGCCTGCATGTGCAGATGATCAGATGCAATCCCGCTGCCCTTCATCATGGGCCCTTCACCTTTCATCGTTCAGGCCTTCGGCAGGGGCGCCGCCTACTATGCCTTCTGCTGACTTCTCCACGGTATTCAGCGACCGTTGCCAGTCGCCCAGTTTCGCTTGCGCGAGGCACCGGGGAGATCTCCCGGGGTAAGACACGTTACCTTCCCTGCATAGACGCCGGATTTACAAAATGCACCCTAGCCGCAGATGGAGGGCTTTGTGGTCACGTGCCCACTCGCCCCAGATGCATCACGCCTCATATCCGGTTTTTGTTCATCGCCCCGCAGTTTCGGATTGGGCTTCCTTTAGACCCCGCCTCGCGACGACGCCCTTGCCCTTCTCCTTGCCTTCGGCTCTGCGAAAACCTGGCCCTAGGACTTGCACCTAGGAAGTAACGCGCCATGCCCGGCGCACACGTAGAGCTAACCGGCGAGCCAATG
This sequence comes from Niveibacterium sp. 24ML, assembly GCF_026586805.1. GTDB lineage: Bacteria > Pseudomonadota > Gammaproteobacteria > Burkholderiales > Rhodocyclaceae > Niveibacterium. The sequence goes on along the minus strand of NZ_JAPFHA010000056.1, from coordinate 551 downwards.
CGCAGCATTGGCGAGTCCAGCGAACGAAGTGAGCGAGGTTGAGCGCCATGTTAGATTTGGCTCCATTAGTGGAGATACATCTGCATGATGCGATTCTGTGCGTGGAAATACAGCCCTTCGGAAAGGCCCGGAAGGTTGCTTCTCAAATACTCTTCGGCCTTCTCCCGTGCGGTACTGAAGGGCTCGTTGTACAGCGGGTTCTTCTGAACAAGTTCATGCAAGCGGACAGCAATCTCTGCTGCCTCCTGAACGTCCTTCTCGGCTGACTCCGGGTGTTTCTCGGATAGTTGTCGAGCTATATCAGCGAAGTTTGCCGGGCTGAATGCATTTGTAAACGAGTAGGCTTCCAGCGCTAGATCAAGTTCTTTGGCCATTGGAAAATCTAACGTTGGACGTAACGGGCGCCGGAGCGCAGCGGAGGGAACCAAACTGCACAGCAGTTTGGCGTCCCGTTGACGGACTTGTTAGCAGGGCGATGCAAAACCCCGTGAACGATTCGGGGATGCAGTTGTCGTAGGGATAAGCGTCCCACCCCAGGCAGAGCAACGATG
>NZ_JAPFHA010000055.1 GCF_026586805.1 Niveibacterium sp. 24ML | reverse complement strand
GCAATGCGTGAACAGCCCCTTTGTAAGCGCTTGAACGTAAACGGAAAATTTGCGAATGCATCCCGATGGCATTTCGACGTCAAGTGATTGTCAACAGCCCCTAGCTTAGAAACCGACGCAGACACATCAAAGCTCCGTTGATAGCCGTAATTTGCCACTCAGGCGAGCGTAGGCATATTCTGTAAGAGACGACCAAAACATATGCCGTTCAGATATCCGTAACACACTTCCTGCGAAAGCGGCGTTTGACGGGTTTTGGGTAGCGTAGCCAGGCTCAAACGGTCACCGAAGCCCCGCCTTCAGCCGGGTTTCCTTTTTCAGCGCACCCGACCGCTGCAGCCAACAGTTCCACACACGTAAGGCTCTGCGGCTCCTTCATCGTGGGGAGAAGTATCGTGAAACGACCTGCTTCATCGATCGTGACACCTCGCGTCACGCGACCGCGAGACCTCATCGCGGGCACGGGGGCCTTCTGGATCCCTAGTAACCACGAAACCGACACGAACGCCTTGCGCAACCATCTCTGGGACAGTGTCCTAGCCACCCAGAAGCTGCACGGCCGAGTGGTGGACGTGACGGGGCATCGCATCGCGGATCTGGGCGGCGTGTTCCGCGGGCGGATCTGGGGGCCGCCGATCGCGCCCCGGTATGCCTTACCCGAGGAATATCTGCAGCACGCAGGGGAAGGCAACCTGTGGCGCGGCGGGCTGCCACGCAAGCACCGCTCGACGATCTTCCCGTCGGACATTGCACACCTAGCCGAGAAGCGTGCCGATCTGCTGGTGACGCACAAAGCTTCGAACTCGCTCGCGAATAGCGCTGCCGAACGCGATCGGCTCGCGATACGCCTTGGAGTTCACCGGATACTCCGCGGTCACCATCACTGGGAATACCGCGCCCGAGTCAGAAGCATTGAGGCGCCGGGGGGTGGACTGCGCAGAGGCGTCACGGATGTGGGCCAAACTATTGGCGAAGGCGAGTGCTGACCATGCGCATCCAGTTGCTCTCCGACCTGCACCTTGAACTTGCCCCTTGGACGCCGCCCCAGATAGACGCAGATGTGCTGGTGCTCGCCGGTGACATTCAGGTCGGCACACGCACCGCGGACTGGATCCGACAGCACCGGAATCGCCTGCCTCCTCATATCGTCTATGTCGCCGGCAACCACGAGTTCTACCGCGGCGATTGGGCACGGGTGCTGCGAACGCTACGCTCCCTGCGCCTGACCGGGGGGCACTTCCTCGAAAACAGCTCGACCGAGATTGAGGGCGTGCGCTTTCTGGGCGCGACGCTTTGGACGGACTGCGAGCTCTATGGGGACAGAGACGGTGCGATCAACAGCGCCCATTACATGAATGACTATCGCGCGATACGGGGGGAAGAGGGTCTTCCTCTCTCACCCTGGGACACGATGCGTTGGCACGCGAGATCGCGGGACTGGCTCGATCGCAACCTCTCGGCTCAATACGACGGCCCTACGGTTGTGGTGACGCACCACGCGCCTTCGATCCAGTCAATCGTGCCGCAGTATCTGGACGATCCGGTCAGCGCGTTCTACGCCAGCCGCCTCGACGCAATGCTCGATGGGCGCGCCGCTCTCTGGCTGCACGGCCACTCCCACGCGAGTTCGGACTACACGGTGTGCGGTACCCGTGTCGTTGCCAACCCTGCAGGCTACCTGCTTGCCGACGGCCAACGCGAGAACCCGGATTTCAACCCTGCTTTGATGCTGGAACTCGAATGATTCTGTTCCTCGACTACGACGGCGTGCTGCATCCGCTTAACAAGAAAGAAGCGAAGTTCTGTCGAACAGACTTGCTGGACGCCTTCCTGGTGGAGCACCCGCGAATCGAAGTGGTGCTCTCGACAAGCTGGCGTCAGATATTCCCCTTGCCGGCGCTGCTCGACATGCTCCCAAGCACGATTGCCGAGCGCGTGATTGGTACCACGCCGATCTTCCCGAGCGCAGCACATGAGCAACCGGCGGGCGTCCGGGAACATGAATGCCGCACCTGGTTGTCTAGAAACGGTCGCGGCGATGCGATTTGGCTGGCACTGGACGACAATCCAGCGCTCTTTGCCACGCCCGAGCGAGTCGTGCTTTGCGATCCTCTGGTCGGACTAACGCCGGAGACGATTGATGAGCTGCGGCAGCGATACCGCGACGATAGGGTATCCGAAGGATACGGGATCCATTTCTGATGCCCTGTGGACACCCTATCCACAAAGCGCACCGCCCCAATCAGAACCGACTCGAATCGCTGGCGCTGCGCGATACGCCGATCGCGTTCTACGACAAGATCCACGCTGCCGGACGAGCCGCCGAGGCTGTTGAGTTCAACTTCATTCGTACCAAAAACGATGTTGAGCGCGCTTTCGGCGGGATGATGACCGACGATGCTCTGCGCGAGAAAATGATGCTCGAGGCGGCTGCTCGCGTGGGCAACAACGGTATCTCGGAATAAAGACCTTAGGAGCAAATCATGGGACTGGCAGACGTACTACTTGGCGTAGCGGCCGGCGCGGGAGCCGAGGCTCACAAGGCGCAGGGCAAGATAGCGGCAGCTCGCAACGACGGCGCGCACGAAGGCGCAGTGGCCGCTGCCGTCGCGTTTGGCGAATGGCGGCGGCAAGTCCTGGAGGCGCTGGCAATAGAGAAGGCCGCCAACGATGGCGTTGCCTCCGTGCGTGACGCTTTGGTAATGGAACTTGCGACGGTCGCCCCAAACAGCAGGCTTCTCGACAAGAACAACCGCAACAAGATCTACCACGACACATACATGGTGGCATTGGCGAAGCGGAGAAAGGAAGTGGGTCTCGCAGATTGAACTATCTGCAACCAGCAAACTGAAACGGGCGCCCACGGCGCCCGTGCTCATTCCGCCGACGCATCACTCATGTTTGGGGAGTCCGGCCTGCGCATCCCCAAAGATCCGCTACGGTTCTACAAGTGCAGCCGGCAGCAAGCAGTCGCAACAGTGCATCGATGGCGACCTCGCGCGCGTCTAAAGTCTCTTCTTGCCCTTCTTCGTCGCAGTGGTCTTCATCAGCAAGCGCAACGGGCCTGAGCGTTTGCGCAAACTGCTCCGAAAGAATGCGCCCTAGGGTCTGTTGACAATCACTTGACATCGAAATGCCATCGGGATGCATTCGCAAATTTTCCGTTTACGTTCAAGCGC
>NZ_JAPFHA010000054.1 GCF_026586805.1 Niveibacterium sp. 24ML | reverse complement strand
ACGTGGAAGTAACCGGCACCGGAGCGCCAGCGGAGGGAACCCAAATGCGCAGCATTTGGGTGTCCGGTTGACTGCAGTGTTAGAGCGCGGTTTGCTCAAGAGACGCCACCTGTTTCGGTTTCTGACGCGAAAGCCACATGAACGACGCAAGAACTGCAAGGTTAGCAATCGCCAAGCAGACCAAAAGTGGCGCGCTCGAAGCGACTAGGCTTTGAATTTGCGCTCGGCCGATTGCAGCAGCACGTATGACCGCGGCCTGTGCCTCTGAAGTGCAAGGGGAACAGACCATGTTGGGCGGCAGCACCTCAGCGTAAGTAACAACGCTCGGTGCCAGTGCGACCAAAACGATTGCGACGTTGATGGCAAGTGCAATTGCGAGCATAAGCCAGCGAGCCATAGCGCTCTAACGTGGAAGTAACCGGCACCGGAGCGCCAGCGGAGGGAACCCAAATGCGCAGCATTTGGGTGTCCGGTTGACTGTAGTGTTAGAGCTCACAGCGGTAGAACCATGAAGTAGACGTTTGCCAGAACCCAGGCCATTGCGAAAGCCAAGCTTGCGACGCTAAGCCAGATGGCGACGAGGCGCAAGCCATCGGCATGTTTGCCGAGAAGTGTGTGATGGCGGCGGCAAAATTTGGCGGCCGCAAACAGCAAAAAGGCGAAGCCCATAGACAAGACAGCAACGCCGATTAAACCGAAGTGAAGTGCCGCGCGTGGAATCGGCGAGTGCAAGCCGAAACTCGCGGCGGAAGCAAGAGCGGATTGCAATAGTGATGCGCCAAAACTCAAGAGCATCAGCGCGCAGATAGCACCAAGAACAATGTTCTGTGCGTAGGGCAGCTTGTTGCTCAAGTGGCTCATGACCAGAGCTCTAACGTTGGACGTAACGGGCGCCGGAGCGCAGCGAAGGGCACCAAAATGCGTAGCATTTTGGCGTCCCGTTGACGGACTTGTTAGCGGCAGCGTTGAAATTTGAACGGCGATTCATGCAGCGCAGGCTCGAAGTGAATTCGTTTGAGAAACCGAAACGGTTGCGGGAAAAGCCCGCGACCACGACCGAAACGATAACCGGGCGTGGCGCCCAACTGCCGTGCAGGAATTGGTCCCCGAACCGAAACGGTATAAGCGTGGCAATGGAACCTTGGCCACGATTGCAAAGCCAACGCGCGTTTCAAGTTCGGGCGCTTTCAGCATTGACGCTAACGTTGGACGTAACGGGCGCCGGAGCGCAGCGGAGGGAACCAAACTGCGCAGCAGTTTGGCGTCCCGTTGACCGCCATGTTAGCCGCGAGACCAGTGACCGATTGAAAAACCGAACGGCCTGCCAGGGCAAGCCGACCAAGAGAAACCCGAACCGTACCTGCAACGGCGCGCGCACGAGCGAACGCCGAAAAATCGCTGCCCACTTCGCCCGGTGAAACACCGAAGAGCCTTTCTAACGACGTCGAGCCGCCAAACGCGCAAGCGCAAACCCAACGGCCAGCGCGTGCAGGCGCCGCGGTCGAAGCCCACGACGATTGAGCAAGCGCCTGCCGCACGGTGAGATAGCCCGCCGAACCAACGAAAGCCTGCGGTGCCCCGCAAAGCGAAAGGCGCCGGGACAACGACCCAACAATTGCCAGCAGGAATTTCGAATGAATAAACACGGGGCTAACGTAGAAGTAACCGGCACCGGAGCGCCAGCGGAGGGAACCCAAATGCGCAGCATTTGGGTGTCCGGTTGACTGCAGGGTTGGGCGTCTGTGCCTCAAGTGTCAACTGTGACTCCTGAAGGAAGACCACCCTCAAAATAGCAAGTGAAAAGGTAACCCAAATTGTCGGTCAAGCACTCGAAGGTTACATCCCAGGGGCTATCGTTAGAACCGTCAATTGGAACTCCAACGCCTGCGGGGTTAAGGGCAGACCGCCACTCAGAAGGAAATGGCTTTCGCAGGTAACTTTCATAGCGAGGAACCAATAGGCTTGAAACCCGAGAAAACGTGGCATCCCAATCGGTGGTTAAGCTCACATAGAATTTCTCTTGAGTCTCCGACGGTGGTTCGCCGGTCCGGGTATCAATGGAAATGGATAGATCATTTTTTTCGTAAGCGTCGTGCATCCAGTAAGGCCCGTTCTTTCCTTGGCGAAGTGATATTTCACCAAACACAGGGTGAGATAAGGATGGCCCCTTAGCGTCCCGGAACAACTCAATTATTCGGCTGAGTATGGTCATCAGTGTTCCTGTGGTGCGTGATCAAGACGCCCAACGTTGGACGTAACGGGCGCCGGAGCGCAGCGGAGGGAACCAAACTGCGCAGCAGTTTGGCGTCCCGTTGACGGACTTGTTAGACGGCTGCGGTTGCACGAGCCGACGCCCCTCTCTCGTTGGGACCGCGCAAACCAATGCAATTGCCCCATGGATCTTGGACCTGGCACATTGAGTAGCCATCTTCGATTTGCATTGGACCACGGTAAAGCTTTGCACCTAGGTTGAGGAAATGAGTCAAAGCCAAGTGGAAATCGGTCACGCCCCAATATACGACCGACCCCGCAGCGCCGGATGTGACCTTGTTGTCGGAGGGGACAACTTCAATTCGAATCTCGCCAACTGCGAGGCATTCAAATGAGGGGTCAGTGATTCGAACGCGCCTCGCACCCGGAAAGGCACGCTCATACCATTCCAAGCCTGCGGCAACATTCGCGACATGAACCATCACCGCGCTTATGTGTTGAACGGATATCAAATGGGTGCCGTCTAACGTTGGACATAACCGGCGCCGGAGCGCAGCGGAGGGCACCCAAAAGCGAAGCTTTTGGGCGTCCGGTTGATGGACTGGTTAGCCATTAGTCGCAGTCATGGTAGCCGCCAATTGCACCGCAGGCTCGACACCGAAAGACGTATGCCGTGGGCGAGCCATCTTTGTCGAGCGCATCGAAAAAGGCATTCCACTCGTGGCCATTGGCAAGCCCGGTTGAGTCTTGAATTGCTTGGATGGCTTCAGGCCCCAAAGCAGATAGCTCGGTTTTGCCTGCCCGGCCCAAGAAACTCGCTGCGTCACCGCAGTGCGTCCACCAACGTTCCTGCTGCCACCCGCTGAACCCAGGCGTTCGGTTTGCCACTTCATCAACAACTTCGTGAGGAACAGGACTCCACTCTCCTCCACCACCCACACAGTCTTCGTCTGTGAATGAGGCTCCGAGCTGTTTGTGGGCGCGGCCGTCGGCAATACACCAAGGACAGATACAGTCGTCGTAGTCGTCCTCACCAAACACCGGCCCTGAATAGATGAAGCCTTGAGAGCGACCGCAACAAACACATTTCGTGTTTGACTCGACAATGCTCCCGGTCGCAAGCGGATCGGGGTGGTATTTAAAGAATGGAAGAACCAAAGCAAGCTCTCCAGAATGGCTAACGTTGGACGTAACGGGCGCCGGAGCGCAGCGGAGGGAACCAAACTGCGCAGCAGTTTGGCGTCCCGTTGACG
>NZ_JAPFHA010000053.1 GCF_026586805.1 Niveibacterium sp. 24ML | reverse complement strand
GAAAAGCAAAACCGGCCTGACGGCCGGCTTCAACAACGCCCGGTTGACGGGAAGTCCCTTAGAGACTTGTTAGAGCGCGCGGTGAAAAGGGACTGCATCAGTAAAACGCCATTTCACGAAGGCCGACGTAACGTGGAGCGACGAACCCCCGTGCTTTGTCTTGCCAGTATTCATGATGGAGCATTGGCGGGAAAACCGTTCTACCCTCCAACTCCGCACGGGAAAGCCATGCCGCCTCGACGATATGTTCACGGACCGCTTCGTGAGCCGAACAGTTAAGGCTGCCGCCGACCAAGCGCCCGGTAAACCAAACTTTGCACTCCCGAGAGTTTGGGTTGAAGAACTCTTCGATGTACGCGAGTTGCAACGGCTCGACGTGTAAGCCACATTCTTCAAACGCTTCGCGCTTGGCTGTGGCGAATAGGTCTTCTCCGTCCGATGCCCCACCTCCGGGGGCAACCCAAAAGTCGTACTCGCCAACCTTCTGATGGCGGACAAGCAATATGCGCCCTTCGTTTTCAACGATCACACCAGCGGCAATTCTGTGTTTCACGGGTATTGCGCTCTAACGTGGAAGTGAGGGGCAGCCGGAGCGAAGCGGAGGGCACCACAAGCGCAGCTTGTGGCTGTCCCGCTCGACTGCAGGGTTAGGCGTCATGCTGCCGCCCCATACGACAAAAGCGCTTGCCCACCCAGGTGGCGACAAAGCGCAATGCGACCAAGTAAGCAACTGAAGCCAAAAGAAATAAGAGCTTGCCGCCGAGCGCTGCCTTGGCCTGCGCATAGAAGAGCCCAAAAGCCACGACACCTAGAAGATAAACAACAATCGAAAGGCTTAGCTTCATGACGACTAACGTTGGACGTAACGGGCGCCGGAGCGCAGCGGAGGGCACCAAACTGCGCAGCAGTTTGGCGTCCCGTTGACGGACTTGTTAGCGGCAGCGTTGAAAGTTGCACGGCGATTCATGCAGCGCAGGCCCGAAGTGCAAGGGATTGAGAAAACGAACCGGTTGCGGGGAAAAGCTCGCGACCACGACCGGAACGATAACCGGGCGTGGCGCCCAACTGCCGTGCAGGAATTGGCCCCCGAACCGAAACGGTACAAGCGCAGCACGGGAACGTTGGCCACGCCCGCAGAGCCAACGCACGTTTCGAGTTCGGACGCTTTCAGCATTGACGCTAACGTTGGAGGTAACGGGCACCGGAGCGCAGCGGAGGGAACCAAACTGCGCAGCAGTTTGGTGTCCCGTTGACCGCAGTGTTAGCCGCGAGACCAGTGACCGATTGAAAAACCGAACGGCCTGCCAGGGCAAGCCGACCAAGAGAAACCCGAACCGTGCCCGCAACGGCGCCCGCACGAGCGAAAGCCGAAAAATCGCCGCCCACTTCGCCCGGTGAAACACCGAAGAGCCTTTCGAGCGAAGCCGAGCCGCCAAACGCGCACGCGCAAAACCGAGGGCCAGCGTTTGCAGGCGCCGCGTTCGAAGCCCGCGACGATTGAGCGGGCGCCAGCCTCACGGTGAGATAGCCCGCCGAACCACCGAAAACCTGCGGCGCCCCGCAAAGCGAGAGGCGCCGGGACAGCGATTCAAACATTGCCAGCAGGAATTTCGAATGAATAAACACGGGGCTAACGTTGGACGTAACGGGCGCCGGAGCGCAGCGGAGGGAACCAAAATGCGTAGCATTTTGGCGTCCCGTTGACGGACTTGTTAGACGGCGGCGCGGATTGGTTTTGAATTAGCCGACTTTCCATACCACTAACCATAAAAGCAGCAATGCTCGTCCGTGCTTACGACAGCAAGAAACTCTTCGACTGTGGCGGCGACTGGATGTGGTTCATAGCAGTGCCACTTCAGATCGGCTCGCTGCCAATACACCTTCCATGCGTTGCGTGAGCGGACGAATGTAGCTTTTGCAAACGGCCGTTCCAGCTTTACGGAAGGTTGATCCCACTGAGGCCGAACCTCGCAGAGCTCAACGCTTTGATCTGTGACGCGAGCCGTGTAATCGAGCTGGGAGCGAATATGTGCCGGCGGGCGCGAACGCTCAAGAAATGCAGCAAGCGCAATTTCGATTTTCTTGCGTTCGAGATCGTTGAAAGCCATGAAATTTCTGAGCCGACTAACGTTGGACGTAACGGGCGCCGGAGCGCAGCGAAGGGCACCAAACTGCGTAGCAGTTTGGCGTCCCGTTGACGGACTTGTTAGCGGCAGCGTTGAAATTTGAACGGCGATTCATGCAGCGCAGGCTCGAAGTGAATTCGTTTGAGAAAGCGAAACGGTTGCGGGAAAAGCCCGCAACCACCGCAGAAACGATAACCGAGCTTGGCGCCCGACTGCCGTGCAGGAATTGGTCCCCGAACTGAAACGGTACAAGCGCGGCACTGGAACCTTGGCCACGACTGCAAAGCCAACGCACGTTTCAAGTTCGGACGCTTTCAGCATTGACGCTAACGTAAAGCTAGCCGGCACCGAGGCGAAGCCGAGGGAACCCAAACGCGCAGCGTTTGGGTGTCCGGTTGAGCGATTGGTTAGCGGCAGCGGTGAAACTGGCGCCACGGAACCGCCCGACTTTGCTTGAGGCGCCGAAGTTTGTGAAACCCGAAACGATTGGCGGGAAAACGCGCAACCACCGCCGAAACGATAACCGAGCGCCGCGCCCAACTGCCGTGCAGAAATTGGTCACCGAGCCAAAACGGTACAAGCGTTGCCCAGTGACGTTGACACTGCCGGCGACGCCAAAGCACGTTTCAAGGTCGGATGCTTTCAGCATTGACGCTAACGTTGGACGTAACGGGCGCCGGAGCGCAGCGGAGGGCACCAAACTGCGCAGCAGTTTGGCGTCCCGTTGACGGACCTGTTAGCGGCAGCGGTGAAATTTGAACGGCGATTCATGCAGCGCAGGCCCGAAGTGCAGGGGATTGAGAAAGCGAAACGGTTGCGGGGAAAGCCCGCGATCACGACGGAAACGATAACCGAGCGCGGCGCCCGACCGCCTTGCAGGAGTTGGCCCCGAAACCGAAACGGTACAAGCGCGGCAATGGAACCTTGGCCACGATTGCAAAGCCAACGCACGTTTCAAGTTCGGACGCTTTCAGCATTGACGCTAACGTAGAGGTAAGCGGCGCCGAGCGGAGCGAGGGGACCCAAATGCGTAGCATTTGGGTGTCCGCTTGACCGCCATGTTAGAGCGGCGTTTCGGATGCTCTGACTCAGCGCCGTTTGGATTTTGCATCGCGCATTAGCTGCTGAAAGAAACCACGTTTTTCGATCCACGACGCGATATACCACGCTGGAATGAATACGGCGATACCGACTACGAGTTCGACGACGAACCGTAGAACTGGGTTTGTGTGCTCTGAGAGCACCCCCGAAATGCGCAAAATCGCCGACGAGGCCGAACTTGCGAAAAGGAAAACTGCGAATTTCGCCCAGAACGGCAGGTTTTCTGAATCATTCATCGGGGATTCTTCGAGGTGAGAGTGAGCTCTAACGTTGGACGTAACGGGCGCCGGAGCGCAGCGGAGGGAACCGAACTGCGCAGCAGTTTGGCGTCCCGTTGACGGACTATAAAGGGGACTTCCCACAGTCGCAGGTGGCATAAGCCACGC
>NZ_JAPFHA010000052.1 GCF_026586805.1 Niveibacterium sp. 24ML | reverse complement strand
CTGAAAAGCAAAACCGGCCTGACGGCCGGCTTCAACAACGCCCGGTTGACGGGAAGTCCCTTAGAGACTTGTTAGAGATCGGGCGCGGCACTTGGAAGCCTTTCTCGCAAAGTGGGCAGCAGCAATAGGCCGAGTGGAGGGTTGGCGCTCCACTTCTTGTCGAATGCGGCGAGGTAGGTGCTTCGCAGTTTTTCCTCGTGGCAGCCCTCCCAGTTGGCCAATAGCTCGGTGACCACATGGATTGCGTCTTGCAGGTCGGCGACTTGGGCAATTGATTCTCGGGCGAACAGTCGGCGAGGAAGGCCCATGCTCGCGCGTGCGAGTTGCCGCGACACCAAAACAGCGCGATGAACCAAGTGGAGATACGCGCTCAGGTATGGTTCGGGAGCAATCACGTGGGGAGATCTCTAACGTTGGACGTAACGGGCGCCGGAGCGCAGCGGAGGGAACAAAAATGCGCAGCATTTTGGCGTCCCGTTGACGGACTGGTTAGGCGTTGTTGCTAACCGCTTAGACTCTTTAAAGCGCATAGCTTCGCCTCTAGCGTGGCTACATTTCTGCGTCATGAATTTCGCGGCCTAGCACCCGAGTAAGCCTTGCACACAAGACTGTAAGCCACCCCGTCCAAAGCTCAGGCTCAATTTCACCAGAGAACTGAATTCCTCCTGGTTCGACTGACGCGCATATGTATTGGGGATCACTTTCTGTTCCATACCAATACGGATACTCCTGGCCATCGAGCCACCCATCCATACTTCTGTAGACCTCTCCGATTTTCTTCCACTCTTCATCGGAGATGTCGTACCTGACATTTATAGTAATTTGCTGATTCATGGCAGACACCAGAGACGCCTAACGTTGGACGTAACGGGCGCCGGAGCGCAGCGAAGGGAACCAAGCTGCGAAGCAGTTTGGCGTCCCGTTGACGGACCTGTTAGCGGCAGCGGTGAAATTTGAACGGCGATTCATGCAGCGCAGGCCCGAAGTGCAGGGGATTGAGAAAGCAAAACGGTTGCGGGGAAAAGCTCGCGACCACGACCGAAACGATAACCGGGCGTGGCGCCCGACTGCCTTGCAAGAATTGGCCCCCAAACCGAAACGGTACAAGCGCTGCACGGGAACGTTGGCCACGCCGGCAATGCCAACGCACGTTTCAAGTTCGGACGCTTTCAGCATTGACGCTAACGTTGGACGTAACGGGCGCCGGAGCGCAGCGGAGGGAACCAAAATGCGTAGCATTTTGGCGTCCCGTTGACGGACTTGTTAGCTCTGCGGTACTGAAACAGTGGCAGAGTCTTTGCCTTGCCCGCCATAAGAAACCTTTAGTGCTGGCAAATCCTTAAACTTGATTGTCCAAGGGTGGTTACCTTTGCCCTTCTTTCTCGACGCGAATTCAAAAACAGAGAGATTCTTTGGCTTTTCGTATTCTTTAGGCCAATTGTTAAATAGGTCGTCGAACACGTAGCGTGGCAGATCTGTGACGGGGTATATAAATTCTGTTTCATGGTTAATGACGACCGTTCCCGCACCCTCCACCACTAGTTCGGCGGGGTTCTCGTCTTGCCCGGCAGCCACGACAACCTCCTTTTGCGGTTCCCCACGCTTTGCGTACTCCTCGGCTGCTTTGACTTCAGGAGATTTGCTTTCTGCGGAAACGGAGCCGACCGTGAGTTTCGATAACCGAAGTCCATTTAGCCCCCAGAAGAATAGAGCTAACCCTGACGCTGTAAAGAGCAGTGAAAGCTCCTTGTGATTCGATGGCTCCACTGATGACTTGACGACCGCTCCGGACTTGTCGCGCTCTTCCTTGATGTCTCTGCCCGGATGCAACGCAAGGTGCAGGCCGAAGGCAAGAACCAGGAATGCCGAGACAAAAACGGCAATGCGCTCATTTTTTGTCAGGCGGTGATCTATTTTCGTTTCACTTTGCATGATGGATGAGTTAAGTACGAGAGCTAACGTAGAAACTAACGGGCGCCGGAGCGCAGCGGAGGGGACCAAAAAGCGACGCTTTTTGGCGTCCCGTTGAGTGACTGGTTAGCGACCGCCCAACCAGCACAACCGCCAAACCCACCTTCGCCCGAAGTGCCCAGGGTTGAACCAAGTAAAGCGGTTGCCCGATGCACGCGCAACCACGCCTGACAACACGCACGGCCAGCGCACCCAACAGCCGCACGCAGCCCTGCAAGGTTTGCTACACCGAACACCCGCCGCACAGTGACGTGAACCACGGCACTGATTACAAGGAGCACAGCGAATTCGGACGCTTTACGCATAGGCGCTAACGTTGGACGTAACGGGCGCCGGAGCGCAGCGGAGGGCACCAAACTGCGCAGCAGTTTGGCGTCCCGTTGACGGACCTGTTAGCGGCAGCGTTGAAATCTGAACGGCGATTCATGCAGCGCAGGCCCGAAGTGAATTCGTTTGAGAAAGCGAAACGGTTGCGGGAAACGCCCGCAACGACGACGGAAACGATAACCGAGCGCGGCGCCCGACTGCCGTGCAGGAATTGGCCCCTGAACCGAAACGGTACAAGCGCGGCAATGGAACCTTGGCCACGATTGCAAAGCCAACGCGCGTTTCAAGTTCGGACGCTTTCAGCATTGACGCTAACGTGGAAGTAACCGGCACCGGAGCGCCAGCGGAGGGAACCCAAATGCGCAGCATTTGGGTGTCCGGTTGACTGCAGGGTTAGACCGCCGCGAGTTACTCAATTTGGGCGAGCTCTTCACGGATGTGGGTTTCAAGTTGCTGTGCGGGGACGATAACGCCACGCAACGCTGGCGTGGGGAACACCGCAACAACGACGCCGTCCGTGGCTAGGTTCGGTAACCATCGCTCAACGAATTCGTGAATACCGACCGCCATAGGCGCATTGTCCGCCCACTCACCCGTTGCGCATGCGGCAGCGTATTCAGGGTGTGGCCAAAAAGGTAGAGCGGAATTTCCGCAGTCGTCACCAACCGTAACCCAGCCGCCTTCGTTTCGCAGCCCCCAAACGGTTTGCCAGTCAGCTACACGGGACACAAAGTGCCTGTAGCGTTCGGGGCCCGCTAGCGCGGACACAGCGGCGAACTGTTGTGGCGATAACGTGTATGGCGTATGCATAGGCGGTCTAACGTTGAAACTAACGGGCGCCGGAGCGCAGCGGAGGGGACCAAAAAGCGACGCTTTTTGGCGTCCCGTTGAGTGACTGGTTAGCGACCGCCCAACCAGCACAACCGCCAAACCCACCTTCGCCCGAAGTGCCCGGGGTTGAACCAAGTAAAGCGGTTGCCCGATGCACGCGCAACCACGCCTGACAACACGCACGGCCAGCGCACCCCGCTGCCTTGCGAAAACCAGCAACGCTCGCCACACCGAACACCCGCTGCACAGTGACGTGAACCACGGCACTGATTACAACGAGCACAGCGAATTCGGACGCTTTACGCATAGGCGCTAACGTTCGACGTAAGGGGCAGGCGCAAGTGGGCGAAGCCCGCTTGTGGCTGTCCCCTTGACGGAGGGGTTAGGCCCAGGGTGGAAGCGGCTACACCAACTCACTCTACTGAGGAGGGCGAAGAGTGTCGGAGATCTTCTTGCTATCGGCATAGCCCCAAACCTCTGAAAAGGTAGAAGTGGCCTCTTTGCTTTCGTTTAGTTCGGTGACTCCCGAAGACCAGAATCGATGAAGCGCCGATGCCAAGCCCTGCTCACCTTCGGACTTCAGAGTCATACGCGCTTGATCAACGCAAGCGTCGGTGAGTAGGCGGTCAAGCAGCTTGCCGACGCGACTATATGTTTGCTCCTTCATTTGTGCTGAGACGCGGAGCTCTGTCGGCATTGCTGAATGATAGGAAGCAGCAATCCAAGTTACGAGAGCCGTATCGAACCTCTCCGAGGCGTTGCTGTTTTCAATCATGCACTTCGCTAGCGCTTGAGAGTGCGTGGTAGCCGGCGATGCGATTGCAGAGGTGGCAATCGCTAGGACGAGAGCGACGATCGGCCGCATAGGAGCGTGAGGTCGAAGAGCCGAATGTAGGGTCACAGTAGCGCTCTGGGGCATAGGGGTGAGTTCGGGGCCTAACGTTGGAGGTAACGGGCACCGGAGCGCAGCGGAGGGAACCAAACTGCGCAGCAGTTTGGTGTCCCGTTGAC
>NZ_JAPFHA010000051.1 GCF_026586805.1 Niveibacterium sp. 24ML | reverse complement strand
AAACTCAATCTTGGCACTTCGATGCCGGCGTGGCTTATGCCACCAGCGACTGTGGGAAGTCCCCTTTATAGTCCGTCCAACGGGACGCCAAAATGCGGCGCATTTTGGTTCCCTCCGCTGCGCTCCGGCGCCCGTTACGTCCAACGTTAGCCATCATGAACGACCTCGACTTCGTATTGAAACGCATCGATCCATGGGTCGAAAAGTACATCTGTGCGGGCCCGTCCGCTCTAGACCCACTTGAAGTAGTTGGCGTCGGAGTCTGGATGCTGGAGGCCGAGGTCAACAATGGCGGCTTCGATCAGTACTACTTCAATTCTGCTGGCGATCTCGCGCTTCAAACGGTTGAAGCGCTGAAGGCTATTGGCGCTGGAAATACGGCGTCTTTGCTCTCAGCTGCCAATGCAGAATTCCCTGGCTCAGTGCCTCCAGTGAATCGCGCCGAGCGCCAGGAAGCACTTGGTCGAATTCGTGAAACGGTCCGGTTTGCGTCGCTCGAGGCGGAGTTCTACCGCTATGAAGAAGATCTCCTTACTCTTCTTGCAAGCTATCTCCGAGCGCACGCTGGTGATGGCTAACACTTCAGTCAACCGGACACCAAACTGCTTCGCAGTTTGGTTCCCTCCGCTGCGCTTCGGTGCCGGTTACTTCCAACGTTAGCCCCGTGTTTATTCATTCGAAATTCCTGCTGGCAATGTTTGAATCGCTGTCCCGGCGCCTCTCGCTTTGCGGGGCGCCGCAGGTTTTCGGTGGTTCGGCGGGCTATCTCACCGTGCGGCAGGCGCTTGCTCAATCGTCGCGGGCTTCGAACGCGGCGCCTGCACGCGCTGGCAGTTGGGTTTGCGCGTGCGCGTTTGACGGCTCGGCTTCGCTGGAAACGTTCTTCGGTGTTTTGCCGAGCGAAGTGGGCGGCGATTTTTCGGCTTTCGCTCGTGCGGGCGCCGTTGCGGGCACGGCTCGGGTTTCTCTTGGTCGGCTTGCCCTGGCAGGCCGTTCGGTTTTTCAATCGGTCACTGGTCTCGCGGCTAACACTGCGGTCAACGGGACACCAAACTGCTGCGCAGTTTGGTTCCCTCCGCTGCGCTCCGGTGCCCGTTACCTCCAACGTTAGCTCCCGCAATGGCACAGTCCGACGAATTCTCGCCAGATCGAAACATTGTCGAAGGTATCGTTGAGCACCTTCTACGCCCGGAGTTATTGAAAATTGAGGCCGAAACGGGCCTCGCTCCGCAAGTGCAGTTCCATGTGCATGTTCAGGGCAAAGATACAGAGGTTTTCGGCGAACCGAGCACGCCGTGGGTGGCGAGGCTAATCTTCCGCCGCACCTACAACGAACACAGAGTCTTAGTCCAGGTTCAGGCACGTCCGGCGCAAACGCTCCCGAGCGGCTTCTCAGGCTTCGTTGTAAAAGGCGAGTTTTCGCCCAACGACATACGTGCATCATTCAAGAAAACGGCATTCGTCAGTGAGTACAACACCAATGGGTTTCGGCGCTGGAGCTAACCCGTCGTTCGAGGGGACCGCCCAAAAGCCGCGCTTTTGGGTTCGCTACGGGCTGCGCCCTTCGCCGGCCCCTCAACTCCAACGTTGGGCGTCTTGAGGCGCTCGCAAGTTGCCTCCGCTTTGAATCTCGGCACGAAACGGCTGCACGGTTCATCGCAGGCAACTCCGCAATACAGGCACTCTCCGTTAGGGCCGCATTGCATCACCTTGTTGGTTGCAGGCGGCACTATCAAAAGCCCTTGCACATCGCTGCCAATATCTGCCGGGTGTCGTTGTGTCCCTGTCCATGGGTTGTATATCCACGCTGTCAGCCCGTGCCATTTCCGGTATTGGGCGGCATGGCTAGGGTATGGGTGCGGGGCTCGGTCTGTCGGGTCAAACTTCATCAGATCGTCTTGCATTTCAATTCCTTTCCGGGCGTCTGCCGCCCAACAATTCGTTGCAGCGGATTCGCGCCTGCGGCGCTCCCGCTGAACTCAAGCGTTAGCGTCAATGCTGAAAGCATCGGAACTTGAAGCGTGCTTTGGCGTTGCCGGCGTGGCCAACGTCACCGTGCAACGCTTGTACCGTTTCGGTTCGGTGACCAATTTCTGCACGGCAGTTGGGCGCGTCGGTCGGTTATCGTTTCGTTGGTGGTTGCGGGCTCTCCCCTCAACCGTTTTCGGTTTTCAAACCGCCGGCACTTCAAGCAAAGTCGGGCTGTTCCGTTGCGCCAGTTTCACCGCTGCCGCTAACTAATCGCTCAACCGGACACCCAAATGCTGCGCATTTGGGTTCCCTCGGCTTCGCCTCGGTGCCGGCTAGCTTTACGTTAGCGTCAATGCTGAAAGCGTCCGAACTTGAAACGTGCGTTGGCTTTGCCGGCGTGGCCAACGTCCCCGTGTTGCGCTTGTACCGTTTCGGCTCGGGGGCCAATTCCTGCACGGCAGTTGGGCGCCGCCCTCGGTTATCGTTTCTGCGGTGGTCGCGGGTTTTCCCCGCAACCGTTTCGCTTTCTCAATGCCCTGCACTTCGGGCCTGCGCTGCATGAATCGCCGTTCAAATTTCAACGCTGCCGCTAACAGGTCCGTCAACGGGACGCCAAACTGCTACGCAGTTTGGTGCCCTCCGCTGCGCTCCGGCGCCCGTTACGTCCAACGTTAGCGCTACATGAAAACCACCATCCGCGATTCGCTGGCGAAGAAGAAACGGCTCTGGCTTTTTAGCCTTGTTGCCACTTGCCTGCCTGCGCTCGTTGTGGCAGCTCAAACGCCTCAGCCGACGCCGGTTTCTATGGCTATCGTGGGCGGGCTTTTGTTGTGTTTCGTCATCCTGGGTGTTGCAGGTCAGGTGTTCCTTCGCTGTCCACGCTGCACGCGAACCATCGACCCGCAGTTCCGGCTCTCGCATTTCAACCCAATCAACTACTGCCCGTACTGCGGTGTAAGCATTGATGAGCCGCTCCATCGCTAACAAGTCCGTCAACGGGACGCCAAACTGCTGCGCAGTTTGGTGCCCTCCGCTGCGCTCCGGCGCCCGTTACGTCCAACGTTGGGCGTCACCGGCTAGCGGATCCCAAGATCTTGACGCGTAACTACACCATAGTTACAGTCGCCTCATGACTACACTTCACTTCGAGTGGGACGACCCGAAGGCCAAGGCCAACATCAAGAAGCACGGTGTGAGCTTCGAAGAGGCCAAGACGGTCTTCTACGACGACCGGGCGAGGCTGATCGCGGACCCAGACCATTCCGAAGATGAAGAGCGGTTCATCCTCCTGGGCTACAGCTCAGGCCTGAAACTGCTTGTCGTGTGCCATTGCTACCGCACGTCCGAGAATGTAATTCGCATCATCTCGGCGCGAAAAGCCACGAAGCAAGAGGCCGCGTCTTACTGAAAAGGTGCAATCCATGCGCGCTGAATACGACTTCTCGAAATCCACGAAGAACCCCTACGCTCCGCAGCTCAAAAAGCAAATCACCATCCGCTTGGACGAGGAGTGCATCAACTACTTCAAATCCATCTCTGAAGACGTTGGCATCCCGTACCAGAGCCTCATCAATCTGTACCTCCGCGACTGCGCCGCTTCGAACCGCAAGCTCAATCTCAAGTGGAAGTGACGCCCAACCAGTCCGTCAACGGGACGCCAAACTGCTGCGCAGTTTGATTCCCTTCGCTGCGCTCCGGCGCCCGTTACGTCCAACGTTAGGCATATCATGCGACAGCAAAGCGTTCAGCAGCAGAACATGGCAACCGAGCAGTCTATTCGTCGCGTGGCGAACTACTGGAGAAACCATGCATTGCCATCGGCGCTCGTCGAAGTCGCCACGTCAAGAGGGGTTGATTGCTCGAAGGCCATTGTTGTGAAGTTGGAGATCGACTTTCCCGGAATGCCACGCCTGTTCGGAATGTTGCTGACGGAGTCCGAGAAGTTCATTCATTTCGAGATTGAGACCAATGAAAGTCATTCAGTGTTTGAGGTCGTCGAGTGTTGGTGTGACGTTACCGAAGGTCAGAATCTTGGCGAGCACAATCGCGGCATCGGGATCGGTCAAGGCGCATTGGCAATCAAGGTTCTCCGTGAGGTCAACGCCGATGCCTAACACCACCGTCAAGGGGACGTCCCGCAGGCGGGCCGCCCCTTACGTCGAACGTTAGGCGCTTACGAATGGTCATGTTTGAGTCAGAGGCCGATTTACTAGAAACCATTGCACAGCACGATGCACTGGTTCGCCAATGCGTTGCAGGCAAACTGTCCTTCTTTGAGTTTTGCGAGAAGTACAACAACTTCTATGCTTATTGGGCCCTTGATGGACATGAGTCCGACGAAGAGGAACGTGCCCTTCTGGAGAAGCACGACAATCTCATCGAGCCCCATCGCGTAATTGCATACGAAATACTCGAAAAGTTGTGCTCAGACGAAGACGCGAAACTCGGTTCGTATATTAACGCCGGACGCTTTGGCTCATTAGAAGCAACGAAAAGGCTAGCTAATGTCCGAGTCGGCGCCTAACAATTCTCTAAGGGACTTCCCGTCAACCGGGCGTTGTTGAAGCCGGCCGTCAGGCCGGTTTTGCTTTTCAGGTTTCTCGAT
>NZ_JAPFHA010000050.1 GCF_026586805.1 Niveibacterium sp. 24ML | reverse complement strand
ACCTGAAAAGCAAAACCGGCCTGACGGCCGGCTTCAACAACGCCCGGTTGACGGGAAGTCCCTTAGAGACTTGTTAGAGCGAGGCGTGGGCATAGGCAATTTTTTGCCTCCAGATGCGAAGCAATCCATATGTGACAAAACCAAGGATAGCTGTGAGCTGAAACCAAGCCGCGGCAGCAAACAAAAGAATTGCTGCCGGTCCACCGCCTTCTGGGACCACCGAATACCAAAACTCTGTTGGTACGAGAGTGCCAATTAGATAGGCCGATGGTGCGGTGAAAAATATAAGCGCTCCAACCATAGAGCCCCCGACGATTAGGAACGCTGTGGCCACGATTAGCGCCGAGCCCAAGGCGCCGACAGCGGTTGACACGAGCAAAAGGTTCCTGGGCATAAAGCTCTAACGTAGAAGGTAAGGGGCGCTGCGCGGCGCTTTATCGCGCAGCGTCCAGCGACCGAAGGGCGCGGCCTTGACCGTAGGGTTAGGCCTCACTTCAGCCACCGAAACGCTTTCATTTCCAAAAATTCACCCAGGACGTGTCCAAAATGAAACCTACATCTGTTGCTCCAACGAAGCTTAGTCCCCGTTCTTGCTCAGAGCTCACTATCGTATAGGTCGCTTTTTCTTTGCCATCGGAAGAAGTAAAGGCGAGCTGAGCAATCGGAAAACTGCCGCTGAGCGATTCAAGAAGTGTTTCGTCGGTTATACCATTTGCCAAGGTAACGGCGACGGTTCCTGTTGTGTAGGTGATGAAGAAGTTCCTTGCATCTACTTCTAGCCCACTCTTGGTAAACCGGTACGTCGCACTGGTTGGGAACTCTAGGTTGCCCAGCCAATACTTGGTTCCATGTTTGTCCGCGTTCGAGGTCATCTCGTAACTCTGCAATAGATTTTCGCGAACAGCGTTATGAGTTGGAATTAGTCCTGTGACCTTATTCGTTCTTGGATCGTAGAAGAACGGGCCAGTAAGGGGATGGAAGGTCAGCACTCCCCCGAATACTTCCCATTCAGGGATTGAAAGCCCCGACCCAGTGTTCCGATGGTAGGGGCCGAAGCGCTTACCAATTAGAGCCAGCACTTCGTTAGGGCTCTTCCCTTGGAACTGCTTTGCCAGAGTCGCGATCGGCTCGGGAACATCCGCCGCCGATTCGTCGATTGGTGATAGCGCGAGTATAAGAAACGCGATTAAGGCGAGCGCGCGCATATGAGGCCTAACGTAGAAGTAACCGGCACCGGAGCGCTAGCGAAGGGAACCCAAATGCGCAGCATTTGGGTGTCCGGTTGACTGCCATGTTAGGTTGCGCGCGCCGATACTCATGGAGAGAGCGGGAGCTCAAAGCGATAGTTGTTCGGAGACTCGATTATCAGGCGCGAGCCACTGATAGTGACGTTCGCCGGTTCCGTCATCTCCGATCCCAGCGTTCCAAGCTTTAGGCCCAAAAGCTGGCAGGCAGTCGCCTCGCACACATAGAAATAGGAGTCCACGCGGGCAATGCCGGAGCCATAGCCGCCATACGCCGAATATACCTGCACCGGCCCAAGCTGTTGCCGTTGTATGTCGTGCGCAGGGTATCGCGATGCCATCCATTTCGTAAGCGACTCGACGTCGGAAAAGCGTAAGTGGATTTCGGGCTCATGAGCCAATGCAACTCCTGAGGGCGCAAGGCTCAATGCGATAGCAACAATCAGGCGTCGGGCCGTGTCCGTGAGCAGGCGGGCAGATTCCATGGGACCTAACGTGGAGCTAACCGGCTGCCGGAGCCGAAGGCGGAGGGCACCGAAATGCGCAGCATTTCGGCAGTCCGGTTGAGCGCAGGGTTAGGCAGCACGGTCTTGAAACCCCGTGTATTGGAAGATGAAGTCCTCGGTTTGCTTCCCGTGAAGTTCAGCGGGCTCTTTGCGTTGCAGTTTGAACTGGCACTTCTCGAGAACGCGGATGGATGAGAAGTTACGGGTATCGACTGCAGCCAAGAGGGGCTGGCCATTGAACTTTGTCAAAAGCTCGCCCGTTAGCCAGGATAGCGCGGAGCTTGCGATTCCCTTGCCCCATGCCGACGGAACGATCTTGTACCCGACCCAAAGCAAACCATCGGCAAAGCGTGTTGCTTGAAGCGTTCCTACACAAGTGCCGGAGGCGCTATCGCGAATTGCCCAATTCAACCAGACTTCACCGCAGCCGGCTGGAGCGCCAGCATTGAATTCCGCGTACTCGCGCTGCAATGCTTCGAGCGACCTTGGCGGGCCCTCGGGAATGAAATGATAGAGCCGCTCATCGAGAAAATCGTCGTGTAACTCGATGGCGTGCTCTTCGCTGAGCGGCTCGTATATGAGTGACTGTAGGGCAAGCGTCATTTGTGATGCCTAACGTTGGAAGTAACGGGCACCGAGGCGTAGCCGAGGGTACCCAAATGCGCAGCATTTGGGTGTCCCGTTGACTGACTTGTTAGAGCGCATACTCGACAAGCGTGTGGTTTTCGCCTGCTAACTCTTCGGCGATGATATGTGCGATACGTTCCCAATCTCCACCGGCCAAACCTGCACCAAGCCGCGGATAGCCAATACGCGAACCAGCGAACTGACTTTTGACGTGGCGCATGACAGACCTGACAGCCTCGTAGTCAACCTTTACCCCGTTGCCGCGCCAATGCACTTGTGTGTAGCCGTTGACGATAGTGAACGAGTGGCTCTGGGCGGTAACCGTCGCGAAACTGATAGTTCCCAGCTTTTGAGCTCCCGCACTGGTCCTCAAATCGGCCTCGAAGGCAGCAGGAAATCGCTGTTTGATTTGCTTGGCAATTCCCGCACCCATTGTGCATTGGCAGTTACAGCCGTGGATCAGGACGTCAAAGTGCCCATTGACCGCAAGATCTAGGAGATTTCCGGTGACAACATTCATGTCTTGCGCTCTAACGTTGAAAGTAACCGGCACCGGAGCGCCAGCGGAGGGAACCCAAACTGCGCAGCAGTTTGGGTGTCCGGTTGACT
This sequence comes from Niveibacterium sp. 24ML, assembly GCF_026586805.1. Lineage (GTDB taxonomy): Bacteria > Pseudomonadota > Gammaproteobacteria > Burkholderiales > Rhodocyclaceae > Niveibacterium. Next base: position 2,542 of record NZ_JAPFHA010000050.1, on the reverse strand, counting down.
GCAATGTTAGATTTCGGCGGCATTGACCAGCAGCAGCTTGAACTTGCCAAGTTGTGCCGAGAGTAGCCACCGCACGTACACCGAAAGAAAGAAAACCCCGCACGCCAAACCAAGGAGGCCGCCAACGATTTGTATCAGGCTCATAGCAGATGATTGCGGGACGCCAGACATGTTTAGGGCGAACCCCAGTAGTGCACCGGCGATGCCCCCAAGCAGCGCACCTGCGAGCGAAGATGCGATTGTGATCGCGAGCCCGCGCCACAAAAATGACCAGCAGATTGATGCCTTGGATGAGAAGGGCAACTCGCGAAAATCGATAGCGTTCATAGTGTTAGCGGGAGGTTAAGGAAAGAAATCTAACGTTGGAGGTAACGGGCACCGGAGCGCAGCGAAGGGGACCAAACTGCGAAGCAGTTTGGTGTCCCGTTGACCGCAGTGTTAGCCGCGGGACCAGTGACCGATTGAAAAACCGAACGGCCTGCCAGGGCAAGCCGACCAAGAGAAACCCGAACCGTGCCTGCACCGGCGCCCGCACTAGCGAAAGCCGAAAAATCGCCGCCCACTTCGCCCGGTAAAACACCGAAGAGCCTTTCGAGCGAAGCCGAGCCGTCAAACGCGCAAGCGCAAAAACAACGGCCAGTGCTCGCAGGCGCCGCGTTCGAAGCCCGCGACGATTGAGCAAGTGAAGGCCTCACTGCGACATTGCCCGCCGAAACACCGAAAACCTGCGGTGCCCCGCAAAGCGAATGGCGCCGGGGCAGCGACGCAACAATTGCCAGCAGGAATTTCGAATGAATAAACACGGGGCTAACGTTGGACGTAACGGGCGCCGGAGCGCAGCGGAGGGAACCCAAATGCGCAGCATTTGGGTGTCCCGTTGACGGACTTGTTAGCGGCAGCGGTGAAACTTGAACGGCGATTCATGCTGAGCTGGCCCGAAGTGCATTGTTTTGAGAAACCGAAACGGTAGCGGGGAAAACGCGCGACCACTTCGGAAACGATAACTTACCGTGGCGCCCAACTGCCGTGCAGGAATTGGCCCCCGACCCGAAACGGTACAAGCGCTGCACGGGAACGTTGGCCACGCCCGCACAACCCAACCACATTTCAATTTCGGACGCTTTCAGCATTGACGCTAACGTTGGACGTAACGGGCGCCGGAGCGCAGCGGAGGGCACCAAACTGCGCAGCAGTTTGGCGTCCCGTTGACGGACCTGTTAGCGGCAGCGGTGAAATTTGAACGGCGATTCATGCAGCGCAGGCTCGAAGTAAATTCGTTTGAGAAAGCGAAACGGTTCCGGGGAAAACCCCCGACCACGACGGAAACGATAACCGAGCGTGGCGCCCGACTGCCGTGCAGGAATTGGCCCCCGAACCGAAACGGTACAAGCGCAGCAATGGAACCGTGGCCACGATTGCAAAGCCAACGCACGTTTCAAGTTCGGACGCTTTCAGCATTGACGCTAACGTTGGACGTAACGGGCGCCGGAGCGCAGCGGAGGGCACCAAACTGCGTAGCAGTTTGGCGTCCAGTTGACGGACTTGTTAGCGGCAGCGTTGAAATTTGAACGGCGATTCATGCAGCGCAGGCCCGAAGTGCAAGGCATTGAGAAAGCGAAACGTTGCGGGGAAAACCCGCGACCACAGCAGAAACGATAACCGAGCGTGGCGCCCAACTGCCGTGCAGGAATTGATCCCCGAACCGAAACGGTACAAGCGCAGCACGGGAACCTTGGCCTCGATTGCAAAGCCAACACACGTTTCAAATTCGGACGCTTTCAGCATTGACGCTAACGTTGGACGTAACGGGCGCCGGAGCGCAGCGGAGGGAACCAAACTGCGCAGCAGTTTGGCGTCCCGTTGACGGACTGGTTAGCTCAGTCGCTGATGTGGCTCGTCGCGTATTTATAGTCACGATCATAGTGCTCGACGAGGGCGTTCAAGAGTTTTAGGTTTAGCTCATTTCCGAAGTGCAAGGTACGCGCGGCCTCAACGTTTGCTCGGTGTGCAAGAAGGCCGTTCTTGTCCCGCTCCAAGTATCCAATCGTGGCTAGCACATAGTCGTTCCAGCGCAGCGCGTTAAGGGAGAAGTCTTCTGCGGGAGAAAGGCTTAACTTTGCGAATTCTATTGCTGTCGGATAGTCGCCTGCGGTTGCGCGCAACTGCGCAATGTGCCACCGCAGTGAAGAACGTGTTGATCCAGTGGCCTTGATGTACTCGGATATTAGATCGGCCGCCTCGGAGTTGCACCCCTGAGCGGCGAGAACACGAAATCCGGATTGGTCGGTTTGGTCGAACAGCTCGTAGGACAATTTCATGTCCGCTTCCCGATGCTCGCGAAAGAGTTCTGCGCAGTTACTCGCCCCGACGTGCGGAGCACAGACAAGCAATAGCAACGCGATAGATGGCGTACGCATTCGCATAATGAGCTAACGTTGGACGTAACGGGCGCCGGAGCGCAGCGTAGGGCACCAAACTGCGTAGCAGTTTGGCGTCCCGTTGACGGACTTGTTAGCGGCAGCGTTGAAATTTGAACGGCGAT